>CAVZJT010000015.1:0-30000 GCA_963775655.1 uncultured Actinomycetota bacterium | reverse complement strand
CGCGTTTCCGCTGGTCAGGTGTGGTGGGCAGGGGCGGGATCGAACCGCCGACCTTCCGCTTTTCAGGCGGACGCTCGTACCGACTGAGCTACCTGCCCCTCATCCCAAGTGGGACTGAGCGACCCCGACGGGACTCGAACCCGCGACCTCCGCCGTGACAGGGCGGCGCGCTAACCAACTGCGCTACGGGGCCATGCTCGACCACGTGCCCCCAACGGGATTCGAACCCGTGCTACCGCCTTGAAAGGGCGGCGTCCTGGGCCTCTAGACGATGAGGGCAGTGGATCCGGAGACCCGGCACCATGCTTGCACACCGGCCGGATCCCGCGGGCACGCCCCATACGTCCATTACGCCGGGAGCCGGATCAGCATACGGGACGCCACGGACCCTCGGCAAAGCGCTACCGGCGGGCGTCGGCCCTGCTCCAGGGCGGGCTCAGTGGGTCGCCTGGGGCTCGCCTCCGACCAGGTGCCGCTGGATCGTCGCCTCGGTCTCGCCGAGCCCACCCAGGGTGATGTCGTCGTGGGCCTGCAGCTTGTGGGTGGCGGCGTCGAAGTAGAGCACCGAGCACTCCAGCGGCGTCGGCTTCTCACCCTGCAGGCCGCGCAGCCCGGCTCCGCCGGTCGACCCCTCGACGAGCACCAGGGTGCGGCCGAGGCGCTCGGCGACCCGCTTGTGCAGGTGCCCGGCCAGCACGAGTGGCACCTTGTCCTTCAGCGGCAGCGCGGAGAGCGGGTCGTGCACCATGGTGATGTCGGGCGGGGCCCGCATCCGTTCGGCGAGTGCGGCCAGCTGGCGCCCCGCGGACTGCACCTTCTCCGCCGAGGCCGTGTCGTCGCGGGTGACCTTGTCCGGCGTGAATCGCGGGTCGCGGGTGCCGATGATCGTGAGCCCGTCGACCGTCACCGGTTTCGTGCCGTTTAGGACGATCGCGTTGGGCTGCTGGGCCACCGCCGCCGCGGTGCTCGCCGAGTCGTGGTTGCCGCGGATGAAGACGTAGGGCAGGTGCAGGCCGGCGATCTGTCCGGCGTACCTCGCCTCCGGCGGACTCCCCCATTCGACCAGGTCGCCGGTGTCGACGATGAAGTTGACCTTGAACTGCTTGGCCACCGAGGCGATGACCTTGAACGCCGCCGGGTTGAGGTGCAGGTCCGAGACGTGCAGCACCCGGATCGTCGACGACGCCGGCGCGAAGGTGGGCAGGGTGGACACGGCCGTGTAGAGCCGGCTCACGTTGGTGATCAGCCCGGCCAGTTCCTCGCGGTAGACGTCGAACCGGCTGACGATGTTGCGGGCGTCGCCGACCACCGCCGGAGCGTTCGCGAGCAGCCCGGTGTACGTCGGTTCGGTGAGCTTCTCCGGGTCCCAGGTCGCCGCTGCCGTACCGCCGACGCAGGCCAGCAGGACCACCGCGACACCGCCGGCGATGAACGCCTCCCGCCGTCGGCGGAACACCACCAGGCCGAGTACGGCGGCGCCAAGGATGGCGACGACGACCGAGACGATCACCAGCCGCACGAGTGCGGCCTTGACGTCGTCGGCGGCCTGGTCGCCGATCCCGGCCAGCCGCGCCGGGTCGCTCAGCAGCCGCTGCGCCTCGGCCTGGCGCAGTTGGGTGAGGTTGATCCGGATCCCGATCGGGCCGTCGTAGGCGTGCAGCGTCAGCGTGCCCAGCGGCGGCACCTGGACCACCGCCGCCCCCTCGGTGGTCGGCGAGAGGGACAGGCGGGCCTGGAACGGGCCGACGTCGTGGGTGATGTTGGCCCCGAGCAGCAGCCCGAGCAGGGCGCCGACCGCGGCCACGACGATCCGGCCACCCCACCGACCCAGCCGGTTCGGCACGTGCGCACGGAGCCACCGGCGGATCGAGGTCGCCGTGTCCACGACGCGGGACGTCGCGGCGCGCTGCGGCATGATCGGGCTCCGATCGGCAAGAGTCGTCCGAGCGTAACCGGCGCCCGCGCGGCAATCTGGTCAGATGGGGCGATTGTCGACGATCCGCCGCGCCTTGCCGAGGGACCGCTCGATCCCCTCCGGCTCGACGACCTCGACCCGGGCGGAGACCCCGATCGAGGTCTTGACCAGCCCGGCCAGCCGGGCCCCGGCGTCGGTGTCCGCCGCGGCGTCCGGACGCCGTTCCACCCGCACCGTCATCTCGTCCATCCGGGCCGGCCGGGTTAGGACCAGCTGGAAGTGCGGCGCCAGCCCCGGCGTACGCAGGATCAACTCCTCGATCTGGGTCGGGAAGAGGTTCACCCCGCGAAGGATGATCATGTCGTCGGTCCGCCCGGTGACCTTCTCTATCCGGCGCATGGTGCGCGCGGTACCGGGCAGCAGCCGGGTCAGGTCGCGGGTCCGGTAGCGGATGATCGGCATCGCCTCCTTGGTCAGCGAGGTGAGCACGAGCTCCCCCAACTCGCCGTCGGGCAACGAGGTGCCGGTCACCGGATCGATGACCTCCGGGTAGAAGTGGTCCTCCCAGACGTGCAGGCCGTCCTTGGTCTCGACGCACTCGGTCGCGATACCCGGTCCCATGACCTCCGACAGCCCGTAGATGTCGACGGCGTGCATGTCCAGGCGCGCCTCGATCTCCCGGCGCATGTCCTCGGTCCACGGCTCCGCCCCGAAGATGCCGACCTTGAGCGAGCTGTCGGCTGGGTCGATGCCCTGCCGCGCCATCTCGTCGAGGATCGCCAGCATGTACGACGGGGTGACCATGATGACGTCCGGCCGGAAGTCGCGGATGAGCCGCACCTGGCGCTCCGTCATGCCGCCCGACACCGGGACGACCGTGCAGCCCAGCCGTTCCGCGCCGTAGTGCGCGCCGAGCCCGCCGGTGAAAAGCCCGTAGCCGTAGGCGATATGCACGAGGTCACCCGGTCGGCCGCCCGCGGCGCGGATCGACCGGGCCATCACCTCGGACCAGGTGTCGATGTCGCCCGCGGTATAGCCGACGACCGTGGGCTGGCCGGTCGTCCCGCTGGAGGCGTGCAACCGTCGCAGCTGCTCCCGCGGTACGGCGAGCATGCCGAACGGGTAGTTGGCCCGCAGATCCTGCTTGGTCGTCAGCGGAAGGGTGCGGAGGTCGTCGAGACCGCGGCAGTCGTCGGGGTGGATTCCGGCGGTGTCGAAGACGCGCCGGTAGTGCGGCACGTGCTCGTAGGCGCGGTGCAGCGTGTGTTGGAGGCGGTCGAGTTGCAGCGCCGCGAGCTCGTCCCGCGACGCGGTCTCGATCGGGTCGAGTTCGCCCGGCCGGGGCGTGAGGTCGAGCACGGTCCCTCCCTGGAGTGCGGCTAGCCCTGGTCGGCGAGCAGCCCGCGCATCACCAGGTCGGCGACCGCGTCGGCGAGACGTCCGGCCGAGAGGCCCCGGCCGGGTCGGTACCACTCGGCGATGGAGTTGACCAAACCGAACACCAGCCGGGTGGTCAAGGCCGGGTCGAGGTCGGTGCGGACCGCGCCGTCGCGGCGGGCGTCGGCGACCAGCCGCCCGACGAAGCGGTCGAAGGTCCGCCTGCGGTCGAGCGCCTCCTGTTCGGTCGCACTGTTTCCGCGCACGCGGAGCAGCAGCGTCACGTACGGAAGTTCCTCGACCAGGACCTCGACGCTGCGGCGTACGACGTGATCGAGCCGGTCGATCGCCGGGCCCTCGTGGGCCCCGGGCTCCTCGGTGACCGCGAAGAGCGCGTCCAAAGCCCGGTCGAGCGCCCGTTTCAGCAGCGCTTCCTTGCCGCTCACGTGGTGGTAGATCGAGGACTTCGTGATCCCCGCCGCCCGGGCCAGATCCTCCATGCTGGTGCCGTCGTAGCCCCGCACGGTGAACTCGGCCACCGCGACGGCCAGCAGCGAGTCAGGGGTGTGACGGCGCGATGTTGACGCTGCGGTGGCCATCCGCCCATACTAGGAACCGAACGTTCGGTCGGTAAAGCCCTTGGAGGTCGAACATGGCCGACGATCCTCAGGCCGCATTCGACGCGCTGGTCGCCGACGACGGCCGGGTCGAGCCGCGGGACTGGATGCCCGACGCCTACCGGGCGACGCTGGTCCGCCAGATCGCCCAGCACGCGCACTCCGAGATCATCGGCATGCAGCCGGAGGGCAACTGGATCACCCGGGCACCGAGCCTCAAGCGCAAGGCGATCCTCATGGCGAAGGTCCAGGACGAGGCCGGCCACGGGCTCTACCTCTATTCGGCCGCCGAGACCCTGGGCGTGGACCGGGCCGACCTGCTCGACAAGCTCAACTCCGGCCGGCAGCGCTATTCTTCGATCTTCAACTACCCGACCCTCACCTGGGCCGACGTGGGCGCGATCGGCTGGCTCGTCGACGGAGCGGCCATCACCAATCAGGTGCCGCTGTGCCGGTGCTCCTACGGCCCCTACGCGCGGGCGATGGTGCGGATCTGCAAGGAGGAGTCGTTCCATCAGCGGCAGGGCTTCGAGATCCTGTTGACCCTGTCCCGCGGTACGCCGGAACAGCACGCGATGGCCCAGGACGCCGTCGACCGGTGGTGGTGGCCGTCGGTGATGATGTTCGGCCCGCCGGACTCCGAGTCGACCCACTCCGAACAGTCGATGGCCTGGCGGATCAAGCGCTTCTCCAACGACGACCTGCGGCAGAAGTTCATCGACATCTGCGTGCCGCAGGCCGAGGTGCTCGGCCTCAGCCTGCCCGATCCGGAGCTGCGCTGGAACGCCGACCGCGGACACCACGACTTCGGTGAGCCCGACTGGGCCGAGTTCACCGCCGTACTCAAGGGTCAGGGTCCGTGCAACACGCAGCGACTGGCCCACCGGGTCGCCGCCCACACCGACGGCGAATGGGTGCGCGAGGCCGCGGCGGCGTACGCCGAGAAGCGCCGGGCGGAGGCGGCGGCATGAGCGAGAGCCGCGACTGGCCGCTGTGGGAGGTGTTCGTGCGCGGCCGGCGCGGGTTGTCGCACAACCACGTCGGCTCCCTGCACGCGCCCGATGCCGAACTCGCGCTGCGCAACGCCCGCGACGTCTACACCCGCCGGCAGGAGGGCGTGTCGATCTGGGTGGTGCCGGCCGCCGCGATCACGGCGTCGTCACCGGACGAGCGCGACGCGTTCTTCGATCCCGCCGCCGACAAGATCTACCGGCACCCCACCTTCTACGACATCCCCGACGAGGTGCAGCACCTGTGACCGCGGCCGCGGACGACGTCGCCACCTACATGCTCCGGCTCGGGGACGACGCGCTCGTCCTCGCCCAGAGGCTGTCGGAGTGGGCCAGCCGTGCGCCGGAACTCGAGGAGGACGTGGCGCTGACCAACATCGCGCTCGACCTGCTCGGCCAGGCCCGCACGCTGCTCGGCTACGCCGGCTCGTTCAGCGCCCGCAGCGAGGACGACCTCGCCTACCTGCGCGACGAACGCGACTTCCTCAACTGCCAGCTCGTCGAACTGCCCAACGACGACTTCGCCGTCACGATCGCCCGCCAGCTGTGCTTCTCCACCTATCAGCTGCTGCTCTACGCCGCGCTCCGCGACTCGACCGACGACACCCTCGCCGGGATCGCGGCGAAGGCCGTCAAGGAGGTCGCCTACCACCACGACCACGCCGTGCAATGGACGCTGCGGCTCGGCGACGGGACTGCGGAGAGCCATGATCGGATGCGGGCCGGGCTCGAGCAGGTGTGGCCGTTCGTCGACGAGCTGTTCGAGGCCGACGCCCTCGTCCAGCGCCTCGCGGCCGCTGGCGTCGCGCTCGATCCGTCGACGATCCGGCCCTCCTGGCAGTCGACGGTGGACGACGTGGTGCGGCGCGCGACGCTCGACCCGCCCGTGATCCAGCCGCGGATGACCGGCGGACGCCGCGGCATCCACACTGAGGCGTTCGGCTATCTGCTCGCCGAGATGCAGCATCTGCACCGCGCCCACCCGGGGGCGACGTGGTGACCACCGTCGACGACGTCCGCGCGACGGTGAGCGCGGTCCCCGACCCGGAGGTGCCGGTGCTGACCATCGCCGACCTCGGCGTGCTGCGCGACGTCAGCTACGACCCGGCGGCGGGCCGCGCCGTCGTCACCATCACGCCGACCTACTCCGGCTGCCCGGCGATGGATGCCATCAGGTCCGACGTCGTCACCGCCCTCGCGGGCATCGGTGTCGACGACGTCGAGGTGCGCACGGTGCTGGCGCCGGCGTGGACCACCGACTGGATGAGCGACGCCGGTCGCCGCAAGCTGGCCGATTTCGGCATCGCACCGCCGCCGGGGTCAGCGGGCCGGGGCGGAGCGGTCGCCGTCGCACTGTCGGTGCGCTGCCCGCAGTGCGCCTCGTTCGACACCCGAGAGGTCGCGCATTTCGGGTCCACCGCGTGCAAGGCGCTCTACGTCTGCTCGTCCTGCCGGGAGCCGTTCGACCACTTCAAGGCGCTCTAGTGGCCACGGGCCGCCGCACGCCGGTGTTCCACAAGCTGACCGTGTCGACGGTGGAGAGGCTGACCGACGACGCGGTGACGGTGACCTTCGACGTCCCGCCGGAGTCCCGGGAGGACTTCGACTTTGCCGCCGGGCAGCACCTGACCTTGCGCACCGACCTCGACGGTGCCGAGGTCCGGCGCAACTACTCGATCTGCGCACCGGCCGGCGGCGGCACGCTCCGGGTCGCCGTCAAGGAGCTTCCCGGTGGGGCGTTCTCGTCCTATGTGAACAGCACGCTGCGCGCGGGTGACGTGATCGACGTGCTCACCCCGACCGGCACCTTCTCGACGCAGCTGGACAAGACCCACACCAAGCACTACGCCGCGATCGCCGCCGGTAGCGGCATCACACCCGTGCTGTCGCTGTTGTCGACGATCCTGGCGGCCGAGCCGCAGAGCCGGTTCACCCTGCTCTACGGCAACCGCAACGCCCGCACGGTGATGTTTCTGGACGAGCTGGCCGATCTCAAGGACCGCTACCCCGACCGGCTCCACCTCGTGCACGTCTTCTCTCGCGAAACACAGGACGTGGCCCTCTTCGAAGGCCGGATCGACGGGGCCAAGCTGGACCGCCTGCTCGACACCCTGCTCCCGCCACGGGATGTCGACGAATGGTTTCTCTGTGGCCCGTTCGCCATGGTCGAGTCGATCCGGCCGGTGCTGACCTCCCGCGGCGTAGACCCACACCATGTGCACTTCGAGCTCTTCCACGTCGAGGACGCACCCCCGCCCCCGCGTCGTACGCCGGCTGAGAGCGGCGACCGGCCCACCAGCGAGGTGACCGTCATCCTCGACGGCCGGACGACGAAGGTGCCCGTCGAGCGCGACGGAGACCGGATCCTCGATGCGGTCCTGCGGGTCCGCGGCGATGCGCCGTACGCCTGCAAAGGCGGCGTATGCGGCACCTGCCGGGCGCAGCTGATCGAGGGACGGGTCGAGATGGAGCAGTGCTACGCGCTCGAGGACGACGAGGTCGCGGCCGGGTTCGTCTTGACCTGCCAGTCGCATCCGGTGACAGCCGAGGTGACGCTCGACTACGACCGCTGAGGACGCGACCTCGGCGGGCGCTGCCTACCGGATCGTCAGCCGTGCATCGATCGCGGCACCGGTCGGTGTGTCGCAGAGATCGATGTGCAGCCCGTGATCGGCGGCGTAGGCGCGGGCCAGATCCACTTCGTCGGGGGTGAGGCCCTTCCAGAGCAGGACCATCGGTCGGCCGATCACGTCGACCTCGATATGGCTGCGATTGCGGAGCGGCCGGCAGGAGCGGGACCGGCAGGTCCCGACACCGTCGATCAGGCCATGGGCGCAGCCGGCCGGCGTCACTCCGCCGTGCGGTGATGGGGCCGGGCAGACAGCGATTCGATCGGACATGGATCCCCCCGTGCTCTCGATCCAGCGGGAGGTCGAGCCCAAGTCACCCGTACGGCAATGAGAGTCGCGTCGTACGGATGAACTGCCCCCGAAGAGGCGGCCTGGTCGGTGCTGCTCCTTAATTGTCCCTCTACTTCGATATAACGAGCAACCGAACGGCAAAGTTCACCCAGGGGTGAATGGGAGGCCGTCCGCGCCCGCTGACCGGCTGGTGCGACGACACGTCTGAGAGGGCAGCAATGGCTACGGAATCCCGGCACATCAGCGCATCGATCGACCGGCCCGTCGACGAGGTCTACGACTACGCCAGCGACCCGGCGAATGTGCCGGCCTGGGCCCCGGGACTCGCCACCTCGGTGCAGCAGGTCGACGGGCGGTGGGTCGCGGAGTCGGGCATGGGACGGATCACCATCGACTTCACCGGCCGCAACGACTACGGCGTCCTCGACCACCGGGTCACGCTGCCTTCCGGCGAGACCGTCTACAACCCGATGCGGGTGATCGCCGACGGCTCCGGCAGCGAGGTCGTGTTCACGCTCCGCCAGCTTCCCGGGGTGAGCGACGAGGAGTTCGAGCGCGACACGATCCTCGTCCAGGCCGACCTGAACAGCCTCAAGAAGGTGCTGGAAGGCCGCTGAGGCGAGGGGATCGCCGTGGAAGATCACGTCGACCGTGCCGTGCGGTGGTTGGTCGCCGGCCTCCGGTCAGGGACGAGCGCGGACGACGTGTCGGCGCATGTCACCGAGCGCGTGGCGGCCGGTGGCCGGCTTGCGCTGGCCGTCAACAAGGACCCGCGGTTCGCCGCCTGGCGAGCCGGCCCGGCGGCCGTGCAGGAGATCGACCGGGCCGGACCATTCGCCGCGCGGGTCCTGGTGCGCGTCGGAGCCGAGTCGTGGGAACTGCAGATCGCCGTGGAGACGACTCCGCCGCACCTGATTCGCAGCTTCGTCCCGCGCCTGGTGCCACCGGACGGCATTCCGTGGAACGAGGTTGCCGCGGAGGCGGTTCCGACCCAGGTGGGGTCGACCCTCGGCGCCACTGCGTCCGCCGAGGTCCATGACCGCCTGATCCGACTGAGAAAGGAGCGGCATCTGGTGAGCCTCGTCGTGGCGGTGGTCGTCGGCGGCACGGTCGTCCATCAGGAGCTGTTGGGCGTCGACGATCTGACCGCGAAGCAGCCGGTCGCTCCCGGATCCCGCTTCGCCGTCGGCTCGTGCACCAAGCTGCCGACCGCGTTGACGGTGCTTGCTCTCGCCGCGGACGGTCGGCTCGACCTCGAGGCGTCGATCGACCGCTACCTCGACGTTCCGGTCTTGGTGTCGTCGTCGGGGTCGACGCCGACGCTGACCGATCTCCTTCTGCACCGTGCCGGGATTCCCCGCGACGTCGACCGCTCGACGACGCAGCAGCTGATCGACGGCGAAAAGCTCGACGCAGTCGTGCCGGTCATCGAGCTCACCGACCGATCCGGCGGCCCGGCGTACTCGAATCTGGGCTACGAACTCCTCGGCGCAGTCGTCGAGGCGGTGACCAAGGAGGATCACGCCGACGTCGTCGAACGCGAGATCCGCACCCGTTTCGGGATGACCGGATCGACGCTTCAGCGTGCCGGCGCCGTCGCGCCGCTCGACGTCACCGGCTACCGCTCGGTGGGCGGCTTCCTCACGGCGACGAGGGCGAAGCGGCCGTGGTCGGCGGCCGGCGGCATGTCGAGCACGCTCGCGGACATGACGTCGCTGGCCGCCGCGCTGGCCGTGGCGAGCGACCCCATCGTCCGCACGAGCTACGAGATCACCGCCCGCGCGGGAGAGGGCGCCCGGTTCGCCCCCGGCTATGCGCTCTACGACCGCGACGACGGCGTGGTCGCATGGCGCGCGGGCAGTGTGGACGGCTTCACCGCAGACCTGCAGGCCCGGCGGGACGGAGGCCGGGCGGTCGTCTTCCTCACCAACACGTCGCCGGCAGATCGCTTCCTCGACGTCGGCGCCGAGCTCCTCACCCTGGCTGCGTAGCGAGGAATTCGGCAAGGGTCTGCGGTGGGTGCCCGGCGAGGGTGGCCACCGTGTCGCTTACGACGTCCAGCTCCCCGGTCCCGACGGCGGCGTACGACGTGACCCAGCCCTCGATCGCCCAGTCCGGTGCGCCACTGGACGCCCGGGACGCCCGCGCCTGCTCGAGGGTCTCGTCCTCGAACCGCACCGGGCGACCGGAGAAGGTCGCGAGTTCGTCGGCCAGTTCGGCCATGGATATCGAGACCGGACCGGTCACGTCGTAGGTCTGGCCCTCATGCCCGGCGGTGGTGAGGACCTTCGCCGCGACGTCGGCGATGTCGTCCCGGCTGACCCAGGCGACCCGGCCGTCATCCGCGGGGCCCCGGATCACCCCGTCCGCGCCGACCCAGGTCGGCGCCAGATCCAGGTAGAGGCTCTCCCGGAGAAAGGTGAAGTCCACCCCGGTCCCGCGGATGTGCTGCTCGGTCGCGTAGTGGTCACGGGCGAAGGTGAAGGTCGCGTCCGGTGCGGCCCGCAGGAACGACGCGTAGACGATGCGCCGTACCCCGGCCGCCACGATGGCGTCGACGGCCGCGGTGTGCACCCGCACCCGGCCCTGCATCTCCCCCACCGGGACGAGGAAGACCGTCTCGACACCGGTCATGGCCCGGCGCATCGCCTCGGCGTCCTCGTAGGACGCCTGCGCCACGTCGGCGCCGGGCCGGGACGGCGCACGGGCCGCGTCGCGGACCACGAGCCGCTGCGCGACGCCCGCTGCCGCGAGCCGGGCCGCGACCCGGCCGCCGAGCGCGCCGGTCGCACCGGTGATCGCGATCGGGGGTGCCTCAGTCATCGGTCGAGTCTGGCACGACCCTCAGCCGTCGCGGCGGTTGAGGACGGTGTCGGCGGCCGCTACCAGGATCACCGCCCAGCAGGCGACCGCGGCGTACGCCGTCCCGGTCGACAGGTGCACGGCCGACCGGCCGGCGACCGTTCCGGCGAGGCTCGAGGTCGCGCCGGTCGGCAGGTAGGCAAGCACGTGGTGCTGCCACCAGGCCGGGAGCACGTAGAGGATCCCAGGCAGAAACGCGACGACGTTGGTGAGCGTCACGCCGACGGACATGCGCCGCACCAGGAACGCCATACACGTGCCGAGGACCGCGATCAGCGCGGTTCCGACGCCGGCTCCCAGGATCGCGGCGAGTACGCCGCCGTCGAAGAAGCCCGGTGTGGGCACGCCACGGCCGGACATCATCCGCAGGCCGACCGCGACGGCGACCGCGGCGAAGACCACACCTGCGACCAGACCCGCGGGCGCAGCGACGAGCAGCTTCGCGGCGAGTGCCCGGGACCGCTTCGGTGTCGCGGTGAGCGTCAGGCGCATCATGCCGTTCGCGTATTCCGCGGCCACTCCGGTCACGGCCATCGCGGCGATGATCACGTTGGCGTAGGGCATCGCCGACAACGCCGTGGCCACCGGGTCGAAGCCCTGCTTGGCCGACGGGTCGAGCGCCGAGTAGTCACCGCCGGCGGCCGCCGACAGGAGCGCCCCGACGCCGACGGCGAGCACCGCGGCAAGTCCGAGCAGGGGAAGCATCGCCCGCAGCGTCGAGACCTTCACCCACTCCGAGCAGACGGTGTCGCGGAGGCGCACCGGCGCAGTTCCGATGGCGGCGGTCACAGTGCCACCGCCAGGATCTGCAGCGAGAGCTCCAGATGACGACCGGCGAGCCCGCGGTATGCGGTGATCTCGAAGTCGGCCCGGTCGATGTGGGTGACCGCATGGGCGGAGAAGGCATACGGCCGGCCGGGCTGGACCGTGGACCTGTCGATCCGCAGGCTGACCGGGCGCTCGACGTCGCGCACGGTGAGGGTGCCCGTCAGCGTGGTGCCGGCATCGGACCGGTCCAGCCGGCCGGAGGTGAACGTCATCGCCGGGTGGCGGTCGGCGTCCAGGAGCCGTCGGGAGCGCACGTTGGCGTCGCGTTGGGGGTTGCCGGTGTGGAAGCTCGAGGTGTCGATGTCCACCTCTACCTGGGATTCCTCGACCGGGTCGGCGACGTCGATCACCCCGTGCCGGATCGCGAAGGTTCCGCGCACCGGGGCGAGCCCGAACAGGTGCCGTCCGGTGAAGGTCACGGTCGAGGCCTGGGCGTCGATCTCGTAGCGGCCCGGGCGCGGGATCTGCACGGTGCTGCCGGTGGTGGTCGGTGCGGACATGGTGGTCCATTCCTTTCGAGAGGTGCGCGGCGTCGTCAACGACGAACCGGCGTGCTGCGGTGGGCGGTGGTGTAACTGGTGAGTCGGAGAAATGCCTCGGCGAGGGTTGCGCCGTCGCTGGTCAGGTCGGCGACGGTCGAGTCGGCGACCAGCCGTCCTCGGCCGATCACAACCACGGCCTCGGCCGTCCCCTGCATCTCGTTGAGCAGGTGGCTGGCCACCAACACGGTCCGGCCCTGCCCGGCGAGGTCTTTCAGCAGATCGCCCATCCAGGCGATGCCTTCGGGGTCGAGCCCGTTTATCGGCTCGTCGAGGATCAGCGTCGCCGGATCGCCGAGCAGCGCGGTCGCCAGACCGAGCCGCTGGTACATGCCGAGGGAGAAGGTTCGAACCCGGTTGCCCGCGACGTCGGAGAGACCGACGACGGCCAGAACCTCGTCCACCCGCCGGCGCGGCAGACCGGCGGCCCGGGCCACCCAACGGACGTGGTCGTACGCCGTCCGGGCACCGTCGGCGGCGCGGGCGTCGAGCAGTGCCCCGACCTCCCGCAGCGGCGCCGGCAGGTCGGCGTAAGACGTCCCGTCGACCGTCGCGACGCCGGCGGTCGGCCGGTCCAGACCCAGGATCATCCGCATCGTCGTCGACTTCCCCGAGCCGTTCGGGCCGAGGAAACCGGTCACGACGCCGGGCCGCACGTCGAAGGACAGGTCGTCGACGGCCACGGCGCCGCCGTACCTCTTGGACAACCGTCGCACCCTGATCACAGGGCCTCCTCGAGCTCGGTCTGCTGACGTGACCTATTCGACCCGGCGGGAGGGGTCGACCGGCAGGGTGAAAGGGCGGGTTCGGGAGCGACGAAATGCCCGCCCTGCCGGCCGGCGTGCGACTTTCGTAGGGACCTGCGGGCCGAAGGTGTCCTGGTCACGCCGACCGGCCGGCCCAGGACGTACCTTTACCGAGTGACTTGCGCCACCGGGAACCCTCGACGCCACGTCCTCGTCGACGTGGCGATCGCGGTCTTCTTCGTGGTCCTCGACACCAGCCTGACGCTGGTCGGTTCGTCGTGGTGGCCGGCCCACCCCGACACGCTCGCCTGGGCATTGCTCGCCCTGCAGGCGGTCGCCTGCTTCTCCCTCGTCGCCCGCCGACGCTGGCCGATCACGGTGGTCGCGATACTGGCCGGCTTCACCCTCCTGGTGACGCTGCTGATCTGGCCCGTGGGCGCCGTGACCCCGATGCACGACCAGAATGTGTGGGCGCCTTTCGCGACGGTCCTCGCGGCGTACGCGCCGGTGCAGTGCCTGCGCCCCGGCTCGGAGGTCGATCGGCGCCGGGCCTTCATCGCGATCGTCATCCTGACGATCATCGTCGCGCGACCCTGGCAGCCGTCGATCATCGTCATCACGGTCGGGGTCCTCCGGACCTGCGCCGGCCCGCTCCTGGCGATGTACTTCGAGGCGCGCCGACGGCTGGTCCGCGCGCTGACCGAACGGGCCGAACGCGCCGAGCGCGAGCGTCACCTGCTCGCCGAGCAGGCGCGGGCGGAGGAACGCGCCCGGCTGGCCGGCGAGATGCATGACGTCGTCACCCACCGGGTGAGCCTGATGGTGCTGCAGGCCGGCGCGCTGCGGATGAGTACGACCGACAGAGCGACCCGCGAGGCCGCGGAGGAACTCCGCGAGGCCGGCTGCCGGGCGCTGGACGAACTGCGCGACCTCGTCGGCATCCTGCGGACGTCCGACGGCGACGACGAGGAGCCGGAGGAATCGCATCCGGCGACGTCGGCGCTCGCCGACCTCGCGGCGGAATCCAGTGCCGTGGGCACGCCGACCGAGCTGATCGAGTACGGCGACCCGGGCCTGGCCTCGCCGGTGGTGGGGCGGACGGCGTACCGGATCGTGCGGGAGGCGCTGACCAACGTGCGCAAGCATGCGCCCGGCGCGCAGGTGACGGTGCAGGCACATTACGACGTGTCGCAGGTGCGGCTCACCATCCGCAACTCCCCGCCGACCCGACCGGCCGACGTGGCGCTGGTCGACACCGGCTCCGGAATGGGCATCGCCAACCTGCGCAAGCGGATCGAGCTTGTGCACGGCACGCTGCACGTCGGCCCCGAGCCGGCCGGCGGCTTCTGCGTCGAGGCGACGCTGCCCGCCTACGTGCCGACCGCCGAGGCGGTGCGCGGCTGATGCCGTCGCCCGCCGGGGTCATCAGCGTGATCGTCGTGGACGACGAGCCGATGGTCTGCGCCCACCTCCGGACGATCCTCGGTTCCGCCGACGACCTGGACGTGATCGACGAGGCGCACGACGGCGCGGCCGGGGTCGACGCGGTCGTCCGCGGCCGACCCGACGTCGTCCTCATGGACCTGCGGATGCCCGGTGTCGACGGCCTGGCCGCGATCGAACGGATCAGCGCACTCCCAGACCCGCCCGCGGTCGTCGCGCTGACGACCTTCGACGCCGACCAGTACGTGCTGCGCGCGCTGCGCGCCGGAGCTGCGGGGTTCCTGGTGAAGTCGACCCCGCCGGAGGACCTGATCGGGCTGGTGCGGGTCGCCGCCGACGGGCACACGGTGCTCTCGCCATCCGCCGCGCGTCGGCTCGTCGCGGCGTCGACCGACCGGAGCTCCACCCAGCAACGCGCACAGGACCTGGCCCGGTCGTTGACCGAGCGGGAGGTCGAGGTGCTTCGCGGTCTCGGCGAAGGGCTGTCCAACGCGCAGATCGCCGGCAAGCTCTTCTTGTCGGAGGCCACCGTCAAGGGATACGTGTCGCGGATGCTGGTCAAGCTCGACTGCGCGAATCGCACGCAGGCCGGACTGCTCGCTCACGACGCAGGAATCGTCGACAAACTCGGTTAGATTTGAGGCTCCCCATCATCGAGGAGTTGTCAGTGTCCGAGGACATCGCCGCACGGATCCTGCTCGTGTCGGGGAGCACGCGGTCCGGCTCGACCAACACGGCCGTTCTCCGTACCGCGCCGTCGGTGGCCCCGGACGGCGTCACCACCGACCTCTACGAGGGGCTGGCCGACCTGCCGGCGTTCAACCCCGACGACGACCACGAACCGCTGCACCCGGCGGTCGCCGACCTCCGCCGGCAGATCGCCGCCGCCGATGCCATCCTGTTCTGCACCCCGGAGTACGCCGGCGCGCTGCCGGGCAGCTTCAAGAACCTCCTCGACTGGACCGTCGGCGGCGGGGAGATCTACGGCAAGCCGGTCGCCTGGATCAACGTCTCGTCGGTGGCGGCGCCGACCGGCGGTGCCGACGCCCACGAGTCGCTGGCCAAGGTGATGGGCTACATCGGCGTCGACGTCGTGTCCCAGGCCTGCGCCCGGGCACCCATGAGCCGCGGCGCCATCGGCGCCGACGGTCTGGTGACCGACGCCGACGTACGGGCCCGGCTGGCGGACGTGCTCGATGCCCTGGCGCACTACGTCCGGCCCTCGGCCCGCGCCGAGCGTCCGGCCCACACCGGGATGTGACCCGGCGGCCCCCGATCCACCCCATGATCAAGAGGGGATCCGTGCGGCGTTTCACACCGAAATCCCCTCTTGATCACAGGTCTCGGCGGCCGGTTCAGCGTGGCCCGCCCGGTGACGTCGAGTAACGGCTAACGTCTTCAGAGTGGTCGACGAACTCGCTCGGCGCGGCTTCCTCCGGCTGACCGGCGCCGTGGCGCTCGTCGGCGCCGCCTCCGCCTGCACCAGCGGTGCCCCCACCTCCGCCGGCGGCCCCAGCGCGTCGGCGACCCGGCGTACGGCGGCGAAGGTCAGCAAAAGCGCGGCCACCGCCACGGCCAGCCCGTCGGACGTGGCCACCTCGAGCCCGCCACCCGCCGACAACGGCGCGCCGGACTGGGCCGCTCTGCAGAAGGGCCTCAAGGGCAAACTGATCCGGCCCGGAGCGCCGACCTACAACGCGGCCCGGAAGCTGTTCAACCCGCGCTTCGACAACACCCACCCGCAGGCGATCGCCGAGTGCGTGTCGTCAGCCGACGTGGCCGAGTGCGTGCGCTTCGCCAAGCAGGAAGACGTGCCCCTCGCCCTGCGCTCGGGCGGCCACTGCTACGCGGGCTGGTCGTCGGGGCCGGGGTTGGTCCTCGACGTCGGACCGATCCACGGGGTGAAGTACGACGCCGCCACCCGGATCGCCACGGTCGGCGCGGGCACCCGGCTGATCGACTTCTACTCCGGCCTGGCCGCCCGGGGGGTCGCCGCCCCGGGCGGGTCCTGCCCGTCGGTCGGGATCGCCGGGCTCACCCTCGGCGGCGGCATCGGCGTACTCGGGCGGGCCTGGGGACTGACCTGCGACAACATCACCTCCGTCGAGATCGTCACCGCGGACGGCCAGATCAGGACCTGCGACGCCAAGCAGCGCGACCCGGGCCTCTTCTGGGCCAGCCAGGGCGGCGCCGGCGGCACGTTCGGCGCCGTCACCGCCTTCACCTTCAAGACCCACAAGGCCCCGCCGGTCCTCACCTGGGTGCTGCACTGGCCATGGTCGCGGGCCGCCCGCGTCGTCAACGCATGGCAGCACTGGGGGCCGACCGCGCCGGATCCGCTGTGGAGCACCTGCCACCTGTCGTCCAATCCGGGCGCGTCGGCGGCGGTCGTCACCGTCGCCGGGACCTATCTCGGCACCGATACAGCGTCGCTGAACCGGCTCATCGACCGGCTGGTCAGCTCGGTCGGCTCCGAGCCGAGCACCCGCAGCGTCGCCTCGCACTCGTTCCTCGCGGCCATGCTCACCGAGGCCGGGTGCGGCAGCGAGAGCGTCGCGGAGTGTCATCTCACCCCGGCAGGCACCGTGCAGCGTCAGGCATACGCGGCCACCTCCGACTGGGTCGTCAAGCCGATGTCCGGCGCGGGCATCGCCACGCTGGTGCGCGCGGTGCAACGCCGCCAGGACACCCGTGGCGTCCCCGACGTCAGCATCGCGATGGACGCCTCGGGCGGCCAGATCAACCGGGTTCCGGCCGCGGCGACGGCGTTCGTGCACCGCGACGCGCTCTGTTCGATCCAGTACATCGCCAACTGGTATCCGAATACGACACCGGCGGCGGTCCGATCGGCGAGTGCCTGGCCGCACGCGACCCGGACGTCGATGCAGCACTACGTGAGCGGGCAGGCCTACCAGAATTACGTCGACCCGCAGATCACCAATTGGCAGCAGGCGTATTTCGGCAAGAACTATCCGCGACTGCAGCAGGTGAAGGCGCAGTACGACCCGAAGAATCTGTTCAAGCATCCGCAGGCCGTGACCCCGAGCTGAATCCGGCGGAAGGGGTCGTAGAGTCGTCAAATGGTCGACGGGCATGACGATCCATTCAGCCTCATCGGTGCCGTCGCCCGTTCGTTGAAGACCACGGTCGAGCGACGGCTCCTCGAGCATGGCGTCTACGCCGGCCAACACGTCATCCTGATGTGCCTGTGGGATCAGGACGGTCTCACCCCCGGTCAGCTCGCGCGGCGGATCGGTCTCGAGACCGCGACGATCACCCGGACCGTGCAGCGTATGCAGGCCAGCGACCTGGTCGACCGACGCGGCGACGAGACCGACCGACGGATGGTCCGGGTCTGGCTCACGCCGCGCGGAAAGGCATTGCGTGCGGTGATCCCCCGGATGCTCGCGCAGATCCGGGCGGAGGTCTTCGCCGACCTGTCGGTCCGGGATCAGGCGATGCTCTCGCAGCTGCTCAGCCGCGTGCGGGTGCGCCAGCCGCCGGCCGACTAGACCGGCCGCGCCGGCCCCGTCCCCCACTGCGTCCTCCCGCCGGGCGGGCGGAACGCAGCGAACTCTCCCGCACCACCAAAGAGGTCGGCAGCACCAGGTTCTGCGGTGGTGACAGGTCACCGCGGATGCGGGCGAGCAGGAGCTCCGCGGACCGCCGGCCGATCTCGTACGTCGGCTGGGTGACGACGGTGAGCGGCGGCCGCAGTGCGCTCGCCCAGCTGACGTCGTCGAACCCGACCACGGCAAGGTCGTCGGGAACCGACCGGCCGAGCGACCCGAGCGCTTCGAGGGCGCCGATGGTCATCAGATTGTTCGACACGAAGAGGCCGTCGATGTCGTCGCGCTCCAGCAGCCCGACGGTGGCCGCCCGGCCACCGTCGATGCGGAAGTCTGCGGTGACGACGAGGTCGGGGTCGGCGGTCATGCCGGCGTCGCGGAGGGCGGCCCGGTAGCCGGCGAGCCGGCGCGCGCCGGTCGTCGTGGTGGTCGGGCCCGCCACGAAGCCGATCCGGCGACATCCCTGGTCGATCAGATGCGCGGTGGCCTCCGCGGCGGCCCGGAAGTTGTTGACGGTCACGCTGTCGATCGGCACGCCGCGCAGCCGCCGGTCGATCGTCACCGTCGGGATATCTCGCTCCGTGAGCACGTCGATACGGGTGTGGCTCGTGGACGCGGGTGACAGCACGACGCCCGCCATCTGCTCCGCCGCCGCCACCTCGAAATAGCGCCGTTCCTTCGCCGGATCCTCGTCGGTATTGGCGAGAACGACCGAGTAACCGGCCTCCTGCGCGGTGTCCTCCACCCCACGCACCATCGCGGTGAAAAAGGGTTGGTGATGTCGGAGATCACCACACCGAGCACGGTCGTCGCCCGGGTACGCAGGCTGCGTGCGGCCCCGTTGGGTCGGTAACCGAGTTCGGACACCGCCGCGAGCACCCGGTCCCGCAGCTCGGTCGCCACATCGGTGCGACCGTTGAGCACGCGCGACACCGTCGCCGGCGAGACCTCAGCCCGCGCGGCGACATCCCGGATGGTCATGGGCATGGGTGTCCGCTCCTCGTGATGGCGGCAGTCTACGGCGGGCCGCCCAACAGTTCGCGCTGAGCAGTTGCAGTGCGAACGGTCCGTGAACGGTTCTTGACAGCCCAGGGTGCCGCTCCTAGATTCTGCGGCCAGAAAACGATCCACGAAACGGGATGGGCAACCCAATATGAGCCGGCGTCGCGGAATCATCTGTTCAGTGGCCGTGGCGTTGGTGCTGGCCTGCGCCGCGCTGGCCGCGCCGGCTGCCGCTTCGGCGCCGACCGGGGTCACGGTCACGCCGTTCAGCCAGACCAGCAAGCAGGTCGCGGCCGGTCCGTTCACCAAGATCTACGACCCGAGCGTCGGCGAGAGTCAGCCGTGGTACATCAACGACCACACCATCGTGCGGGGCCGTGACGGCACGTGGCATCTGTTCGGCATCACCCACCCGGAGCCGGCCGACCCGGACCACGAGGTCAACTTCGCGCACGCCACCGCACCGACGCTGCACGGCCCGTGGACGAAGCAGCCGTTCGCGCTGACCGTCGATCCGTCGTTCGGCGAGACCCATCTCTGGGCACCGTACGTCGTGTCGTCGAAGGGCCGCTATTACATGTTCTACGCGGGCGGCGGCGGCAGTACCACGTCGGAGATCAGCGTCGCCACGTCCACCGATCTGTGGCACTGGAAGCGATACCGCTCCGATCCGCTGTTCCGGGACGGCTACGACGCGCGCGACCCGTTCATCCTGCGGATCGGCCGCACCTGGGTCATGTACTACACCGCGACCGAGCAGCCGACCGGCGGACACCACATCGTCGCCTACCGCACCAGCCGCGATCTCCTGCACTGGGGCGCCAAGCACGTCGCCTACACCGACCCGGCCGCGGGCACCTTCGGCGGAGGGACCGAGTCGCCGTTCGTCGTTCACCATGACGGCCGGTACTACCTCTTCATCGGCCCGCGCCGCGGATACGTCGGAACCGACGTCTTCGCCAGTCGGGACCCGCTGCACTTCACCATCGACCACCTGGTCGGCCACATCGCGTCCCACGCGCTCGAGGTCGTCCGCGACACCGACGGCAGCTGGTGGGTGACCTCGGCCGGCTGGGGGCAGGGCGGCGTATCGCTGGCACCGCTCGACTGGCGGCGCGACGTCACCACATCCGGGTACGACGTCACCACCTCCCACTACCGCGCCCGGCTCACCACCGACCCCGAGCCGGACCTCACCTCCCTGTCCGTTCCCGACGGCGGGTCCTGGCGGGAGCTTCTCGACTCGGCGTTCCGCGGCACGCTGCCCTACGCCGGTATCGGCGGATTCGGCGACACCGACCGGCCGGGCGTGCCGGCCACGACCACCACCGGCACCGACGGAACCATCGCGATGACCGGAATTCCGGTGGGCAACGAGCCGATCACGGTCGACTGGACGCTCAAGTTCCGGGACACCGACTTCGACACGTCCTTCGACTGGCACGTGCTGGCAGCACCCTCGGCCCCCGCCTTCGAGGCGAGCTGGTCGCTCGACACGACGCTGCCGCGGCTCGGCGACTCGACAAACCTCGACCAGAACGGTGATTCGCCGGGCTTCGCGCACTGGACCCTCGCCGGCGACGACAAGGTGAGCCTGGTCGCGGCGTACCGCAGCGGGTCGGCCTGGAGCGAGTCAAATCACTGGTTCGACCCGTCCGACGGGGCGATCTCGTGGCAGCCGCTGTGGAACCCCGCCGGCACGACCTGGGCGCCCGGCGACTACCCCGGAGGCACCTGGCGGATCGGCGTGAGTGAGAAGCCGGCGGACACCGCCTACGCAGATGCGTTGTACACGGCGGTGAACGCAGGATCCTGATCGCCCGCTCGTCGATCAACTCTCGATGTACTGCTGATCAGGTGAGTTGCCTTCGTACCGGTTGGGCACGCCCAGATAGGGGTCGACGGTGTCCTTCGTGACGAACTTCAGGCCGGTGATGGTGTCCGGCGGGGCGAGCAGCGTGCCGGACAACTTGCACAGGTAGAGGTACATCGCCGGGAGCCACCCCTGGTAGTAGGGCATCTGGTCGATCGTGAAGTCGAGTACGCCGGCCTTGATGAGCTGCAGCGTCGTCGGCATCAGGTCGTAGCCACCGCCGCGCACCTTGCCCTGCAGGCTGTACTTCTTCATCACCAGCCCGAGGCCCTGCGTGCTTCCGGGGTCGACGGCGAACATGCCCTGCACGTCCTGGTTGCCCTGGTAGTAGGCGTCGATCTTCGCCTGCTCGCCGCTGAGCCCGGTCCCGGTCCCGATCGCCGTGGCCTTGATCGGTGCATCCGACGCCTTGATCGCCTGCATCGCGCCGTCCATCCGGCGCTGCATGGTGTACGAGCCGGGGATCGCGATGAAGATGGCGACCTTGCCGGAGCGAACCGAAGACACGATGCGCTTGCCCATTTCCTGACCGGACAGGAAGAGATCCTGGCCGACGTAGGCAAGGCGGTCGTTCTTAGGGGCGTCAGCGCTGAAGGAAACCACCGGAATGCCCTTGGCGAGCGCCTTTTGGGTGAGTCCGTTGAACGCCGTTGCCGTGGACCAGCGACACCGCGATGCCGTCCGCACCGCTGCTGATCGCGGTGTCCATGGCGCTGACCATCTCCGACACGTCTGATACCGCAGAACCGGTCCACTGGTAGGTGCAGTTGGTCATCGCCGTGGCGTCCTGGATGCCGAACCGCGTCGCACGGAAGAACGAACTGCCCGTCAAATGGCTGACGAAGACCCACTTCCACTTCGGCGTCGACGGGTAGTCACCGACCGACCCGCTGCCGGTCCCGCTGTTGGCGCTGCTGCTGCTGCTGCAGGCCGCAAGTAGGCCGGCGGCAGCGACGGTGAGACCACCGATACCGGCCTCCTCGAGTAGCCGGCGGCGGGAAGCCTCCAACCGCGCTACTCCTCGTCCCGGATCTGGGAGAGGTAGCTCCCCCGTCCCTCGGCGAACTTCCCGCCGGTGCGGTATTCGCGGGCGACCAGGTCGAGTAGGTCCTCGGCCGACGTCTCCGAGCTTGGCTTGTCGTAGGTGATCTCGCCGTGCTGCAGCAGGTTGACCCGGTCGCAGACGTCGAGGACCTGGGTGTAGTTGTGCGCGATGATGATGATCGACAGGTCGCCTCGATCGCGGAGCATCCGCACCAGGTCGAGGATGATCCCGCCCTCCTTGGCGCCCATCGCGGACAGCGGCTCGTCGAGCAGCAGGATCTTGGCGTTGGAGTAGACCGAACGCGCGACCGCGATCGCCTGCCGCTGACCACCGGAGAGGTTGGCCACCTCGGCGTTGACCGACGGGATGCTGATCCCGATGTCGTCGAGATAGCGCCGGGCCTGGGTCCGCATCTTGCGGCGGCGCAGGAAGGGGCCGACCGTCGGCTCCTTGTTGAGGGCCAGGTTCATGTAGACCGGCAGGGTGTTGACCAGGGCGAGATCCTGGAACACCGTCTCGATGCCGAGGGCGCGAGCCTGCTTCACCGACTTGAGCACGACCGGCTCCCCGTCGATGAAGATCTGGCCCTCGTCCGGCTGGTGGAAGCCGGTCAGGATCTTGATCAGCGTCGACTTGCCGGCGCCGTTGTCGCCGATCAGGCCGAGCACCTCACCATGGCCCACGTGCATGTTGATGTCGCGCAGGGCGGTCACGGTGCCGAAGTGTTTGGCGACGTTTTCGACCCGGATCGCATCGGGCCGGGCAGTCTTCTCCTGCGGAACCGAGGTCACGTCAACCTGCCCTCGCGCCGGTGCGGAATCTCGCCAGCTGCGTGTTGAGCACCATGGCCGCGATGATCGCGATGCCCTCGACGACGATGAATGTCGTCGAGTTGATGCCCTGGACGTTGAAGCCGTCCTGCAGGATCCCCAGCAGTGCGGCGCCGAAGAAGGCACCGATGACGGTTCCCGAGCCGCCGAGTAGTGCCGTGCCGCCGATGACCGCCGAGGCGACGGCGGCGAACATCAGGTCGTTGCCGCCGGCGTTGGGGTCGAAGTTCTGCGAGATGTGGATGCCTTCCATGATGCCGGCGAAACCACCGAGGGTGGCGGTGAGCACGAAGGCCCGGATCTTGATCGCCCGGACCTTGATGCCGGCCTCGGAGGCGCCGAGGAAGTTGCCGCCGGTCGCGATCGTGTAGGCGCCCCACTTCGTGCTCGTCAGGACGATCTGCATGATGAGCGCGATGCTGATGGCCCAGATGATCTGCGACCACTGCCAGCCGCCGAGCAGGTGCGGGAGGAACCCGTCCTGCGGAGCGGCGCGCGGGAAGCTGCCGGACACCTTCAACGTGATGCCGTGGATCAGGTACAGGGTGCCCAGCGTGGTGATGAACGACGGTAACCCGAGAATCACCGTGACCACGCCGTTGAACAATCCGAACGCCGCGGCGACGAGCAGGGCGATGAGCAGCGACGGGAACAGCGGTATCCCGTAGTCGTTCATCGCCATCATGATGAACGGGGTGAGGGCGAAGGTCTGGCCCACCGACAGGTCGATCTCGCCGCAGACCAGCAACATCACCTCGCCCGCCGCGATGATCGCGGTGGACGAGGTGAGGTTGGCGATGTTGCCGATGTTGTCCAGGCCGGTGAAGTCCGAGCCCTTCGAGACGGTGAAATAGATGAAAAGCCCGACCGTCACGACGACGACGCTGAGCTCGCGGAAGCGCAGCAGACCGCTGAACACGGCCCCTACCCCGGTGTCCCGCCAACTCCCTGACGGTCCACCGGGGCTCGAGCCGTTCGCTTCTTTCGTCTCCGGTGCAGCACTCTCTGCCGGCTGCTGCACAGTCATGTCCTACCGCCGCCCGTCACCGCCGCCTCGATCAACTGCTCTTGATGTACTTCTGGGCTGCCGAGTTTCCGACGTACCGGTCCTGAGTCGCGAGATAGGGCTCGACCGTGTCCTTGGTGACGAACTTCAGGCCGGTGTTGGTCTCCGCCGGGGTCAGCAGCGTCCCGGACAGCTTGTACATGTAGAGGTACATCGCCGGGATCCAGCCCTGGTAGTACGGAAGCTGGTCGATCGTGAAGTCGAGCACACCCTCCTTGATGAGCTGCAGTGTCGTCGGAAGCAGGTCGTAACCGCCACCGTGCACCTTGCCCTGCAGGCTGTACTTCTTCATGACCTGCCCGACGCCCTGCGTGCTTCCGGCGTCGACGGCGAACATGCCCTTCACGCTCTTGTTGCCCTGGTAGTAGGCGTCGATCTTCGCCTGCTCACCGTTGACCTCGGCGCCGGTCGCGATCGCCGTCGCCTTGATCGGCTTGCCGGAGGCCTTGATGGCCTGCATCGCGCCGTCGATACGCGGCTGGATGTTGAGCGAGCCGGGCGTCGCGATGAAGAGCGCGACATCGCCGGACGGCACCAGTTGGACGATCCGCTCACCCATTTTCTGGCCGGACAGGAAGAGGTCCTGGCCGATGTAGGCGAGCCGGGCGTTGCCGGTGGCGTCGGCGTTGTAGGAAACCACCGGAATGCCCTTGGAGAGCGCCTTTTCGGTCGGCCCGTTGAATGCCTTGGTGTCGATCAGCGACACCGCGATGCCGTCCGCATTGCTGCTGATCGCGGTATTCATGGCGCTGACCATCTGGGAGACGTCTGAGGTCTCCGACCCGGTCCACTGGTAGGTGCAGTTGGTGATCTTCGTAGCATCCTGGATGCCGTACTGCGTCGCCTGGAAGAACGGGTTGGTCGTCACGTGGTTGACGAAGACCCACTTCCACTTCGGCGTCGACGGGTAGTCACCGACCGCCCCGCTGCCGCTGCCGCTGCTAGTGCTGCTGCTGCACGCGGCGAGTAGACCGGCGGCACCGACGGTGAGACCACCGAGGCCCGCCCCTTTCAGCAGCTGGCGGCGTGAAGCCTCTAACCCGGCACGCGCGCGCTCCTGATCCTCGGACATCTGACCCCACCCCTTCTACGCGCCGCCGCGATGACGGTGCCGGCCTCGGAACCGAGTCCTCAGTAGAAGAGAGTATGTCCTTTAGTGTGAGTCCCGTGGTATTTCATGGCCACTTCCACCAAGAAGAAAGTCGAAGTCGGCGCCACGGTCTGCCTGCAAGACGTGCTCTGTATATAACTGTGCGTAGCCGCGCTGGTAAATGGGCTCCGGCGGCGACCATTGTTGACGCCTCCGGTCCAGTTCTTCCTCGTCGACTTCGAGGGTGAGACTCCGGCTCGCGACGTCGAGGGAGATCCAGTCTCCGGAGTGCACGAGCGCGAGTGGGCCGCCCACCGCGGCCTCCGGAGCGATGTGCAGGACGACCGTGCCGAAGCCGGTGCCACTCATCCGGGCGTCGGAGATCCGGACCATGTCGTCGACCCCCTTCTCCGCCACCTTCCGCGGCAGGGGCACGTTGCCGACCTCCGGGAAACCGGGGTAGCCGCGCGGACCGGCGTTGCGCACCACCAGGACGGTCGACTCGTCGACGTCGAGGTCGTCGGAATCGCTGACCGCGTGGTAGTCCTCGACGGTGTCGAAGACCAGCGCCTTGCCACGGTGCTTGAGCAGGTGCGGGGACGCCGCGGACTGCTTGATGACCGCGCCGTTGGGGCAGAGGTTGCCGCGCAGGATCGCCGTACCGGTGTCGGCCGGCTGGAAGGGGTCGTCGACGGTCCGGATGACCTCGCGGTTC
The DNA here is from genome assembly GCA_963775655.1 of uncultured Actinomycetota bacterium. Taxonomy (GTDB): domain Bacteria; phylum Actinomycetota; class Actinomycetes; order Mycobacteriales; family QHCD01; genus DASXJE01. The sequence goes on along the minus strand of CAVZJT010000015.1, from coordinate 4,552 downwards.
CAGCACTCCGCATCGGCGACGTTGTCCCCGATGGACCGGCCGGTGACGGTGAGTGCGTCGCGGTTGAGCTGGTCACCGAGCTCGCGCATCACGACCGGCAGACCACCGGCGTAGTAGAAGTCCTCCATCAGGAACCGCCCGGAGGGCATCAGATCGACCAGCGTCGGCACAGACCGGGCCAGCTCCTCGAAGTCGTCGAGCCCGAGGGGTACGCCGAGCCGCCCGGCCATGGCGATCAGGTGGACCACCGCGTTGGTGGAGCCGCCGATCGCGGCGTTGACCCGGATCGCGTTCTCGAACGCCTCCCGGGTAAGGATTTTGCTGATCCGGAGGTCCTCGCGGGCCATCTGCACGATCCGCTGGCCGCTGGCCTGCGACACGACGTAACGCCGGGCGTCGACGGCCGGGATCGCCGCCGATCCGGTCAGCTGCATCCCGAGCGCCTCGGCCATGCTGGCCATCGTGGAGGCGGTGCCCATCGTCATGCAGTGCCCGCGGCTGCGGGACTGGCACGACTCGGCCGCGAGGAAGTCGTCCTGCGTCATGCGGCCGGCGTTGACCTCCTGCTCGAACCGCCACACGGCGGTGCCCGAGCCGATGTCCTTGCCGCGGAACTTGCCGTTGAGCATCGGCCCGCCGGTCACCATGATCGCCGGGATGTCGGCGCTGGCGGCGCCCATGAGCATCGCCGGCGTCGTCTTGTCACACCCCGAGAGCAGGACCACGGCGTCGACCGGGTTGGCCCGGATCTGCTCCTCCACCTCCATCGACATGAGGTTGCGGAAGAGCATCGTGGTCGGCCGCATGATCGACTCGCCCAGCGACATGGTGGGGAACTCGAGCGGGAAGCCGCCGGCCTGCCAGACGCCCCGCTTCACCGCGTCGGCGACGTCGCGCAGGTGGGCGTTGCAGGGGGCGAGCTCGGACCAGCTGTTGGCGATGCCGATGACCGGCCGGCCGTCGAAGACCTCGGGTGTAAAGCCCTGGTTGCGCATCCACGAGCGGTGGATGAATCCGGACCGTCCCCGGCCGCCGAACCAGCCCTGGCTGCGCATCGGCTGCTCCGCGCCGTCCGGCGTCGACGTCGTGTCGGTCATGAACTGGCCACCGCCTTGGGGTAGTAACGCTGCAGGATCGCCAGGCCGATCGCGGCCCGGCGGACCCGTTCGCGGGCTGTCGCGACCACGACCGGTCGCAGGTGCTCACCGGACGGGTAGATCCCCGGCGAGTTACGCACGGTGAACTTCAGGTGCACCGGTGCGGCCACCCGGACGAGGTCCGGGATCTCGTAGTGACGCACCGTGCCACCGAAGTCGTCCGCTCCTTCGACGTACACATCGAGGGGTACGTCGACGGCCTGCCGGATCGCCGCGATCTGGGCGAGCGAGAGGTCGATGGGCAGGTTGATGGTCGTCGCGCCGAGGTCCTCCAGGACCCGGGCGGTCGCGGGGTTGGCGGCCGGCAGCGACACGGACACCTTGAGGACGAGGTCGGCGGGCAGCTCGCCGTCGGCCTTCATCTTGCCGAGGACCCATAGCTGGCCGATGTCGGCGACGAGGACGCTGCGCAGGCCGAGATCACAGCCGTGCCGGACGTCCTCGATGCCGTAGACGAGTTGGTCGGCGCCGCGCAGACTGGCGCCCACTCCGCGCCCGGACGACGTGGTCGCCTGGACGCCGACGTCCCACGACCCGCGCGGGCCGGTGAACAGGCAGATCTCCACGTCGTGCCGCGAACCGAGGTCCAGCATCCGGGTGATCTCGGCGTCGGTCTGCAGCATGATCCCGCTGCCCTGACTGATCCGGTGGACCCTGATCCCGTACTCCTCGGCGGCGCCGAGCACCGCCTGCAGCGCGTCCGGGCCCTCGACGCTCGGGATCTCGAGGCGGTACTGCGCGCCGTCGGGGAACCGCTTGGCCGAGTCCGGCAGCCCGCCGGCGTCGCGATCGGGCAGACCCAGCCGGGTCAGGTAGCTGCGGGTCTGGTCCATGCAAGCTCCGGAGACGACGGGTCATCATCAGACGTCCGAGGAATCTACCCCCTGGCCGCGGCGGCTGAAGACGTGGCGGTAGGTCTTCGGTGACACGCTCGTGACCCGGCCGAAGTGCACCCGGAGGTTGGCCGCCGTCCCGAAGCCGGTGCGTTCGGCGATCCGCTCGATGGGCTCGTCGGTCGACTCGAGCAGCTGCTGGGCCAGGCGGACCCGCTGCTGGAGGAGCCACTGCAGCGGCGTGGTGCCGGTGGCGTCGCGGAACCGGCGGGCGAAGGTGCGTGGGCTCTGGTGCACCCGGCGGGCGAGGTCGGTGACCGTGAGCGGCTCGTCGAGATGCGCGACCGCCCAGTCGAGCAGTGGGGCGAGGCCGGTGTCGGCGCGCGGCGGCGGGAGCGGCAGTTCGACGTACTGCGACTGCCCGCCCTCCCGGTGGGCGGGGATCACCATGCGGCGGGCGATGGTGTTGGCCACCGCGGCGCCGAGGTCGCGCCGGACGATGTGCAGGCAGAGATCGATCCCGGCCGAGGTGCCCGCCGAGGTCAGGACGTCGCCGTCGTCGACGTAGAGCACGTCCGGGTCGAGGCGCACCTCGGGATAGCGGTGGGCGAAGTCGACGGCGTTCATCCAATGGGTGGTCGCCGGCCGTCCGTCGAGCAGTCCGGCCGCCGCGAGGAGGTAGGCACCGGTGCAGATCGACGCGATCCGGGCGCCGCGCCGGTGTGCCTCGCGGAGTGCGTCGAGGACGTCGGGCGACGGGGCGATCCCTATCGCCCGGTCGCAGGCCGGCACGACGACCGTGTCGGCGTCGACGAGGTCGTCGAGGCCGTACGGGGTGTCGACGATCAGGCCGGCGTGGGTGCGGGGTCGGGGCGGGCCGGTGGCGCAGAGCCGGAAGTCGTACCACGGCGCGACGATGTCGGAGCGGTCGATCCCGAAGACCTCGGTCGGGACGGCCAGTTCGAAGTCGTACAACCCGTCGGTGACGAGGACCGCGATCCGGTGCGCCCCGTTGATCGTGGGCATGGCAGCAATCTATCGATCAATGTCATTCCTGTCACTCGTCGGCGCCCCCGCCGGACGGCATCGTCGAGGGCATGACGACGGCCCGGCTCTCGACCGCTGCAGGGGCTTTCGACCACGCGGGGGCTCTCGACCGCGCAGGGGACGGCGCTCTACATCGGCGCGGTGCTCGGGACCGGGGTCATCGCGCTGCCCGGACTGGCCGCCCAGACCGCGGGACCCGCGTCGCTGCTCGCCTGGGTGGGGCTCGTGGTCTGCTCGGTGCCGATGGCCGCGACGTTCGCCGCCCTCGGCGCCCGCTACCCGGATGCCGGCGGGGTGTCGACGTATGTACGGCGGGCGTTCGGCGCGCGGCCCGCTGCGATCACCGGATGGTGGTTCTACTTCGCCGTGCCGTGCGGAGTGCCGGCCGCGGCCATCTTCGGCGGCTCCTACGTCGCGGCCGCGCTCGGTGGCGGACGGACCACGGTGCTGGCGACGGCGGCCGGCCTGGTGGCGATCGTGGTCGTCGCGAACACCGTGGGCCTGCGCATGTCGGGCCGGCTCCAACTCCTGCTCGCCGGGGTGCTGGTCCTGCTGCTGACCGCCGCCGTGGCGCTGTCGCTGCCGGACGCGCGGGCGGCCAACCTGCGGCCGTTCGCGCCGCACGGGTGGGCGGCGTTGGTTCCGGCGATGGCGGTGCTGGTCTGGGCGTTCACCGGGTGGGAGGCGGTCACCTCGCTGGCCGGCGAATTCGCCGAACCCCGGCGGGACCTGCGCCGGGCGACCACGATCGCCGTGGTCGTGATCGGCGTGCTCTACCTCGCGGTCGCGGCCGCGAGCATCCTCGTACTCGGCCCGAGCGCCGGGCACTCCGATGCTCCCCTGGCACTGCTGCTCGCCCGCGGCCTGGGTGGCTCGGCGAAGGTCCTGGCCGCCGTCGTCGCGATCGTGCTCACCCTCGGGACGATGAACGCCTACGTCGCCGGCGGCGCCAAGCTCGGCGCCGCCCTGGGTCGGGACGGTGCGCTGCCGGGGTGGTTGACGCGGGGCAGCGGGCCGGGCGAGGTGCCGCGGCGCAGCCTGGCGGTGATCGCCGGTCTCTCGCTGGCCGGCCTCGGGTTCCTCGCGATGACCGGGGACGACGTACACCCGCTGCTGCTCGCGACCACGTCCTGCGTCGTCGCCGTCTACGCCGTCGCTACCGCGGCCGCCGTACGCCTGCTCGATCGGGGCAGCGTCGGCCGTCGTACCGCGGTGGTGGCGTTCCTGCTGGTGCTCGTCCTGCTTGCGGTGACCGGCTGGTATCTCCTCTGGCCGGCGGTCCTGGCCGTCGCCGCCACCTGTTACCTGCGACGCACCGGCCGGACGGGCCGGATCCGCCGACCCCGGTGGGACGGAGTAGCTGCCGGCGACGCCCGCCCGACGGCCGCGATCCTGTCCACCGCGCGAAGCCCGCACCACTGACCGACCACCCGACCGCCGACTGCTGCTCACCCGACGCGCCGGTAGGCTTCGGTCTCACCGGGCCGTTAGCTCAATTGGCAGAGCAGCGGACTT
>CAVZJT010000014.1:0-411172 GCA_963775655.1 uncultured Actinomycetota bacterium | reverse complement strand
TCGTCGGATGCCTGTTCTGGAGTCGGTCAACATCGGTGCGGCCATGCCCAACCCGCACAAGCCCGTGGACGCGACCGGGATCGACAAGCGGCCGCAGACCGAGCCGGTCCAGGTGCGGGATCCCGGCCCGAAGCACACGGGACTCGGCAGCGGCCTGGTGGGCGACTTCATCGGCGACACCAAGCACCACGGCGGCAGCGAGCAGGCCGTCTACGCGTTCGCGCGGGAAGACCTCGACGACTGGCAGGGCCGCCTGCACCGCGACCTGCCCAACGGCTTCTTCGGCGACAACCTCACCACCCGCGGTCTCGACGTCACCAATGCACGTATCGGCGAGCGGTGGCGGATCGGCGACACGGTCGAGCTGCAGGTCACCTCACCGCGGATCCCGTGCTCGACCTTCCGCGGCTGGGTCGACGAGCGCGGCTGGCTGAAGATCTTCACCAAGCTGGCGCGGCCCGGCGCCTACCTCCGCGTCGTCCGACCCGGCGAGATCAAGGCCGGCGACAAGATCGAGGTCGTGCACCGACCCGACCACGACGTCACCGTCTCGCTGGTCTTCCGCGCCCTCACGCTGGAGCGCGAGCTGCTGCCGGAGCTGCTGGCCGCCGGCGCCGACCTGCCCGACGAGGAGACCGAGGCCGCCGAGCAGGCCCGCGCCGCGCAGACCACCAAGCCGGGCTGAGCCCGACGCCACCGGTACGCCGACGCCAAACCGTCAAAGAGCGACGATGTCGGCGAAGACCACCCGCTGTCCCAACTCCTGGACCAGCACGTCGCCGGTCGTCGGCGGGTCGAGCCGCTCGAGGTTCTCGAACTCCCTGACGACGAGCCGGTAGCTGCGACCGTCCGGCGGCACGGCGATCGAGGCGAGCGGCCGCCCCAGCACGCCGGCTCCGGTGGAGACCTGCTGCCATCCCTGCGCCGGCACGCCGTCGGTCAGTGTGCTCAACGTGCCCCCGAACCCCGCCGACGGCGCGACCTCGAGCCGGGCCTCGACCCGGTTGGGCACGTCGGTCGGCCCGATGCCGCTCAGCGTGACCGTCACCCCGCCGGGCGGTCGTTCGACGATGAGCGTCCGGGACGGGAGCACAGGCACCGCCTCGGTCGTCGTCGTGGTCGACAGTTGCAGTCCCGGCAGGCTGTGCTCCTGGTAGCGCGCGAGGACGAGCCGCGCCATCGGGCTGTACGTCGACGCCGCGCCGGGGAGGACCACGTCGGCGAAGGGACGGCCGTTCTCATAGCGGACGTCGAAGAGCGCGACCGACACCTGACCCGTGCCGCTGGGGTCGTCGACCTGCACGACCGGGATCCCCGGCGCACTCGGACCGAAGAACGGCTGCTGCGGCGGCGGCGCCGCGTACAGCGGGTCGCGGTAGACCGCGGTGGACGGAATGACCACCGCGAGCTGCTCGCCCTGCCCGGTCGTGAACCAGGGCCGGCCGAGCTCCACCCGCACCCGGCCGCCGGACCGTTCCCGATGGAGGAACGGCGCGTCATCGTCCCGCGGGAGTTCGGGCGCTGGCGTCTCGAAACCGTCCCGATCGTCAGTCGGCCCGGCCGGGGGCGGCGTCTCGAAGCCGGGGCCGTCCTGAGGGTGGCCGTCGTCGATGATGCCGTCCGACGGGTCGATCAGCCCCGTGTCGATCTGGCCCACGTCGGTCCAGCGGAACGCCGGGACGATCGAGACCACGACGGGCGGAACCGGCCGTGCGGTGCTGAGGACGTCGACCGGTGAGTCGGCGGGCTTGGTCGCGAACGCGCCGTCCGGGTCGGTGTCCGCGAAGTACTGGCGGAACCTGCTGCGGGCCGTCAACTGGTACCTGATGTGGCGGTACTTGGTGTCGCCGAACTCGTGCCGGATCACGGGCAGCGCCGCGTCGGTCAGCCCGACCGGCACGCTCTGCACCACCTCGGTCATCGGCGTCGGCTGGTCCGAGTCGGCCCACTCGTCCCACGACGCCACGACGTCGACCTGCACGGTGCTGTCCCGGTCGACTCCGAGCAGTGGCGCGGCCGGGTCGCTCAGCGCCGCGCCGGTGTCACCCGCCGCCCGGATCGCCTGCAGCGCCGCCCGCGGAACGGCCAGCGGGCGACGGACCGCATGCACCACGCGCACCGTGCGCGGCGGGGTCACGGTCGGGTGCCGGCCCAGCGTCGTGTCCGTCTGCAGCGCCGAGTCCGCGCTGAGGATCCACGGCCCGGCGGCGAACATGCCCAGCACGTTGCCGCGCAGCGAGGACGACAGCTCGACGTCGGCCTGCCCGGCGGGCGGCATCGTGACGCCGACGGTGCCGGCCGGATGCCACTCGACGCGCATCGGCGCGCCGCCCGCTCCGGTCGACAGCAGCAGCGTCTTGGGGTCGTGATCGGGCCAGCTGTCGGCTCCCCACGCCTCGATCGCGACGTCGCTCGGCTCGGTGTCGGCCGAGAGCGGGATCGCGGTCACCGACACGCCATCGATGACCGGGTCGGGCAGCCAGCTGTAGTGGCGACCGTCCCGGCCCTCGGCGCTGGCGCGCGGCGGCGCCATCGCGCGGCGCGCGTGCCGAATCGCCGTGTCACCGTCGCCGTTCAGGACGCCGTGGCCCTCGGCGAGGGCGAACGACACGGCCGGCGGCAGCAGCATCCGGCTCTGGTTGGTGGGATACATGGAGCTGACGTCGGCGTGCGGGTCGTCGCCCATGGGGTCGCTGCGGACGACGAGCACGTCGAGGCTGCCGCCGGGACCGAAGAACGCGTGGTCGACCGTCGGCACCCCGTCCACCGGCGTGATCAGCCCGGCCGGCGGCGGGATCACCGGAGGCGGCACCGGCTCCTGACGGGCGAACGTCTGCGGCGCGCTCTGTGCCCGGTCCGGCGGTGCGTCGTCGATCTCCAGCCCGGCGCCCGCGATGTCCACCACCCGGGCCCGCATCTGGTACGTCGTACCGAAGAGCAGCGGCAGGTCGGCCGGCGCGGTCGGGTCCTCCTCGAATTTCCACGTGAAGCCGTAGGGAATCGGATCGACCGGGGTGGCGGGATCCGGGCCCGGGTCAGGTGTCGACGGGAGCAGCGTCGGCGGACGCGACGGGATGGCGAGGTTGGAGCCGGACCACCGCGCGACCGTCTCGTCGGTGCGCGGTGTGCCGTCGGTCCCCTTGACGACGGCCGCCGGCTTGACGTGTCCCTCCTCGACGACACTGTCGCCACCGATGACCACGGCCAGTGAACTGCCGAGGGGCAGCGGCTCGACCGTGTACCTCGCCTTGCGGCGGGTGAGCGAGTGCCACTCGTGACCGGGGATCTTGACGTCGATGCGGTAGCCCAGGACCAGGTCGTCGGCGGTGAGCGCCTTGTCCTCGGCGGCGTGCGCCGGGCCGGCGGCGGCGCGTCCTCCGGCCGCGCGCCGGGAAAGCTCAGCTTCGCGTCCGCGGCGCATCAGCGTGAGTCCCGCCGTACGCAGCGCCGGGAGGGTCGCCGGCTGCCCGGCATCCGCGGCGAGCGCCTTTTTCGCGTCACCGACCCGCGCGACGGCGCCGTCGACATCGAGCGTCGTGACCACCCAGTCGGGGACCTGGTGCGTCGTCGACACGAAGGTCGACGGGTCGGTGGTGGTCACCGGCGTGGTGCTGCCGAGATCGACGAGTCCTGCGGTGATCGTCCGCGTCGACCGGGCGAGGAACCGGCCCTCGACCCGCTCGTACGCCGTCGCGCGCCCGTGCGCCGTCCCCACCTCGAAGGGGGCTCCGGCCCAGCCGACACCGACCTCGCCGAGGTCGCCGGCGTCGTCCAGCCGGGCGGTCGGGATCACCACGTCGACGATCATTCCGAGGGCACGCAGGACGCGCGGATACTCGCGGAGCAGGGCGAGGGCGCGGTGGAAGTCGGGTGGGTCGAACGCCGGGACGGGAGCCAACGGGTCGATCGGCGCGGTCGTGGCGGTGTCGAGCGTGAGCTTCCCCAGCTGCGTGCGGACCACGCCCGGGTCGCCCCGGTTGAGCACCGCCTCGCGATACACCCCGCCGATCCGCGCGGCGTGCTGGGTCGTCTTGTCGACGACCGGGTCGGCGTAGGTCCGCTGCCCGGCGAACGGGCGGACGGGGAACTGCGGCTTGAAGAAGGTCGCCCAGACGGTGGGGCTCCCGTCGCTGTGGCAGGTCAGGTCGAACGGTTCCGCGTCGGACCCGTCCGCGCGGCGCAGCTGCACCGTGAAGACGGCGTTGCGCACCAGGCCCGGCCAGTCGGTCAGGCCGTAGGACTGCAGCGTCGTCCCCTGGCCGGACAGCCGCGGCACCAGGACCACGTGCAGCAGCGCGCCCTGCGCGTCGATCCGCACACCGGGTACGGCGACGAGCAACAGCTCACTCATGCGACACCTCCGCGCACGTACCGGCTCCGATACGCCCGCCAGCTCGCCTTGTCCGCCTCGGTCGGCGGCGCGTCGATCAGTGCGAAGATCTCGTCGTCGGACATGGTCTGCCCGCCGGCCGGCAGGCTCTCCTGCGCCGACGAGCCGCCGCCGGCCAGCACCCAGAGCCCGCTGTCGATCTCGACGGAGTCCGACCACAGGGTCAGATCGATCTCGAGGACGAGCGTGGCCCGGCCCGCGAGCGTCTTGGTGTCGGTGTCGTAGCCGAGCTCGATGACCAGCTCGATCGAGACCGAGATGAGCCCGAGGATCTCGACGCTCCCACCGATGCGGACGAAGCCGGTGAGCGTGACCGTCGTCCCCTGCTGCAGGTAGCGGACACCGCCGAGCGCGTGCACCTCGCCCTTGGCGACCAGGAAGTTGACCGCCATGCGGGCACCGAAGTCCATCGAGGCTTCGACCCGCGGTCCGTTCGCGTCGATCCGGATGTCGACGTAACCGGTGCCGCCGAAGGTCAGGACGCTGACCCCGAACGGGTTGTCCCGGCTGGCGAAACCGACGCTCACCGACACCGGGTCGCCGTCGAACGGTACGTCGACGACGCTGCGGAAGACGATGTTGCTGAGGCTGAAGGCACCGCAGGCGAGGTCGGGCACCGGCAGCACGAAGGTCGCGGTCACCCCGCTCGGCGTCGCGCGGACGGCGGGAACGCTGCCGACGAGACTGGCGTATTTCTGCAGTTCCTGCAGCAGCTCGAGCGGCCCCAGGAGCGTGACGTCGAAGCCGCTGATCTTCATGGTCGGGGCCTGGACCATCTCGTGGCTCGTCTGCTGCGCGAAGATCACGGAGGAGAAGTCCAGCCTGATCAGCGGCGTTCCCTCGGGTGGGAACAGCAGGCTGAAGTCGGTGAGCGTGCAGGTGGTGCTGACGTCGTCGAGCACGCTGCGCACGGTCAGGTCGAGCCGGCTCGGCCGGCCGGTGTCCGTACCGCGGTGGGCCTTGAAGAAGAGGAAGTCCTTCGGAACGACGTTCGACCAGGTCATCTCGACCACGGGCTGAGCGCCGTCGACGAGGGTCGAGACGATCGCCGGTGGACCGGGCACCGTCTGGAGCAGATTCTTCAGCGGCAGACCGAACAGGGTCGCCGCCTCCCCGATGACGGAGGCCGCGTCGCCGGTGAGTCCTGTCGACCTGCACCGGACCGAGCGCGCGGGCGATCCCGGTCGCCTCCACCTGCAACGCGGTCAGGCCGCCGGACCGGTCGGCCCGCTTGGTGAAGTCGACGGCGAGACCGGAGACGGTGTCGAAGAGGAGCGTGGCCGACGGGCCGTTGGTCAGGAAGTCTTGGGCGAAGCTGACCTGGACGCCGGCCGCGCCGAGTGCGTCGGCACCGGCTCCCGTCAGCGTTCGTACGGCGGGCAGGTCGACGCTCATCGCCCAGACGGCGGCCGCCCCGTTGGCTGCCGCGCGCCCCAGGCTCGGGGTGAAGAGGTCCGCCGGCGCGACGCTCCTGCCTGAGGTCGCCGGACCGGCCGGGCCGAGGATGTGCAGCGCCTGGACGACGTGCACGTCCGCGGCAGCCGGTGCGGCTGCGCCGACCACGTCGAGCAGCACACCCGGCACGGTCACGACACCGGCCGGAGGTGGGAGCGCCGCCTCGGTGACCGGCCGACCGCGTGCGGGTGCCACCGCGTCGCTGCCGCGCCACGCCTCGTCCAGCGCGTCGGCGAGGCCGGGGTCGTCGAGTGACGCGTAGGCGGGCGTGTCCCCGTCCGCGTCCAGGACGAAGTCCTTGACGAAGATCATCGGGATCGTCACGTCGATCACCTGGTCGTCGCGGTGCAGGCGCACCGGGAAGCGGAGCCGCGCGCCGTCCGCCGTCGTCGGCCATCCGTAGATGTGGAACGGCGTGCTCTGCGCCGCTTCCAGGTCAACGGCCCGCTGGTCGGCCGCGATCGTGGGTTGCAGGTCGATCCAGGCCGACGCGGCAGCGGCCTGGTCCGGCGCATTGCTGTCGCGGGCGACGTCCTCGACGGTTCGCGGGTCCGCCATCGCCACCTGGCACTGCTGCCGGGCGGCATCGATCTGCGGCTGGATCACCCCCGCGAGGGCGATGAGTCGCCGGAGGTTGTCCGCCTCGACCGAGCCGAACGGGTGTGCGGCGACCTCGAGTGCTGCGTCGTTCACCGCCTGCTGGGCCGCGGCGATGCCCGGGTCGACCGACCCGTCCCGGCTCGTCGTGGTGGTCGACAGGAGGTGGTCCAGCGCCGCTTGCGCCTGCGTGAGCGCGTCGACGGCGGTCGCGTTGGCGGCGTCGAGCTTCTCGAGCTCGGCGATGTCGGCGTTGATCTGGGTGAGCGTCGACCCGTCCGGCGTCAGCGATGCGCCGTCGGCCGCGACCGTGAGCGCGGGCGCGAACCCGGCGTTGACGAGGTCGTCGAAGGTGCGGGTGAGCCCGTCCGCGGCGGGCCGCCAGATCGCCTCGTCCTGCAGGGAGCTGGCCTGATCGGCGGCCAGCTGCTCGAGAAGGCCGTTGAGCGCGGGGGTCGGTCTGGTGAACGGCCGACCGACTTCCAGGCTGCCGAGACCGGTGAACCGGGAGCTCGTCACCTCGACGGCGTGGAAGGGAAAGGTGCGGCTCATCACGCCGTCCCCCGGCGCCGACCGGATCGTGTCGACGAGCTGCAAGGTGGTGAGCTTGCGGAGCCCGAGCGTGCCACCGGGAGGCACCGGGGCCACCGGGGGCGGGGCCGTCGTACCCGGCGTCTGCAACGAGCCGGCATCCACGCTGCCCGACGGATCGCGGACGCTGATCTCGGTCAACACCGCACGCAACCCGAACGGATACAGGACACCCCGTTCCTGGACGACCACCTCCTGGTCCCGGCCGACCGCCGTGCGGTGCGACCACCGGAAGCCGTCCCAGTCACCCAGAGCGGTGAGCGACCCGCCGAGCGACGACAGCTGGAGCCGGGTCGCCTGCGGGCTACGGGTTTCCGCGGCCGCGGCGATCGTGGTGCGCGCGTCCTGGTCGAGAGCGATCGGCAGGATCGGGTCGGGCCGGGCGAGGAGGCCAGGGTCGATGAGGTGCAGCGACAGCGAGTCCGCGTCGGGACCTGACATCGCGGTCGCGCCGGACGGTCGTAGCCGGGTCAACCACGCGCCGATCGCCCCGCCGGGTCCGAACACGGCATCGGAGGGGTGCTGGGATTCGACGGTCGACTGCGTCGAGGACGGTTGCGACGTCGCGGACGGCGTCGACACCACCCGGGACGGCAGCTCGATCGCGGTCTCGAGGGGACCCGGCGGCCCGGTTACCGGCGCCGCCGAACCGGGTTGGCGCGGGTCGGGTGCGACGTGGACGCAGGCGGCGAGAACTCCCGCGGCGTCAAGCCGGACCGCAGTCCCGGCGGCTACGGCGTAGGCGACCCGGGTCGAGCCGGCGAGCAGGCCCTGCGCGACCGCGTCGGCGGCCGGCACGCCGGAAAACGTCTGCTCGACGACGTGCTGAGGCGGGAAGACCAGCACGATCCGGGCGGCGTCCGAGGCGGCGACCATGACCGGCTGGCCGGCCCCCGACCCCGCCGGCCCCGGGGTGAACTCGTGCAGGCGAACCCCGAGCACGACCAGGTCCGGCCCGCGGGTGAGGAGGAAGTCGGCGTCCACCGCCCATCACCTCGACTCGCAACGACGCCGTACGTGGTCGCTGAAACCGCGCGACCAGTGTGTTCTCCAGCGACGTCACGCGAAGGGGGTTTCAGACAATCACCCGACGCTGCCATGCCCATGATCAAGAGGGGATCCAGGTACGAAACGCCGTACGGATCCCCTCTTGATCATGAGAGGGGAGTGATCATGCGAGGGGAGGAGCGAGCTATCCCACCGGCGCGCCGAGGCCTTCCTCCTCGGGGATGACGACCTCCTCGACCATCGCCTCGATCTCCTCGCGGGGCAGCCCGACCGCCATCGCCCAGTAGTAGATGATCAGGCTGAACGCGGCGACCACGGCGATGTCCCACCACAGCGGCAGCCAGGCCTTGGGCCCGAACGTGCTCACCCACACGATCACGCCCATGCCGACGAGGTAGGGCAGCAGCCACTGCGCCGACTTCCAGTTCAGCACCGTCGGGTGGTCGTTGAGGTGGAAGACGCGGCTGACGATGAGGATGACGTAGCCGATCAGGATCGCGACGCCGAGCTTCCAGTCGGTGTCCCAGCCCGACCACAGGATGATCAGGTTGGCCACGATGAACGCCAGTGGCGACATCACGCTCGCCGCCGGCAGCCGGTAGGGCCGCCGGGCGTCCGGCAACCGGCGTCGGAACACCCCGAGCGACAGCGGTGCCCCGGCGTACATCAGGACGCTTGCGCTGGTGATCAGGCCGACCAGCGACTGCCAGCTCGGGAACGGCAGGAAGCAGATGCAGCCGGTGACGAAGGCGGCGATCAGGCCGACCCACGGCACGGCGCGCTTGTTGGTCCACTCGAACATGGTCGGCACGTAACCGTTGCGGCTCAGGCCGTAGGAGACCCGCGAGCTGCCGGTGGTGTAGATCAGGCCGGTGCCGGCCGGCGAGATGATGGCGTCGGCGTAGAGGATCGCGGCCAGCCAGCCCGAGCCCGACCAGCGTCGCGATCTGCGCGAACGGCCCGGTGAACACCGTGTAGAGGCCGTTGCTGCTGGCGTCGGACCAGGTCTTGCCGATCGCGCTCTTCGGCAGGGCGGCGAGGAACGCGACCTGCAGCGCGATGTAGATGATCATGCCGAGCACGATCGAGCCGATGATGGCGATCGGGAGGTCGCGCCGCGGGTTCTTGCTCTCCCCCGCCAGCTGGTCGGCCTGCTCGAAGCCCAGGTAGGAGAAGATGATGCCGCTGGTGGAGACGGCGGCGAGGATGCCGTGCGCGCCGTACGCGTTGAAGCCGTTCGCCGCGCCGAAGTTGGAGGCGTGGAAGTTGGCGATGGCGAGCACGAAGATCGTCAGCAGCGGAATCGCGACCTTCCACCACGTCGCCGCGCTGTTGGCGGCCGCGAGGCGCCGGATCCCGAGGAAGTTGATGCTGGTCAGCAGCGCCATCAGGAAGATCGCGACGATGATGCCGCTGCCGGTGAGGACCTTGGTCTTCGGATCGAGCCAGCCGTTGGCGAAGGAGTAGTGCTGGCCGTAGGTGATCATGGCCGAGACCTCGATGGGGGCGACCGTCGCCGCCTGCAGCCACGAGAACCAGCCGAACGACGCCCCGGCGACTCCGCCGAAGGCATAGTGCGGGAAGCGCGCGGTGCCGCCCGAGACCGGGTACATGCCGCCGAGCTCGGCGTGGACCAGAGCGAGGATCAGGATCGCGACCCCGCCGATCCCCCACGAGATGATCGCGGCCGGGCCCGCGGCGATCAGCGCCTTCTGGGCGCCGAAGAGCCAGCCCGACCCGATGATGGAGCCCATCGAGGCCCACAGCAGACCGATGAGGCCGATTTCGCGTTTGAGGGATGTGCTGCGCCGGCCCGGCGCGGGAGTCTCAGTGGCGGCAGACATTTCAGGCGACCTCCTCAGATCAAGGGGGAATGTTAGGGCGGGCCGGTCGAACGCGCAGTTCGAGGGGGTCCGGTAACGGTCCGGGCCCGCGATCTAACTCAGAGTCGGCAGCTTCTGGGCTGTCGTGCGTACGTCGGCGAAGAGGTCACCCTTCTCCGCGATCCGGTCGATCATCGTCCGAATCGTCAGGCCATCCGGGGCCAAACCGGCGTCGTCAAGCTCCGCCCACGTGATCGGTGCCGACACCGGGGCGCCGGGCGCCGCCCGGGGGCTGTACGGCGCGACGAGGGTCTTGTTGATCGCGTTCTGGGTGTAGTCGAGCCGGGCCAGGCCGCCGCGTTCCTTCACGTCCCATTTCCAGCTGATCAGCTCGGGGACCACCGCCCCGACCGACTTGGACAGCTGCTCCACCCACGCGCGCACGTCTTTGAAGCTGGGGCCGGGCTCGATGGGCACCCAGATCTGGATCCCCCTGCGGCCAGTGACTTTCGGCCGCGCGACGATCCCCAGATGCTCGAAGGCCGTGCGGTGCAGCCGGGCCAGCGCCAGCAGGTCCTCCCAGCTGGTGTCGGTGCCGGGGTCGAGGTCGAACAGCGCGTACGTCGGCTTGCGGGGCTCGTCGGTGCGCGAGGTCCAGGCGTGCCACTCCAGCGCGCCGAAGTTGGCGGCCCACACCAGGGCCGCCGGCTCGTCGACGACCAGATAGGTGCGGCTCTCCCCTCGCTCCGCCTCCGGGTTGTCCCACCGCGGCAGCCAGTCCGGGGCGTGCTTCGGGAGTTCCTTCTGCCAGAAGCCTTTCGTCTGCGCGCCGCCGGGGAAGCGGTGCATGTTGAGCGCCCGCCCGCTCAGGTAGGGCAGCACGACCGGCGCGATCTGGGCTGAGTAGCGCAGGAAGTCACGTTTGGTGACGGCGTCCTCACCCTTGCGTGCCGGGAACAGCTCCTTGTCGAGGTTGGTCACCCGCAGCTCGCGGCCGAAGACCGTCCAGTGCCCGGACTGGCCGAAGCCGTCGAGCTCGGCCAGCTCGTCGTCGGTCGGGCCGTCGGCTTGGTCCGGCTTCAGCGGCTGGGAAGCGCGCGCCGCCGGCAGATCCGAGCGCCACAACCGGTCCGGGTCGGCCTTGACCTCGTCGTTGGTGCGGCCGGTGAGCACCGACTGCGGGTGGTCCTCGGCGTTCCAGCCCTTCACCCCGTCGTCGTCGTGCTTGTGCAGGAGCAGCCACTCCTCCTTGCCGGACTTGTCGGTCCGGGTGCGCACCAGCACGAAGCGGCCGCGCAGCTTCTCCCCGTGCATGTCGATGTGCAGCTCGCCCTTGGCGATGCTCTTTCCGGGGTTGTCGCTCTCGTGCGGCTCCCACGTCCCGGCGTCCCAGACGATGACGTCTCCCCCGCCGTAGCCGCCGGCCGGGATGACCCCCTCGAAGTCGATGTATTCGATCGGGTGGTCCTCGACGTGGAACGCGGCCCGGCGTACGCCCGGATCGAGCGTCGGCCCCTTCGGCACCGCCCAGCTGGCCAGCACCCCGTCGACCTCCAGCCGGAAGTCGTAGTGCAGCCGGCTGGCCCGGTGCCGCTGCACCACGAACCGCGGGGCCGGCGACGTCGTGCGGGTCTTCGTGGACGTCTCCCCCGACGGCTCCGGGGTACGGGTGAAGTCCCGCTTGCGGCGGTACGGCGCGAGCGGTTCCTCGGCTTTGGCGCGTGACCGTGACGAGGGCACGGGTCGAGTCAATCGCGCCGCGCCGCCGACGGCAACGCCTTCCCTCAGCCCGAGCCCGTTCGCCGCTCGCTGTAGCGGGTCGCCAGTCGGCCGATCAGGTCGTACGGGATCGGCTGGGACAGCGGGAACTTCAGGGTTCCTTTGCCGGATCGGTAGGGCTCGAGCCGTTGTGCGACCTCGTCATCACCGGTCGGCGCCGGATAGACGCTGAGGTGGTGCTTCCAGCCGGCGAAGTGCAGCAGCGCGCGGCCGTCGAGCGTGAAGGTCGGGATGTCGTAGCTGATCGTCTCGACGGCCTCGGGTACGGCGGTCCGGACCGTCTCGCGCACCTGCTCGAGAACGGTCCGGACCTCGGCCGGGAACGTGCCGATGTAGTCGTCGATGGAGGCGAACTTCTGGTCTGCCATGCGCCCCGATGTTACTGGCGGGACGCCGGTTCGGCGGTAGGTTGCGCCGGCCGGGCAGCCGGACGGGACTTGCCGCGGGCGGTGATGTGCTGCGCGATCCCCTTGGCGTCGCGGCCCGCTCCCCCGACCAGCATCGACGCGAACGCCGACTGGAAGACCAGGCCGTTGAAGTAGATCCCGGGCCGGCTCTCCACGATCCCGTTGCGCTGCATCGGCCAGCCGTCCTCGTCGAGGATCGGCAGGTGCAGCCAGCTGAGGTCGTGGTGGAAGCCGGTGCACCAGATGACGTTGCGTACGTCGAGGACCCGGCCGCTCTTCAGGACGGGCAGGCCGTCTTGCGTGCCGGCGACGTGCTCGGGCACCCAGTCGACTCCCGCCGCGGCGAGGTCGTCCGACTTCACCCGCAGCAGCGGGGCGCCCTGGCTGCGCACCTGCTTCTGCATCTTGCGGCCCATCGGCGTACGCAAGGTGAGGACGTGGTTTGCGGCGAACCACAGCCCGCGCAGGATGACCCGCGCCGGCCGACCTTCGATGTCGAATGGGATCTCGCCCCGCTTCGGACCGGCCAGCACGGTGTGGTGCTCGGCGGCGAGCTCCAGCGCGAGGTCCGAACCCGAGTGGCTGGCGCCGACGACGAGCACGTCACCGGGCAGCAGCTGGTCGGGGTTGCGGTAGTCGTCGGAGTGCAGCTGCCGGATCCCCGGGTCGAGCTCGTCGGCGAATTTCGGCGTGAAGGGCGCGTGTTTCCCGCCCGCGGCGACCACGACGTTCGCGGTGCGGAAACGACGATCGCCGGCCGTGACCAGATAGTCGTCGCCGTCGGCGTGGACGCCGTCCACCCGGACGCCGCCGATGATCGGCAGCTCGAACCGCGCGGCGTAAGCCTCGAGGTAGTCGGCCATCTCGGCACCGCTCGGGAAGTGGTAGGGATCGGCGGGGAACGCCATCCCGGGCAATCCGTCGTACTTCGCCGGCGTGTAGAGCCGCAGCGAGTCGTAGCGCTCGCGCCAGACGTCGCCGACCCGCTCGTGCTCGTCGAGGATCACGTAGTCCTGGTGGCGCTTGCCGAGCTCGTAACCCACGGCCAGGCCGGTCTGGCCGGCCCCGATGACCACGGTGTCGTGCCACTCGGTGGTCGTGTCGTCGGTATGCATTGCGGACTCCCCGTTGGCGTCGGTGAATTGTTAAGACTGACGTTAGGGAGCCGGCGGCGTAGGCGCTTCGGCTGAAGTGCCCAACTCGGTGGCCGCGTCGAATGGGTAATTCTGTGTACGCCGACGCGACGCCTAGACCAGGTCGTGCTCGTAGGCGAACGCGGTTGCCGCCGATCGGCTGGTGATGCTGAGCTTTGCGAAGATGTTGCTGATGTGGCGGGCGACGGTCTTCTCGCTCAGCACCAGGTCGGCGGCGATGGCCCGGTTGGTCTTGCCGGCCGCGATCTCCCGCAGCACCTCGACTTCGCGGGCGGTCAGCCCGTGGATGCCGCCCGTCGGCTTTGCCGGCGCGATGCGGGCGAGATCCTGGGTTGCGCCCAACTGCCGATACACCGCTGCGGCCGCGTCCAGCTCCATGTCGGCGGTGTCGGTGTCACCGAGTTCGCGGCAGGCGCGCCCGATCAGCTCGCGGGTGCGGGCGGCTTCGTACGGCGCCTCCATCTCCTGCCAGGCCGCCCACGCCGGGCGGAGCGCCTTCAGCGCGGTCTGCGGCTCACCCGCCGCGAGCAAGACCGCACCGTCCGCGACGCAGGCGAGGGCTTGCGGCAAGGGTGCGGCGAGATCGGCGGCCACCTCGGCGAGCCGGTCCGCGGCCGCCCGAGCCGCCGGAATGTCGTCTGCGGCCAGGGCGATCTCGACATGGGCCGGCAGCAACGCGGCCAGCCGCACCGGATCGCCGGCCTCGTCGACGGCGCGGCAGATGGTCGCCTCGGCCACCGACACCTTGCCCTGCGCCAGCCGTAACAGCGCGAGGCCGGGCTGCGGCTCGTGCCCGAAGCGGTTGGCTTCCCGGTAGCAATCTTCGGCGGCCGACACCTCACCGCGCAGCCGATGCAACTCGCCCTTCTGGTAGTGCGCCATGCCGGTCGCCGACTGGTGCGGCGGCTCGCCGAGCCACGCGACGGCACGGTCGGCCTCGAGCATGGCGTCCTGCCACGCGCCGCGCAGCTGCATGATCTGCGAACGGTGCACCAGGCACTGGCCGCGGTAGGGCACGAGGTCGGGCTGCGCCTCGCACCAGCGCGTGAGCGCGGCCGTCCACTGCTTCGCGCGGCTGAGGTCGAACATTTCCTGGCAGGCGCTGATCACCGCGCAGTAGATGAGCCCGGCGACCACCGGGGAGACGCCGCCGGAGGTGATCGCGACCATGACCTCGTCGAAGAGCGCGACGCCTTGGGCAGCGCTGCCGAGCGTGATCAGCGCCCGGCCCTGGCCGAGGTAGGACAGCGCGGTCAGATCCGGGTCGTGGAACCGCTCGCCCAGGCCGCCGGCCTCGGCGAAGAGCGCGTAGGCCTCCGTCGGCTTGGAACCGAAGAGGTTCTGCACGGCCTGCGGGAGGAGCATCAGCCCGCGTTCGACGCAGTCGGTGGGCTCGGCGTCCAGGAGGCGTTGCCCGCGGGCCTGCCACCCGCCGGCCTGCGCCATCTCGCCGGCGATCTGCAGCTGGAATCCGGCCCAGAACGCCGCGCGGACCGCCCGCGGGTAGTCGCCGCGCTCCTCCGACAGCTGGAACACCCGGGCCCGCAGGCCGATGCTCTGCTCCTCGTCGCCGATCAGGTAGGCCGCGACGGCGTAACGATCGAGGTCGTCGACGTCGAGCGGGGCTGTCCTGGTCCGCCTCGAGGAAGGTGTCGCGGGCGGCCGACCACTCGCCGCGGGCGAAGGCCGCCCGGGCGACGTCGAGCGCCCCAGACTGTGCCATCTCTCCCCCTGCGCGGCCGGACGTGGTTGCCTCACAGCTTGGCCTGAAAGGCTGTCCTGCCGCGAGCCAATCCCGAACTGGATCGGCGTCGGGGCACGTGGAGTGTCGAACCGGCGGCTTCGCCTACGCCGCCCTCGGCCGGCCACCGGCCGACGGGTGCACCCCCCGCGACCCACCCGCCGGTCGGCAGTCGACGGCCTGTCGCTTGGCCGCGGTCTGACGTTAGGTCTTCAGCCAGCCCGAACACCTCACCCCTATCGGGTGAGAATCCGGGTGCAGGTGAGGTCGCACGGGTTGTCCACAGGTTCCGGTCAGGACCTTCTCCGCTATCACATCTGCGGGTTACATTCCTCAAAGTAGTTGAGAGGCCTCAAGCACGGGCGGTCCGCCGCATCGGAAGCTGTAGTGAGGGGTCCAGATGGTGAAGCTCGTGCGTGCCGCCCTGGTGCTGTCCGCTGGTCGTGGTCTTCTCGCTGCTGGTCGCCTCCCCGGCCGGCGCGCAGACACCGCTGCCCAGCAGCATGGCGTCCCTCGGCGACTCGATCACCCGCGCTGCCGACGTGTGCTGCTGGTACGGCGACCACCCGCACGAGTCGTGGGCGACCGGCGACAATCCGATCGACGGTATCCACAGCCAGTACGAGCGCATCGAGGCAGTAAATCCCGCCATCTCCGGCCATGCCTACAACGACGCGGTGAGCGGTGCGAAGGCCAGCGACCTAGCGGCTGAGGTCAGCGCGGCGGTGGCGCAGAGGCCTGACTACGTGACGCTGCTGATCGGCGCCAACGACCTGTGTACGTCGTCCGCGGCGACCATGACATCGACGGATACGTTCTCCACCCAGGTGAACTCCGCGCTCGCGGCGCTGCACCAATCCCTGCCCGATGCGCACATCTTCGTGAGCAGCATCCCTGACCTCTACCAACTGCGGTCGGTGCTGCACGGCAACTTCCTGGCGCGGGCGGTCTGGTCGGCCGCCGGCATCTGCCAGTCGATGCTCGGCTCGTCCAACACCGAAGCGCAACGACAAGAGGTGGTGGCGCGGGAGGCGGCGTTCAACGAGATCCTGTCCAACGCCTGCGATCAGTATTCCGCAGTGCCGCTGGGACGGCTACGCGACCTACCACTACGCCTTCGCCGCCGATCAGATCAGCAAGCTCGACTTCTTCCACCCCGACCTCAGCGGACAGAAAGCCCTGGCCGAGCTGACCTGGAACGCCTCCTGGTGGGGCGCGGGATCTGCATCTGGCTCGGCTTAGCCTGGCCGCCACGAGTAGTCGAAACGGCGGGCGAATTCGACGTAACCCGCCCGGCGGAACGCCGCCCGCATGGGCGTGTTGGCGAGGTCCGTGTCCGCGCGGATCTGCGGGGCGTCCGCGTCGGCCAGCACCCGGGTGCCGTGGGCGAGCAGGTCGTCGCTGTAGCCGTGTCCGCGGTACGCCGCCGCCACCCCGATTTCCGCGATGACCGGCCGGTCGCCGTCGACCAAGGCCGGGACGACGTAACCGACCAGGCCGCCGTCGGGATGGACCGCGACGGTGAACCAGTCCGGCTCGCCGGCGTACCGGAGCGCAGCCTGCAGCCGATGCTCCGCCTCGCCGGTCCGGCCGCGCTGCTCGCGGTCGCCGATCATGCCGTGGTCGAGGGATCCGTCGCTGACGGCGGCGAAGAGTTCGACCAGGTCGGCTTCGGGCAACCCCCGGGCGGGCCGCATCTGCGAGCCGGGACGGCAGCGCAGGAACGGGTGACGTCGGCTTCCACTCGACGCGCACGCGTTCGACCTCCGGGACGAAGCCGGAGCGGGTGAGCGCTTCCGCTACGACCGGTAGCGCTGCGCCGAGCGTCGCGACGTCCTCATTGACCTGCACGCAGGACAGTCCGGAGGTCACGCCGAGCGCGTCGCGGCTGCGCGTGAGGAGTTCGGCGCCGGTCGCGGCGTCGGCGCTGCCGAGCAGGTCGACCATCTCGGGCCGGCCCTCGTCGTTCGACCACCAGGCCACCGCCGCGACCAGCTTGTCGCCGTCGTACGCCCGCCACAGCCACTCCGACCGGATCGCACCCTCGCGCAGCCCATGGCCGATCATGGCGGCCCAGCGTTCGGGCGACGCGGTGAGTGCGGTCAGCGCCGCGACGTCGTCGTCGGACGCCGACGACACGGCACTGAAGGTGACTGCTATGGCGGCCTCGCAACCTGAACCGAAAAGAGTGGGTCGACCGACAGATTAGCGACTGTTGCCCGTCAATGGTGCAGACCGCCAGCCCCGGTGGTGGTTCAGGAACCGCCTGGGTCACCGGGGCCTCGGGTCGGTCGTAAGGTGTGATCCGCCACAACCGGCACCACCAACCCTACTCGCGTACACCCGTTCCGCAGTCGGTCGGAGAACCGCCGGAACTGCACTGCAAAGTCGACGCGTACTAATCATCCAGCGATGTTTGTCGCAACGCCGATGCGAGGGCCCGACGTCGTGCCACAATCGCCGACAGGTCATTTCCGGGGCGGAGGATGCCATGCCCGAGATTTTCTACGGCGTGCTGATCGGCAACGCGACTCCGCTGCCGGCCGGCGGCGTGGTCGAGAGCGCGGTCTTCGACGTCAACGGCGCCCGGTCGGTGCATCTGATGTTCGGGATCCCGAGCAACGACCCTGATGTGCACTGGAGCGTGCACTTCGGCCCCACCACTAACAACGCCTACGCGCAGACGCGGCAGGGGACCTTCGGCAGCTTCAACACGATCGCCGTCGCCGTGCCGGTCTTCGGCCCCGGCATGCTGGTCGTGGTCGAAAACCGCGGCCAGCGGGCCGAGACGGTCGACGGCAACCTCTACTTCATCCGCGACCTGCCCTAACCGGCGCCACACGAGTCACACCCGAAAGGCCCTGTAGCCGTCGCCCACCACCGGGCATCCTGGGCAGGACAACCCACCTTGTGCCCTCCGTCGAGGTGCTCCCAAAGGCCACTCCGGGACCTCCTCTGCGTGAACCTAAAGTCGCCCGCCCGGTCACGCCGACCACCCCGGCGTCCACACGCGGACTGGCCATGTCTCTGGTTGCCCCGCGCGGGTCGAAGCAGCTTCAGCTGACCATGGCAAGGCGTTCACCCCACCCGACCTGGTTGAGCCGATGGTCGGTCTGGTCGCCACCCAGGCCGAGCGACCCTGACCAAGCCGCAACTCCTTCAGCTGCTGGCCACCGGAAAACCGACCGGGCTCGACATGACCGGCGACCCCGCCGTCCTGCAGCGACTCATCGCCATGACCGACAATCCCAACCCCGACTTCGCGATCGTCACGCCCTGACCAAGACCTACCTCACGACCGGAAGAGCCCGCGTGTGCTCGATCCGCACCGCCTGCAGCGCGGCCGGGTCGAGGCCGAGCAGGGACAGGATCGTGGGCGCGATCCGGGTAACCTCCACGCGGCCGCCGTACACCGCGTGGCGAATGCCCGGGCCGGACACGACCAGCGGCACGTGCCGGTCCTGGACGGCGTTCCCGCCGTGCTCAGCGATCTTCGCCGTACCGCCGGTGTAGACGACGCCGTGCTGGACGATTCCGATCAGGTCCGGCACCCGCGGATCCGAGACTGTCGTGCCGATGAAGTGCGCCGCACCGGCGCCGGCATGGATGGTCCGCAGCCCGGCGGCGGTGTAGGCCACCGGCTTGGTGGCGATATCGGTCGCCTTCGCCTGTCCGTCGGCTCCGGTGCCAGTGCCGTCGTACCCGCGCAGGAAGCGGGCCGCGAAGGCATCGGCAACAGGAGTCCGGTCGCCGTTGCTGAACCACAGCAGCATGCCGTCGTCGTCGAGCGACGCCGCGACCAACGGCTGCACCGCGTCGGGGTGCTGCTTCTTCCACGCGGCGTTGAGCGCGTCGAGGATGGCGCCGTCATCGATCCGCTTGAGGGAGCGGCTGTCCATCGGTGACTGGCCGTGCTTCGCCGACAGGATGATCGTGGTGTCCCGGTAGTGGCCGGTCTTCTTCAGGGTCGTCACCATGGAGCCGAGCTCCCGGTCGACGAAGTTCAGCGCGCCACGCAGCACCGGTCCGGGCTGGGTGCCGGCGGCGTTGTAGCCGCCCGGCTGACCGCCGAGGTGGGCAGCTTCTGCGCCGTCGACACGGTCTGGAAGTTCATCCCGAAGATGCCTGGCATGCCGACGCGATGCCGGCCCGAGTGGTCGAATCCCTTGATCTCGTTGAGCACCGCCTCGACCTTGTAGTGGTCGTACTGCTGCGTCAGGGAGTTGACGCCGGTCCAGTCGTCCCCGGCCGCGTCCGCCGTGCTGTTGATCTCCGGGGCGAACATGTCGTCGATGCCGTTGCCGGACGGGCCATTGAGGATCTCGTACGCCGGATGCTTGTCCGACCACGCCGTACGCAGCCCATGCGCCTTCGCGACGTCGAAGACCGTGTTGACCTTCAGGTAGGAGTGCGGATAGACCCGCGTGCAGGTCTTCGGGTCGATCGGCAGCTTGGTCGGGTCGATGAGGGTCTGCGGATCCGGCGTCATCTGCAGGATGTCCTGCGGCAGGTTCGCGCAGGCCCTGACCGGCGTCCAGGCGGGTGCTGTCCCGGTCGATCGATTCGTCGAACGCGACGTTCGCCCCTAGCATCGGATGCGCGCACACGCTCGGGTCGGGCGTCGCGTCCTTGCTGGCGCTGGGATCGATGAGCGCGTGGTTGTAGGTGACGTCGTAATAGATGCCCGTGGTCTTGGGGTTGCCGCCGGTCACCTGCGCGACCGTGCCGGGGAAACTGTCCGACGGGAACGGCGTCCGCGCCTGCGTGAACTCGCTGCCGCCGGCGACCAGCGCCGCCAGCGCGGAGTGCGGATGGTGGGCGACGTACCACTGCAGGTCGGCCTGGTGCATCCCGTCTATCGACAGGAGCAGCACGTGCCGGCTGTGCGGGTCGTGTCTCGCCGTGGCTGCGGCGGCGGGGCCGGACGCCGCGCCGGCGACCAAGGCGGCGGCGCCGACCGCCGCGACCGCGGCCAGCGCTCTTCGGGATGTCCTGCTTCGAGGATGCACAAGGAATGGGTCTAGTGCGCGAAGGGGTACGGGAGATGACGGCCGGGCGACCGTCAGACGTCCGGGACAGGAATCGCCGGTGTCGACGAGCGAGTGGAGTGCCTACTTGGTGGAACCGCCGGCGCAGATGCAGCCGCGGTCGGAGCCGTTGCTGGTCGTGGCGGCGCAGTATCGAGCGCTGATCGTGTCGTGGCCATCGCGTCCGTGCGGACACGCGTCGCACGACTCGTCGGTCTCGTCTATGGGATCGAGCGTCGTCGTGATCGGCTTGACGTCAGTCGTCGGCATGTTCCTCGCCCCCGTGGCGCCGCCTGTGCTGTGCCCGACAACGCCAGGCACGGAGACGACTCACACTTGACGCTACGCCGAAGCTCCAGCGGTCGAGGCCATTGACCGGTGCCGCGCGCTTATTCCCCGGGCGCGGACCACCGCTGTTGACTTGCCGAGTAGTCCGACAGACGCCACAGCAACGCCTTGCTGGGCCTGATTGCGTAGACAACGTCGAAGTCCGGGTCGCTCGACGGAAGGTAGGCCCGGTCGGCCGTATCGACGTATTTCGCGTCAAGCGCCGCGATCACCGCCGGCTGGTCGGCAGGTCGGCCGACATCTTCGGCTATTCCATGCACAAGTACGACGTCGTCCGCGCTCTCCAGGTGGATGACGCAGCGCGGGTCGCGCGCGAGGTTGCGGGCTTTCAGGGTGCGCCGCTCGGTGTAGAGGTGGAGCACCCCGTCGACGACGACACCCCAGACCGGAGCGGCGTGCGGCGCCCCGTCGGCGCCCGTCGTACCCAGCCAGTAGCTGCGCGACGGCGCCAGCCGCGCCGCGACGTCGGACCACGTGAGCGGCTCGGTCATGACGAGGGGGCGGCGAGCCGGCCGCCGAGATAGACCGCGGCGACGTTGCGGAGTACGGCGAGGTCCGCGACCGGGTCGCCGTCGACGAGCAGCAGGTCGGCGTCGTACCCCGCCGCCACCCGTCCCTTCCGATCCCCGACCCCGCACGCATCCGCGGCGATCGACGTCGCGGAGGCGAGCACGTCGGTGGTCGACACCCCGCCGTCGGCGAGCGCGATCAGCGACTCGGGCAGGATCCCGTGCCGCTTGCCGAGATTGATGCCGCCGTCCGAGCCGGACACGATGCGTACGCCGGCGCGGTGCATCTCGCCGATGACCTGCGCCCGCGCCCCATCGGTCACTCCGATCTTGCGCAGCAACTCGGCGACCGCGGGCGGAGGGACCACGCCGGGCGCCACTCCCAGCGTGGGGCAGACCGGGATCGCGGATTCCACCATGGTGGCGACGAGCCGGTCGTCGACTTCGACGCCGGCGTCGGTGATGAAGGTGGCGTGCTCGAGCGCATCCACGCCGGCGGCGAGCGCGTTGCGGACGCCTTCCGCGGCGTGGGCATGGGCGGTGACCTGGAGGCCGGCGGCGTGGGCTTCGGCGACGACGGCGCCGATCTCGGCGACGGAGAATTGCGCGCGGGCCGGGTCGGCTCCCGGAGTGTTCACGCCGCCGCTGGCCATGATCTTCACGATGTCGACGCCGCGCTCGGCGCGTTCGCGGACGGCGCTGCGGAGCGCCCGCTCCCCCTGCGCCACTTCGCCCCAGTCGGCGCAATGTCCGTCCGGAACGGTGAGCGGCGGCCCGCTGCCGAGCACCGTCGGCAGCGCTCGGTCGTCGCGGTGGCGATCGCGCCAGTCGACCACCGCATATCGGCGATCGCCGAGGTCGCGGACCGTCGTCACCCCGGCGGCGAGCTGCTCGCCCAGCGCGGTCTCGATCACCGCGACCAGCTCGGCGTCGCTGACCGTCGCGATCCGAGAGAGGGCACCGTTGCCGCTGTCACAGCACAGGTGCACGTGGGCGTCGATCAGTCCCGGAAGCAGCGTCGCCTCGGGGAAGTCGGTCACCGCGCATCCCGCCGGCAGCCGGGCTCCGGGCGGGAGCACGTCGGCGATCCGGCTCCCGTCGACCAGCACGACCGACCCGTCGGCGATCACCCGTTCGCCGTCGAAGATCCGGCGCGCCTTGATCCCGAGCACGGCGATCCCGGTGGCGGTCATCGTTTCAGAGTCCCGCTCTCTGGTGATCAAGAGCGGATATCGGCACGAAACGCCGTACGAATCCCCTCTTGATCATGGGGGAGTGGGGGCGGCGGGGCCGCGGGCGAGGTGGCCGAGCGTCTCGAGCGAGGCGCGGACCTCCTTCTTCAGCTGCCGCTGACGGACCCGGGCGATGAGCGCCTCGCGCCAGAAGGTCTTCGGGTTGAGCTGCCAGCTCACGGTGAGGTCGGCTCCGTCGCCGGCGGGAGTGACCTGCCAGGTCCAGATGGCATAACTCGGGTTTCCGTCGTCGGACTGGGTGCGGTGGCTGAACAGCAGCTTCTCCCGATCGAGCTCGCGCAGCCACGACCGGCTGTTCCACCGCCCGCCCATGGCCCGCATCTGCACCACCCATTGCGCGTCGCCGACCAGCCGGGGGCACGGCTCGACGACGTGATCGATGTGCGCGTTCCACTCGGGAAGGCGATCCACCGTGGTCAGGAGGTCGAAGATCGCGGCGGGCTCGGCGCCGAGGTGACTCGTGACGCTCGCCTCGTGCCGTCGCTTCATGGCGCCCCCTTGTGATCGTCGACAGTACGAGACTCCGGGCTCCGGCCAGTCGATCTCCGCCCATCTCATGATCAAGAGGAGATTCGTACGGCGTTTCGTACCGGAATCCCCTCTTGATCACGGGGGACGGGGGAGGGGGGACCGGCGGCGGCCGGCGCGGGTCCGATGAGTTACGGCGTCGGCCGTGGTCCTATGCACAGAAGGCCGAGAATGAGTCCGGGAGGCAGCCGTGAAACTGGCCAAGACGTTTGACGCCGCCCTGCAGAAGGGCGAGAACAAGGGCGCCTGGACCTACGTCGTGATGCCCGGCTCCGCGGAGTACTTCGGGACCCACGGCCTGGTGAAGGTCAGCGGCACGATCGACGGCCGGCCGTTCCGGAGCTCGTTCATGGCGCTCGGCGACGGTACCCACAAGCTGCCGGTGAAGGCCGACGTACGGAAGGCGATCGGCAAGGAAGCCGGCGACACCGTGACCGTCCGCCTGACCGAGCGGCTCGAGGACTAGGGGGTACGCCGCACCATGGCCAAGCTGATCTACACGGCGATCGCCTCGCTCGACGGCTACACCGTCGATCGGGACGGCAACTTCGACTGGGCCGCGCCGGACGAGGAGGTGCACGCCTTCGTCAACGAGCTGGAACGACCGATCGGCACCTACCTCTACGGCCGGCGGATGTACGACACGATGGTCTACTGGGAGACCGCGGACGCCGCGGACGGCCATTCGGGAGCGTCGCTGGATTTCGCCAAGATCTGGCGGGCGGCCGACAAGGTCGTCTACTCCACCACCCTGGATTCGGTGTCCAGCGCCCAGACCCGGCTCGAACGGCACTTCGACCCCGACGCGGTCCGGCAGCTGAAGGCACACGCGGAGCGGGACCTCGGCGTCGGCGGTCCCGACCTGGCCGGGCAGGCGATCAAGGCCGGGTTGGTCGACGAATACCACCTCTTCGCGGTGCCCACCGTGGTCGGCGGCGGTACCCGTTCGCTGCCCGACGTCCGGCTGGACCTCGAGCTGCTGGACGAGCGCCGCTTCGCCGCGCGGCACGGTCTACCTCCGCTACCGGTTTGCCGGCCCGCCACCCTCTCGGACCTAGCCCACCACGACCGCCAACACCACCCTCATGATCGTGATCGGATAAAGCCGCGAAACGCCGACGAATCCGATCACGATCATGGGAGTTGAGGCGAGGCGACGCCCGGGATCACTGGCGGGCCAGAACCATCCGCATCTCGCCTTCGCTGTCCTTGATCAGATCTCCGGACAGGTCGATGGTGACGGTGTGGATCGTCCCGGTGAAGCGGAACGGCGACGTGTAGTCCGGGTCGACGGCCAGGTTGGGGTTGGCGCCGCAGGTCAGCCCACCGGGGTTGAAGAGCACCGGCGTGGTGACGTCGAACTGGGTCGCCCCGACCAGCTTCTTGTCCACGTAGAGCTGCGCCAGCCCCGGAGAGCCCTTGCCGTTCATCACGTCCGGCTGCCCGGTCGGCTCGAACTCGAACCGCAGCTCGTGCCGGCCGGCCGGGACCGGGTCGGCCGACGACACGCGGTAGACCGCCCGACGCACGTAGTTGTGCGAGTAGCGCAACTTGCCGTCCTTGATGAAGAACGAGTAGCCGCCCACCCCCGAGCCCTGGCAGACCAGCACCCCCTCGGCCCCGCCCTCGGGGATCTCCACATCCGCGGTGATGGCGTGCTTGCGGTTGAGGATCTTGGGTGAGGCGGCCGCCGGAATGGTCTGCGTCTCCGGCCGGAGCGTGTACGACGTCCGGTCCTCGGAGATCGCCGGGCGTTCGGTCATGATCCGGGTGATGGCACTGCCGTCGATCGGCAGGACGTCGTAGCGGCCGGCCTCGACGTACCACTGGGCGATCATCGAGATGAGGATGTCGCGGTGCTCCTCGGCCACGTTGTGGTTTTCGGTCGGGTCCTCGGCGACGTGGTAGAGCTCCCAGTGCTTCTCGTCGAGTTCGGTCAGTACGTCGCCGCTGATCGGCTCGCCGAAGCCCTTGTCGGCCTCCGCGAACGAGGTGCCGGGCCACGGGCAGACCGCGCGCCAGCCGTCGTGGTCGATCGACCGGTGACCGAACATCTCGAAGTACTGCGTGCCGTGGCGACTGTCCGCGTCCTTGTCGTCGAAGCTGTAGGCGAGGCTCACGCCGTGGATCGGCGACTGCGCCACCCCGCGGATCGCGGCCGGCGGCTCGAGGTCGAGCGCGTCGAGCACGGTCGGGACCATGTCGATGATGTGGGCGTACTGCGTGCGGATCTCGCCGCGGGCCTTGATGCCCTTGGGCCAGTGCACGAGGAACGGGTCGCTCGTGCCGCCGCGGTAGGTCTCCCGCTTCCAGCGGCGGAACGGCGTGTTGCCCGCCCAGGTCCATCCCCAGGGATAGTGGTTGAACGTGGTCGGCCCGCCGAGTTCGTCGATTGCCGCGAGACTGTCGGCGAGCGGCTCCTCGGCTTTGTTGAAGAACTGCAGTTCGTTGGTGGTGCCGGTCACGCCGCCCTCGGCGCTGGCGCCGTTGTCGGACACCAGCATGATCAGCGTGTTGTCGAATTCACCGGCCTCCTTGAGGAAGTCGAGGACCCGGCCGATGTGGTGGTCGGTGTGCGACAGGAAGCCGGCGAAGACCTCCATCATGCGGGCCGAGAGCCGGCGGCTGTCGTCGGAGAGCGACTCCCATTCGGGTACGTCGGGGTCGTGCCGGGACAGCTCGGCGTCGGCCGGCATGATGCCGAGCTCCTTCTGGCGCGCGAACACCTTCTCGCGGTAGGCGTCCCAGCCGTCGTCGAACTTGCCGCGGTAGCGCTCGATCCATTCCTTCGGGACGTGGTGCGGCGCGTGCATCGCGCCCGTGCAGTAGTGCATGTAGAAGGGCTTGTCGGGGGCGACCTGTTTGGCGTCGGCGATGAAGTCGATGGCCTTGTCGGCGAGGTCCGGGTTGAGGTGGTAGCCCTCCTCGGGAGTCGCCGGCGGGTCGACCTGGTGGTTGTCGGCGACCAGGTCCGGATACCACTGGCTGGTGTCGCCGCCGAGGAAGCCGTAGTAGCGCTCGAAGCCGCGGCCCAGCGGCCACCGGTCGTACGGGCCGGCCGCGGACTCGAACTCCGACGGCAACAGGTGGTACTTGCCGATCATGTAGGTGCTGTAACCGTGCTGGAGCAGCATCTCGGAGAGGAAGCCGTTCTCGAACGGGATGCTGCCGTTGTAGCCGGGGTATCCGGTCGCGAGTTCGTTGACCGACGCCATCGCGTTGGCGTGGTGGTTTCGGCCGGTGATGATGCACGACCGGGACGGCGAGCACAGCGCGGTCGTGTGCATGTTGGTGTAGAGCAGACCGCCGGCCGCGAGGGAATCCAGATTCGGTGTCGCGATCGGACTGCCGTAGCAGCCGAGCTGCCCGAAACCGAGATCGTCGAGCACGATGAACAGCACGTTCGGCGAGCCCGGCCGGGCGCGCAATGGCCTCGGCCACGCCGGGCTCGACACGTCGGTGGTCCGCCCGATCACGCCGGGGAACGTCGTACCAGGCTGGTATTCCTTCAGTGCCATCGTGCCTCCCGCGACTGTCCGACCGGCCTCCTGCAGACTCGCCGCGGCGCCGGTCGAGGGCATCACCCGGTTGGGGTGAACGACGCGGCGCCGGACAAAACCGCCGATCCGCGACTAACGGGCGCTGCGGAGAGCGCGCCCGACGCGGGTGGCCAGGGTGTCCGGGACCGACCAGATACCGAGGTGGCCGTGGGCGGGGATCGCGTGGGCGAACATGCGCGGGTTTTCCAGCTCCCAGTGCCACAGCGTGCCGCCCGGCGGCGGCATCTCACCCCACGGCCGACAACATCCCGATGCCTGATGACAGCCGACAACGGTGACCGCGCCGATCAGGGCGCTTGTCGCGGTGCCGGCGTAAGCGCCTCTGGCCGGGCTGGTGATCGCATTCCAGCAGGCCGCCAGTGCCACCGAGCGCGTTCCAATGCGACGCCGCCGCAGGGGACGGGGACGCGGGCACGCAGTGCCGGTGACTGGCTCGCCTGGATGATGAGCAGTCCGCGATGGTGGGTCGCTCGACTGCGGTTCTCCACCGTCTTGCCGCCTTGCAGGATCGACCACGCCCACGGTTGCTTCACCGAGAGCGCGCGCATCCTGTGGTCCGCCATACCTCTCATGGTCGACCCTGGCCGCCGGCCTGGTCGGCGATCGGCCGAATCAGGCGGCCGGCTTGCGGTGCATGCGGTAGTGCAGCACGAGGAACGGGAAGCCGAAGACCCAGAAGGCGTGTTCGGCGCGCAGCTCGTCGTCCTCGACGAAGACGTCGAGCTGCTCGGCGAATCCGTGTACGGCCAGCGCCGTGAGGTCCCTGGTCTCCGGGTCGATGTAGGTCAGGTAGTGGCCCGGCTGGTCGAGGTCGCTGCGGCTGTCGAGCACGAGGCCGCCGCCGGGCCGGTTGTGCGGCTGCAGCGTGGCGGTGAAGCTCGCCTGCGGGAGCGGGAAGCCGACACTGACGTAGCCGCGGCCCTCGTGGCGGTAGGTCGTGTAGATGCCGACGTAGATGGGCTCGTCGTTGTCGGCGAAGGACCGGATCCAGCTGCGGACCGCCACCACGTTGTCGTCCGTCGGGGTGATCGTGTCGATGCGGCTGTTGACCCCGCGCTGCGCCTCGCGCTGGTTCATCGGCACGTTGGCCTGCCCGAGCGGACGGGCGACCAGTGACCGGTAGAGCAGGTAGCCGGGGCGCACCCAGAGCCGCCATTCCGGGACGATGTCGAGGGTGAAGCGGGTGGTGTGCTCGTAGAACTCGCGCACCCGCGGGTCGACGGCCGCCGGGTCGAAGTCGGGTCCGGCGAGCTCGTCGAGCGAGGCGATGATGCCGACGTCGGGTGCGGCCGCGACGTAGGTGCCGCCGAGGGTCTCGGCCAGCTCCCGCACGTAACCCGTGCCGACGTATCTGGTGCGCGACTCCCGCGGTACGACGAACGGCAGATCCTCGGCGGCGACGCGGTCGGCCAGCAGGCTGACCTGCTCGTCCCGGAACACCAGCGCCGACGTCACCCGGTAGGTGAGGACGGTCGTGGCGGCGACCACCGAGGCCGGCGGTCGCCGGGACCCGGTGACCAGCGCCTGACCGACGGCGGCGCCCAGCAGCGGACCCATCGCCACCTTCTGCGGGCGCAGCGCGATGGCGCCGGCGACGGTGCCGCTCCCGATCGCCACCGCGCGTGGCCCGGCGCCGCTGAGCCGTCCGGCGACCCAGCCGAGCGGCGCGGCGAGGGCTGCGCTGGCCGCGATGCGCTGCCAGATCGCGGGGATCTCACCGGGCCGTTGTCGGGCCCGGGCGACCGCCTCGGACGTGCCCAGGCCGATCGACCCCGCCGCCGCGCCGAGCATGGCTGCCTTCACCCCGCGATGCGCGGTGAGCGCGACGCCGGCCAGCCCGCCGATGGCCGCCGCGAAGCCGACCGCCTGCGCGCGCTTGGGCTCCGCCGTCGAGGGATCTGCTGCCACGCCCCTGAACCTACTGCGGCCGCCGTCCCGACATCGTGCGCACTACTCGCATACCGGGCCCGAAGATGCGAGTACGGCGCACGATGATGCCCGTCCGACGTGGTAGTCCGCGTAAATCACCACGCTGCGAGGAAGCCAGCGATCTCCGCGGCACAGGCCTGCGCGGTGCTCGTCGTCGTGTCGATCTCCAGGTCGTAGTGCACACCCTGGTGGACGATCGTCGCCTGCGACTCCGCCATGCCGGGCGGACGGTCGTGTCGGGCGGCTTCGCGCGCGACGGCGACGTCGAGGTCGCAGCGCACTCCGATCCAGGCGACCGCCAGGCCGCCGAGCGCGGACTCCAGGCGCTGCTGGGAGCGCGTGCCGCCGAGGAATACCTCGTCGATGATCACCCCGACGCCGCTGCGGGCGATGGCGGCCAGCCCCTGATACCAACCGGCCTCGAGGCGGCGGAACTCCTGATCCACCGAGACCACACCGTCGTCGCCGACGACGATCCCCTGCTGCTCCGTCTCCGATGCCGGCGGCAGGGCGTCGACGAAGGTGTCGACGCTGAACGCCAGGAACGATTCCGGCAGCACTGACTGCAGTTGCCGGGCGATGGTCGACTTTCCGGAGCTCGATGGCCCGTTCAGCACGATTACGTCGACTGCCACGACGAGCACACTAACGATGGCCGCCGCCGGGTATCCACTTCATCTCGAACGCCCACTGCTGACGTCGCCCTCCGGCGGCGTTACGGCGTTACCACGGCACGGCCGTGCCGTCCCACGAAAAGAGCCGTCCCGTCGGTCCGTCGTCCGGCAGCGATGCGAGCCAGACTGCGGCCGCCGCTGCTTCGGCCGGGTCGCCGCCCGCGCTTCCGGCGCGGGCATTCAGATTGGTGGCCCGCAGACCGGGCGCGAGCGCGTTGACCTTGATGCCGTCGCCGTCGAGTGCCTGGGCGTAGAAGACGGTCAAGGCGTTCAGCGCGGTTTTTGATGACCGGTACGCGGCGCCTGAGCCGGTGCCCGCCGCCTGATAGTCGAACTGTGGATTCGGCGCCGTGCTCCAGGTCAGTGACCCGGTACCGCTGGAGACGTTGACGATCCGTGGATGGGCCGAGCGTCGCAGCGCAGGAAGGAAGGCGTTGGTCACGGCGGCGACGCCGAACACATTCGTCTCGTACGTGCGGCGGAAGACATCGACGCTGGTGTCGGTGACCGGTGTGCCAGTGTCCAAGGAGACGCCCGCATTGTTGATCACCACGTCGAGATCGGACACGACTGCGGCCGCCGCAGCGATCGAGTCGGTGTCGGTGACGTCGAGCAGCAGCGGGCGGCCGCCCAACTGTGCGGCAATTTCACGGCCGCGGTTCGCGTCGCGGGCTCCGACGAGCACCGTCCACCCTTGGTCGGCGAGCTGGCCGGCGATGTGTGAGCCGATACCGCTGGTGGCGCCAGTCACCAGTGCGATGGAAGCATTCATACATACACGATGCGCCGTTCCGCTTGTCAGTTACACATCCGGGTCCTCGCGCGGTTTCCATTCAGGCCCGATCCCGACCCAGAAGGCGTCTCCAATGATCGTGACGCGGGTCTCGCCACCGAACGCCTCCAGCCGCAGACGCGTCTCGGACGGCTTCCCGCCGCGATGGATGCGACGCGCACGAACGAGTTTTCCTTGTAGGAGGTCGCCTTCATCGTCGACCTCATCAATCGAGGCCTTGACCCGGATCCGCGTTCCGATCCCTTTCGAGATCTCGTCGAGCCTCATATCTAGTCCCTTCGCCGCCTTGGCTCCTACCCGATGTCCGAAAGATAATGCCGACTCGTGGAACCTTGTCCCGCCTGCAACGGAACAGCGGCGGGTGTCGACAGGCATGGCCCGATCAGGGGGCGGGTGCGACCCGATACGCCAGGCCCTCGGCGGTTCTCCGCCACGCGATGATTCGCTCGGTCAGAACCAGGATCGGCGTGGAGAACGTCGATCGCCACTCCTCAAAGGGTCCGCCGAGGCGGCGCCGCGCTGCAGCGTAGAGCCCTCGTTACTGCTGCACCCGCCGGGCGTACCACACCGTCCACGACGCAAGGACGGCGACCGTGACGACCGAGAGAACCGAGGAGAGCCCGGCCATTGCGTCGATGGGCAATCCGTAGACGAGCGGTAGCCGAATCGCCGCTTCGAGCAGCAAGCCACACCCCCAGGCCAGCGACACGACGTAGAAGACGCGGCGGAACGCAGGTTCCGTCTCCCACATTGATGCCCAACGACGCTGTTTCTGCGGAGTCCTGGCCATCATCCGCTTTCCCCATGCATAACTCAGCGGTCGACCGGCCAGGCAGGTGCCGAGGAAGATCAGTCCGGCGACGGCGGTCGGGAGGGAGTCCTTGGCCAGCAAGAATCGTGCGTTTCCCGTCAGGAATGACAGTGCCAGGCCGATCCCGAAAACCGCCAGGAGAAATGCGGCGACCGCGTCGAGCCGGTGGGCGCGTGCCGCCACATATCCGACCCGCAGGCCGGCCACTGCCGTTCCTGCCAGTAGCGAGACGAACGCACCCCCACCGATTTGCCGGGTGACGTAGTACGCGGCGGTCGGCAGGCCGGCGTCCCATACGACCGGTAGCACAAATGCCCACCAGCTCGGGACATCGATCTCCTCGACCGGGACGGTCGGTGCGGACCGGGGGAGCGGGTCGACGGCCTCCGGTGCCGCTCTCCGGAGTTCCCTTTCGACCGCCATAACGTTGTTATACGCTGGCGGGGTGAGTGCTGTCAACGAGGACGACCTGTCGCAGAAGTTGATCAACGAGGGGGCGCGGCTCTATGCCGAGCAGGGCCCCGCAGGATTGTCGCTACGCAAGGTCGCCGCGGCCGCGGGAACCTCGACCATGGCGATCTACAGCCGCTTCGGTGACAAGCAACGCCTGCTGGCCGCCATGCACCGCGAAGGATTCCGTCGCCTGGGTGTGCGACTGCAGATCACGGCAAAGGATCCCGCCGAAGCACTCACCAGGTTGGCTCGCGCCTACCGACTCGCAGCGCTCGAGAGCCCGCATCTGTACGGATTGATGTTCGGGCCGCGGCCGCCCGGCTTGCAGCGCAGCGAAGACGATGACAAGGCTGCCAACGCAACGTACGCACCTCTCGTCGAGAACATCCGGGCGGCCGTTGACCACAAGATCCTCGCCGGCGATCCCGAACGTATCGCGCTGCAGCTGTGGGTCGTCGCCCATGGCATGGTCAGCCTGGAGCTGTCCGGTCACCTGCCTTTTCCACCCGAGCAGGCGGCGCAGGCCTACGACGACGCGATGCAATGCGCCGCCCAGCCATTCCTGACGCGCGAATGACGCCGGATTCGGTGACGCGTAGTCCTCC
This sequence comes from uncultured Actinomycetota bacterium, assembly GCA_963775655.1. GTDB lineage: Bacteria > Actinomycetota > Actinomycetes > Mycobacteriales > QHCD01 > DASXJE01. The sequence goes on along the minus strand of CAVZJT010000014.1, from coordinate 379,737 downwards.
GGTGCGTCCCACACCCCAACTCCGGCGTCGTTGCCGACGCCGGAGCGGCGAGGTTCACTGGATGCAGAGCGTCGAACGGACCGACGGGGAGGTCGCCATGTATGACGACGCGGAGCCGATCTCCTACCGAGGCGTCCCCAAGGGCGTCCCGATGTTGACGTCGTCGGGACGGGAGTTCGGGACCCTCGATCACGTCCTGGAGATCCCCGAGGAGGATCTCTTCGACGGGGTGGTGATCAAGACGAAGGCCGGTCTTCGATTCGTGGACCGCGACCAGATCGCCGATATCACCACGCGTTTCGTGCAATGCGATCTCAACGACGAAGCGGTCGAGTCGCTGCCCCCACCCGACGGAACGCCCGTCTACCGGATGGGCGGCCGGCGGTTCCGCCGCCCCCGCTGGAAGCGGGAGCGCTGAAACCCCCGGTCAGGCGTCGGCCTGGTGCACGACCTCGTACAGGGTCGGAAGGGGTGGGAACTCCTTCCATGCCGGCTGGGTCACCAGGGCCCGGAACCCCTCGTCGTGCGCGGCACCCCATTTCTCCTGGGACTCCCAGATCGCGATGTTGACGAACCGGTACTTCGCGTCGGGCGTGAGGGCCTGGTGCAGCTTGTGGTTGACGTAGCCGGGCTGTCCGCGCATGTAGTCGTTGACCTCTTGCCAGAGCTCGCGGAAGGCATGGTCGCGGTCGGACGGAACCTCGAACAGGTTGATGAAGGTGACAGTCATCTGCGTACCCCTCCTGTGAATCACGCAGCTGCTTATTGCACTGGCATGCAATGAACGCACAGATGTATAGTGAACGCCGGACGCGGCGCTGTCAACCCGTTGAGGAGATTCATGGCCGAGGACAGCGGATCCGGGCGGGTGGCGCAGCGGCGCCGTACCCGCAAGGCGATCGTCGACGCCACCACCAGGCTGATCTCGACCGGCGTCACGCCGTCGATCGCCGAGGTCGCCGAGGCTGCGGACGTCTCCCGGCGCACCGTCTACATGTATTTCCCGACGTTGGATCAGCTGCTGCTCGATGCCACGCTCGGCGCGATGAACACCGCCGTCGACACGGTGCTCGACGAACTGACCGACGACGACCCACGGGTGCGGATCGAGCGGCTGGTCTCCGTGGTCGTCGACGAGATCGTCGATTCGCTTCCCCTGGGCCGCATGCTGATCAGGCTCACGATCGATCAGCCGGCCTCTGACGCCATGCCCAAGCGCGGCTACCGGCGGGTGCAGTGGATCGAGCGCGCCATCGAACCCCTGCTCGGTCAGCTCGGGCGCCGGCGTTTCGAGCGGCTCGTGTCAGCGCTGTCGATGGTGATCGGGTGGGAGGCCTTCATCGTGCTCTTCGACGTACGCGGGCTCAGTCCCGCCGAGGCCCGCCGCGTCGTTCTCACCTCGGCGCTGGCCCTGGTCGATGCCGCCACGGCTGAGGCCGCCCAGGTCGATGCGTGAATCGCCGAACTGATTGACAGACCCGGCGGGCGCCGGGACAGTCACGAAATGTAGGCGAATGCGTACTGGACGTGATGTCCGGAGCGCCGCCGGACCGCACTTTCCCACGTTTGCTGCGGAGGCCCCGTCATGATCACCCGAATTGCCCTGGCCATCGCCACTCTCGTCGTCCTCGCCGGAGTGGGGGTCGGCGTCGCCGGTGCCACCTCCACGACCTCGTCGTCCAATGCCGCGCCGGCGGGCAGGGTGCTCCGCCTTGTCGGCACCCAGGCCTTCAAGCTGGCCATCCCCGTGTCGGGCCGGCCGCAGGACGATCGACGACCCGGGGACGAACGGCTCATGGTGCAGGACGTGACGACCCGCGCGACCGGACGGCTCGTGGCGCGCAGCCTCATCGACTGCACGATGTTCCGCAAGGACTCGGTGTGCACGTTCACGTTCGTCTTCCAGACGGGGCAGATCACGCTCTCCGGCCGGATCCCGGCCGACACCAACAGCAAGCCGTTCGTCGTGCCGGTGACCGGCGGCAGCGGGCCCTACCAGGACGCCCGAGGGCAGATGGTGGTGATGAACCCGCACACCATCGACGCCACCTACGAGACGATCTACCTCCTGCCCTGAGCCCGAAGCCGGGCGAGCTAATCCGCCACGGGCAGGACCGCGGTCGGCTCGAGCCAGTCGTAGGTTCGGGTCGACTGCCCGACCCGCCAGTGCCGCGGCGATGTCGTGGTGAGCCAGTCGACCGGCTCGACCCCGCTGGGTTCGCCTCCGTCGAGCGCGACCTTCAGCGCGTCGCGTAGGTCCGCGTCGACCGCCGCGGTGCGCGCCTGCGGATCTACGGACACGAAACAGCGCGGTCCCGGACCTGGCGACCAAGTCGAGGAACTGCCGATTCTTCTCCCACGGTGTCTGCGGTGTGCAGGCCACGCAGTCGGCGTCCGCGGTGAAGAACGTGCCGTGCTGAGCCAGGCGGAACGCGAGCGAATTCACCCCCATGCGTCGGGTGCGCTCCCAGTGCCGTCCCGACGTGTCGTCACCGATCCGCTGTACCTGGACGAGACCGGCGGCCAGGTGCCCGACCGTGTTGCATCCGATGAGCACGGCATCGCCGGCAGCTTCACGGATGGTGCGGTAGAAGCGGAGCAGGACCTCGGCGTTGGTGAGCGAGCGGTCGGCCCACTGCCAACCCGGCTCGGTCAGGTCGCTGCCCACCTTGTTGCCGAACCGGCCGAAGGCGTCGTACGTCGAGAAGTCATGCTTGATCAGCTCGAACCCCCAGCCGCGGATGCGCCGGACGTCGGCGTCGATGTCGGCGAGATTTTCCGGCAGGGTCAGGTCGAGGGGTTGTTCCGCCACGGCCCGGGGTCCGGCCCGGAGCCGACCCGGATCGTCGACGAACGACAGTGCCGCGGGTCGCATCCAGATGCCCGGGCGGGCGCCGCGGTCGGCGATCGCCGCCGCCAGCCCGGGCATGTCGTCGAACACCCCGTCGAGCCCGCGCTGCCACGGACCGCCCGGGCAGACGCCGCCGGCACTCCACCCGGCGTCGACCACCGCGAACGGGCGTACCGGATGTCCGTCCGTCAACGACACCACCGTCTCGGCGTCGCGGAGGGCGTGTTCGGGGGTGAAGTCGCGACCGTAGGCGTAGTACCAGTTGTTGCAGCCGACGACCGGGCCCGCGGACGGCAGCGGATCCGTGCACATTTCGGCGCAGAGCCGCCGTTGCACGGCCCATGGCGTCTCGTCGGCGCCTCCCGTCACCTCGACGATGGTCGCGGCGGTCAGCCGTCGATCACCGGGTCGGACCGGTCCGCCGCCGTTGCGCAGGTCGAGCCACAACGAGACGCCGTCCTCGTCGACTAGCCAGGAGCAGAACGAGCCCGGCCGGACCCGGACGCCCATTCCGTCGGTTCGCCCGGAGTCCGGGTCATGGCTGAGCCAGGACCAGGGCAGGATCCGCTCGGGCTGCACCGACCGCCACTGCAGGTCGCCGTACCCGCGCTCCCAGGCGTCACCCAGGATCAGCGATCCGGTCGCGAGCGGACGGCGCCACCGCAGCCCGATGCGGGACAGCTCACCGGTCGGGCACGAAAGGTCGACCGCCATACCGTCCGAAGCCGGACGGAGCGTCACCTCCGTCCCAGGAGTCACGAACCGGCTCCCGTCCCGACGAGCCGTGGTCACGTCGTCGGATCCGAGCAGCAGCACCGAGTCCGGAGGGTTGATCGTCACGCCGACCTCTCAGGTAGTGGTGCGGCGCAGCGTACCGGCCGGCGCTCCCCCGGAGAATTTCCTCGAGGTCGCCGACAGGAGCACGACGGAGAGGTAGCGTCCGCACAGCCGGGTAGCTGAATTCGCGGGCGGGCCTATCGAAGCGGCGGCGTGTTTCCGTGCTGGACATCGGCCGGGAGGGTCGCGTGAAGCCTGTCAAGCCGCTTCGTGTCGGAGTACGCCGCGGGGTCGTGGTCGGCACCGCCGCCGTCGTCGCCATGTCGGGATATCTGGGCGCGGCCGCGGCCTCGCCCGGGTCGGCCGGCTCCGGGCGCGGTCTGGTGTCGGTGGCGCAGGGTCCGTCGACCGCTGCGCTGGCCGCCGGGACGCCGCTGGGTGCGACCGCGGCCGCCACGAAGATCCAGGTGTCGTTCATCCTTCGCGCGCGCCATCTCGGCGTGCTGGAGCATCGGGTGCAAGCGGGCTGGGGCCACCACTACCTGTCCACGGCTCAGTTCGCCGCGCAGTACGGACAGTCGACCGGCTACGTGCGGGCACTCCAGGCCTACCTGCACGGGTTCGGCATCACCACGCACGCGTATGCCGACCGCCTCGACGTCTCCGCCCGCGGCACGGCGAAGCAGATCAACAAGGCGCTGAACGTCCTACTGCGCGACTTCCGCGTCCACAGCACCAGCCCGACGACCAGAGGCGGCTCGCACCTGCAGACCGTTTACGGGACCAGGACGAACCCGCGGCTGCCCGCCGACCTGGCCAGGCCGATCCTGGCCGTGCTGGGGCTGAGCAACTACTCGTCAGCCCAGTCCAGGGCGATTCCGGCGGTCGGACATCGGGCGACGCCAGGAGCCCGGTCGAGCAAGGCCGCAGCGTTGCCGCCGGGCCAGCTGTCGCCGAACGACTTCGTCAACCGCTACCACCTCGCCAAGCTGCGCTCCGGTGGGGCGAAGGGGCAGGGCCAGACGCTCGCGATCATCACCCTCGCCGCATTCAAGCCCTCGACGCCGCTGACCTTCTGGAACAAGTACCTCGGCCTGAACTCGCCGGCGAGCCGGCTCACGACGATCCCGATCGACGGCGGTGCGCCAGGGCCGAGCGCCGACGTCGGGACGACCGAGAGTGATCTCGACGTCGAGCAGTCCGGCGCGGTCGCGCCGAAGGCACACGTGCTCGCCTACACGGCCCCCAACAGCGACCCGGGTTTCGCGGACGCCTTCTTCGCCGCCGCATCCGACAACGTCGCGGACACGGTCTCGACGAGCTGGGGCGAGTCGGAGTCCATCCTGCGGGAGCAGGTCGCCCAGGGCCTGGAAACGCCCGAGTACCTGCAGGCCTTCGACGAGGTGCTACTCGAATTCGGCGCGCAGGGTCAGTCCAACTTCAACGCGAGCGGCGACAGCGGTGCCTACGACGCCATCGGCGATGCGGCGACCACCAACCTCGACCCCGGTACCAGCAATGACAGCCCGTACACCACGTCCACGGGAGGGACCACCCTGCCGGGTGTGCAGACCTATCAGGCGACCGACAGCACGGGTAAGCCGATCAGCAACGCCGAGTCCGCGAACATCCCCGCCGAGCGGGCGTGGGGATGGGACTACCTCTGGCCGCTGCACAACGCGCTCGGTCTCCCCGATGAAGCGGCAGCCGTCGAGGACCTCACGTCGGGCATCCAGGGCGGTGCCGGTGGCGGCTACAGCGTGCTGGAGCCTCGGCCGGGCTACCAACAGAATGTCTCCACGTTCAACGCCAGGCGTTACCTGATCCCTACCCAGTTCACCGAGGTGGCACCCGGGGTGACCCTGCCGACCGCCTTCGGATTCAACCCGGCGCCGCGGCTGATCTCAGGCACTGTGAGACGGGGTCGGGCAACTCCCGACGTGTCAGCCAATGCCGATCCGCAGACCGGCTACGCCGTCTACGACCCGGACCTCTTCGCCGGCGGCTTCCAGCAGAACGGCGGCACCAGCTTCACCGCGCCGCAGCTCAACGGGGCCGCAGCAGTGATCAACAGCTACGCCGGCGGGCGGATCGGATTCTGGAACCCCGCGATCTATCGGTTCGCGCGGTCCGGCAACTCGCCGTTCCGGCCGCTGAACGACACGAAGGCCTACTCGGGCAAGCGGTTCCTCTTCCAGACGAATGCGAAGGGAGTCGTGACCGCGCTGCCCGGCCAGTTCAGCAACGACAACCTCTTCTACACCGGTACGCCGGGGAAGATCTGGAATGCCGCTGCCGGCCTCGGCATCCCCGACCTGACGGCATTGGCGCACGACTTCACACGATGACGCGGTGAGCCTCAGCCGTCCGGGTCAGCCGGACGGCTGGTCCACCGCGAGTTCGAGTCGGGGCAGCACGCGGTCGGGAAAGACGGTGCTCTCCGCCTCCCCGACCCGCACCGCGCCGGCGTGCCGGTAGAACGGCTCGGCGTAAGGGTCGGAGTCGATCGACAACCGGACCATGCCGAGCCGAGCTGCGGTGCCGACGGCATGCCGGAGCAGGATCGTGCCCAGGCCCTGTCGCATTGCCGACGGGTCGACGAACAGTCCATCGAGCTCGCCGACGGGCGGGTCGCCGCTGATCCGTGAATATCCGAGGACGACGCCCGCGCGCTCGGCGACGATGAGCCTTGTCCCGTCGCACCAGGACGGGTGGATCGTCAGATCGTCGCGGCACGCGTCGAGAAACTCGGCGTCGTAGCCCCAGTGCCCTTTGCTCCGCATGGCGAGCGCGCTGATTGCCGGCGCCTCGTCCGGGCGGGCTGGGCGCAATGCGACCTCACCCGCCGGCGCCGAAGCTCCCGTCACCTGATCCGTCACGCACCGAATTATGGACTGTCTCGTGGCGCTGCCGTTCTCGGCCGGCGCGGGTGGGGCGAAGGTGCTTGCCTTGGACGAGAGCCCACGCCCGGCTCAGAGCGACCGCGAACGCCGCGATCCCGAAGTAGGTAGTCAGACGGCGGTAGGCATGTCGTACCCGCCGGTCGTCGGTGACGGTCCGGCGGAATCGCGCAGGTCGAGGATCCCGTCGACCCGGTTGTAGGCGATCAGCTCGACGAGCTGTTGCGGCGGATGCATGACGATCAGTCGGCTGCCGGCCAGGTGCAGGGCGTAGTGGTGGGTCAGGAGCAGCCCGATGCCCGCGGTGCAGGTGGCGGTCAGCCAACGCAGATCGAGGATCACCGTCCGGTCACCACTGATGCGGGCGCGGGTCAGCGCCATGTCGAGCGCCGGAGTGGTGAGCAGGTCGAGCTCGCCGCGGACCTCGATGTGAAACCCATCGAAGTCCCGATTGACCAGCACCTCGAACGGAGGCAGACCGGAGGGAAGTTTCGTCGTCGACTGCGGGGCTGTTTCCACAGCTCACCCCCTACGGGCGGCGTCACATGGCCGGGGGGCTGACATCAACTCCGGCTCTGCCACCACCATCTGCGAGACACCTGGGGGCTGACTGTCCAACCACTACTGAGAGTAGGCGCGAAGTCGGGGAACCGCACACCCAACCCCGAGACCCGATGGACCTCGGCCGCCGCGACGTGCAGATTGTCCGTGACTCGTGCTGAGATGCGGGATATGACTTCGGGTGGGGAGGTCCACATGGGGGTTCGGATCGAGGCGACCGGCTACGGCGCGGCCGCCCTCGAGACGCTCGGCGCGGTGGTCGCGGCCGCGAAAGGCACCGACCCGATGGCTCACGTCACGATCATCACGCCCAACAACATCGCGGGCATCGTCGCGCGCCGCTACCTGGCTACGAGCGGAGGAGTCGGGCGCGGCATCGCCGGTGTCGAGCTCACCACCCTGCCGCGGCTCGCCGAACGCCTCGCGGCACCCGTCCTGGCTCCGCGGCGTCCGGCCAACCACACGGTGATGGCAGCAGCGTGGCGGCGCGCGCTCGCCGACGCACCCGGTCGATTCCGGGACATCGCCGACCATCCAGCGACCGTTCGCGCGCTGGCCGACGCCCATGCCGAGCTCCGCGACATCAGCGCCACGGCGCTCGCGGCGGTGCGTGGCGCGAGCGACGTCGGGCACGACCTGGTCGCACTGCACCAGTCGGTCACCACCCGTCTGGGTGACGACTGGTACGACGTGACCGACGTCCTCCGCACGGCCGCCGCGCAGTTGCGGGGCGGCGCGATCCCGGCCGAGCTCGGGACCTGCGTGCTCTACCTACCCCAGCTCGTCAGCCGGGCGGAGGCGGAGTTCGTCACGACTCTGGCCGACCGCGCCGACCTCACCGTCATCGCCGGGATGACCCGCGTGCAACGCGCCGACCGCGCGATCGAAGGGTCGCTCGAGCGGATTGGTCTCGGCGCGGCTGCCGCGCCGGCGATCAGGCGAGCGACCGCCGCCAGGGTGTTGACCGCATCCGACTCCGATGACGAGGTTCGCGGCGTGGTCCGGGAAGTCGTCGAGACGCTCAAGTCGACGCCCGCCCACCGGGTGGCGGTGCTCTACGCCGGGTCGGCGCCCTACGCTCGCCTGCTCCACGAGCACCTGGCCGAAGCCGACATCACGATCAACGGACCGGGGGTCCGCCCGGTCGACGAGCGGGCCGTGGCGCGCACGCTGATCGAGATCCTTGCGCTGGTCGATCACGACGTGCCGAGGGCAGGCCTCTTCCAGGCCCTCGCCAACGCGCCGGTCCGCGACTTCACCGGCGACCGCATACCGGTGTCGCCGTGGGAGCGCGTGTCGCGCTCCGCCGGAGTGGTCGGCGGGCCGGACTGGACCGCTCGCCTCGACTCCTTCATTGACGGCAAGCGCGAGCAGGCAACGGCCGAGGAGGCCGATCTTGACGGTCGAGAGTGGCTGGTCAAACGCTTCCTCGACGAAGCCGGTCGGGCCGGCAAGCTGCGCGAGTTCGTCACCCAACTGCGCGCCGAGCTCCACCGGGCGGCGGGAATGTCGACCTGGCGCGACCTCGCCACCTGGTGTCGCGAGCTGTTCACGACGCTCGTCGGCTCCGACGAGACACTCAGCAAGCTGCCGGCCGAGGAGCAGTACGCCGCGGCCACCGTGGTGTCGCTGCTCCGCGGACTAGAAACCCTCGATGCGGTGGACGATTCGGCGACACTGGCGACCCTGCGCGACGTCATCGAGTTGGAACTCGCCGGCTCGCTGCCGCGCGTCGGCCGGTTCGGTGAGGGGGTGCTGGTCGCGCCGCTCTCGTCGGCGATCGGGCTCGACCTCGATGTCGTCTTCGTCGTGGGGCTCAGCGAGGACCTCTATCCCGGTCGCCTGCAGGCCGACGCATTGCTCCCGGAGCGGACCCGCGCGGCCACGGACGGCGAACTGGTGTCTTCCCGGGAGCGACTGAACGCGAAGCAGCGTCACCTGTTGGCCGCGTTCGCCGCGGCAGGGCAGGAGGCGGTGGCCTCGCTTCCGCGCGGCGACCTGCGCCGATCGGCACAGCGCCTGCCCAGCCGTTGGCTGCTCCCGACCTTGCGCGAGCTGAGCGGCGACAAGAACCTGGCGGCGACGGCGTGGGAAGAGCCGCTCACCTACCACGGGCACCTCGCCGCGGCCGGATCGTTCGCGAGCGAGCTCCTGCACACCGATCGACTGGCCACCGACCAGGAATGGCGCACGCGGAAAACGGCGTACGCTGGGAAACTCGACGACGACGCCGTGGTGGTCGCCGGTGTAGAGATGGCCCGCGCCCGCGAGGCCGATCCGCTCAGTCGCTACGACGGCAACCTCACCGCAGAGGAGGGGCTGCCCGACTACGCAACCGACGACCGGTCGGTGTCGCCGACGACGCTGGAGGAATACGCCAGCTGCCCGCACTCCTTCTTCGTGCACCGCTTGCTCGGGGTCAAGGAGATCGAGCAGCCCGAGGACATCGTCAAGATCTCGCCGCCCGAGATCGGCAACCTCATGCACCAGAGCGTGGAGGCACTCGTCACGGAGTTCAGCGGCACACTCCCGGATTTCGGGCGGCCGTGGTCTGACGCGCAGCGCGACCGGTTCTTGCAGATCATCGACGCGAAGGCCGAGGAGTTCGAGCAGCGCGGGCTCACCGGACACCCACGGCTGTGGGCGGTCGAACGCGAACGCATTCGCTCCGACGCACGCTGGCTGCTCGACGACGACAGCGAGTGGCGCGCCGAGATCGGCGCCCGGGTCGCGGCCAGCGAGTTGGTGTTCGGAAGCAAGGGGATCCCCCCGGTCGAGATCGCGGTGCCCGGCGGTCGGGTCCGGATGCGCGGGAGTGCCGACAAGGTCGACCTCGGTCGCGACGACACGATCTACGTCACCGACATCAAGACCGGAAGCGATCGGAAGTTCACCGATATCACGCAGGATAATCCGCTGGCCGCCGGCTCGAAACTACAGCTGCCCGTCTACGCCTATGCGGCTCGGACGAGGTTCGGCGAGCGGGACACACCGGTGCATGCTGCCTACTGGTTCGTACGGAAGAACCGTGGCCGACGCGAGATCGAGCTCACGTCCGGCGTCGAACGCATCTACGCCGAGACGCTGTCGGTGCTGGTCACCTCGATCGCGCGCGGTCTGTTTCCGATGCGTGCACCGGACGGCCCCGACTACACCTCATATGTGCAGTGCTGGTACTGCAACCCCGATGGCCTCGGCTACACCGACAACCGCAAGCTCTGGGAGCGAAAGCGGCACGACCCCGTGCTCCGCGATCTCGTCACCCTGATCGAGGCGGAAGCGCTGACCGAGGACGAGGTCGGCGCGTGACCGGGATACTCGCGGATGCGCGGGAGCGGGAACGAATCTGCACCGACACCGCGGAAACCCTCTTCGTCAACGCCGGCGCCGGCTCGGGAAAGACGGCCGCCCTCATCGACCGGGTCACGACGCTGGTGCTGCGCGACGGCGTCCGGCTCAGTCACATCGTCGCGGTGACCTTCACCGAGAAGGCGGGCGCCGAGCTGCGCGACCGACTTCGCGAAAAGTTCGAAGCAGTATGGCGAGCGGGCGGTCCGGACAAGCCCACCGCCGAGCAAGCCCTCGACGACCTCGACGGCGCCGCGATCGGGACCCTGCACGCCTTCGGGCAACGACTGCTCACCGAGCACCCCATCGAGGCCGGACTACCGCCGATCGTCGAAGTTCTCGACGAGGTCGGTTCCTCGGTCGCCTTCGACGAGCGATGGTCCGAGTTGCAGGCCGAGCTGCTCGACGACGACGACATCGCCGCGCCGCTCCTGCTCGGCATGGCCATGGGCATGACGTTGGAGCACGTCCGATCACTTGCGGTGTTGCTCGGCAAGGACTGGGACCTCATCGAGGACCGGGTGTTGGCTGCGCCGCCGTTGCCGGTCGAGGTGCCCGACGTCACGGATCTTCTCGCCCGCGCGCGTGAACTTGTGCAGTGCGGTGAGCACTGCACCGCCCCCGACGACAGGCTGCTGCGCAGGCTAACGGAGCTGGGCGAGCTGGTCGAGCTCATCGACACCGCGCCGGACGACGGAACGGTCCTGACCAACCTCGAGCGGATCTCGAAGCTGCCCTACCGCAACACCGGTCAGAAAGGCAACTGGCGGGTGCCGATCCAGCAGGTCCGGGAGGTCGGCCTGGAGATCGGCGCCGAGGCACGGGGCATGCTCCGGCCGCTGCTCGACCGGTGTTTGCGGCAGGTGACGTCATGGGTCGGGCAGCGGGTGCTCGACGCCGCCGAGACCCGCCGGCGCGAAGGCAAGCTGGAGTTCCACGACCTCCTGGTCCTGCCGCGCGACCTGCTCCGCCGCGACGCCGGCGTCCGGGCTGCTGTGCACGAGGACTATCAACGGCTGCTGCTCGACGAATTCCAGGACACCGACCCGATCCAGATCGAGCTCGCTGCCCGAATCTGCGGTGGGGCCGGGGCGGATGACGCGAGGTGGCAGGCCGTCGACGTACCGCCGGGGCGGCTCTTCGTCGTCGGTGACTCCAAGCAGTCGATCTACCGATTCCGCCGGGCCGACATCGCGACCTATCTCGAAGCAGAGAAGGTAATAGGAGACACCGCCAGCCTGACCACAAACTTCCGGACCGTCGACCCGATCCTGCAGTGGGTCAACGCGGTGTTCGCACGATTGATCCAGCCCGAGCCAGGGGGCCAGCCCGCCTACGTGCCGCTCGACTGCTCCCGCGACGACGCAGGCAACACCGGTCCGGCGGTGACAGTCCTGGGTGCCACGGCCCATACCGACCTGCCGAGTGCGGCGGCCGAACTGCTCCGCCAACGCGAGGCCGACGACGTCGCCGCCGTCATCCGGCAGGCGCTCGGCGAGCGGTGGCAGGTCTACGACAAGGGTGAAGACCAGTGGCGCGATGCACGTCCGGACGACATCGCCGTCTTGGTACCTGCACGCACATCGCTCCCGTACCTGGAAAACGCGCTCGACGCGGCGCACGTGCCCTACCGCGCCGAAGCGAGTTCGCTGGTCTATCAGGCCGCCGAGGTGCGCAGCCTGCTCGCCTGCGCGCGGGCGGTCGCCGACACCAGCGACAGCCTCGCCCTTGTCACTGCGCTGAGGTCGCCGCTGTTCGGTTGCGGTGACGACGACCTGTGGCGCTGGAAGCATGCCGGTGGCAGGTTCACCATCTTCTGGACGCTCGATGATGCGAACCCACTCGCCGCAGGACCGGTCGGCGCCGCACTCGCCGAGCTGAAGAAGCTGCACCGTGCCGCGCGGTGGCTTTCTCCGAGCGAGGTGCTCGGGAAGATCATCGCCGACCGCCGGATGTTCGAGGTCGCCGCGACCGGACCACGGGAGCGGGACTCGTGGCGGCGGCTTCGTTTCGTCGTCGACCAGGCACGCGCCTGGTCCGAGGTCTCGCACGGCGGGCTGCGGGCGTATCTCGCCTGGGCCGCCCACCAGGGCCAGGAAGTCAGCCGGGTCGCTGAAGCGATCCTGCCTGAGACCGACTCCAATTCGGTGCGGGTCATGACGATCCACGCGGCCAAGGGCCTCGAGTTCCCGATCGTCATCCTCTCGGGCATGACTGCCCAGAAGAGAAATGCCACGGGTGTATCAGTTCTCTGGCCCCCTGAAGGTGGGCATGCGGTCAAGCTGACGAAGGCGGTACAGACCGGTGACTTCGAGACGGCTGTCCCGATCGACGAGCAGATGGACGACCTGGAGAAGCTGCGGCTGCTCTACGTCGCGGCGACTCGTGCCCGCGATCACCTCGTCGTCTCCGTCCACCGGCAGGACGGCTCGAGCAAGGTGACGGCAGCCAGCCTCATTGCCGGGGCCGACGGTGTCGCCGCCGCCGGGGCGACAGCTTTCGAGGGTTATCGGTTCGACCGGTCCGCCGCGCCCGAGGCATCGTCGGCGTCCGCGCCCCCACCATTCGAGGACTGGCTGGCCGGCGTCAGGGAGGCGCGAGAGCGCAGCGCGGCCGAGCCGGCAGAAAACGCGTCCGGACTGGAGGGCACCGAGCCCGACCTCGTCCTGGACAGTGCGGTCGACGACGGCCTCGCCAAGGGCGCCCGCGACCTCGAACTGCCGCCGTGGTCGAAGGGCAGATACGGCTCGGCCATCGGCCGCGCGGTGCACGCCGTACTCCAGGCCGTCGACCTCGCCTCGGGTGAAGGTCTCGCCGGTGCCGTCGCCGCCCAGGCGATTGCCGAGGGGGTGGTCGGTCAGGAAACGGTCGTCACACAGTTGGTTGAGGCCGCGCTGTCCTCCGACGTCGTGCAACGCGCCGCCGCACGTGAACACTGGCGCGAGACCTATGTCGGCACGCTTCGCGACGACGGAAAGGTGCTCGAGGGCTACGTCGATCTGATCTACCGCGACGACGACGAGAGCCTGGTCGTCGTCGACTACAAGACCGACGCCGTGCCGACCGCCGCGATCGGGTCACGCGTGACCTACTACAAGCCGCAGATGGATGCCTACTGCGACGCGCTCGCCGCCGCGACCGGATCGCCTGTTTCGGCGACGCTGTTGTTCCTCAACCCCACGACGAGCATGGCAGTCGACGTACCACGGGCTCGTCCGAGCTAGGCCCGTCAGCCGTCCCCGGCCGCGCGGAGGGCCTCCGTACTGTCGAGGATGTCGTGCAGTGCACGGTGCAATGCGCGGAGCCGGCGTTCGCCGAGAACGACGGCCAGCCGCTCCTCGATGCCGACGATCGTCTGCAGGCCCGCCTCGACACAGGCCCGACCGGTCGGGGTCAGCGAGATCAGCTTGGCCCGCCGGTCACTGGGATCCGGTCCGCGTACGACGTAACCGAGCCGCTCCAGGTCGTCGACCAACTCGCCCATCGCCTGGGGCGTCATGTTCGCTCGGCGGGCCAACTCGGTGAGCCGGGTGCCGGCCAGATCGATGTGTGCGAAGACGCCCGAGTGAGCCGGGCGCTGCGGGAACCCGGCCTCGACCACACCGGCCACGATCTGGTGTCCGAGCGCCGAATACGCGAGCCCCAGCAGGGCCGTGGTGTTCTCGCGGGGACCCTCACCGGACTGCACCGACAACCTTGACCTCCTCGATGGGCGATGTCATACTCTCAGGGTACCTGAAGGTAAGGGGTCCTGATGAATATGACCTCGTGGACACGCCGGAACCACCCGCCGCTCCTCGTCGCCTCCTACGGACCAGCCCGCGACCAGACGACGTTCGTCGCGGGAGAGCCCGCTACCCATCGACTCGGCGCCGCCGCATTGACGGCCGGCGTCGTCGGGATGGCGAGCAGCCTCACGCTTGCCGCGTTCTTCATCCTGTTCGCCGCGGACGTCGCCGCCAACGATGCCGTGGGGACCGCGAGCGACCTGCTCGGCGCACTGAGCTTCGCGACGATGATCCCGGTCGTCCTGGCTCTCGGTGCCCGGCTTCCGCCGCGGCCCACCGCAAACGTCGTACAGTCCGCCGGCCTCTGCGCATTGATCGCCGGGACGGTACTCCCGCCGCTGATGGTGATCGGCGCATTGAGCTACGACGTGGAGACACCGATCATGACGGCGGCCAATCTCATCGTGGCCGGCTGGTTGCTCCTCGGTAATCGCTGGTTGCGGCCGATGGTGTCGTGGCCACGCATCGCGCGGCTCGGAGAGCTCTGCGGCGGCGGGGTCCTGGTCGCCGCGGCAATCCTCAGTCTCGGACTGCTGCTGCCTTCGGGGTCACTCCTGCAGCTCGTCGTCTTCGGCATCGCCGCCGCCATCGGGATCCCCGCCTATCTCACGATCCCGGTCTGGTTCCTGCTTCTCGGCCGCCATCTGCTCATCCGGAGGCAATCATGACGTCGACACCGTCGACCCCGTCGAGCCCGACCACCCCGACCACGGCGGCACACGCGGACCGGGCCCGACCGCGCATCCGACAGGTCTACCGCTACCTCGGATTTCTCTTCGTCGCTCTCGTGGCCGCGCAGTTCTTCCTGGCCGGACTGGGCACGTTCAATCTGACGACGAGAGTCGCGGATTCGCATGCCTTCGACGCACACCAGGTGCTCGGCATGATCATCAACGTGGTGGCGCTGGTCATGCTGGTCGTGGCGCTCCTCGCCCGACTCAGACGCGCCCAGATCGTGGCCGCGGCACTGTTGTTCGTTTTCACGACCGGCACCGGATTTCTTGCCGGGAGCGCGGCTGATGACCCGAACCGGGTGCTCGGAGGGCTCCATGTCCTCCTCGGCGTCATCATCCTCGGCATCGCCCTGTGGATCGTCGCCGACCTCCGCACGCAATAGGGCTGATTCCGGCACCTGGACCGACCCAGGGAGTCGATCATGGGTCCATGTCCTCGGTTGGCCGGAATCCGGACGCCCGTCTCCTGCTGCTCTCGGTGTGCGTCTCGGCCGCGTTCGCCGTCGGATCGCTCCTGCTCGGCCTGATCATCGGGTCGCAGATGATCATTTTCGACGGCCTGTACTCCTTCGCGAGCGTCGCCCTGTCGTTGCTGGCGGTCGTGGCGTTGCGGACCGCGCGCAAGGGCGCGGACGAGCGCTACCCCTGGGGCCGCGAGGTGTGGGAGCCCCTGACCATCGTCGTCAAGGCGGCGGCCCTCGGCGGCCTGTGCGTCTACGCATTGATCGGCGCGATCGGCGAGATCACCCGGGGCGGACGCGAGATCGCCGCGGTGCCCGCCGTGATCTACGCCGTCGTGGCCATCGCCATCGGGGTCGCCGTCTCGCTCTACCTGCGCCGCGGTGCCCGTAAGGGTTCGGACCTGGTCCGCGCCGAGGCCGCCGAGTGGATGGGCGACACGCTGCTCAGCATCGGCGTACTCGTCGGATTCGTGATCGCCCTGGTGCTGGAGCTGACCGGCCAGAAACACATCGCCAGATACGTCGACCCCGCCATGGTCATCATCGTGTCGGCGCTGTTCCTGCGCGTGCCGGCCGGTCTGCTCGCCGGCGGTTTCCGGGAGGTCCTCACCATGGCGCCTGCACCGCCGATCAGGGAGCAGCTGTGGTCATGCGTGACCGAGGTCGAGCGCCGCTACCGGTTCGCGGAGTCGTTCCTGCGCTCGTCGAAGGTCGGCAGTCGGCTCGACGTCCAGATCGACTACGTGGTCGCGGAGGACTCGTTGGCCCAGAACGTGCGGGAATTCGACGCGGTCCGGCAGGACATCAACGATCTGCTCGAGCCGCTGGGCTATCAGCAGTGGGTGAGCGTCGTCTTCACCGGCGACCGGAAGTGGGCGGTCTGATGGCTTCCGTCACGCCCCGGTCATCGTCGCGATACGACATCATCCTGCACCTGAACACGGTGGACGAGCTCTTCTCGGTGGACCCGCTGAGCATCTACGCCGACACCGGCCGGCTGATCCCCGGCATCGAAGAGATCAGGCAGGAACTGCTCGCCCGGAAGAGGTTCGAGGCCGGGCAACGCGTCATCCTCATGCTTCCGCGCAGCGAGCTCCGCCCGGGTACGGAGGAGATGATCCACCACGCGGTGATCCGGTACTGCCGGCTGCACATCGCCGAGGGCGGCCGAAATCTGCGCCTCATCTGGCGGCAGGGCATGCAGTCGCTGCGGATCGGGTCGTTGCTCTTCCTCGTCGGTCTGGGCCTGTCCTACTACTTCACCCGGTCCTACATTCCCGAGATCGCCCAACAGCTCCTCGGCAACGGAGTCTTCCTCGTCATCCTCTGGATCGGCTTGTGGTATCCGCTCGACCTGTTGTTCTTCGCCCGCCAACCGGTACGACGTGAAGTGCGATTGCTGAGCATTCTGCAACAAATTCCATTCGTCATCGTCGCGGAGGACGCACCGGAGGTCCGGCCGGCACCAAACTCAACCCGTGCCGAAGCGATTCCGGACGCCGATCCGGGGCACTGACACTTTCCCGGCAGGCCAATCTCAAGATCATGAGGAATGGCGGTGACCCGCCACGCTTGACGTCTTCCGATTCCCTCGAATGTGCACTAACATTCCGCCGCCACGCCGTCGCAACGGGGGATGGTCATTTCAATGAGTGCATTGTATTTCGGCCGGTCGGCGGTCGCGATTCTGGCGGGCTCGGCGATGACCGTCTCGATGACCGCGGTGGTGGTGGCCGGGGCCACGGCTCCGGCCGGTGCCGCGCCGCCGCACCCGTCCGCCGCGGTGCAGGCGTTCCCGTCGCCGGGCGACCGGGTCGCCTCGCCGCAGACCGGGATCACGTTCCGCGGCGTGTCGCCGGGCGCGCTGCGTCGGCTGGTGGTGACCGGTTCGCGGAGCGGCGTGCATGCCGGGCGCGTGTCGGCGCTGGCCGCCGGACGTGGCTCGGTGTTCGAGCCTGCGACGTCGTTCCGGCCGGGGGAGCGGGTCACGGTCCGCACCGGCGGCGTCGACGTCCGTGATGCGGCCGACGGCTCGTTCAGCTTCGGTGTGGCCCGCCCGGCGCCGGTGCCCGCGACCGTTCCGGACGAGACGAGCACGACGACTCCGGCCCGGGCGGCGGCTCCGGCCCGCACCTGTACGCCGACCGCCCACGTCTACAACAGCCGCCCCGACCTGCACCCGCCCGCGGCCTGTGTCATTACTCGCAGCGGCAGCACCGCACCCGGCGACCTGTTCCTCACCCCGGGCGGGAGCGGCGGGGTCGGGCCGGGGATCTACGACAACAGCGGTCAGCCGGTGTGGTTCCGCCCCGAGAACACCCAGGTTGTGCACGACTTCAAGGTGGTCCACATCAACGGCCAGGAGATGCTGGCCTATTACGCAGGGTCCCGGTCCGCGCAGAATTCGGGCCTGGGCGCCGGCAAATACACGTTGTTGAATGATCATTATCAATTTGTCGGAACCATTGGTGCCGGCAACGGCCTCCACGCGGACTTCCACGAACTCCAGATCACCAAGCAGGGCACGGCGCTGGTCGGCATCTACGACCCGGTGTTCATGAACCTCGGCCACGGACCGCAGATCGTCTACGACTACGTCGTCCAGGAGGTCGACTTCCAGCACGGCAACAAGGTGCTCTTCGAATGGCACGCGCTCGACCACGTGGCCTTGTCCGAGTCCCACAGCCCCATTCCGCCCACGGGGGGCTACGACTGGTTCCACGGCAACTCGATCGCGCAGGACAACGACGGCAACCTGCTGGTGTCCGCCCGTAACACCTGGATCGTCTACAAGATCAACCGGTCCACCGGCGGGGTGATGTGGGAGCTCGGGCAGCCTAACAACGCGGCTCCGCAGTTTCGCCTCGTTGGGTCCAACCTCGGTTACTTCTGCTACCAGCACGACGCACGCGCCAACCCCGACGGCAGCTACAGCCTGTTCGACGATGGTGGCGGCGGGCCCGGCTGTAACCACCCGGCCCGGGGGATGCTCTTCCACCTCAATGTCGGGGGCAAGATTGCCACGCTGGTGAAGGGCTACCGGCACAGCCCGGACATCTTCACGCAGTTCACCGGCAGCATGCGCGTGCAGTCCAACGGTGACGCGCTTGTCAACTGGGCCAACGTGCCGCAACTCACCGAATTCAGTTCTGCCGGCAGCGTGCGGTTGGACATGAGACTCGCCCAATTCAGTTACCGAGCCGTCCGGTCGGTGTGGCATGGGGTATCGGATCGTCCGCCGGACATGGTGGTGCAGACCCCGGCCGGTCATCCGACGGCGTATGTGAGTTGGAACGGTGAGACGGGGGTGACGCAGTGGCGGTTGCTGGGTGGCAGTAGCCCGTCGGCTCTCAAGGTGCTGGGTGCCCCGGTGCGTAAGACGGGTTTCGAGACGGCGATCCCGGTGCCGTCGGGTACGGCGGTGGTGGCGGTGCAGGGTCTGGACGCCGCCGGGTCGCCGTTGGCGAACGGGGTGTCGGCGGCCGAGCCGGGGAGCAGGTTCTTCCGCGAGATGAGTGGCGGCCCGAGTTATCTGCGGTCGAACTACCGGATGGCGGTGGGCGACTTCGACGGCAACACCGCCGACGACATCCTCGCCTACACCCCGGATAGGGGCCCGGACTATCTGCAGGTCGCCGACGGGCATGGCGGCTTCGCGCAGCGGCGGCTGCCGCAGATCGCCCGGAACTGGACCCCGCTGGTCGGCAACTTCACCGGCGACGCCCGCGACGAGGTCATCTGGTGGAGTCCGCTGAGCACCACCGGCTATCTCGCGCGGGCGCCGTTCGGGGCGCCGTGGCGGGCCATCACGGTGCCGCCGGTGCGCCATGCCCTGGTGCTGCGGCATGACGCCGCCCGGGGCGGTCCGGACAACGACGAGGTGCTGTGGTGGGGCCCGCACACCGACACCGACCAGATCGACCACTACACCTGGCCGATCCACGGCAGCCCCGCCGTGAGCCGGCTCCCGGTCGGGGTCGGCAACGACTACCGGCCGGTCACCGGCGACTTCGACGGCAACGGCTTCGCCGACGTGCTCTGGTACGGGCCGGGCAACATCCCGGACTCCGTCTGGTATCTCACCGGCACCGCGCACGGTCAGACCACCGGGCACGTGTCTAAGCCGCTGACCCTGCGCGGCACCGGCTACCGCCCGGTCGTCGGCCGGTTCGGAGCGTCGGACCCACTCGACGACGTGCTCTTCACCACGCCCGGAGGAGGCGCCGACTGGTTGTGGCGCGGGCGCCCGGACCGCACCTTCGACTCGACCAACGTCAGCAACGGGGAGAGCGGCCTGATCCGGGTCATCCACACCGGCAACACCGACGCGGTCGCCTTCTACACCCCCGGACACGACCTGCGGATGCTGCGCTTCACCACCGGCGGGACGACGATCCGCTACGCCCGCAACACCGTGCTACCCGCCGACTCCCAGATCTTCACCGGCGCCTTCACCGGCACCGGCGGCGACGTCTACTGGTACTCACCCGGCGCCGCACCGGAACGGCTCTGGGAACCGGTGCTCGACTAACCCACCCGGCCATGATCAAGAGGGGATCCGTACGGCGTTTCGCACTCCAATCCCCTCTTGATCATGGAAAACGGTGGGGCGGCCGCAGGGCACAGTCGCCCGGCGTCAGTAGGGGAGGAAACAGATGCCGGCGTGGCCGGATCGGCCGGCGCATTGGTTGGTGTTGTCGAAGTTGTCAGAGGCGATCCACAGTCCGGCGGGTGTGAGTTCCATGTCGTCGGCGCCGAGGCCACGGCCTCGGGTGGGGTTGAAGACCACGGAACCTCTGGATGGGGACAGGCCGACCATGCCGGGCGCGTTGACGGCGCCCGGGCCCTTGGCATCACAGCCGAGTGGGTTGGATGCCCAACGCTCGTGCCCGCCGACGTAGACGTCGTTGGCGTCGGCGGCCGTGGAGTAGAGCGAGTCGCAACCGGTGTAGTTGATCCACGCGTGGCGGACAGCTGTCTGCGTGGCGGGGAAGGCGGCGGCTGCATCGCACAACCCGGAGCGCGGTGCCGACGCGGAAACGTTGTAGGGCTTGTAGCCGGTGGTGGCGATGTAGATCTGCGCGTCGGTCGGGCTCCACGACGCCGCCTGCAAGTAGAACGGCTCCACGGTGGCGCAGGGTTGGCTGAACTCCGACGACGTCCACCCAGTGACGGTCGCGGAGGATGCTCCCAGGCTCAACATGAAGATCTGCTGCCTGGCCTTACCACCGACCGACGTGAAATCACCCTCGACCAGCAGCAGGTTTCCCGAGTGGGACAGCTGCTGGTTGTAGACGCGGGTCGGGTTCCCCGACACACCGGGGAACTGGTAGTTGCCGGAGATGTTGAGGCTCGCGTAGTTGTCGTCCTTGCCGGTGGTCGCTGAGAGCGAGACGTAGAACTTCTTGCCCGAGCCGTTGACGCCGGAGAAGTAACCCCCGGTGAGCAGGTGGCTGCCGTGCAGCAGCAGCGTCTCCACCTGCCCGCCGGCCGAATGCGCGAACGTGGGGTTCACCGCGCCGGCTGTGGTGTCCACTTCGGCGAGATCCTTTGCCGTCGTGCCGTGGACCGCGGCAAAGGTTCCGCCCAGGTAGGCGTGCGAGCAATCGGCAGAAAGCGCGATCGAATTGACCTTGGTCCCGGAGCCACCCGAGACGTTCGGGTTCCAGCCGGTCACCGTGTACGGGGCGGTCGCCTTGAAGGAGAAGGCACGATTCCTGGTGTAGGTCGTCCCTCCTTGGGTGATCTTGGTGAAGCTACCGACCGCGTACATGGTGGTGCCGCACTGGACGATCTGGCGGACCTGCTGGGTGGTACCGGTGTTCGCCAGCTGCGGTGTACCTGACGCAGGGGTCGCCGACACTGGCCCGCCGGCCGCCGCTCCGGCGGGCACGCTGACTGCCACCATCGCGGCGGCGGCCGCACAGATGACCACGCCTAAACGGTTTCGAATGCTCATCCCCACTACCCCCACTACACGGCCAACGACGGTGCCGGTCCGGGCCGCCTCTCTTGTGCCCCAGGAACCTACGACCGACATTGCCTTCGGCGAGCACCCGTCCGGAAAATAGGGCCGACCAGCATGGAGAACTCCCCCGTTCGGAGCACCGGGCAATTGAGGTCAGCAAGGGAGACGCGCATCATGGAATACCTCGTCACGATGACCACGAACGTTCCGGATGGAACGTCCGACGCGGCCGTGCAGGACATCCGCGAACGTGAGGCGGCACATTCGCGGGAGCTCGCGGCGCAAGGGCACCTGCTGCGGCTGTGGCGCCCGCCGCTGAAACCAGGCGAATGGCGCTCGATCGGCCTGTTCGCCGCCGACGATGACGACCAGCTCGAAGAGGTCCTCGCCTCGATGCCGCTCCGCGTGTGGCGCACCGACGAGGTCACACCGCTCAGTCCACACCCCAGCGACCCGGCGCGGGGCAGCGGCTGAGGGCCTGCGCCTCAGCCGTTTCCCGTGGGTGGCTCGACGTCGTCGTAGACGCGGACCGCGGCCAGTAGTCCGTCCGGTCCCCGCTCGTAGACCCCGATTCCCGCCTGGGGCGGCAGCTCGTGGCTGCCCCAGCGGACGCAGTTGTATTCCACCGCGCAGCGCACACCGTCGTCGGTCTCGGTGCAGTACTGCAGGTTGATGCCGCCGCCCGCGCTGAAGGATCTGGTGAAGAACGAGCGGAGCTCCGCGGTCCCGCGGTGGGCGTAGTGCGGGCCGATGGGCTCGCGGTAATACCCGTCCGCCGCGAAGATCGCCACGATCGCCTCCGCGTCACCGGCCTCCAGCGCGTCCTGGTAGCGGCCGACGACATCACCGGGGCGGGCCCGCTCGGCCTCGAGTACGGGTGGCCGGATATGGCGCCGTCCGTCGACCGGCCACTGGCTGCAGTAGGTGCGGAACACCACCGACTCGTCGTCAGGCGATTCGGCGACGACCGCGACCGGCCAGGACACCTCCGGTCCGTCGCCGGCCAGGTGGGCCAGCAGTTCCACGACGGCCCGCCCGCCGGCACTCGTGGAGGCGACCGTCTCGATCTGGGCATGCCGCTCGGCCAGCCAGGATTCGTTCCGGCTCACGAACCGTCTCAGCTGGCGATGGCCCCGGACCTCGCCCGCCCGCGGGTCATAGATCACCACTTCGCCGGGCCACACCGACTCCAGGGCGTGGGTGTCACCGTTGTTCAATGCGGTGAAGTACTGCGCGACCGGATCAGCCTGACCTACGGCGCGGGTCTGTCGGCGCGCCAGCTCCACGGCACTCGTGAAGTCCGGAAACCACGGCATCTCGACCCCCGTGCTCCCTCTGCCGGCCGGAGAGGCCCAATCGTACCCAGCCGCGCAGCTGCGGAATGCCGAGAACTGCACCGACGATCGACCATCGCAAATCGCCCGATCCGGTGGTAGCTTGCCCGCCGAACACTCGTCCGGTCGTGGATGTGGGGTCGGTATGCAGCTCGTCGGTCACGTCGTCAGCCAGCAACCACCGTCGCCATCGCGGCGTCGCCGCGGGACGATCGCCGCGCTTGCGGTCGCCGCGGTGCTCGTGCCGCTGACCGTCGGTCAGGGCGTCGCCGCCGCCCACGGGCAGCCCGCAGCGGCCACCGCCGCCACAACGCCGCGGCTGGTCCCGCAGCCGGTATCGCTGCAGACGACCTCGGGCGGGGACTTCACCCTCACCCGGACCACCAAGATCCTGGTGCCGAAGGGATCGACCCAGGCAGACAGCGTCGGCAGCTACCTCGCGCGGGTGCTGCGACCCTCGACCGGCTATCCGTTGCCGGTCGCCACCCCCTCCGCACGAGACTCGGCGGGCAACATCGCCCTGCAGATCAGCACGTCGGCCGCGGCCGGCCGGGAGGGGTACCGGCTCGACGTCACCAGCGACGGGGTCCGGCTCGCCGCGCGCAGCGCCGAAGCCCTCTTCGACGGGGTCCAGACGCTGCGCCAGCTGCTCCCCGCGAAGGTCGAGAGCCCCAACCGCCAGCAGGGGCCGTGGACGATGCCCGGCGTCGCGATCGCCGACCACGCCCGTTTCGCCTGGCGCGGCGCGATGCTCGACGTGTCCCGGCACTTCTTCACCGTCGCGCAGGTCGAGCGCTACATCGACCTGCTCGCGCTGTACAAGATCAACATGTTCCACCTCCACCTGAGCGACGACCAGGGATGGCGCATCCAGATCAAGGGGTGGCCGCGGCTGACCAGCGTCGGCGGGAGCACGGAGGTCGGTGGCGGCCCCGGCGGTTTCTACACCCAGAAGCAGTACAGCGACATCATCCGCTACGCCGCCCAGCGCTTCATCACCGTCGTACCGGAGATCGACGGGCCGAGCCACAGCAACGCCGCCCTCGCGTCGTACGCCGAGCTCAACTGCGACGGCAAGGCACCGCCGCTCTACACCGGCACCGACGTGGGCTTCAGCAGCTTCTGCGTGCACAAGGCCATCACCTACAAGTTCCTCGACGACGTGATCGGACAGCTCGCCGCCCTCACCCCCGGGCCCTACCTGCACATCGGCGGCGACGAGGCGCACAGCACCTCGGCCGCCGACTACGTCTACTACGTGGGGCGGCTCCAGCAGATCGTGCGCGCCCACGGCAAGACGATGATCGGCTGGCACCAGATCGGTTCGGCCACGCTCAAGCCCGGCCAGGTCGCGCAGTACTGGGGCACCGCCGGTTCGCAGGCCGACATCGACCTGGCGCACCAGGCGGTCGCGCAGGGCGCCAAGCTGGTGATGTCGCCGGCCGACCGGGACTACCTCGACATGAAATACAACCCGAGCACCAAGCTCGGCCTGAACTGGGCCGGCTACAACGGTGTCCGGGACGCCTACTCGTGGAATCCGGCGACCTCCGTACCCGGAATCAAGGAAAGCGACGTCCGTGGTCTCGAGGCACCGCTGTGGAGCGAGACGCTGCTCGACCTGAACGACATCGAATACATGGCGTTCCCGCGGATAGCGGGGATCGGCGAGATCGGCTGGTCACCGCAGAGCCTGCGCTCCTGGTCGGACTACAAGCTCCGGCTCGCCGCGCAGGGCCCGCGCTGGACCGCGATGGGCGTCACCTTCTATCACTCAGCGCTCGTTCCCTGGCAATAGACATACGGCGTCCACAAGCCTTTTACCGAAACCCGCTGTAGTAATCGGAGACCGTCATATCAGCCGGCGCTGCTCCTTTGCTCATCGTGATCTGAGCACTACGCTGGGCCAACATCCGGGCAGATCGCAGGTCACCGATTCGTCCGTCGACCGGTCGACAGGTGCCGGTGATGGGGTAGCTCGAGGGGGTATCGGCCGTGAAGGGCGCAAGGCCGGTCATGCGCGTGATCACCGACGCCGGCGGGACGTCCGTCGTGGTCGAGGCCGATGGCGAGGCATTAGGGGACGTCACCGTCTGGAGCGACGGAGGCGTCGTCCGGCTCCGCTTCAACGTGCCGCGGCGGCATCTGCCCGCGACGGCCCGGCGGGACCTCGTCGACGCGGTCTTCGCGCTGCCGGAGTTGGACTGGCGCGGCCCCGTGCAGGCGGCCATCCCGCTCGGTGACGCCGATCTGCTCGCCGGGCTGCGGGTTCACCTCGGCGAGGTCGAGACGCGGGCCGCGGGCGCCACCTGCCTGATCGACGCGACCCTTGAGTAGCGCTGTCGTGACCGGTGCCCTGCAGGGCCGCGAGAAGCGACCTACGATGAAGGGCGAGCAGCAGGGGGCAGTGGTGGTCATGGCCGCGAGCACAAGCACCAGCTTGCGGCCAAGGTCGTCCGCTCCCAGGCTCGCCCGAAATCTGGTCCGCGACCTGTGCAGCCGGTCGAGGCTTCCCGAGTATCTGGTCGACAACGCCGTACTCGTCACCAGCGAGCTCGTGACCAGGACCGTCATGCACGCCCGGAAGGCGGTCGACGTCGTCGTCGAGCTCGACGAGGATCACGTGACGGTGCGCATCCACGACCAGACCGTGATGCCGCCCCTGCTGGGCGGCGACTGGGTCAGCGGACCGAGCCGGGCCATCATCGAGCGCCTCTCCACGTCGTGGGGCTACCGCTGCAGCGACACCGGTCGCGACATCTGGGCCTCGGTCGGTACCGACTCATATCGCAAGAACTGACCTCATTCCCCGCCGGCGTCCCGCAGGGCCGACGGCGACTGGGTGCTCAGCGGTACGTCGCCGGCCCGGACCAGACCGAGCTGCACCGTCTGCCGGGGCATCACCGCCTCGGTGATCCACGCCGCGGCGGTCCGCGCCCGATTACCCGGCAACGACCACAGGTGATAGCCACGGGTGATCGCCTTGGCGGGCAGCCCGGACAGCGGCACCTTCAGCGGGTCGGCCGCCGCCTGGCTTCCGCCGAGATCCACCAGGAAGCCGAGGTCGTGGTGCCGGTAGGCCCGGCGCCGGCCGACACCGTAGGACGCGGCGATGTTCCCGGCCGCCCGGACGCCTTGCCGCTGCGCGTGCTGGGCCGTCATCGGCGTGATCTCCCCGGGCCGGGTCAGATCCGGTACGGCGGCCACGTCGCCGCAGGCGTAGAGGTTCGGGTGACCCGCCACGGTCAGGTACTCGTCGACCACGAGGCGCCCGGCCCGCGTCTCGAGACCGAGTCCCGCGACGATCGGCTCGGGCCGCACGCCGACGCACCAGGCCAGCGTGCGGGTCGGCACGAACGACCCGTCGCTCAGCTTTACGCCGTCGGCCGCCGCCTCACTGACCGACGTACCCGTGCGGATGTCGACGCCCCGCTCCCGCAGCACCGCGTCGGCGGTCGCCGCAAGGTGGCTGCCGAGCCCCGGCAGCACCCGCGCCGCCGTATCGATGAGCAGCCACCGGGGCCGCCGGAGGGCCAGCCGCGGATGCCGGCGGATCGTGGTGTCGGTGAGCAGCACTCCCTGGGCCGCGACCTCGGTGCCCGTGTAGCCGGCACCGACCACGACGAAGGTCATGCGGGCATCGCGCTCGGCCGGATCGTCGGTGGCGTCGGCCAATTCGATCTGCCGGATGACGTGGTCGCGCATGTAGAGCGCCTCGGCGATGTCGCGGAAGCCGTGCGCATACTCGGCGACGCCCGGAATCGGGAGGAGCTTGTTGACGCTGCCCGTCGTGAGCAGCAGGCGGTCGTAGCCCAGCACGCCGTGCGCGCCCTCCGGGTCGACGTAGGACACGCTCCGGGCGGCGAGGTCGATTCCGTCGACCGCACCGAGCACCAGCCGTACGTCGGGCAGCGTCGCCGGGATGGAGACGGTGACCAGTCGCGGGTCGAGCACGCCGCCGGCCACCTCCGGCAGCAGCGGCAGGTAGAGGAAGTAGTCGGTCTGGTTCACCAGCACGATTTCGGCGTCCGGCAGCCGGCGGCACAGTGTCTTGGCGGCGTGATAACCCGCGAAGCCGGCGCCGACGACGAGGATCCTTTGTCTGCTCATGAATCCCAACTCCCGGTTAACGGTGCGGTGGCGTGTCTAGGATCTGACGGTGGCTGAGGATCGTGCGGCGGTGCTCGCGGCGGCCGAGGCGGGATTGCGGGCGCGCTGGGGCAACCGGCTGGCGCTCGGCGCGGCCGCCGAGCTCGGCGGCAGCGGGCGGTCGCTCGTGCTGCGCGTCCCGGTGGCGGGCGTGGACGCTCCGGCGCCGACGGTCATCGTCAAGGCCTACCACGACGAGGCCTCGCAGTCGTCCACCATCGGGCCGGGACAGGCCTGGGAGAACGAGGCGACCGCCGCGGCCGTCGTCGGTGACCTCCCCGGTCGTCCGCTCGGGCCCGTGCCGCTCGCCGTCGACGGGCAACACCGGCTGATCGTGCTGACCGATCTCGGCGTCCACCCGGCGCTGTCGGACGTCCTGCTCGGCCACGACCCCGTCGCCGCCGAGCAGGGACTCATCGACTGGGCCGCCGCACTCGGTCGGTTCGGCGCACTGACCCGCAACCCCCGGCCGCGGGCGGCCCGGCTGCAGCGGGGCCTCGGGCTCGGCTCGTCGCTCAACGCGATGGACGGCTACCTCCGCGGCGGCGTCGACACCCTGTCGGCCGTCGCGCAGCGTCGATTCGGCATCCCGCCGCCGCCCGGACTGGAGCGGGACCTGGCCGTGGTGAAGCGGCTGCTCGAACCGTCGACGTACGACGTCTTCACGCCCGGCGACGCGTGCCCGGACAACAACCTGCTCACCCCGGACGGGGTGCGCTTCCTCGATTTCGAATTCTCCGGGTGCTATTCGCTGTTCCTCGACGCGGCCTACACGATGGCGCCGTTCCCGACCTGCTGGTGCGTGCTCGACACTCCGCCGGCGGTGACAGCGCGGGTGGTCGACGCCTACCGCGAGCAGATCATGACGTCGTTCCCCGAGGTCGCGGACGCGCGGGTGTGGGAAGAGGGTGTGGCCCGTGCCTGCGGGCTGTGGACGGCGACGCAGATCCGCGCGCTTCTGCGCACCTCGCCCGGCGATCTGGCGGCCGGTGCGTACGACGGCCAGCGGGCCCACTTCCCCGGCTACGCCGTACGGTGCCGATTCCGGCTCGACCGTTTCCTCATGATGGCGGGGACCAGCATTCCGTCGTTCACCGCGCTGATGCGGGAGATCCGCGACCGGCTCGTCGCCGAGTCGGGCGATGAGCAACTCAAGATGCCGGTTTATCCGGCGTTCCGGAGCGGCGAACCGGTTGATCCGCCGGTTTGAGTTGACGTGCCCGCCGTGGTGCGCAATCTTTGGCCAGTTCCGAGCAGCGACCTTCCCGGAGGCAGCCGATGACGACTACTTCAGAGGCCGGGCAACCACAAGGGGAAGGGGTGCTTGCCGGGCTCGACTCGCAGCCCACGACCTCCTTCTACTGGTACCTCGCGGTGCTGTCCTGCATCGGCGGGTTCCTCTTCGGATACGACACGGCCGACATCGGCTCGGCACTGCCCTTCATCCCGTACCACCTGTCCAGCTTCGCGACCGGCTACCTGGTCGCGGGAGCGTCGCTCGGGGCTGCGGTGGGCGCGCTCGCCGCCGGACCGCTCACCGACCGGTTCGGGCGGAAGTCCCTCCTCATCGTCGACGCCGCCATCTACGCGATCGGGGCACTGCTGTCGGCGTTGGCGTGGAACGACATCGTCCTGCTGATCGCGCGCACGCTCATCGGCCTAGCCGTCGGAGCGGACTCCGCGATCGCCACCTCCTACATCGCCGAATTCGCTCCGCGGGAGAAGCGCGGATCGTTGATGATCATGCAGCAGTGGATGATCACGGTCGGAATCCTCGTCTCGTACCTGATTTCCGTGCTGATCCTCAAGACTGCTCCGGGTTCGGCGGGTGGCTTCGACTGGCGGTTCATCCTCGGCCTGGGCGCTCTTCCGGCGATCCTCGCCCTGGTGTTGCGGACCCGGATGCCCGAGTCGCCCCGATGGCTGATGCTCAACGGGCGCTACGGCGACACCCAAAAGGCACTGGGGCAACTGGGATTGGAGGTCACCGAGGACGAGGTGCGCGACACGGCGAATCAGCTTGCCGAGACGGAGCGCCAGCTGCAGCGGAAGACGCTGTGGACCACCGCCGTCAAACGCGCGCTCATCGTGGTATGCGTCTTCTTCATCTTCCAGCAGATCACCGGCATCAACATCCCGTTCTACTACGGCCCGCAACTACTGGGTAAGTACTTCCAGGGCTCGGGGACGGCCGTGGACGCCGCCGTCGCCGGGGTCGAGGCCGCGGCCATCCTCGGCGCCGTCAACGTGATCGCGACATATTTCGCCTTCCGCTTCATCGACAAGGCCGGCCGACGGAAACTGTCGATGGGCGGCTACGCCGGCATGGCGATCTTCATCCTCTTCGCCTCGTGGGGTGTCGCACACCTGACGGGGCTGCCCAGGGTCTGGGTCATCATGATCGGCTTCTCGTTCTTCATCGCCTCGTTCGCCATCGGGGTCGGCGGGACCGGCTGGCTGATCCAGGGCGAGGTCTTCCCGACGGCGGTTCGCGGTCGGGCGGCGGCCACCGGCGCGAGCGTCGACTGGCTGGCCAACTTCGTCATCGTCCAGTGGTTCCCCACGTTGAACAATTCCATCGGGCTGGCCTGGGTGATGATCCTGTTCGCCGCGCTCTCCGTCCTGGCGATCGGGTTCATCTACCGGTTCCTGCCGGAGACGAAGGGGTTGCCACTGGAAGATGTCACCGCGCTCTTCGACCGCCAGGCCAAGGGGGCCCCGATCTGATCGTCGCCGGCGCGGAGCGGGTCAGTAGCGCTCGACGAGATGACCCCGGCCGGCCGGCGGTTCGTAGGGCTCGGGCCAGAAGTCGGTGATCCGGGCGATCAGGCCGTCGCCGTCGAGGTCGAAGAAGCAGAGGCCCGGCTCGACCTCGCCGGCCTCTCGGAACTCGATCCAGCTGGCGGCGTGGTCATCGTCGCCGACGATGCGGGTAGCGGTGATGTGCCAGTCGCCGGGAAAGCCCTCGGCGTTGAATCGGACGTAGGCGTCGCGACCGCGGACCCGTTCGCGGCTCTGCGGCGCCTCGTAGACCACGTCGTCGGTGAGGAGCTCGCGGAATCGTTGCCAGTCCCGCGCCTCGGCGGCCGCCCAGTAGGCCGTCACCACGTCGCGTGCATTACTCACACTGCGTGAGCCTACTGCCCGGTGGGGCGAGAAATAGGCGTTCGGCGGGCACCGCATCGGGGGACGGGGGATGCTCAGGATCATCCGCCGGACGTCCGCTCCGGCGGCGGGGGAGGCACACCGACATGCGCATGATGATGCGGGTCCAGATGGACACCGAGATGGCGAGCAAGGGCATTGCAGACGGGAGCATGCCCGTCGGCCTGGAGAAGCTGATCGATGCACTCCATCCGGAGGCGGCGTACTTCAGCCTGCTCAACGGCAATCGCACCGCCTTCATTGTCTTCGACATGACCGACTCTTGGCAGCTTCCGCCGACGCTCGAACCGTTGTTCAGAGACCTCAAGGCGAAGATCGACGTCAGCCCGGCCATGAACGTCGACGACCTGCGCAAGGGACTGTCCGCCCTCGGCAGCTAGCCCCGCGGCGCTCCCGCCGCCGCGCCGCTGCTCCCCCAAAACGCACTCCTAGTGCGTTTTGGTCCACGACACGCCGTACGACGCCCCCATAACGCACTCCTAGTGCGTTTTGGTCACAGGGTCCGAAGTCCGTTTGGTCAGGGGACCGGGGTGCGTTTTGATCACGTGGCCTCGGCGCTGCGTTGCGCCGCGCAACTACGGGGTGCGGACCGCGTTGTCGGCGAGTACGGCGTGCACGCCCCAGACCTCGTTGGCCACCTGGGTCACCCGCAGGTCGACGACGACGCTGGCGAGAGCCAGCGCCTGCGGCCGACTCAGGTCGGTGCTGCGCTCCAGCCAGGTCACGATCGCGTCCAGCGCAAGAGCCATGGCTTCGTTGAGGTTTTCGTCGAACCCGAAGGTGATGCGGCTGGTGGGTGTCGTCGCGTGGATGACCGGCAGCGCGGCATCGGTCACCAGGTCGACGCTGAGTTCGGTGGTCATCGGGCACTCGATCGCCGTACCCGAGACCTCGCCGTCGCCCTGGGCGGCGTGCCCGTCCCCGACCGACAACAACGCGTCCGGCACCGTGACCGGCAGGAACAGCGTGCTGCCGGCGACGAGGTCCTTGCAGTCGATGTTGCCGCCGCAGGGGCGTGGGGGAGTCGTGGCGTGCTCACCGGTCTCGGCCGGCGGCAGGCCGACGACGCCGAGGAACGGGTGCAGGTCGACGACGTGGCCGAGGTGACTGGTGCCGACGCGGGCGTCCGGATAGAGGTCCCAGGTGAGCATCGCCGCGTCGTCGGGGGTGAGGCGCAGCCGCCGGTTGAGCCAGTTGTCCCTACGGCCGGCGACCGTCCACCCCCACGCTCCGGGCCGGATGTCCGCGAGGTGCACCGCGAGATGCATTCCCGGCCGGGCGCCGCGGACGGCGATCGGGCCGCACAGGCAGTGACCCCGCGCGTCCGGCAGCAGCCGCTCGGGCGACGCGCCCGACCCGGTCTGCCGTGCGAGGTTGCCGTGCGCGTCGAGCGTGCGGACGACGACCGTGTCACCGGGGTCGATCGTCAGGATCGGCTTGAGGTCACGGGAGAAGACGTCGTGCGCCGTCTCCAGCGTCGGCTCGATCAGATGCTGCGTCACTCCGGTGCCCTCCAGGTGGAACAGTCGACTCAGACAACCACCAACTGTGGCAGCACACCACGGATCGCGTCGAGGGAGTCCTCCGGCGCGGACCGGTCGGTGATCAGGGTGTCGATCTGGTCGAGCGGAAACACCGTCGCGAACGCGACCTTGCCGATCTTGCTGCCGTCGGCCACGACGACGGTACGTCGGGCCTGCCGGGCCAGTGCGGTCGTCGTCCGCGAGCCGAGCGAGTCATAGACCGTGCAGCCGGCCCGCAGGTCGATCCCGTCGACGCCGAGCACCGCCAGGTCGATGTTGTAGCCGGAGAGCTGGTCCTCCGCGGTCGGCCCGACCGCCTCGTAGGAGCTGTTGCGGGCCTCCCCGCCGACGATGAACACCCGGAGCGTGCGGGCGGCCAGCAGGTCGACGGCGATGTTGAGCGCGTTGGTGACGACGGTCAGGTCGTCTGCGTCGCGCAGGGTGCGGGCGAACTCGGTGGTCGTGGTGCCGCCGGTCATGCCGACCACCCGGGCGTCGCCGAGCAGGTCGCGGGCGCGGCGCGCGATCCGCCGTTTCTCGTCCAGCATCTGCCCGACCTTGAAGCGCAGCGGCAGGTCGTTGAACGCCGAATGGGTCTGCGCGCCACCCCGGGTGCGGACGAGCAGCCGCTGGGTCTCGAGCGAGCTCAGGTCGCGCCGGATCGTCGAGCACGAGACCTCGAAGCTCTTGGCGAGTTCCTCGACGTCAAGGCTGCCGTCGGCCAGCAGCCGGTCGAGCAGCTGACTCATCCGCTCCGTACGTCGCACCCGCCCGACTGTAGCCGCCCGCGCACCGGACTGCGCGTAGCGCGCAACTTTTCCCCGAATCCTGCGCGACCGGTAAACACCTTGTTACCAGCCCTTATGGCGGACCAATCCCGGATTGACCGGTCGCAACGGGCTACCTATAGTCCGCGCCGTGAGCTTCTACGCGCAGGAAGTACGCAGCCAGCCCGCACTCTGGCGTCACTTCGCCGAGCAGGTCGAGCGCACCCGGACGCAATTGCCGCGGCCGGGGCAGCGCCTCGCGATCGCCGGTTGCGGCACCTCCTACTACGTCGCCGGTGCCTACGCCGCGTTGCGGGAGGCCGCCGGTGCCGGGGAGTCCGACGCGTTCGCGGCGTCGCAGGCGCCCCGCGGTCGCCGTTACGACGCCGCTCTCGCCCTGTCCCGGTCGGGCACCACGTCGGAGGTCCTGCGCTGGCTGCGCGCCCAGCCGTCCGGGGTCGAGCGCTTCGCGATCGTCGGTACTCCGGGGACGCCGATCGCCGCGGCCGCCGGCAACCCGCTGCTGCTCGACGCCGCGGACGAGCAGTCGATCGTGCAGACCAGATTCGCCACCTCGACGCTGGCGCTGCTGCGCGCCGGGCTCGGCGACGACGTGCCGGCGCTCGCGGACCAGGCCGACGGCGTCCTCGCCGCGGCCCACCCCTTCGACGCCGGCCGGTTCGACCACTTCGTCTTCATCGGGGAGGGGTTCGGCGCGTGGCTGGCACAGGAGGCAGCGCTGAAGATACGGGAGACCACCGGTGCGTGGACCGAGGCGTATCCGGCGCCGGAATACCGGCACGGACCGGTGAGCGCCGCCAGCGACCGCACCCTCGTCTGGGCACTCGGGCCGGTCGGCGACGACGTCCTCGAGCACGCGACGACCGCCGGCGCGACGGTGCAGGACACCGGACTCGACCCGATGGTCGAGCTGGTCCGGGTGCACCTGCAGGCCGAGGCGGAGGCCGAGCGGCGCGGCCGGGACATCGACGTCCCGCCGTACCTGTCCCGATCGGTCGTCCTGTCCCACTAGCATCCGCGGTCTCCCGGACCGGCAGAAAGCGAGGCAGGCGATGACGAGACCGGTTCGGCGGTTCGCGACGGTCGCAACGGCGTTGCTGCTCGGCGTCGCCGTACTCATCGGGTGCGCCCGGGTCACCCCGTCGAATCAGACCAAGGGCGTGACGATCACCGTTGCGCTCGCCGGTCCGCCGCCGGGCAAGGCGGCGCTGGCCAACTTCACCCGGCAGACCGGCATCAAGGTGCGCTGGGTGCAGCTCGACTGGGACAGCCTGCAGACCAAGATCTCCGCCGCGGCGACGTCCAGGACGTTCTTCGCCGACGCCACCGACGTCGACTGGTCGCGGGTCGGTGAGTTCAACGTGACCGGCTGGTTCTACCCGATGAACAACTACGTCGACACGAAGAGCTTCGCGCACGACATGCCGCAGCTCTCGTCGTTCGTCGTCGGCGAGAAGGTCATCGGCATCCCCTACGACACGTCGTTCCTGGTCACGACGGTCAACAAGAAGCTCTTCACGAAGGCGGGGATCTCGACCACCCCGACAACGATCGCTCAGTACACCGCCGACCTGCGGAAGGTGAAGGCGAGCGGCGTCGCGCATCCGCTCAACATCCCGTTCTCGGCCGCGGAGGGTCTGTCGACCTACTGGTACGAGGTGACGAATGCGTTCGGCGGCCGGGTGCTCAACAAGGACTACCAGCCGCAGTTCACCACTCCTGACTCGCCCGGCTATCAGGCGATGAAGTGGATGGTCGACGCGCTCAAGCAGGGACTCGTGCCGCCCGGCAACATCGACGTCACCGACGGCGAGGGTGAGCAGACGCTGATGGCGAAGGGTCTCGCGGCCAGCACCTTCGGCGACTACTCCGGCACCGTCGGCACCTTGTACGACGATCCCAGTGCATCCAGCGTGCCGAAGCAGGTGACCTACATCAGGACGCCGGGGGTGAAGGCGCCGGCCGGAAACGTCAACAACCCGGACGGGATCGGGATCCCCCGCACCGCGAAGTATCCGAAGGCCGCGGCGGAATTCATCAAGTGGTTCATCGCGCCGGAGAACCAGGCCAACTTCGCCGGCCTGCACGGCCCGAGCCAGGCCATCTCGGGATTCGCCTTCCCGGCCCGGCTGACCGCGCTGAAGATGCTCGACGAGCACGGCAAGCTCCCGCAGGGGCGGCAGGTCATCGACCTGCTGACCAAGGGTTCGCATCCGGCCTTCCCGGGTGCCCAGCCGCCGTGGTATTCGCAGTTCAGCAATTCGGTCTACACCAACATCCACAGCGCCGCGGTCGGTCAGGAATCGGTCGACCAGGCCGTCGGCGCGATCGCCGAGACCGTCAAGAGACTGCGGGGTCAGGCATGAGCATGAGCCGACGAGAGACGGGACCGTCTCGATGACCAACCTCGCATCCAGCACCCGGACGTCGACGCCGACCCGGTCGACGTCGTCCCGCCGGCGCAGCAGGCACGTCGACCTGCTGCCCTACTGGCTGGTGCTGCCGCTCGCCGTCGTCATCGTCGGCCTGGCGATCGTCCCGGCCGTGTTCACCGCGGTCGAGGCGTTCTTCCGGGTCAGCGCACTCGACCCGCCCACCCGCTTCCTCGGATTCGGGAACTTCCGGGCCCTGCTCGACACCCCCGAGGTTCGCACCGCGCTGGGCAACACCGCGCTCTACGTCGTGATCGGCGTCGCGTTGTCCACGATCCTCGGCATCATCATGGCGCTGATCCTGCAGGCGCCGTTCCGCGGTCGCTCGCTCGTGATTGCCGTGCTGATCCTGCCGTGGGCACTGCCGGGCGTGGTGGAAGGTCTGGTGTGGTCGGGGATCTACGACGCCAACACCGGCCTGCTCAACAGCGTGCTGACCAGCCTGCACATCACCGGTGGCTACTCGGTCTTCCTCGGCCCGCACCGGCTGCTGACCATCGCGCTCATCGAGTTGGTGCAGGTCTGGCAGATCACGCCCCTGTCGGTGTTGCTGATCCTCGCCGTACTGCAGATCATCCCGGGCGAGCTTTATGAGGCGGCGCGCCTCGACGGCTGCGGTTGGTGGGGGCAGATCCGCCGCGTCACCCTGCCGCTCGCCCGGCCCGGCATCGCGATCGCCATGGTGCAGGCGCTGGTGGCGACGCTGAACGTCTTCGACCAGCCCTACGTCCTCAACGGCGCCGCGACGACCGGGTCGTCGCTGATGATGCAGACCTACTTCGTGAGCTTCCAGAACCTCGACTTCGGCGCCGGCTACGCGCTGTCCCTGTTCATCACCGTCGCGACGATGCTGCTCTCGCTCGGCATCGTGCGGCTGGTCTACCGACGGGTGGAGTTCTGATGCGGCGCGGTAACCCGGTAGCGCGGTGGGTCGGGATCGGCTTCATCCTGCTGTGGTCGCTGATCCCGATCTACTGGGCGGTCAACACCAGCCTGCAGCGCGACGTCGACGCCGGGGCGAGGCCGGCGAACTACGTCCCGCCGCATCCGACGCTGCACAACTACGCGTCGCTGCTGGGGATCGGGGGCGTCGCCTCGGACCTGACGAGCCAGATCCGCCGGTCGATCCTCAACATCTTCGTCGAGTGCGGCGCGGCGACCATCCTGACCGTCGCGGTCGCCGTACTCGCGGCGTATGCCTTCGCGCGGATGACGTTCCGATTCGGCCGGGTGCTCTTCTACGCCGTCCTGGTGACGATGGCGTTCCCGGCGTACACGACGCTTATCCCGCTCTACCGCATCATGACCGACCTCGGGCTGGTCAACACCTACGCCGGCATCGTGCTCGTCTACATCTCCGGGTTCCTGCCGTTGGCGACCTGGATCCTCTACAACTACTTCTCCAGCCTGCCGCGGTCGTTGGAGGAGGCCGGGCTCTGCGACGGCGCGACCCGGCTGCAGGTGCTGTGGCGGGTCGTGCTGCCGCTCGCGCGACCGGGCGTCATCTCGACGACGATCATCACGTTCCTCGCCGCCTGGGCGCAGTTCCTCTTCCCGCTGGTGCTTTCCAGCGACTCCTCCACCCAGCCGTTGACGGTGGTCATCACGTCGCTGCAGGCCAGGCACACCATCCCGGTGACACTGCTCGATGCCGCGGGCGTGCTCGCCATCGCTGTACCCGCGCTGATCGCGTTGGTCCTCAACCGCTACATCGTCAGCGGACTGCTCACCGGGAGCGTCAAGTGAGCGACCTGCTCGTGGTCGGGGACTGCAACGTCGACGTGATCGTGAGCGGGCCGGACGTCACTCCGGTCTTCGGTGACGTGGAGAAGATGGTCGAGGCCGCGACGCTCACGATCGGCGGCTCGTCGTCGATCACGGCATGCGGGGCCGGCGAATTGGGGGTTTCCACGGCGATGGTGACCCGGGTCGGAGACGACCCGCTCGGCAAATACCTGCTCGATGAAATCGGCAGTCACGGCGTAGACGTCGGCGGCTTCGTCATCGACCCGGTTGTGCCGACCGGGATGACCATCGCGCTGGTGCGCTCCGAGGACCGCGGGATCCTGACCGCGGCGGGCACGATCGACCGGCTGAGCGCCGACGACGTGCCCGCGGCGGCGGTGTCGAGCTCCCGCCATCTGCACGTGGGCGCCTACTACCTGCAGACCGCGCTGCGACCCGGCCTGCCGCAGCTCTTCGCGGCGGCGCGAGCGGCCGGCACCACCACTTCCGTCGACCCCAACTGGGATCCGACCGGCCGGTGGGACGGGCTCCGGGAGCTCCTCCAGTGGACCGACATCCTCTTCGTCAACGCCGGCGAGGCGTCGGCGATCGCGAAGGACGACGACCTGGTCCGGGCGATGCGGTCTCTCTCGTCCGGCGGCACCACGGTGGTGGTCAAGCAGGGTGCGGACGGAGCGTCGGCGATGCGCGCCGGGGAGGCGATTCACTCACCGGCACTCGATGTCGACCCGGTCGACACCGTGGGCGCCGGAGACACGTTCACCGCCGGCTTTCTCGGAGCCTTCCTGGCCGGTGTGTCATTGGAAGACGCGCTGGCGCTGGGCTGCGCCTGCGGGTCGCTGTCGACGCGCGGCGTGGGCGGCACGGCCAGCCAACCCGACGCGGCCGAAGCGCAGCGTGCCGCCGCGACGCTGCGGCCGAAGGTGACCGCGCTGTCCACGGGAGCGGCATGACGAGCCGCGACGTCGTACTCATCGGCGCCGGGAGCACGGTCTTTACGCCCGGCCTGCTCTCCGACCTCGCGTCCTCGCGGGTCTTCGACGATTCGACCGTCCACCTGGTCGACCTCGATGCGGACGCCGCCGACACGATGGCCCGGCTCGGTCGCCGGATCGCCGCGGAGCGCGGGTCGTCGATGCGGGTCGAGGCTCACATCGACCGGCGCGAAGCATTGCCCGGCGCCGACCTCGTGACGACGACGATCGCGGTCGGCGGCGCCGAAGGGTGGCGGGCCGACCTCGACATCCCGGCGAAGTACGGTATCCGCCAGACCGTCGGCGACACGGTCGGCCCGGGCGGCGTGCTCCGCGCGTTGCGCCACGTGCCCGAGCTGCTCGGGATCGCGGCCGACATCTCCGATCTCGCTCCGAACGCCTGGCTCGTCAACTACACCAACCCGCTGACCGCCAACGTCCGGGCGATCACCCGGGAGACGCCGGTCCGCACGATCGGCCTGTGCCACGGCACGATGCACACCCGCGCGGCGCTGGCCCGTGGGCTCGGACTCCCGCCCGCCGAGGTGCACACCGTCTTCGCCGGTCTCAACCACCTCTGCTGGTTGCTCGACATCCGACACGGCACCGAGGACCTCTATCCGCGGCTGCGTCAGGCGGCCGCGGCGGAGGCGTCCGGCGGCGCACAGGCCGCGGTCTCGCGCAGTGAAGGCCTGCATCAGGCCGTCTCGGCCGACCTGCTGGCGACGTATGGGTGTTACCCCGCACCGGGCGACCGGCATGTCGCGGAGTTCTTCCCGTGGTACCTGACCGACGATGGCTCCGACGCCGGATTGTCGTGGGGCCTGCAGGGCGGACTGGACATGACCCGGGAGTACATCGGGGAGAAGAGCACGCTGTGGGACCGGCTGCACGAGCAGGCCGACGGGCGACGGCCCGATCGACCCGAGCAACCAGGAGGGTGAGCGGGTCGTCGCCATCGCCGAGGCACTGTTCACCGGCCGCGACGTCGTGGAACTCGCGGTCAACGTGCCCAACCACGGGGTGATCGCCAACCTGCCGGGCGACGCGGTCGTCGAGGTACCCGCGGTGGTCGGCGCGGCCGGAGTGACTCCCCTTGCCGTCGGCGCGCTGCCGGAGGCGATCGCCGGCGTCCTCACGGCCCGGATCATGCAGCAGGAGCTCACCGTGCAGGCCGCGGTGAGCGGCGACCGGACGACGGCGATCCAGGCGTTGTGCGCGGATCCCCTCGTGCCCAACCCGCGGACGGCGCGGGCGATACTGGACGACGCGACGGGCGGCTGAGGCCGCGGATCGAGCATTGTGGGGTAGCAGAGATCAGCGAGAGCCGAAGGGCTCATCGCGCCGAACTGGTCGGAGCACCACTGATCTGCGTCGGCCTGGGATCCGAAGGAATCGGTCCCAAGCGTGACCCACAATGGCGGTCCGGTCCACTTCGTCTGGAAGTCAGTGCTTTTGAGCAGTACGACGTTGCCGAACCTGGAGTGCAGGCGCTGGTAGTCAGCCAGGATGTCGGTGGCCTGAAAAGTGTGCGATCCGTTTTCGGCGACCTGCTGGGAGTCGGTAATTCCGGGATACTTCGAATCGAGTTCGACTGCCCACTGCCCGTCGAGAGGAACCTGGCTCACGTCATTGGCCCGGATGCGCTCCAGCTCGGTGAGCGCTGCTGCCTGCGGATCGGGCGGCGCGGCACTCGTCGGAGGAGCAGTGGTTTGGGGCGCAGTCGTGGTCGGCGTCCGCGTGCCATGGCTCGTGGCTCTAGCGTGGGCTGAGTGGGTCTGTCGCACGACCCGTGAACTGGACGCCGGCGCGGCCGGTGCCGCAGCGTGATTGCGACGGTCGCTGATCACAATTCCCGCGACGACGAGAACGGCGGTAACCACCACCGCGGCCGCCACGATCGCCAGCCGCCTCCAGCGGTGTTCCGACGGCGGGGGCTTGGAGTCATCTCCCCCCAGGACGGGCGGTTGGCCGCCTACGGGTGGTGGCGGGAGCTCGGGCTTGAACGACGTGGCGGCAGGCGGCTCTGTGTTCGGGCGGGTCGGTGACGGAGTCGCATCGTTCCACGGCGCGCGCACGAAGCGATCGTTGTGCACGAAGGAGCTCTCATCCGTTGCAGCAAGGCTCTGCCAGACCTCGGCGGTGGGCAAGAAGTCCCGGCTCGTGACGGACGCCGACCGGCCCGTGAGGAGCCCCTCGAGCACGGCGATCTCGCGGCTCGGCATCCACTCGGAAAGGTCGACCGCCGCGGTCGATCGAACCGATAAATCTTCGGCGAGACAACGAACGACAAGCAGCGCGGCCTTGTACATGTCGCTCTTCTTGGAGAAGTCGTCCAAATGATCGGCCTTCCAGGAGAGCGGATTCATCGGCGGCATCGGAGATCGGCCGTCAAGCAACCACGAATCACAATCGAGGAAGTAAACGGTGCGCGAGTCGGAAAGGCCTGTCGTCAGCACATTCGCGACCTGCAGATCCCCCAAGACGACGTCGCGATCGTGGAAGAACGCCAGCATCTCCAAGAGGTGTCCGAGTCTGGCGAGCTTCTGTGGCACCGGATAGTAGGCAAGTCCCCGCTCCGCCGACCAGTTCCGGTTTCTTGCCAGCGCCTCGAGATCGCGCGGCGTGGGCCCGCGACGTCGACTTTCGATGCAGGAGGACGGTGCCTCGGCGATCACGACTCCTACGGTGCTCGAGCCATCGGTGACCCTGAGCTCCGGCCATGATGCAAAGGAGTGGACTGTGGCATGGTCCGCCGGGGACAGTTCGGCGAGCCAGCGGATGTGCGCGTCCAGAGCCTGGTCGTCGATGAGTGAACGACCCTGATCGTTGTATTCCTTGAGTAGCCGCAGGTCACCTTCCGGGGTGCGGCAACGCCATACTCCTCCGCTCGTCCCGCCCCTGCCGATGCTCCTCGATCGGTCGATCTCGAGGTCCTGGCGAGCAATCCAGGTGATCATTTGGCGTACCCCTCAGCCGTCACCGTCGTGTCCACAGGCATGCGATCGACCGGTCGTCGTAGAGGCCGCCCATGTGGAAGTCCAGAATCTGGGCGAACGAAGCCATGGAGGGGCACTGATCGACAGTGGCGGCCACACGCTGGGCGAACCAGTCAGGCTCGTTGTGGAGTGCCCGTGCGATGCCGTCCGTGGCAACGACGATCACCGAATCATGCCCGAATTCGACGACCCCGCTTCGCAAGGTGTCCAGATCCTGCGGTAGCGCCTCGACGAGATTCGATGGTTGGTTTGTCGGGGCAAACGTGGATGCACTTGTCCAGGTCCACTCCGAGGTGGCGATGTCGAGGTGTGCGATCTCTGTATCACCGACGACACCCCAGAAGGCTCTTGCAGGCCGGGACGTGGACTCTGCGACGACGAAGGCGAGAGTGGCCGCGCCAGATTGCGTGCTCTTCAGTCCGGCTGTCGGACCGCGGGAGAGGTAGAGCCGCTCGAATGCGCGGCGGTCTACGGCATCGGCGTCGAAGCCACCCGTCACCGCCGCGACGGCATTG
Source organism: uncultured Actinomycetota bacterium (assembly GCA_963775655.1). Classification (GTDB taxonomy): domain Bacteria; phylum Actinomycetota; class Actinomycetes; order Mycobacteriales; family QHCD01; genus DASXJE01. Next base: position 338,724 of record CAVZJT010000014.1, on the reverse strand, counting down.
CGAGACTCGGTGTCCCAGTCTGTGGCAGTCGTCCATGGTGGAGCTGAGTCGCCGGCCGCGAACCGGTCGTGCAGGACATCGGTGACGCCACGAGCCAGCAGGTCAGCGGCGACATGGGCGTTTCGGGTACTGCTGAGTCCGTCGGCGACCGAGACGATCACCGAGGTACCGGAGGACCCGATTACGTAGACGTCCTCTCGGGGCTGCCCGTCGTCGACATGTTGGTCGCCGATTTGGGATGCGGCGTATACGGTAAATGAATCGGTGCTCCCGGTATCCACGACAAGGCCACCGAGGCCCCCGCCCACTAAGGACGGGAGCACGCCCTCCCGGGAGCGTGGTCGCCGTACCGATGGTGGCGACACAGCGCCCGCCAGGTCTTCTGTCACCGTGCCCCCTAAATCCGTGCGGCTGTCTCAGGACAGTCGGCGCATTCCACGTGGCGTATCGAAGACGAAGGACCCGTCGCGAGTCGAATGCGTGACCGAGAAGATGATGATGTCGATGATCGCGTGCAGGAGCTCGCTCGCCGCCACTCCGGGTTCGGCGACGCAGGCCGCACCTCGCGGCGAGGTCGAGGCCACCTTGGTCAGGGTCTCGTCGCGGACCTGACCGAGGCCCAACGACACGATCAACGGTCGCCGTTCCGACGGGAGCGAGTCGAGACTGAGGCGGGCGGGCCCCCAGAGCTCCTCAGGCTGAGGTTGACCGTGACGCTGGGGCTCGCCATCGGTGACGAAGAAAACGGCAGGAACCTTCAGCGCGAATCCCTGGCTGCGCAACCGCGTGATGTCGGCGTCGATGGCGTATCGAAGCCAACGAAAGACGGCCTCGTAGTTGGTCTCGACACCGCACGGAAGAGCACCGATGACGGGGCCGTCACCTAGCCAGGTCGCCGGCATGACCACGTTGACGTCGTCAGCGAAGGTCGCGACGGTCAGGTAGGTCAGGTCCCCCGCCGTCTTGTGCTCCTCGAGCTCCTCGAGTAGCGCTGGTAGTGAGTTGCTCATCACGTCATGGGGCGTCATCACCGCCCCGGGGTGAAACTCTCGACGCCACATCGACGCCGACACGTCAAAGACGATGTAGAACAGCCAGGCGTCTCGAAGTGGCATCAGTTGGTGCACCGTCACCCCCATGAAACACCGTCGTCCAATGGAGCAACTGGCTATGCTCCCCGCAGCGAAGTACCGATCAGCCAGCTTCGAAGGCGGGGCCAACTGCACCGGTGGAGTGAAGTTTAAGGCTAGCCCGTGTTGACCGAGGCAATTAGGAATAAGATCTCGGCCCGCATGGCCCGCGAGCCCGGGGGAGGCGACGGGTAGGGGTGTTTTCGCAGCTTAGAGTCGTGGTCGACGGCGTCGAGCATTGCTTGACGGCCGAGCGAAGGTGGTCATTCGGCGGCTCGACAGAGTGCGACGTCATGCTCGGCCCGCCCGCGCCACTGGGAGAGTGGTTCAGCCTGCGATTCGCCGCAGTCTGAGCCCTTCGTGTCGCCGATTCGGGAAGCGAGATCTGGTGGGACGGCGACAAAATCGCCAACGCTCGAAGTATTCCTATCCAGCCGGGCGAGGAGCACCATCTGCGCCTCTCTCGCCGAGGGTCCGAACTCGACGTCACCGTGACCGAGTCCGCGACGGCCTCTCCGGCAGATGATCCGAATGTCGCCCAGGCGATCCCGCTCTCGGGTGAGACCATGACGATAGGGCGCGCCGGCGCGGGTGCAGACATCGAGATCGACGGTCTGGACGTGGCGGCACGTCATGCCAGCATCCGCTTCAACGGTCGAACTGTTGCATTGACGGACCATAGCAACGGGTTGGGGACTTACGTCGATGGCCGACCTGTCGTCGTAGCCGCCTCCGGGTCGGATCGCTGTTCGTCATCGGCCAACATCGATTCGTGGTTACCGACCTCCCCGGTCTCGACGTTCGGCCGCGCGACTTCCCGCTGTCACTCTCGTGCCAGGGCCTCACCGTTCGTTGGCGGGGAGCCGCCGGTGCGACTCTGCAAGACCTCACCTTCGCAGTTCCTCGCGGCGAGGTTCTCGCGATAGTCGGACCGTCCGGTATCGGCAAATCCACTCTCTGTGCCGCGCTCCTGGGGGAGATCGCGGACTGCGAGGGCAGGGCAGTGCTCGACGGAGTCGAAATCACCGGTGGTGGCGCCTCCCTTGTCCGGTTGATTAGTTTCGTGCCCCAACGCGATGCCCTCCACGACGAGCTGACGATTCGTCAGACACTCACCTTCAGTGCTCGGCTCCGGCTTGCCGCCGATCTCCCGGCCGAGGTACGCGCAGGCCGGGTGCAACACGTGATCGACGAGCTCTCGTTGGGCGAGCAGGCCGACTTCCGGATCGCTACCCTTTCGGGCGGCCAGCGCAAACGGGTATCGATTGCCATGGAGCTCCTGAGTTCGCCGGCCCTGCTTCTGCTGGACGAGCCGACGTCGGGTCTTGACGAGGGCCTTGACCGCACGATGATGCGTTTGTTCCGGACCATCGCCTCTTCCGGGTGCACCGTTGTCGTGATCACCCATTCCACTGCAAACCTTGATGTCGCTCAGGGAGTCCTTGCCCTCGCGCGAGGAGGCCGGGTCGGTTACGTCGGGCCGCCCGACCAGCTACGGGCCGGTCTCGGTAGCGAGAGCTATTCGGACGTGATGGAGCGACTGGACCGTGGTGAGAGTGTTGCGTCCGTCGCAGGCGTCGCACCTGTCAGCTCGCCCATCGCCGGCAGCGAATCGTCCGTGCCCCGGCACGAGGTTTCGCCCGGCACGTTCGGATCCTGATCGAGCGTGAAGCACAACGCTTCGCCGCACGCCCACGAGCCATCGCCTCGCTTCTCATCGGTTGCCCGGCGCTGGCGGTTCTGTTGGTCGCAGCCGCCGGACCGCGAGGGTTCTCGGGGTCATCAGCTGTGCCAAATGCCAAACTGGCCATCGCCCTGTCAGTGCTGACGATCTGCGTTGCACTTTTCGGGATGTCCCTGTCCTTCGCCTCGATCGTGAGTGACCGCAGCGTTATCGATCGTGAGCGACGGTGGGGGATTGGATCACCGGCAGTCGTGGTCGCCAAGTGGACGGTGTTGTCTGCTTTCGCCTTCGCGCAGGCCATACTTATCGTTTTCGTGCTGGCTTTGTTCAAAGATGGTCCCACCGAACCGTTGATTCCGGTAGCCGGTGTACTATTGGCCGAAGCCGTCACTGTTGTCCTTCTGGCGTTCGCGGCGATGAGTCTCGGTCTCCTTCTCTCGACCCTGTCGCGTTCGCTCCAGCAGGCGGTTGTGGCCATGACCGCGGCGCTCGCCGTTATCGTCGTTCTCACTGGCCTGCTGATTCCGCTCTGACATCCCGCGGTGTCCGCAACCGAGTGCTGTCTGTGTTGTCCATGTTCGTTCCGACCCGGTGCGCAGTTGGCGCCCTCCGCGCCGACGTCAACCTCACCGCAGCGCGCAGCACAGCTCCCGATGCACTCTGCACCCACAACATCGCACACTTCGTGACCGCCCTCGTCGCACTGTCGCTGCTCACCGCTCTCTTCACCGCCGCAGCAGTCCTGGACTGCAGGCGCAGAGCCGCCGCCGTTCGTAGTGCTGCTGCCCTCTCCTCATCGCACCGTCCACGGATAGGGTCCCCCCCGTAGGATCGATCCGTCCACCCAAGACGAGGACCGTATGACCGGCGACCTTCCCGTACTGTCCGTGACGCCGGCGGCGGGGGAGTAGGCGTGGACCTTCGGCGGCGTGCCCCCGGTGGCCCGGATCCAGCCCGGCACCGTGGTCGAGGTCTACACCGAGGACGCCTTCGCCGGTCGGGTGCGCTCGGCGAATGACCTGGTCTCGGAGGTCTGTCAGTTCCCGTTCCTGAACCCGCAGACCGGCCCCTTCCACGTCGAGGGCGCCGAGCCCGGTGACACCGTCGCCGTGCACTTCGTGTCGATCGAGCCGGCGCGCGACTGGGCCGTCTCGACCACCGTCCCGCTCTTCGGGGCGCTCACCTCGACGCACCTGACCGCCACTCTGCAGCCGCCCTTGCCCGAGGTGGTGTGGATGTGGCAGCTGGACCGGGCCCGGCGTACCTGCCTCTTCTCGGCGAGGGACAGCGACGTGCAGGTCGAGCTGCCGATGGACCCGATGCACGGCACGGTCGGCGTCGCGCCGGCCAATCTCGAGGTGCGGTCGGCGCTCGTCCCCGATGCGTACGGCGGCAACATGGACTCGCCCGAGGTGCGGGCGGGGGTCACGTGCTTCCTCGGCGTCAACGTCGACGGCGCGCAGCTGAGCCTCGGCGACGGTCACGCCCGGCAGGGCGAGGGCGAGACCTGTGGCGTCGCGGTGGAGTGCGCGATGAACTCCGTCATCATCGTCGAGCTGATCAAAGGGCTGGCGACGCCCTGGCCGCGGTTCGAGTCCGACACCCACATCATGTCGGCCGGTTCGGCGCGGCCCCTGGAGGACGCCTTCCGCATCGCCCAGGTCGACCTGGTGCAGTGGGTCGCGCGTGACTACGGACTCTCCGAACTCGACGCCTACCAGTTGGTGACCCAGGCCGTCGAGTCACCGCTCGCCAACGTCTGCGACACCAACTACACGTCGGTGGCGAAGATCCGCAAGGAGTGGCTGCCCGGCGCGAGCACCGGGCCCGACACCCACTCCGTGCTGCGGGAGATGGCGGCGGGCTACCTGGTCAGCCGCGGCTAGGAAACGTCGTCAACTGCTGAGCCAGCGGTGAGTAGCGACCTGGTGGTCGTCGGCGCCGGCATCGTCGGCGCCTCGGTGGCCTATCACGCCGCCCGGGCCGGTGCCGTCGTGACCCTCGCTCGACGCCGGGCGGCCGGGCGCCGGCGTGACGGCGGACTCGTTCGCCTGGATCGGAGCGTCCGGCGTACGCACCGGTCCAGCCGCCCCGCTGCGGTTGACCGCGACGGACGAGTACCGCCGGCTCGAGGCCGAGCTGCCGGGACTCCCGGTGACCTGGTCCGGCTCGCTGTCCTGGGGCGCGGCGGTCCGCGCGCCGGAGGCCGGGCCCGGGCAGGAGATTGTGAACGCGGCCACCGGGGCGACGCTCGAGCCCAACCTGCGGCAGCCCCCGGAGTGGGCCGTCTGGGCACCCGGTGACGGCGCCGTCGACCCGGTGGGCGCGACCGAGCGACTGGTCGAGGGTGCCCGCGCCCACGGCGCCCGGGTCCATCTGGACACCCCGCTCACCGCGGTCCGCCGGGACGCCGTGGGTCAGGTTGTCGGGGTCGAGACGGCCGCGGGACCCCTCTCCGCTGCGACCGTGGTGCTCGCGGCAGGGGCGGCCACGGCCGCGCTCGCTGCGCCGCTCGGCGTACGCATCCCGGTCGACCCGTCGCCTGCGACGCTCTTCCAGCTCCGCGCTCCGGCCGGTCTGGTCCGCACCGTGGTCAACACCCCGGACTTCGATCTCCGGCAGGTCGCCGCGGACCGCCTGATCGCCGCCGCGGACTCGCCCGAACGCACTCTCGCCGCCGTCCGGTCCACCTTCCGCGGCGCCGCGAACGTCGAGCTGCTCAGCGCCCGGGTCGGCGTACGTCCCATGCCGGCCGACGGCGAGCCGATCGTCGGCCCGGTCGTCGAGGTGCCCGGGCTCTACGTGGCGGTGCTGCACTCCGCGGTCACGCTCGCCGCGGCCGTGGGCCGCCTGGTCGCGCGGGAGCTGGTCGACGGCGCCGTCGAGCCGTTGCTGGCGGGCTGCCGCCTCGACCGCTTCTAGGTGCAGGGGCTCTCGCACGGGGAGGCGACCGCCGCGCTGGTCGCAGCCAACCGGACGGTACGGCGCTGCAGCAGCGGGCGAAGGGCAACCATGAGCCCGACCAGCGCGACGAACGTCACGAAGATCAGCCCCGGGCGATAGTCGGCCAGCATCGCCGCGGCCGAATGTCCCCGGCCGGCCGGGGCGGTGGAGATGATCGCGGTCGTCACGGCCAGGACCAGGGCGGCGCCGACCTGGCCGGAGGTCTGCACCAGACCGGCCGCGAGACCCTGCTCGTGGTCGTCGATCCCGCTGGTGGCCTGCACGTTGATGGACGGGAAGGCGAGCGCGAATCCGACGCCGATCAGCAGCACGCTCGGCAGCATGACCGCCACGTAGACCGGGTGGGTGTCGATCCGCCAGAACAACAGGTAGCCCGTGGTCATCGCGGCGAGGCCGGTGACGATCAACCGGGGGGTTCCGAACCGGTCGATCAGCCAGCCCGCCCACGGGGCGCTGAAAACCACCAGCAGCCCGGCGGGGAGGAGCGCCAGCGCCATGTGCAGCGGCTGCCAGCCCAGCGCGACTGCAGGTAGAGGGTGAGGATGAACTGGAAGGCGGCGAACGATCCGATCAGGCCGACGATCGCCACGTTGGCGCGCAGGAGGCTGCCGCTGCGCAGGACTCCCAATCGCACCAACGGGTGGGCGACCCGGCGTTCCACGCTGATGAACGCCGCGAACAGGGCGACGACGGCCGCGAGCGAGAGCAGCGTGCGCGGCTGGAGCCAGCCGACATGGGGTGCCGACACCACGGTGTAAACGAGGAGCAGCATCGCCGCGGTCGAGGTGACGGCGCCGGCGACGTCGTAGCCGCCGGAGGCGGTGGACCGGTCGCGCGGGATCAGCGCCAGGCCGGAGATCAGCGCGGCCAGCGCGATCGGCGCCGGCAGCAGGAAGGTCCAGCGCCAGCCGATGCCGGTCATCAGCCCGCCGAAGATCAAGCCGGAGGAGAAGCCGCTGGCGCCGAACAGCGTGTAGATCGAGAGCGCCTTGTTGCGGGCCCGGCCCTCGCCGAACGTGGTGGTGATGATGGACAGGCCGGTCGGGGCGGTGAAGGCGGCCGCGAGCCCCTTGATGAATCGGGTGGCGATCAACAGCGGCCCGGAGTCGACCAGGCCGCCGGCCAACGAGGCCGCCGCGAACACCGCGAGCGGCGACCAGCAGCACCGTACGGCGTCCGAGCAGGTCGGCGGTCCGACCCCCGAGCAGCAGCAGCCCGCCGTAGCCAAGGACGTAGCCGCTGATGATCCACTGCAACGTCATGGTCGAGAGGTGGAGGTCCGCGCCGATGGACGGGAGGGCGACGCCCACCATCGAGACGTCGAGACCGTCGAGGAAGAGCACCACGCACAGGGTGAGGAGCACCCCCCACAGCCGGAGCGACCACCCCGTGTCGGCGGGAGGCGCAGTAGTGTCGGGCGCGGGCGAGAGGGTCGTCGGCGAAGTCACGGAGGGACGTTACATGCGCCTGCATTCAATGCGCAAGCATTTAATGCACTCGAATCTGATGCGTGAGCATGCTATGGTGCGGGCGTGTCGAGAACGGTGCAACCCACGCTGGTGGACAGGTGGCGAGAGCTCCTGGACCAGCACGCGACGGTGTCCTGTGCGATGGAAAACCGGCTGCAGGCTGAGCACGGCATCGGATTGAGCGAGTTCGAGACCCTCGACCGGCTGGCCGACGCGAACTGCGAGAAGTACCGGATGAACGACCTGTCGCACGACATGTATCTCAGCCAGAGCGCCCTGTCGCGGGCGGTCGCCCGGCTCGAGCGGCTCGGACTGATCACCAGGGACATGTGCCCGGACGACCGGCGGGCGATCTTCGTCTCGCTCACCAAGGCGGGCGCGACGCTTCATGCCGAGGCCCGCGAGACGCAGCACGGCGTACTCGCCCAGACCCTGGGCTGAGTAGTCCCCAGACTCGCCTCGGGTTCCCTGAACATCGGACGCTCTACTCGCAAAATTCGGCCTCGGATGCGAGTCGGCGTCCGATTGTCCGCGCGTAGACGGCCGCCCGACTGCGCGCCCGGTGGTCAGTGGTGACCACTGAGTCGTCAATCCGTGCCGCGCACGGATGTGGGAGTCGCCGGTAGTCCGCGAGGCTGGGTTGAGCCTCAGATGGGCGCACGAATCAGCGGCAAGGACAGACGATGACCACGATCGACGACTACATCACGACCGACGGGGAACTCGTCTCTCTCCGCGACGGCGCACAGGCGCTGATCCGGCCGATCCGCACCACGGACGCGCCGTTGCTTGCTGACGCTTTCGGTCGGCTGAGCGATCGCAGCCGGTGGCTCCGCTTCCTCACTGCGAAGCGGGAACTCACTGCGGCAGAGTTGCGCTACTTCACCGACGTAGACCACATCGACCATGAGGCCCTCATCGCCCTCTCCGCGACCGATGGGCGCGCGCTAGGTGTCGCCCGCTATATCCGGAGCGCGGACGATCGGCTGGCTGCCGACCTCGCGGTCACAGTCGTCGACGACTGGCATCGCCGCGGAGTCGCCACGCAACTCATGGTCCGGCTGAACCAACGCGCCGTCCACTCCGGCGTCTGCCGCTACACGGTGCTGGTCGCGGCCGACAACCTGCCTGTTTTCGCGATGCTGCACAGCCTCGGCCTCGACCTGCGTGGCGTCCACTCCGTCGACGGCGCCGTCACGGGCCAGGTCGCTCTCCCGCTGTGGCATCCAGGCACCGAGGACTACGAACCACTCTGTGCGGCATCGTCCACTTCGTCGTGATTGCGACGTCGGAGAATCGGTGGCTACGCGGGCAGCTGTGCGCTCATCCTTTGTGCCATGTTCATCGACACCGTCGCCGAGGACGCGGCCACCGGCTCAACCGCGGCGTACTACGAACAACAGCGAGAGGCCTGGGGTTTTCTCCCCAACTATGCGGGGGCCTTCGGCCATCGGCCGGATGTCGCCGCGGCGTGGAACGCGCTCAACGGCGCCATTCGAGACGGCATGGACCGGCGTCGCTTCGAACTCGCCACGATCGCGGCCGCCCGCACCCTTCGTTCGACGTATTGCACCACCGCACATTCGAAGTTTCTTCGCGATGAGTGCTCGGACGAGTCGACCCTGCGCCTCATCGCGCAAGCCCCCAACGGCGAGGCTCTCGAGCCCCAGGACCGGGCGATCTTTCAGTTCGCGGCCAAGGTGGCTGCCGACGCTGCGTCGGTGGAGCAGGCGGACGTCGACCACCTGCGCGAGGTCGGACTCTCCGACGCTGAGATCGCTGATGTTGTCTATGCCGTTGCGGCGCGGGCCTTCTTCACCCGGGTTCTCGACGGTCTGGGAGCGCAGCTGGACGAGGAGACCGCCCAGACCTTCACGGGTGACCTGCTCGCATCCATGATCGTCGGGCGACCGGCCGCCGGTACCTGACCCTCTGCGCGCCTGCGCCGCAGGGCGCATCGGATCGCATCCACCTGTTGACAGATCCTGACGCGACCCACGCCCAAACATCCGATCGTTCTTCGTACCAGTCCACTCCCGGGCAACGGACGACGCGGTGTGTCCGCGGCCGCCGAGGACAGGCATTCGTGACGGCTCAGCTGTTGGAACACGACGAGGTCGAGTCGGGAGCTTTCGACGTGGTGAGGCCTCGGCTCGTTCAACTGCGACCACAGGTGGGATGTATGGGCCTGCCCTAGCGACGTTGCCCGCGTAACAAACCCGCAACACAGTATTGACACCCCCAGTCGTTGTGACTAGCGTCCCCGCAAACATCCGATGTCCTGAGCTAGCGCGCAAGGCTCTCAGTTCACCGTGCGAGCGTCTCGCAGGACTCCCGCCTCGTGCAGCGGCAGAGAGGAACGACGAAAGATGGTCAGCAAGCATCGGGTTCCCTGGCGTGGCATCTGTAGATCCTTGGGAGTCGTCCTCGCCACCGCCATCGTGGCTGCGGCCTGTTCCTCCGGTAGCGGCTCCGCGTCGAGCGTCAGCTGGTTCTTCTGGGTCGGCAGCCCTGCCGAGGTCGAGGCCGCCCAGCACAACGCGCAGCTGGTGACGGACAAGTACCCGAACATCCATGTCGACTTCAGCAGTACGAGTTGGACAAGCTACTGGCAGAAGCTTCCCGCCGAGGCATCGACGCACTCGATGCCCTGCATCGCCGGCCTGCAGTTCGGTTACGTCGGTGCGGTCGGTGACAACTTCATCCCGCTGAACTCATTCATCAAGAAGAACCACTTCAGCCTGAAGCCGTTCGAACCGGCGATGATCCACGAGCTGTCCCACAACGGGAAGTTGTTGGCTCTGCCCTATGACTTCGGCCCCGTGGTGATCGCCTACAACAAGGACCTCTTCGCGAAGAAGCACGTTCCTCTGCCGAAGAGCGGCTGGACCTGGCAGCAGTTCCTCGACACCGCGAAGAAGCTGACGGGGAACGGCACGTACGGATGGCTTCCGGGGCTGAGCAACGAGCTCGCCTATGACTTGACCGGCGTGCCCAATGCGTACGTGAACAACGGCAAGTTCGATGCGACGAACCCAGCATGGGTTCAAGGGATTGAGAAGCAAGCCGAACTCTCCTACAAGTACCACGTCACCCCGACCTTCTCCACGTCACCCAACTGGGCCACGCAGGAATTCGACAGCGGCAACGTCGGGATGGAGACGCAACGGTCCCTGGGGGCTGATCTCCATCAAGGAGCAGTCGAAGTTCAACGTCGGTTGGGTCGAATTCCCGCAGGGACCGAAGGGGATGCACACCTACAACGAGGGATCTGGATACGGCATAACGAAGGACTGCAAGACTCCCAACGAGGCCTTCAAGGCGATCACCGCGCTGACGGGCGACGAGGCTCTGAAGTACCTCGCGTCAAAGGGCCGCGCCTTCCCGGCAAGGCTTGCGGACGATGAGACGTGGACATCCTTCGCCGGAAAGGACGCCGGGAAAACCATGCAAACCGCGTTGAAGCCGGCACAGGCCATGGAGGTCACCACCAACTGGAGCCAGTTCCAGACCGCGCTCACCAACTACGAGCCACTTCTGTTGTCGGGCAAGATCACTGCACAGCAGTTCGCACAGGATGTGCAGAGCAAGTCCGGGTCCGGCACGGGTGTCTCGCCGGGCGACATCTCGGGTCTGCTGGCCGCCGGTTGACCTCTCAGGCGGCTTGGAGAGTCCCGACACAAGGAGTGAGCGTTGCAAAGAGCCGCCACCGATCGCACCGTGGCGCCGGGCCCACAGGACGGCTCGTCGGGCGCGGACCCTTACAAGCAGAGGGTCCGCGCCCGGCGTAGGCGACAGAACCGAGTCGCGTATGGATTCCTTTCCTTCAACTTGATCGGATTCATTCTCTTCACTGTAATTCCGGTGTTCTTCTCGCTGTACCTGGCGTTCTTCAACTGGCCGCTGAGCGGTGGAAAGACGATCATTCGTCGGTCTCCGCAACTTCATCAATGCGGTCGGAAGCTTCGGCTTCTGGCATGTAGTCATCAACGTTCTCTACTTCGTGGGCACCTACGTGCCGCTGAACCTCATCATCTCGCTCACGCTGGCCGGTCTGCTGGGACCGCGGTCGCGCATCGTCAAAGGAAAGCCGCTGCTGAGGGTGCTCTTTTTCCTTCCGGTTGTGACCCCACTTGTCGCCAGTTCGCTGGTGTGGGCGCTGATCTACGGTCAAGGCGGCATCTTCAACGCGGCGTTGAAGTTCCTGCACGTCGGCGCGGTGCCCTGGCTCAGCTCGACCACGTTCTCGATGCCGGCCATCATCATCATGTCGTTGTGGCTGGGCTTCGGGTACAACATGATGCTGTTCATCGCCGGCGTCAGCAACATCCCGGATGCCCTGTACGACGCCGCGTCCATCGACGGTGCCGGGCCCATCCGGCAGTTCTTCTCGGTCACCCTCCCCATGCTGTCGCCGGTGGTCTTCTTCGGGACCCTCCTGACGCTCATCACGTCGTTCCAGGTGTTCACCCAGGCGTACATCCTCACCTCCGGCGGCCCAGGGGACTCCTCGACGACGCTGGTGTTGGAGATCTACCAGGAGGCATTCAAGTACTTCCGACTTGGCTATGCGTCGGCGATCGCCTGGCTGCTGTTCATCCTCATCCTCATCGTCACCGGCGCATTCCACCTCCTGCAGAGGCGCTGGGTCTTCTACGAAGGAGACGTGCGGTCCTGATATGGCTATGGTCCAAGCGCGCAAGAGACGCCCGGAGCAATGGCTGCTGCGGCTTACCGGTCAGGTGGCACTGAACGTCGCCCTCTACGCCGCCGCCGCCCTGTGCCTCTTCCCCTTCCTGTGGATGATCTCAACGGCGCTGAAGCCGGAGGACAACGCGCTCACCAACAACTTCTTCGTCGGCTACACGCTGACCTGGAGCAACTTCGCGACCGCTTGGGACTTCTTCCCGTTCGGGCGCTTCATGCTCAACAGCGCGATCATGTCCATCGGCGGGGTGATCGTCGTGGTCGTCGTCTCCACCACCGGTGGCTACGCCTTTGCACGGCTGGCGTTCCCGGGACGGGACAAGATATTCCTGGCCTATATCGCCACGCTGCTGGTCCCCGCCACCGTGACGGTGATACCGCTCTTCCTGATCTCCCGCTATCTGAACATCTACGACAGCTACCTTGGCCTGATCCTGCCCATCTCGTTCAGCGCCTTCGGCACGTTCCTGCTCCGGCAGTTCTTCCGCACTCTGCCGGAGGAGCTCAGCGACTCGGCAAAGATCGACGGTGCCGGCGAGTTCCGCATCTTCCTCACGATCATGATGCCCCTCGTCAGGCCGGCGGTGGCTGTGCTCGCGGTGTTCACCTTCATCTCCGACTGGGGCAACTTCCTCTGGCCGCTGATCGTCACGCAGAGCCAGAACATGTCCACTCTGGAGCTCGGACTCAGCACGTTCCAGGGTGAATTCGGAAACTACTGGAGTTACATGATGGCGGCATCGACGATTGCGATCCTGCCGACCGTCATCCTCGTGATCCTGCTCCAGAAGTACCTCGTGAAGGGATTGGCGTTCACCTCGTTCGGAGGTCGCTGACCGATCGGGCGGCGGGCGACTAGCACAGCCGCCGCCACGGGTTACGGCGGGAGATTAACGGCTGGTTGCTCGATCAGCTCCGGGCGCGACCCTTGGTCGCCTTGGTCCGTCCGGATTCTAGCCGCCTTCTTGGTGACGGCCTTCTTGCTGGCGGTCTTCTTGGTGGGAGATTTGGCGGCCGGCGCATCCGTCCACTTCATCTCGATCTCGAGCTCCGTCTGGTCGCCGTCGACCTCCAGCTCGATTTCCCACTCGACCCGGTCGGCGACCGCGAAGTGGATCGATTCCCCGTCGAATTCCACCTCGGACTTCGGCCCGCCGGCCATCGCCTCCCCCAAAGCGATGAGACGCCGGCCGGCTTCCGCTCTCGACAGCCGGACCATCCTCTTGATCTCCACGTCGGGCATCGGCGATCCTTTCGGAGTCAGTAACGAGCGGTCGGTTCGCTTCCGGAGCCGTAGCTTCCTGGATAGGTCACGATCGGCCCGGACCGCGCGATGATCTGGTGCGGCTGACAGGCCATCACGAGCAGCACGATCCAGCCGATGAAGGTCCAGCCGAGCAGCAGGGTCAGCAGACCGAGCAGCCCGGAGTTGGACTTTCCGCGGGTCGCGGCGATCGCCCACGGCAGGAAGTAGAGCAGCGTGAGGACGGTGAAGACCCAGGCGAAGACGGCTTGCACCGATTTGTCGGACCGGTCGGTGAGATAGCCGGGTCCGTACACCTGCGGCTGGTACGACGGCTGCTGCTGGGGCTGCGGAGCCGACGGGTACGGCGCCTGCGGAGCCGGCTGCGGCTCGCGGCTGGGGAGCGGGCTCGGGAGTGACCCACTCGGTCCCGGTCCAGCGCACCCACTGCTCGCCGTTCCAGCCCTCCCAGTGATCACCGGTCCACCGGGTGTTCGTGCCTTCCGAGGTCATGATCCGCCTCCCGTTCCTGCTGAACGGTACGCCGAACGACGGCCCGGGCGGACGAAGTCGACATCATCGTGAGACGGTCGCAAGACGGCAGCGCTCGAACGGACTGCGGACGAGGTGGGCCGGGTCGAGGGATGGCAAGCTCTGGCCGTGAACCCGATGTCCAGCGGCGAGCTGCCCTACCTCGACGAACACGAGATTGTCATCGCGGCCGGCGTCGACGCCGTCTGGACCGCCCTCCTCGACACGGTCGGACCGACTTCCTCACGAACGCCTATGGCCGTGTTCGCCCGGGCCGTGGGGTGCGCCGACCGCGAAGCGTCCGGTCCACGACCCCTCGCCGAGGGCTCGACGATCCCCGGGTTCCACGTCGTCACCGTTGTCCCAGGAGCCGAGCTGCTCCTGGAAGGTAGCCACCGCTTTTCGAGGTACGCGATGATGTTTCGCCTCGAACAGGTTGATCCCGGCAGGTCACGTCTCCGTGTCGAGAGCCGGGCCGACTTCCCCGGCACGACAGGCAGGATCTACCGACTACTCGTCGTCGGTTCCGGTGGCCACGTCGTCTCGGTACGGCGCATGCTCTCCTCCATCGCGCACCGGACAGAGTCCCGCCGACAAAGGCCCAGCCAGGGTCGATCCAGCTAAGACAACGAACGTTCGTCTTGACAAAGCTGCTGCCACTGCGCAGGGTGAGTACCAAGAACGCTCATTCTGTTTTGGAGGTCGATGTCGTGGCGAGCCACGCGCTCAGTGGTCATCCGCCGTGGCGGCAGTTGCTCGTCGCGGCCGTGGTCCTGCCGGTCGTGGTGGTGGCCGCGGTCCTGGCATTCGCGTGGCCGGTGGCGCGTATCGCGCCACGTGATCTTCCGGTCGGGATCGTGGGGACGAGCCCGGCCAGCCAACAGGTCGTCGAGGGGCTGGACCGGGCCGAGCGGGGCGGGTTCGATTTTCGTCTCTATCCCGACGATGCCGCCGCCCGGTCGGCGATCGCGGATCGGGACGTCTATGGCGCCTTCGTCGCGACGGGCGGCAACATCACGGTGCTCGAGGCGAGCGCGGCCGGCCCAGCGGTGGCCCAGTTGCTGAGTGCGGTGGGCCAGAAGCTCGCTGCTCAGGCCGGCGTCCACGCGGCCGCATCGGGCAACACGCACGGTGCTGCGCCGCTGAAGACGGTGGACGTGGTGGCGACGTCGTCTGCCGACCCCCGGGGGCTGGTACTGAGTTCGGCACTGCTGCCGTTGACGATCTGCAGCATTCTGCTGGCCGTCGCGGTCGCGCTGGTGATCGGCTTCCGGCCGGCCTGGCGTCAAGCGCTCGCACTCGCCGTGGTCACGGGAGTCGCCGGGCTCGGTGCGTACCTCATCGCGGAGCCGTTCCTGGGCGCATTGCCCCATCAGCACGTGGCGACCTGGGGAGCCCTCGTGTTGACCCTGCTCGCGATCAGTACGACGACTGCCGGGCTGATCGCACTGGCCGGCGTCGCCGGCCTGGCGCTGTGTGCCGCACTCATGGTTTTCGTCGGCAATCCGTTCTCCGGCGTCACGTCCGCCCCCGAGCTGCTGCCCGACGCGGCGCACCACATCGGACAGTGGCTGCCGCCGGGCGCCGGTGCGAACCTGCTGCGCAGTACGGCCTACTTCAACGGCAACGGCGCAGCCGGGCACCTCACCATCCTGCTGTTGTGGACGGCATTCGGACTCGGCGCCATCGTGATCGGTCACCACACCTCGATCCGCTTCGCGGCGGCTCGCTGAGGCCGCCCGCTACGGCAAGACGGCCGCGACTGCTTCGGGCATCCCGGCCACATCGTCGGTACCGAACAGCGCGAGTTGAAGAATGACGCCGGGCACGATCGCGATCAGCAGTTTCGCCACCGCATCCGCGGATGCGTCCTTCGGCAGACTGCCGGCGGCTTGATAACTGCGGACCGCCTCGGCGAGATCGGCGCGCATCTGCAGCAGGCTCTCGTTGAAGGTCTCCGCGACCTTCGGGTTACGCAGCGCCTCGGCCCACACCAGCACCGACATCGGCCCGAGCTGCGACTCCTCGTGTTTGCGTCGTACCACGCTCAGTACGTCGGCCACGGCGGCACCGATCCCGTCCGCACGAGGTTGGTCGGCGAGGCCGTGCAGCAACGCCAGGACCTCGCGCATGTTCTCCTCGGCGATGGCCAGCATGATGTCGTCCTTGCCGGCGAAGTAGAGGTACACCGACCCCGAGGACAACCCCGCCTCGGCGAACAGATCCTGCATCGACGTCTCGTGGAACCCCGAGCGGAGGAAACACCGCCGAGCCGCACTCAAGATCTGCTGGCGGCGCGCGTCGCGGTACTGCTGGGACACCTTCGGCATACCCGCAGCGTACGAGAAAAACGAATGTTCGTCTTGCCCGTGTGCGCCGCTCCGGATGACCGCACGAGCACAGTCGGTCACCGCAGACAGCAAACGATGGACATCGGTTTGGCAGCGGACCACCATGCCGCGATCGGCACGACCGAAGACATGGGGGAGGACGTGCGACCAATGAGCACCAGATACGAGCTGCGCATCGTGCACAACCGGCCGTTGACAGGCGATGACCCACGCATGCACTGCAGCAATCGCCAGGACGCGATGCGGAAGGTCCGGGCCTTCCTGAAGCAGGCGGGCGACCAGATCAGGGCCATCTATCTCGACACCTATGACGGTGAAAACAGGATCGCGTCGGAGCGACTCTGGCCGGGTCCGGCCGTCTGAGGCACACCTTTTCGGGCCCGGCCGTGGGTGCAATATCGTGGCCGCCGACGAGCAGGAGGGCGAGCCCATGAGCACCACGCTCACGATCAGCGACCTCCGCGAGGGATTCGCCCGGCCACCGCGGGCGGCCCGGCCCATGATGCGCTGGTGGTGGTTCGGGCCGGACGTCGAGGACGATGAGCTCGACGCCGAGCTGCGAGCGATCGCCGATGCCGGATTCGGCGGCGTCGAGGTCTCCTACGTGTACCCGCTGTCCTCGATCGCCCACCCACTGCTGTCCGAGCACTTCCTCGGCCGCATCCGGTTCGCGTCCGAGCGGGCCAAGGCGCTCGGCCTGCGCTTCGATCTCACGCTCGGGACCGGGTGGTCCTTCGGCGGCCCGCACATCGATGCCGAACACGCGGCGCGACAGCTTGTTTGGGAACGGCGCGAGGTGGGCGGCGGTGCTATCGACGTGCCGACCGATGCGCCCTGGCCCGGTGACGAGCTGATCGCGGCCTTCGTCGGTGACGGATCGATGCAGGAGCTGCCGACGGAAATCGCGGAGCTGGCGGTGTCCGGCCGGCTGCTACGGATACCGGAGGGACGATCCCCTCGGGTGGTTCTGCTCGCGTTCTCCCGACTCACCGGTCAGAACGTCAAGCGGGCGGCGGCCGGCGGCGAGGGTCCGGTCCTCGACCACTACTCGGCCGAAGCGACAGCGACCCACATCGCCGGCTTTGCCGCGCCCCTCGTAGCCGCCGTGGACCGCGACAGCATCGGAAGCGTCTTCTGCGACAGTCTCGAGGTCTACGAGTCGAATTGGACACCCGAATTCCTCCGCGAATTCGAAAAGCGCCGTGGGTACGACGCCGCGCCGGATCTGTACCGACTCATCGTGGACACCCCCGAATCGCCTGCGTTCCGCGTCGACTTTCATCAAACCCTGACCGAGTTGTACGAGCAGAACTTCGTCGCCGTACTCAGGGACTGGGCACGCACGCTCGGCCTGCCGTTCCGCATCCAGGGATACGGAACCCCGCCCGCCTCGGTGAGCAGCTACCGCTTCGCCGACCTGTTCGAGGGCGAAGGCTGGGGCTGGAACGAGATCACCCAGACGAGGTGGGCCGCATCGGCGGCGCACATCTACGGCCTTCCCGTTGTGTCGTCGGAGGTCTGGACCTGGGTTCACTCGCCGTCATTCCGGGCGACACCACTCGATCTCAAAGGCGAGGCGCACGAGCACCTGCTCGCCGGGGTCAACCAGCTGATCGGGCACGGCTGGCCGTATTCGCCGGCGGACGCGCCGGGCCTGGGCTGGATGTTCTATGCCTCCGGCGCGATCGACGACAGAAACCCCTGGTGGCCGGCGATGCCGGAGTTGACTTCCTACCTTCAGCGCCTGAGCTGGCTGCTTCGTCAAGGAGAGCACGTCGCCCCTGTCAAGCTGTACGTCCCCGCGGCCGATGTGTACGGCGCGATGGGAACCGGTGACGTGTCGCTGGATCTGTGGCGCGAGACGAAGCGGCACATCGGACCCGACATCCCCCGCATCATCCACGAGTGCGGGCTCGACTTCGATCTCGTCGACGATGACGCACTCGCAGTCCTCGACCCCGAGCAGGTCACGGCGGTAGTTCTTCCCTTCACGACCGTGATCCCGGACTCGTCGCAGAAGTGGCTCGATGAGGTAGCGACGCTCCGGAGGAACCGTCATCCATGTCGACGAACGCGGGACGGACGACGTCGAGAGCGTGCCGATAGAGCACTTCGCAACTCGCCTCGCGAGCGCCGTGGCCCCCGACTACTCGATCTCTCCGGCCTCGGCGGCGATCGGCGTACTGCACCGCAGGAGCGAGGCGGCGGATCTCTATTTCCTCGCGAATACCGGGAACGCGGACAGCACGTTCACCTTCCAACCACGGACCGACCGCTCCCACTACGAGGTATGGAACCCGGCGGACGGGCGGGTGCAGTCGGCCGGAACACTGTCCGGGCCGATTCCCGTGCAGTTGCCGCCGTACGCCGCCGTGGTGGTCGTTGCCATGGACGCGCGCGATGCCGGTCCGACCCAGCGTCACGCGAGATTCCTCGACACCGACCTGCATCAGATCGACGGCCCGTGGGCCGTCCAGTTTCTGGACGACGACGGCCCGGCCGGCGTGCACGACGTACTGCTCCCCGATCGGTGGGAGGACAGGTCCGCGGGTTACTCCGGCTCGGCGTCGTACGAGACGTCCTTCGACATCAGTCCAGAGGCGCTCGCCGCGAGCGACAGACTCGTGCTCGACTTCGGGAGCGCCGTCGCTGACGATTCAGAATCGACGCCCGGCCGCGGGATCCGCGGGAGTTCCTATCGCGTTCACGTGTCCGCGCCGGTCCGCGAGGTCGCCGTCGTGACCATGAACGGAACAAGCTGCGGCACTCTCTGGGCTCCGCCGTACGAGGTCGACCTTCTCCCTGCCGCGGTGCCAGGAGTGAATCACCTGCGGATCGTGGTGTTCAACACGGCGGCGAACGCGCTCGACCGCGACGATGCCATTCGGGAGGCTGCCGAGCAGAGCGCCGCTCGGTACGGGCGCCGGTTCAGGATGCAGGATCTCGATCTCGCCATGGACGGGGTGTCGTCAGGACTTCTTGCCGTGCCGACGTTGAGGTGGCAACGGATTGCGGAAGACGACTAGGCCACCGCAAGAGAGTCGCTACGGCCGCTGACCGAACTCGGTGGCGTCGCAGAGCCACTCGGCAGAACGATCGCTGAGACTGAGTCCGAGCCCGGGGCGGTCGGGCACCAGCATCCTGCCGTCGCGGATGTCGATGCGTTCATTGAAGAGCGGTTCGAGCCACTCGAAATGCTCCACCCACGTCTGACCGGGGAAAGCCGCACTGAGGTGCACATGGATCTCCATCGCGAAATGCGGTGCCATGCTGAGACCTTTGTGCTCGGCGAGTCCGACGACCTTGAGAAATGGAGTGATGCCGCCGACGCGCGGGGCGTCGGGCTGGATGTAGTCGACGGCCCCGGCCTCGATCATGCGGGCATGCTCCGCGGCGCTGGTCAGCATCTCGCCAGAGGCGATCGGCGTGTCCAGAGTGGCCGTGAGCTGCGCGTGGCCTTCGACGTCGTAGGCGTCGAGCGGCTCTTCGATCCAGACGAGGTCGTATTCATCCATGCGGCGACCGAATCGGCGTGCGGTGGCTCGGTCCCACTGCTGATTCGCGTCGATCATGAGCGGCACCGCATCGCCGAGGTGGCGCCGGATCTGTCGTACGCGCTGGAGATCTGCCGATGCGTCCGGCTGCCCGACCTTGATCTTGATACCGCCCACTCCGCGGGCGAGGGCGGCGTCCGCGTTCTCGAGGATCGTGGCAACAGGGGCTGACAGGAAGCCGCCCGATGTGTTGTAGCAGGGGACCGAGTCGCGATATGCGCCGAGGAGCTTTGCGAGTGGAAGACGGGCCCTGCGTGCCTTGAGGTCCCACAGCGCCGTGTCAAAGGCCGCGATCGCCTGCGTGCTGAGACCGCTGCGACCGACGGACGCTCCCGCCCACACGAGTTTGCGCCACAGGCGGCCGATGTCGTGCGGATCCTCGCCGAGGAGCTCGGCGGCAATCTCCTTGGCGTGTGCGTACAACCCGGGGCCGCCGGCGCGCTTCGCGTAGCTGAAGCCGAGTCCCTCCGATCCGCCGGCCGTCACGATTTCGGCGAACAACATGGCAACGTGGGTGAGCGGCCGCTGCACACCCGTCAGGACCTTGGCATCGCTGACCGGCGTCTCGAGCGGCAGGTTGATGTGCGCGATCCTGACCCAGCTGATGCGGTCGCGTGAGCCTGCGGGCAGGTCTTCAGAACCTGAGGCATCAAGAGGGTGAGCGGCGGTTTCCATGGGAGATCTAGGCTAACGGCTTTGCGATAGCTCAGCGAGACACGCTTAGGTCTGGCTACCCGCTCGAACCTAGGCCTCGTAGAGAGCTACGGCTGCTTCAGGGGAGACGGCCGTGTATTGGATGGCGACGAGTTGCCACCTGGCGTCGTGGCGGGTCCAGGCGCTGAGCACGCGGAAGAGGCCGGCGATCTTCGTGCCGAGGTAGAGGCACTCCGACCGTTGTAGGTCCGTGTGGATGGCCGTTTCGCCGTAGATGCGTACGTCGTGCTCGAGCGACTCGAGCACGAGCTGCTCATAGACGTCTTTGCTGTGAGCGGCGATCCACTCGTCCTTGCCGAGCAGGAATCCTTTGGGTCCGATCACCTGGCAGCGCTCGGACACCAGTGCCGCGGAGGGTTTCTGGATCGCCGCCGAGCCCGGCGATCAACTCCTGCTGGGCGTCCTCGATTTCGGTCACGGCGGCGACGCTACGGCCGCCGGACGGGGCGCGATTGAAGAAAATGCGCCTTGCCCGTCCGCCGAGATGGGTGGAACCTTCGGGGTCGATCCGCCATGCTGACGACATGCGGTCACCGCACGCTCCGGTCTCGCGACCGGCCCATCCGGGCCTGCGCGGGTCGGTTCCGCGCGGTTATCGCGGCTGGAGGGCGTCCCCCCGATCGCGCCGGACGCTTCGTGCTGCCGGCGTCGCTCTCGGTGCAGCTGGTGCTGAAGATCGAGGACTCTGCCGTGCGGCCGCCGGAGTTCGTGAACGGCGTACAGAGCGCCTACGCGGTCATCGACGGCGGGTGCGCGCCGCAATACGTCGAGGTGGCGCTCTCCCCGCTGGGCGCCTATCGGTTGCTCGGCCTGCCGATGCACCGGTTGCGCGATCAGCTCGTCGATATGAACGACGTGCTCGGTCGCGAAGTCGCTCGCCTCGGGGAGATGGTGCGGGAGCAGCCGACGTGGTCACGGCGCTTCGAGGTGCTCGACCGGTTCCTGCTCGACCGCCTCGACACCGGGCCGGTCGTCGCTCGCGAGGTGGAGTTCGCGTGGGACCGGCTGGTCGCTACCGGTGGCACCCTCACGATCGGCGGGCTGCAGCGGGAGATCGGCTGGAGCCACAAGCACCTCATCAGGAGGTTCACCGAGCAGGTGGGTGTCACCCCGAAGCTGGCCGCACGGATGATCCGGTTCGAAGGGGTGCTGGTCCGGATGCGGCGCGAGCCACGGCCGGACTGGGCGCGGCTCGCGTTCGAGACCGGCTACGCCGACCAGGCTCACCTGATCCGCGATTTCGGCGAGTTCGCCGGGACGTCCCCCGGTCGTGCTTCCGGCCCGGCGCGCGCGGGCGGGTGAATTTCGTTCAATCCGCCCGCATGGCGGCGCCGTACGGTCGGCGAATGAACAGAACAGGTCCGTTCTGGGACGCGGTCGAAGGACGCCGCCCGATCCCGCGCGCGGCGGCGACACTGGGCGCCGAGGTCGTCGTGTACGACGAGATCGCGGTTCGGATCGAGATGGCCTTCGTCGCCACCGACGACTTCACCAATCCGATGGGCGAGGTACTCGGCGGGTTCCTCGCCGCGATGTTGTTCGACACGGTGGGGCCGGCTCTGCTGGCCAGCCTCGGCCCGGACGAATTCCAGGAGACGCTCGATCTCACCTGCTCGTTCCTGCGACCCACGCGGCCCGGACGCATCGTGGGAACCGGCCGGGTCGTGGCCCGGGTCGACGACTTCGCCTTCCTGGACGCAACGCTCACCGACGCCGACGGAGTGACGGTCGCGACGGGTACGGCGACGGCGCGGGTCATCCCGATGGACGGGCGCGGCTGACGGTCCGCGATCTGCACAGGAAATCGCCGCGAACGATGTGCACCATGTCCGTGGGGTGCCTGCCGTCGGCTGCCTAGCGTGAGGCTCACCAGACGACGGAAGGGTGACCCCACGATGACCGAGCTTCTCTCGCGCGACGACTTCCGCGCCGCACTCGAGGGTGCGATCAAGGGCCGCGAAGCGAAGAACGCGTCGTTCAGCCAGGCGTGGGCCGACGGCAAGCTGCAGCGCGCACCACTTCGCGCGGTGGGCGGAGAACCACTACCACTACGTCGGGCCGTTCGCCGACTACCTCGGCTACATCTACGGCAACACGCCGGATCGCTTCACCGACGCCAAGGACTTCCTGCTGCAGAACATGTACGAGGAGGAGACTGGCCGACATCCGGCACACCGACCTCCTGATCCGCTTCGCCGAGGCCTGCGGCACCACCCGTGAGCGGGTCGAGGACCCCGAACAACGCCAACGCCGTGACCCGCGGTCTGCAGGCGTGGTGCTACGCGACCTCGATGCGGGAGCACTTCGCGGTCGCGACCGCGGCCATGGTGGTCGGCCTCGAGTCGCAGGTGCCGAGCATCTACAAGAAGCAGATCGTCGCCGCTGCGCGAGCGTCTACGGCTTCAACGAGGACGAGATCGAGTTCTTCGACCTGCACATCACCTCCGACGTCGTGCACGGCGAGCGCGGCTACCAGATCGTCCTCGACCACGCCGACACCCCGGAGCTGCAGCAGCGCTGCCTGCAGTACGTGCGCTGGGGCGCCGAGATGCGCTTCTCCTACACCCGGTCCCTCTACGACACCTACGTCGCCCCGGACCTGGTTGCCGCGTAGTGACCGAGTGGGTGCTGGCCGCCGAGCTGTCCGAGCTCGCCCGCCGGAAGAAGAAGCAGGTGATCGTCGCCGGGGAGCCGGTCGCGCTGTTCCTGGTCGGGGACGAGGTCTTCGCCCTGCACGACACCTGCATCCATCAGCAGCGGTCGCTCAGCAAGGGCGTCCTGCTGAACGGACGGGTGATCTGCCCCGGCCACCAGTGGGCGTTCGATCCCGCGACCGGATACGTCGAGGACCAGGAGCAGTGCCAGCCGACCCACGACGTCCGCGTCGAGGACGGCAAGGTCTACGTCGACCCGCGGCGCCGGGTGCGGGTCGCCGACGGGGCGCCGGTGGATGCAGGCCGGCGATGACCAGCACGATCGTCACCATCGGGGCCGGGCAGACCGCAGCGGTCGCCGCCCGCACGCTGCGGCGGCGCGGCTTCGACGGGCGGATCGAGCTGATCGGCGACGAGGCGCTGCCGCCCTACCAGCGGCCGCCGCTGTCGAAGGACTACCTCGCCGCCGGCGACGAGGACGGCCTGTTCCTGCTGACCGAGAAGTGGTGCGCCGACAACGACGTACACCTGCGCCTCGGGAGTCCGGCGGCGCGGATCCATCCCGACCGGGCTGCGGTCGAGCTCGCCGACGGGTCGGAGATCGCCGCGGACAGCGTCCTCATCGCGACCGGCGGCGCCGCTCGCCGGCTGCCGGGCGTCGAGGGCGACCGGGTGCACTACCTGCGCACTCGTGGCCTGACGCGGACCGGCTGCGCCGGGAGCTGCGTCCGGGCGTGCGGCTGATCGTGATCGGCGCCGGCTTCATCGGCTCGGAGGTCGCGGCGACCGCCCGGGGCGCGGGCGTCGACGTCACCGTGGTCGAGACGTTCGAGGTGCCGCTGCAGCGCGCGCTCGGCCGGGAGATGGGCGCGGCGTGCGCCGAGATCCACCGCCGACACGGCGTCGACCTGCGGCTGGGGGAGACGGTCGAGTCGGTGGTCGAGACCGCCGACGGTGTGGTCGTCACGACCAGCGGCGGGCGGCTCGAGGGCGACCACGTCGTCGTCGGGATCGGGATCGTGCCCAACGTCGAGGTGGCGCGGCGGTCGGGACTCGCGATCGGCAACGGCGTACTCGTCGACGAGTACTGCCGCACCAGCGTGCCCCGGGTCTACGCCGCGGGCGACGTCGCCAACCACCAGCATCCGCTCTTCGGCGAGCGGATCCGGGTCGAGCACTTCGACAACGCGAGCCGGCAGGGTGCGGCCGCGGCCGGCAACATGCTCGGCCGCGACGACCGTCTTCGACGATCCGCACTGGTTCTGGTCGGACCAGTACGACCTCAACCTGCAGTACGCCGGCCACGCCCGCGACTGGGACCAGCTGGTGGTGCGCGGATCCGTCGACGAGCTCGACTTCTGCGCCTTCTACCTGCGCGACGGCGTCATCCGCGCCGCGTTCGGCGTCGACCGCGGCGGTGACGTGCTGCTCGCGAAGGAGCTGATCGCCGGCCGGGTGAGCGTCGACCCGTCGATCCTGCGCGACGAGGACGTCGACCTCGCCGAGCTGACCGTCCTGGAGGAGCAGCTGTGACGACGGCCTTGAGAGGCAACTTCATCGGTGGCGAGTGGGCCGGGTCGGCGAGCGGCCGGACCCGCGAACGCCGCAACCCCGCCGACCAGCGCGAAGTCGTGGCGGTGTTCCCCGACTCCGACGCCAAGGACGCCTACGACGCCGTCTCCGCGGTCGCCGCCGGCTACCGCGAGTGGGCCGCGCAGGGACCCGACGCGCGGGCCGCCGTACTGCAGCGCGCGGCCGACATCCTCGCCGGCCGCGCCGACGAGCTGGCCCGCGAGCTGGTCCGCGAGGAGGGCAAGACCCTCACCGAGGCGCTGACCGAGACCCGTCGTACGCCGGCCAACCTGCGCTTCTACGCCGGCGAGGCGCTGCGGTTGTCCGGCCAGACCTTCGCCTCCGGCGACGGCGGGCTGGTCTACACCTCGCGCGCGCCGGTCGGCGTCGTCGTCGCGATCACGCCCGTGGAACTTCCCGCTCAACATCCCGTCCCGCAAGCTCGGGCCGGCGCTCGCCGCCGGCAACGGCGTGGTCTTCAAGCCCAGCGAGGTCAGCCCGCTGCTCGGCCAACGGCTGGTCGAAGCGCTGCTCGAAGCGGGCCTGCCGGCCGGCGCGATCGCGCTGGTGCACGGCGGCGCCGAGGCGGGCACGGCGCTCGTGGCCGACGAGCGGGTCGGCGCGGTGACGTTCACCGGCTCCTACGCCGTCGGCGCGGCGATCCACCGTGCGGTGGGCCCGACCGTGCGCTGCCAGCTGGAGATGGGCGGGAAGAACCCGGTCGTCGTCCTCGAGGACGCCGACCTCGACCGGGCCGCCGGGATCATCGCCCGCGGCGCGTTCGGGCTCAGCGGGCAGGCCTGCACCGGCACCAGCCGGGTGATCGTGCACGACGCCGTGCACGACGCGCTCGTCGACAAGGTGGTGGCGGCGGCGCGCAGCCGCACCGTCGGCGACGGGCTCGCCGACGGTGTCGACATGGGCCCGCTCGCCACCCCGGTGCAGCTCGACCGCGTGCGCGACACGCTCGGTGCGCTCGGCGATGCGACGCTGCGCACCGGCGACGAGCCGCTCGGGCCGGAGCATGCGCAGGGGCTCTTCGCCCGCCCGGCCGTCGTCACCGGGGTGCAGCCCGCGTCGCGGCTCGCGCAGGAGGAGCTCTTCGGCCCGGTGCTCGCAATCCTGCGGGTCGGCTCGTTCGACGAGGCGATCGCGGTCGCCAACGACACCGAATACGGCCTGTCCGCGGGCATCGTCACCGCGGACGTCGGCCGGGCGCTGCGCTTCGCCGACGCCGTCGACAGCGGCCTGGTGAAGGTCAACCAGCCGACCACGGGAATGGCGATGAACGCGCCGTTCGGCGGGGTGAAGCACTCCAGCACGCAGACCTTCAAGGAACAGGCCGGGGAGTCGATGATGCACTTCTACACCGTCGACAAGACGGTCTACCTCAACCCATGACCGGCCCGGACAAGGAGAGCCCGATGGAGTTCGTGCGGGTCGCGCGCTCGGGGCAGATCCCCGACGGCTACGTCCGCCGGTTCTACGCCGGCGATCTGGAGATGTGCCTCGCCCGGTTCCAGGGCAAGGCCTACGCGACGTCCAACTACTGCACCCACCTGGACTGCCTGCTCTCCTCCGGCAAGCTGGTCGACGACGGCATCGGCTGCTCCTGCCACGGCAGCGTCTTCGACCTCGAGTCCGGCGACGCCATCTACCCGCCCGCCACCGAGCCGATCAGGACCTACCCGGTCCGCGAGGACGGCGGCGAGATCTTCGTCGGCGTCACCAGCGAGGACATCGCCGCCGGCGGCCCGCGCCGCCGCAAAAGCGTCGGCTAGCCCAGTCCCTTTCCCTCCCCCCATGATCAAGAGGGGATTTCGGTACGAAACGCCGTACGAATCCCCTCTTGATCATGGGGAGGGCGGCGGCCGCCGCCCCACTTCCATGATCGTGATCGGATTTCGTCGGCGTTTCGCGGCTTATCCGATCACGATCATGGAAGTCGGCCGTCAGCGGGAGCCGAGGTTCGCGACGTGCTTGGCGAAGGCGTCCAGGGCCGCGGCGCCCACGGCCTTGTCCTGCGCACCGTTGCCGCCGCTTACGCCGACCGCGCCGACGACCTGCCCGTCGTACTCGATCGGGAAGCCGCCGACGAAGATCGCGAACTTGCCCGGATACATGTGGCTGATCCCGAACGCCTCGTTGCCCGGCAGCGCCGGGCCGTCGGGTGGCTCGTTGAACTTGTGGGTCGGCCGCTCGTGGCCGGCGGCGGTGAAGGCCTTGGCCATCGCGATCTCGACGCCGGTGAGCCGGGCGCCCGGCAGCCGGTGCAGCGCCAGCAGGTGACCGCCGTCGTCGCAGACGCAGACGGTCTGCTTGACGCCGATCTCCTCGGCCTTCGCCCGGGCCGCCGTCAGGATCGGCAGCGCGTCGTCGAGCGTGATCCGGTAGACCTTGTGCACGTCGTCCTCCTTGTGGCAGCCACCGCGGATTTCTGAGCGATTCCCGCCTGCCGGGAGCGTCGCGCGGCAACAATGGCGAATCTGCAGTGGCGAGTCGCCACAGTTGTGCGCGGTGTCCAAGGAGGCGCCATGGAAGAGATCACGGGGGCGGCGTACGACGGCGGGATCGACGATTCGGTCGACGACCAGCTCACGGTCGGCCGCCTGCTGCAGGAGCGGCTGCTACGCCAGGCCCGTACGACGGTCGAGCCCGACCTGCTGCGCACGCCGGTCACCTGGTGCCTGCCGTGGGAGCAGGCCATGGCGACCGACGACCAGCTCGACGGGGTCGTGGTCTACGCCCGGGCCGATCAGCTCGACGACGCCGAGCTGAAGCTGTTGGAGCGGCGGGCGGCCGCGGCGGTGATCGTCGCGGGTGCCGAGGAGGACACCGTCGCGCCGGCCACCGGCGTACCGCTGGTGCTAGTCGGGCGGGTCGGCTTCCGCGAGCTCAGCCACCTGGTCGCCGACCTCACTCTGGCCCGCGAGACCCACGTGCTGCGTTACGGGCTCACCGTGCACCGGTCGCTGATCGAGCTGCTCTACCGCGGCTCCGGGATCGCGGCGCTGTGCCACCAGATGGCCCGGCTGTCCGGGTGCGCGGTGGCGATCCTCGATCCGCAGTACCACGTCCTCGCCTTCGAGCAGAGCCGGGACCGGGTCCTCGAGCCCGGCGCGGTCGCCGCCGCGATGCGCACCGAGGCCGAGATCTCGCCGATCGGGGTGGAGCCGGAGCACGGCGACCCGGTGGTGTGGCCGCTGCGGCTCGACGGCGTCGACGCGACCTGCGTGGTCAACCCGATCCTGCTCGCCGGCCGGCACGACGGCTGGGTGGTGGTGGTCGAGCGCGACGCGACGCCGCATCCGCACGACATCGCCGAGCACCGGGTCGTCGTCGAGCAGGGCGCCACCATCGTCGGCACGGAGATGCTGCGGATGCGTAGCGTCGACCAGGCCGAGGAGCGGGCCCGGGGCGACTTCGTTCATGCCCTGCTGCACGGGAGATTCGCGACCGTGCGAGACCTGGAGGCGCGCGCGGCGCACTACGACTTCCCGACCGACGGCACGTACGGCGTGATCGTCCTGGGCGACCTCGCTGGGGCCGGTGCCGAGTCGGTGACGGCGCTCTTCCCGCTCGCCAAGGAGACCGCCCGGCTGGTGCCGCGGCCGGACAGCCAGACCCTGGCCACCGTTGTCGGCGAGGTGGTTGCCGTGGTCCGGCGGCTCGCCGTCGACGGCGGCGAGGTCCAGGCGGAGGCCGCGGGCAAGGCGCTGGCCGACTACGCCACTGCCCTCGAACAGGAGTTGGTCCACCGCGTCGGCCATCCGGTCGCGCTCGCCTACGGCCGGGCCGCCGTCGGCGCGACCCGCATCGTCGACAGCTACCGCGACGCGCGGCTGGCCCTCGGCCTCCGCGGCCGGCTGGGCCTCGACCGGGCCTGCGGCTTCGACGACCTGCGGGTCTACGCCACGCTCGCCGAGCTTGCCACCAGTGAGCAGGGCCGGTCGTTCGCCCGCGACGTCCTCGCCCCGCTCCGCAGCCCCCGGCCCGGCGCGAGCGACATCGAGGCGTCGGTGATGACCTACATCGAGTCCGGCGGCAACCTCAACGCCGCCGCCCGAGAGCTGCACATCCACCGCAACACGATGCTCTACAAGCTCGACCGGGCGTCCCGTGCGCTGCGCCTCGATCTGCGCAAGGCCGAGCACCAGTTCGCCGTGTGGCTGGCCTACAAGCTCGACCTGCTCGCGGAGACGACGGCCGCCGTCGATCGCGACGTCAACCCGAGATGACCGCCCGTTCGGGCTGCTCGGCTGACCGTGCGTCGACCAGATCGGGGCCGGCGAAGGTGACCAGCAGGCCGACCGCGGCAATCACGGCGCAGCCGGCGAACAGCACGAACAGGTCGCCGTGCGGGTAGATCACCGCCACCCAGGCCGCGCCGAGTGCCGAGCCGGCGAACCGCGCCATGTTGAACAGCCCGAGCGCGGCTCCGGCGCGCCCGGCCGGCGATCGGGTGGCGCCGGTCGCCGACGGCGTCTGCACCAGCGCGACTCCGACGCCGACCGCGATCAGCACCGCGACGAGCCCGGGCAGGCTGCGGTGGCCGGTGCCGACGTACCAGCCGAGGGCCAGCTCGACCACGGCCAGCAGCACCAGCCCGGCCCGCAGCACCCGGCGGGGATGCAGCCGTTCGCTGACCAGCCCGACCACGGGGGCGCAAGCGGCCATCGTGGCGGGCAGCGCGAAGATCAGTAGGCCGGTCACCGCGGTCGTGCGCCCGAGCGCACCCGTGACGTAGAGCGGGACACCGACGAGCACGGTCGCGAGGCAGAACATCTGGGCGAACGCCGCGACCGCGCTCCGCATGAACCGCGACTCGATGATGAGCCTCGGCCGGATGATCGGGTGCGCCGCCCGCGCCGACAGGAGGACGAACAGCGCGACGAAGCCGGCTCCGACGAGCGCCAGCGCGACCACGAGCCAGCGCGGCACGACCTCCTGCGGGATGGCCGTGGCGGCGGTCATCAGCAGCGCACCGCCGATGGTCAGCGACACCGCTCCCGGCAGGTGCAGCGGCGTGGGCCGGCCCCGGTCGTCCGGGACCGTGCGGACCGTGGCGATCAGTACGCCGACGGCGAGCGGCGCGAGCAGCCAGAAGATCGACCGCCACCCGGCGAGGCCGGCGAGCAGTCCGCCGACCGGGGGACCGATCGCCTGGCCGAGACCGTTCGCGCCGGCCCAGGCGCTCATCATCCGGCCCCGTTGCCCGGGGCCGTAGATGCTGGACAGCATTCCCATCACCGCCGGCGGGAACGCGGCACACGCGAGACCCTGCACGGCGCGCAGTGCGATCAGCACCGGGAGTGACGGTGCGAGAGCCGCGCCGACCATGGCCGCCGCCATGAGCGCGAGCGCGACGATGACCGTCCGGCGTCGCCCGAAGCGGTCCCCGACCCACCCCGAGAGCGGCATGGCCGCCGCGAGGACCAGCACGAAGCCGCTCACCACCAGCACACCCGAGGACGGTGCGACATGGAAGTCGCCGCTGATCGCGCGGAGCGGCACATTGAGGATGTTGTTGATCAACGTGCCCATCAACGTGACTGCGAGCAGCGTCGGCAGGGTCAGGCGTCGGGTCGTCGGCGCACGCCGTAACACGGTCGTCACGGCCTCGAGCCTCCGATGTCACGTGCGGCGGGTGCTATGGCAGCCTGCACAATCCTGGGCCCCGGCACTGTGCAGATCGGCAATAGACGACGTACCCCGTTGCGCGGACTCTTCATCCTTATCCAACGTCCTCGGGGTCGGGCAGTGAGGTAACGAATGCATCTAACAGCCGCGCACTGGGTCTACCTCGCGGGGGTGGTCGTGATCATCGCGACCATGATCGCGCGCAAGAACATCGTGGTGCCGGCGGTCGTGGCGACCTTCGTGACCGCGCTCGTCTTCTCCCACAGCCTGATCCGCGGGTTGTCGTCGGTCTTCAACGCGAGCCTGGTCGCGGCGACCAACCTCTTCAACATCTTCCTGATCATCGCGCTGGTGACGGCGATGCTGCACTCCCTGCAGGCGATCGGCGCGGACCGCAAGATGGTCGCGCCGTTCCGGCGGGTCATGCGCAACGGCCACCTCGCGTTCTGGACGCTCGTCGTCGTCACCTACTTCATCTCGCTGTTCTTCTGGCCCACCCCGGCGGTGCCGCTCATCGGCGCCGTCCTCGTGCCGGTGGCCATCCGCGCCGGGTTGCGGCCTATGGCGGTCGGCCTCGTCATCGCGATCGCCGGGCAGGGCATGGCGCTGTCCTCGGACTACGTCATCCGGGTCGCGCCGGGGCTCTCGGCCAAGGCGGCCGGTGTCGACCCGAACGTGGTCGCCGACCGCGCCATGGTGCTGTCCCTGGTCGTCGGCGGCGTCGCCCTCGCCGTCGGCTACCTGATGGAGTTCCGCAAGATGCGCCGTCCGTCCCCGGCGCTGCTGGCCGAGTGGGAGTCGACCAGCGACCGCGGCGCGGCCACCGCCGACGCCGAACTGGTCGAGGACCTCGCAGTGATCGACGACGACCGGGAACTCGTCGAGGCGGGCGCCGGCGGCGGCCGCACCGGCGGAGGTACGGGCGGGCGCGACGACACCCCGTCCCTGCGCGGCGGTGCGCCGACGATCGGCCACGGTGTCGCGCTGGGCCCGGAGTACACCGGCGACCTCGACGACTCCGGCAACGGGACGACACCGACCGCCCGACCGGCGGTGTCCACGCTTCTTCGCGGTCTTCGTCCCGCTGGCCTACCTCGCGCTGATCGCCTACCTCGTCGTGGCGAAGGTCTCCAGCAGCGTGCCCGACCTCGCCGGCGGCGACGCGGCGGCGCTGGTCGGCGGGATCGCGGCGCTGATCGTCTTCCTGGCCTCGTTCGCCTACGACGGCAAGACCTTCATGGAGGCCTCCGCCGAGCACGTGGTCGACGGCCTCGTCTTCGCCTTCAAGGCGATGGGTGTCGTGCTCCCGATCGCCGGGTTCTTCTTCATCGGCAACGGCGACTTCTCCGGCCAGATCCTCGGTACGGCGGACCCGACCAAGGGACCGGCGTTCCTCTACGACCTGGTGAACGCCGCTCAGCACCACATCCCGCACAATGCGTTCATCGCGGCGTTCGGCATCCTCATCATCGGCATGGTCGCCGGGCTCGAAGGATCCGGCTTCTCCGGGCTGCCGCTCACCGGCTCCCTGGCCGGCAGCCTCGGTCCCACCGCCGGGATCAGCGCCGGCTCGCTCGCCGCGGTCGGTCAGATGGGCAACATCTGGTCCGGCGGCGGCACCCTGGTCGCCTGGTCCTCGCTGATCGCCGTCGCCGGGTTCGCCCGGGTACCGGTCATCGACCTCGCCCGCCGATGCTTCATCCCGGTGGTCAGCGGACTCGTCGTGGGGACGATCGTCGCCGTGGTGTTGTTCCACTGACGACTGACTCGGGCGAGCCCGGGGTGTACGCCGGGAGGCGGCGCTAACCTGGCGCGACCATGAGTCTGCTCGAATACGTCCTCTTGTTCGTGCTTGTCGTGACGATGGGGATCGGCGTGCCGGTCCTGGGCGATGCATCGCTGATCGCGGCGGGCACGCTGGCAGGCGAAGGCCGACTCAACGTCTACGTCGTGCTTGCCATCGGGCTGGTCGGGTGGGTGCTCGGCTCAGTTGCGGGTTATGAGATCGGTGTCCACGGAGGGCGCGGGCTGCTGGAACACCCGGGGCGATTCGAGAAGAGACGCCGGAAGCTCCTCGCCAAGGGCGATCGCGCGTTCGGCCAGCACACGTTCCTCGCCGCCGTGACGATGCCGGCGTACGTGTCCGGGATCTTCCGGATCGGACTACGCATATTCGCGCTGGGAGCCCTCGTCGCGGGCATCGGTTTCGTGGGAGTGTATGTGGGGCTCTCTTACTTCCTCGGCGCCGAGGTTGCGGAGCGGATCGGGGACGCCGGCACGAAGGCGGTGATCGGTGTGATCGTGGTCGTCGCCATCGGGCTCGGCATCAAGGCCGGCGTGGCGAGGCTGCGTGCGAGGCGCGGATCCGAGACGTCACAGGAGAAATCGATGAGCATCCGTTCACTGGCCGAGCGAGCACTCGACGCCGGATTCGGTCATCCACGGGGGATCGCCGGCCGCCTCGGCGGAGCGCTCATGGAGCGCGGCAACGCCGAGCAGGAACGCTGGGCGGTACGCCATGGCCGGGTCGCGCCGGGGGAGCGGGTGCTCATGATCGGGCCAGGCCCCGGGATCGGGCTCGAGCTGGCCGCCTCCGCCGTCACGGCCGACGGGCGCGTCGTCGGCGTGGATCCGTCGGCCGACATGCGGGCGATGGCGGCGAGGCGGTGTGCGGCACAACTCGAATCCGGCCTGGTCGAGCTGCGCGAGGGCACCGCCGACCGGACCGGGTGCGCGGACGGGTCGATGGACGTCGCGATCTCGGTCAACAACGTCATGCTCTGGGACCGCGCAGCCGGCTTCGCCGAACTCGCCCGGGTGCTCCGTCCGGACGGCCGGCTGGTGATCACCGTGCACCGCCACGTGCTCGGTATGCCGCCCGAGGAGATCGGCCGGGACGCCGTCGCCGCCGGATTCGCCGACGTCGACCTCGACGTGCGGCCGCGTCGTCGGAACAGCCCCGCCGTCGACCTGCTGGCCCGCCGTCCGTAGTCGCTGTCGGAACTAGTCGAGCGGATTGGGGTTCAGCGGACTGGCGGCGAGATCGCCGGGTGCAAGTCCTGGGAGCCAGCTCTCGAGGTCGGCGCGCTGACCGTCGTTGGTCGGCTCGATCACCCGCGCACCGTCCTCGAACCAGATCACGGTCATGACCTCGCGCTGGGTGCCGGTCTGGTTCGCGCTGGCCGAGTGCAGCGTCCAGGACGCGTGGAACGACGCGTCACCGGCCGCCATCGTGCCGGTCGACTTCAGCGGATAGCCACGCGTCGCGAGCTCCTTCTCGAGGATCGCGTCGGACGACCCGGAGATCGGTACGTCGGCCATCGCCCCGTCGTGGTGCGAACCGGACGCGAAGATCAGCTCACCCATGTCGGGGGTCAGGTCGACCAGCGGCATCCACATGGTCAGCGCATGGTCGGTGGACAGCGGCCAGTAGTGCATGTCCTGGTGCCACGGCGTCCGGCCACCACCGGCCAGCTTGAACAGCGCCTGGTCGTGATAGAGCCGCACCCCGGACGCTTCGAGCAACGCGGCGGCCACTCGGGCGAACCGGCGGGACAGGGTGAAGGCGGCGACCCGCGCGTCCCGCTGCCACAGATTGATGTACTGGTCGAAGGCCTGAGCGTAGGCCGCACCCTCGTCGGCCGACGCGGCGTGCTTCGGCGTGGCGAGCGCCGCCTCCTCGATCACCGTGCGGTAGGCCGCCACCTCGGTGGGAGAGGCCAACCCGCGGATGATGACCTGCCCGTCGCGCTGGAACGTGCCGACTTCTTCCTCGGTCACGCGGTGGCGGCCGTCCAGCTCCGGGCCGAGGTCCGCCCGTTCCTCGACCGACTGGTGCCGTTCGCTGCTCATGCCGATACCTCCGGGTCACGCAGATCGACGGGTTGCCGACTCGCTGCCGAACGGTAGGCCGCTTCGACGATGCGTTGCAGGTCCAGGGACTCGTTCAGGCCGGATTCCGGGGTCTCCCGCCCGTCGACGCAGGCGAGGAAGTGGTCGAGCTGCTCGGCGAGGAGGTTGCCGCGCGGCCACTCCTCGGGTGTGCCGGCGGCAGCCGTGCGGTCGTAGCGGACGAGGCGCGACAGGTTGACCTCGAGGTTTCCCGACGTCCCGTGCAGCAGCAGCTCGAACCGGTCCGGCAGCGCGACGTGGCTGCTGACCACCGTGGCGATCGAGCCGTCGGCGTACTCGAGCGTCATCGCGACCTTGTCGTCCGACGTCCAGTCCCCGGGACACGCCCGCATCGACCCGATCACGGCGAACACCCGCTCCGGCAGGCCCTTGCACGCGGTCAGCGCACCGAGCATGTGCCACCCCGCGTCGAGGATCGCCGTACCGCCGGAGAGGTCGCGGTCTCCCCGCCAGCCCCAGTTCTGCCCGTCCGGGTTCCACGCGTAGAGGATCCGGCCCTCGGCGAGATAGATGTCGCCGAGCTCGCCCTTGCGCACGAGATCGAGCGCGCGGCGATACGCCGGATCAAGCAGCCGCTGCCCTGACGTCAGGTAGACCCGGTTGCGATTGCGGAGGCGTTCGGCCATCGCCCGGGCGTCGTCGAGATTCCGGGCGAACGGCTTCTCCTTCAGGATGTGCAGGTCCGTCGCGGCCAGCGCATCGATCACGTCGGGGTAGATGTGATGGGGGACCACCACGATGGCGATCTGCGCCTCACCCGCGTGCCGGTCGAGCAGCTCCCGGTAGTCGGCGTACGTCGGGACCGCGAACTCCGCCGCGGCGGCCTCCCGGGCCTGCGGCGACACGTCGGCGACCGCGATCAGCCGGCACCGGGGGTGGTTGCCGACCACCCGCAGGTGGGCCATTCCGGCGCCGCCGGCGCCGATCTGCAGGACGCCGAGGCGTTGGTCATCGACAGGGGGCATCGGATACGCGCTTCCTCAGGGTGAGACGGTCTCGGTCAGGCGGTGTGCTCGGCGGGGTTCTCCCAGTAGAAGGCCTCCGGGTCGTAGACGGCCGGCGTCGGGAGGCCCCAGGTGTTGGTGAACCCGCCCTGCGCAAGGTTTTCCCGGCCCGGGACATTTTTCAGGTCGGTCTTGCTCACCACCACCTGGGGATAGCCGGCGACGGTGCCCATGAAGAACGGTCCCTGGTCGATGTGGATCTTGATCATCTCCCAGACCAGCTCGGTCCGCTTCTGCTCGTCCGGCTCGACCTTGCTGCGGTCGTAGAGATCCCACAGCGCGGCGATCGGGCCGCCCGCTTCGGGCTCGAGCCGCGGCGGGTTGCGCTTCCACGGGTCGACGTCCTGCTGTTGGTGCTCGGCGGCAGTGCCGCGCAGCGCGTAGAGCTGGCCCTCGAGCGGTGCCCAGCGCGCGTTCTCGATCGGCACCAGCCACTGGGGATAGATGAGACAGCTCGGGTCGTTGCTCACCTCCCAGTTGGTGTGCACCATGAGCTGTCCCGCGGCCCACAGGTCGCCGTAGGTCTGCGGCGAGATGGGGTTGCGCACCATGTGCAGGCCGATGGCCTTGCAGTCGCGCACGAGCTGGTCGTCCTTGGCCGCCTCCGTCGGACTGATGTCGGCCGAGTAGTCGATCCGGACCGTGAGCTTCGACCCGTCGGACAGCTCGACGTAGCCGTCCTTGTCGGTGTCCTTCAGGCCGAGTTCGGCGAGCAGTGCCCTCGCCTTGGCGGGATCGTGCGCCTTGTACGAGTCGCGCCACTGCGCGTAGACCTGCCGCCCCTTCGCGCCGCGGAACTCCGAGGCCTTCGGGCTCATCGTCCCGGTCGTCAGTTCGCCGGTCTGGAAGTAGAGCGCCTGCTGCGCCTCTGCGCGGTTGAAGGCGTGCGAGATCGCCTGGCGGAACTTCGGCTCGCGGAAGAGCTTGCGCAGCTTCGGGTCGGGATAGTCGTAGTTGAGGAAGAACATCGACCCGGTGCCCGATCCGCTGTCCCACAGCACGATCCGGGTGCCCGCCTTCTTCGTCGACTGGCTCAGCGTCGACACGTCGGACAGGTCGATCTGGTTGTACGGGCCGTGGCAGAAGTCGACCGAGCCCTGCTTCACCTGTAGCTGACCGACCTGCGCGTCCTGCGTCGTCTTGATGACGACCTCGTCGATGTAGGGCAGCTGGTCGCCGTCCTTGGTGACCGCCCAGTAGTAGGGATTGCGTTCGAGGACGACGCCGGTGTTGTTGTTGAACGACTTGCACCGGTAGCCGATCAGGGTCGGGCAGGCTGGATTGCGCATCCAGTCGGTCTTCTGTTCCCACAGCCCGCCGACGATGTCCCAGTTCTTGGGAACGCTCTTGTTGTATTTCGGGTGGAACTGCTTGGCATAGTGCTTCGGGATCACCCAGATCGGTCCGTTGTGCCCGATCGCCCCCTTGGCCCACTCGGCGAGCCGGTCGGCGGTGAGCGGCGCCGGTGCGTCGAAGGTCATCTTCAGGGTGAGGTCGTCGACGGCGGTGATCTTGACGAGGGTGCCCTTGCCCGACCGGCACTCGTCGGGCGGGACCTGCGCGTAGTGGGCCGGCAGCACCAGGTCGTCCCACCAGAAGAGGATGTCGTCGGTGCCGAACGGGTGGCCGTCGGACCATTTCACGCCCGCGCGCAGGTGCAGCACCCACTCCGACGTGTCGGAGTTGGTCGACCACTTCTCGACCAGGCCCGGACCGACGTCGAGGCCGTCGTTCAGCCACCGGAGCAGCGAGTTGCCGTAGTAGAACTCGCGGTTGGAGTCGGTCGCCGCTGCGCCCTCGCTGGAGAACGCGATCATGTTGAGTACGCCGCCGTATCTCCCGCGCTCGACCCAGTGGTGCGGGACGACGTAGGGATGTTCGGGCAGCCGCTTCGCCACCGCTGGCAGTTTGCCGGCCTTGACCTGCCCGGTAAGGGTCGGCGACTCGCGGAAGCTCTTCGGGGCGGTCAGCGGGGTGCGCGCAGAGCCGCGTGCGGTGCTGCCGACATCCTTCCCGGCGTTGCTGGTCCCCGACGTACAGGCACTCAGCATCGCCGACCCGGCGACGAGCGCCGAGCCGTAGAGGAACGTACGCCGGGACATGCTGCCGCGATCGGTCACGGCCGCCACTCTCGACCGGCAGGACAGCGCTTGCCCATACCCGCCGGACACATGATGATGACTGATCGTGTCATCGACCGGCTCCCGCTCACAGGTCTGCGTACGCACGATCGGTCGCGGCGAGGCGCCGGTGGGCAGCGTCTACGGCCCGCGCACCCTGCCGTGCCACGAGCTGGTGTGGATGCAGTCGGGCGCCGCCCGGTGGGTGTGCGCCGGTCGCTCGGCGGTGCTCTCGTCGGGCCACCTGCTGCTCGCACCTCCGGGCGTCTCGGCGACGGTGTACTGGGAGGACGAGCCGGGTGCCGGCCCGCCTCCGGCCGCCGGTCGGCGCTGCGCGCACGCGTACGTCGACTTCGACCTCCGCGACGTCGGCGCGCCGGACGGCTGGCCGACCGTGATCGCGATCCCCGGTTCGGACGTGCGGCACGCGCTGTTGCGTTACCTCCTGCAGCTCGGCCAGCTCCGCCCGGCCGGATGGCGGGAACCGGCCGAGGCCGCCCTCGAGGCGCTGGTCCGCCTGGTCGCCTCGGGCACGCTGGTCGAGCTCGGCCCGGCCGACGTACTCCCGGATTCCATCGAGCGGCTCGCGGCGTACGTGCACCGGCTGTGGCCGCGGGGGGTGCGGCCGATCCCGCTCGACGAGATGGCCGCCGCTGCCCGTACGTCGAAGGGCCACCTGTCCCGGCAGTTCCGCGCCGCCTTCGCCCTCGGCCCGGCCAAGGCCTTCGAACTGCTCCGGCTCGCGCACGCGGCGAGCCTGCTCGTGCACAGCAACGTCACCGTCGTGCAGGCGGCGGAAGCGTGCGGGTATGCGAGTCCCTATCACTTCTCCCGCAGCTTCAGCGCGGCCTTCGGGGAGCCGCCGTCGGTCTTCCGGGCGACGTCGGACACCGGCCGCATCGACGCGGTGTTCGGCCGGCACAACCTGACCGCCCTGGCCGCGCGGATCTGGCCGGAGTCCGGCTAGCCGATGAGCGGTGGGGTAAGTAAGGTCACCGACCGAACCTGGGATGCCTGGTCGTGGCATCGCCCGGTCTCCGATCCCTTCACCCGTCGAGTCCGGGGCAGGCCACGATGACGCGCACCGGCGACGATGTGACCGGCCGACGCGGCGCCCGCCAGGACGTCACCCGGCGGATCAACTCCGAGGCCGTGCTGTCCCTGCTGCGGACGGACGGACCGCTGTCCCGCGCCGCCCTGTCGCGCCGGGTGGGACTGGCGAAGGCGACCGTCTCCAGCGTCGTCGAGGAGCTCATCGCCGCCGGCGTGGTCCACGAGAGCGGCCAGGGCGCGAGCGCCCCCGCCGGCGGACGGCCCCCGCGGCTGCTCAGCGTCGATCCGTCCTCGCGGCACCTCGTCGGTGTCGCGATCGGAGCCAGGATCACCACCGTGGTGGTGACCGACGCGCTCGGCGACGCGCTGGCCCGATGCAGCGCGACGACACCGGGTGGCCCGCCGCGGTCGACGATCAGGGCGACCGCCGAGCTGATCCGTGGCCTGCTCCGCGAAGCCGGGGCGAAGGACGCCTCGGTGGCCGCCGTCGGCGTCGTCGTCCCCGGGATCGTCGACCCGACGACGTCGGTGTGCCTGCTCGCCCCCAACCTCGGCTGGCACGACGTCGCCGTCGCCGACCTGCTCGGCCAGGAGTTCTCGGCGCCGATCTTCGTGCACAACACCGCGCAGGCCGTGGTGGTCGCCGAAGCCGAGGACGGCGCCGCCCGCGGCTACGACGACGTCGTCTGCGTCTACGCCTCGACCGGCGTCGGCGCGGGCATGCTCCGCGGCGGCCGGGTGGTCCTCGGCGGAGCGGGGGTCGCCGGCGAGCTCGGCCACTGCACCGTCCCGGGCGGGACGGAGCTCTGCAACTGCGGGAAGGTCGGGTGCCTGGAGACCCTCGCGTCCGGCCCGGCCATCGAGCGCGCCGCCGCCCGCGCCCTCGCGGCCGGTGATCGCTCGACCCTGGCCGAGCTCGCCCGGCCGGTGACCACCCGGGACGTCGCCGCGGCGGCCGCGGCCGGCGACCGCCTCGCGCGGACGTTGATCGACGACGTGGCCGAGCTCCTCGGTACGGCGACTTCGTGGCTGGTCAACATCGTCAACCCCGGCATCGTGATCGTCACCGGCGGCCTCGCCGATATCGGACCGCTGCTGCTCGGGCCGATGGAAGCGGCGATGCGCCGCGACGCCCTGCCGCAGGCGGTGCAAGGGCTGACCCTGCGGCCGGCCGCACTCGGTGCCGACGCACCGATCCGCGGCGCCGTACTCCTCGCCCGGCAGTACGCCGACGACCACTTCCGCACAGTGTTCCGCAGCAACGTCTGACTGACGGTGACTGCACGACCACGTAGCGACAGAGCGCTCGCGCCCACATCGCCGGTAGGCCAAGGGAAAGGGCGAACCTCCACGCCCGATCGGGCGGGCCACTAGCGTCGGGTGCGGGGGATCAATGAAGAAGGCAGTCATCGGGCTCGCGTGCGCCCTCGTGGTGTCGGGATGCTCGACCGCGGCGACGACCGCGGCCGAACCGAGCCCTGTGCCGAGCGTCGCGGCGACCCAGCCCGCGTCTCCGTCGCCGTCGACGTCGCCGTCGGCGGAGCCGACCAGGACGACGCGTCCGCCGACCTCGGTGCCGCGCACCTCCCGGCCACCGGCTCCGGCCCGGCCACGTCGGACCGCGAACCCGCCGCGTCCGGTATCGGCCGGGCTCTCCATGCCGGACCGGCATCTCACCCCCGGTGCGGTCTTCCTCGCCGCGACGGCGGCGCAGGTGTGCACCCCGGGCTGGTCGTCGGCGCACCGCGACGTCACCACGAGCGAGCGCCATGCGGTCTTCGCGGCCTACGGCATCCCCTACGCCCAGCACTCGGCGTACGAGTTGGACCACCTCGTCCCGCTGGAGGTCGGCGGCGACAACAGCACCGCCAACCTGTGGCCGGAACCGCAGACGGAGAACGACACCGCCGGTCCCGATAAGGACGCGCTGGAGAACCACCTGCACGCGCTCGTCTGCTCCGGCCGGCTTCCGCTGCGGACCGCGCAACAGGCGATCGCGAACAACTGGGTGACCGCGTGGAACCGCTACGAATCCGTGGCGGCGTCGGCACCCGCGCCGACGCGGACGCACACCGCGGACGCGTCGGCCGTCGTCGAGTCCTACTACGCCGCGATCAATGCGCACGACTACGCCACCGCGTGGCGCCTCGGCGGTGATCATTTCGCCGCGTCGTACGCCGCATTCGTGCAGGGCTTCCAAGGAACCGATCATGACTCTCTGCAGGTCGTCGGCGTAACCGGAGAGGCCGTGCGCGTCGATCTGACGGCGTATCAATCCGACGGCTCGGCCCGGCACTATTCCGGAACGTATACGGTCAGCGGCTCGACGATCGTCGACGCGAGCATCCAGGAGTCGGAGTCCGCACCGCCGTCGAGTTCGTCCGCCGCCCGGCCAGGAGAGTTCTGTGCGACCGAAGGAGCAACCGCCGAGACGAGCTCCGGCACGCTGATCTGCGCAGTTGCCTCCGACGGCCGCGATCGTTGGCTGCATGACTGACTGGGTCGGCTGGCTCCTTGCCGACGGCTCCCCGGACGGCAAGGATCGGGTGATGGTGGCGGGTCGGGGGCAACACGCGGCCGACGCCGCCCCGCGCGCGACGCCAGGCTGGTCGTTGCGGCGCCGGGTGCAGGTGCTGCTGTCCGTCGTCGCCGTGGTCGTCATCGCGGCCGCTGCGGCACTGTCGGTGACCGTCGTCTCTCTCCGGCACGCGGAGGATCGTCAGCAGCACCAGTTGGCGCCGGCGACCCTCGGTCTCGGGCAGGCGCTCGCCCTCTTCGTCGACCAGGAGACCGGGGAGCGCGGCTACATCATCACCGGAGACATGGCGTTCCTGCAGCCGTACCTGCAGGCCTCCCGGCAGCTACCCGGGGTGTTGAGCGACCTGCGACGACAACTGGCGTCGCTGCCGTCGGCGTCCACCGAGATCGACCGGGTGCGGACGGCACACGACACCTGGATGCGGGCGGCCATCGGACCAGAGCTCGCTGCCGCGATGGCGGGAGACTTCAGGCAGGCTCGGGCGCTGGTCCGCACCGGTCGGGGGAGGGTACTTTTCGATGCGCTCCGCCATCGCGTGACGGCTGCGCAGGCCACCCTCGCGCAGCTGGACCGGGCGGCAACGAGCGAGGTGCGGGCGTTGACCAACCGGCTCACGATCCTCGTCATCGTGTCCCTGGTGGTGCTGGCGGCCCTGGTCGGGCTGCTGTGGCGGACGCTGCACCGCGACGTGCTCGATCCGTTGCGCGCGGTGCAGCGATACGCCCGAGCCGTCGCCGGCGGCGAGTTGAACCGCCCGGTGGCGGCCACCGGGCCGCCGGAGTTCCGCGCGCTCGGGCACGACGTCGAGGGGATGCGCCGGCAACTGGTCGCCGAGATCGACAGCGCCCAGGCCGCACTCGAGGCGTTGGAGCAGCGCGGTCCGGCGGTGGCGGCGCTGCGTCACGCCCTCACTCCGACCCTCATCAGCGTGCCCGGGGTGGAGGCGGCGGGCCGGCTCGACCCGGCCGAAGGGGTGCTGGCGGGTGACTTCTACGACACCGTCGCGCTCGACGGTGGCCGGCTCGGCATGCTGCTCGGCGACGTGTCGGGTCACGGCCCGGTCCCCGCCGTGTTCGCACTCCAGCTCAAGGAGCTGCTGGTGGCCGGGCTGGAGGCGGGACGCAGTCCCGGAGAGGCCCTGTCGTGGGCGGCCCGCCAGCATCTGGTCGACGTACCGGATGACCAGTTCGCCACCATCTTCATCGCGATCATCGACGTCCGTGCCCAGACGATCAGCTACGCCAACGCCGGTCACCCGGCGTCGCTGGTCTTCGCCCGGGCGGTGGACGCGAGCACGCTGGCGCGGAATGGCGAACGACCCCTTCGGACGATGCCGTCCGGCCAGCAGATCGTCGAGCTCCCGGCGACCGGTCCGCTGCTGTCGCCGGTGGTCAGCACCTGGAGTTGGAGCACCATGGAGCACCCGTTTCTGGCCGGGGACATGCTGGTCGCCTACACCGACGGACTGGTCGAATCCCGCGACGCCGCCGGGGAGCAGTACGGGCTCGAACGGCTGCTCAACTCCGTACTCGCGGTCGAGCCGGACGAAGAGCTCGACGAGGTGATGAGCCAGGTGTTCGCCCGGGTGCGGGAGTTCTCCGGCGGCCGCGCGGGCGACGACACCGCGCTGCTCGCCTGCCGTCGCGCCGCCGCCGATGTGGCCGTGGACCGGCCGCTGCCGTCACGCTGATCGCGGCGGGCCGGCGGCCCGATAGCCTGATCCGATGGGACAGGTCTACGACGGGATCGACGAGAAGCTGACGGCGTGGGTCGGGGAACAGCCGATGTTCTTCGTCGCCACCGCGCCGCTCGCGGCCGACGGTCGGGTCAACGTCAGCCCGCGCGGCCACGACACCTTCTCCGTCCTCGGCCCGCGCCGGGTCGGCTGGGTCGACTACACCGGAAGCGGGATCGAGACGATCTCGCATCTGCGCGAGAACGGCCGGATCTGCGTGATGTTCTGCTCCTTCGGGCACCGGCCGCGGATCGTGCGCTTCCACGGCAGCGGACGGGTTGCGCTGCCCGGCGATGCCGACTACGACGACCTCGTGGCCCGCCACCCGGCGAATCCCAGTACCCGTGCGGCGGTGATCGTCGACGTCGCCAGGGTCAGCGACTCGTGCGGCTTCGGCGTACCCGTGATGGAGGTGGTCGGCGAGCGCGACCTGCTCGAGCAGCAGGCGCAACGGCGCGGACCGGAGTGGATGGCCGACTACCGTGCGGACAAGAACGCCGTGAGCATCGACGGACTACCGGGGTTGCCCAGGTAAGGAGCGCGCCATGAGGATCGCGGTATTCGGCACCGGCGTGGTCGGCCGCGTCCTCGCGGGCAAGCTCGCCGACCTCGGGCACGACGTCACGATCGGCACCCGTGATCCGCAGGCCACCCTCGCCCGCACCGAGCCCGATCAGATGGGCACCCCGCCGTTCGCCCAGTGGCGGTCCGAGCACGAGTCGGTCGCCCTCGACACCTACGCCGGCGCTGCGGCGGCCGCCGAACTCGTCCTCAACGCCACGGCCGGCGCGGCGTCGCTGGCCGCCCTCGACGCGGCCGGAGCCGACAACCTCGACGGCAAGGTGGTCCTCGACGTCGCCAACGTGCTGGACTTCTCCGCGGGTTTCCCGCCCACCCTCACCGTCGCCAACACCGACAGCCTCGGCGAGCAGATCCAGCGCACCTTCCCCACGGCCCGGGTCGTCAAGAGCCTCAACACGGTCAACTGCCTGGTCATGGTCGAGCCGTCCCGGGTGCCCGGTGATCATCAGGTCTTCGTCGCCGGCGAGGACGAGTCGGCGAAGCGGACGGTCACCGATCTGGTGC
Organism: uncultured Actinomycetota bacterium; assembly: GCA_963775655.1. GTDB lineage: Bacteria > Actinomycetota > Actinomycetes > Mycobacteriales > QHCD01 > DASXJE01. The sequence goes on along the minus strand of CAVZJT010000014.1, from coordinate 295,062 downwards.
AGACCTTCGGCTGGCCCGCGGAAAGCATCATCGACCTCGGCGGGATCCGGGCCGCCCGCGCGACCGAGATGTACATGCCGCTGTGGCTCTCATTGATGCAGGGGCTCGGCCACGCCGACTTCAACATCAACGTCGTACGCCGGGCGACCGACGGCTAGCGGTAGCGGAAGCCGTCGAGGAAGCGGCGGAAGACCCCGCCCTTGCGGGGCAGCGCCGGTGCCGGGGCGGGCGCGGTGGTCCGCCGCCGGGCGATCGGCTGGTCGTAGTCGGTGCGGACGATCGCGTCGATCACCTGCGCCTCGTCGAAGTCCTCGGACCCGTCGATGACCGGCACGTAGCCGACCAGCATCCCGTCCCGCATGACCTGCGCCTCGAGTCCGGCGGTGTCGTCGGAGTCCCAGATCGCCTCACGGCCGCCGGGCAGCCGGATGCTGATGCCGAACTGGTAGACGCCCTGCTTGGACATGTCCGCGTCGACGCCGCGCTCACGCAGTGCGTCGACGACGTGCCGGGCCCGGTTCTCTTCCACCCGTCCCAAGCTACATAACGCCGCCGCTCGACTGGCCGGGTGGACAAAACCCACTACTAGTGGGTTTTGGTCCACGACACGCCGGTGCCGGTGTCCATAACCCACTAGTAGTGGGTTATGTCCAGGGGGAGCCTGACCCGCCGCCGCCCCACCGCCGCCCCACGGCCGCTGCCGCGATCGAACGGCCGCCGCCGCCCAAAACGCACTCCTAGTGCGTTTTGGTCCGCGACACGCCGTACGGCGCCCCCACAACGCACTCCTAGTGCGTTTTGGTCAAGGGGGGCGGGGTCACGAGGGGCGGTCGTCCCGGCGCGCCTCCTCCGCGGCCTCGTCCTGCGCGACTTCCCGCGCCTCCTGCACGGGCCTCCTGTCGGGCGGCGCGGGCGTCGAACATCCGACGGACCGCCTGCCGCTGCCGGTCGGTCACCGGCGTCGGCCGCCAGGACCGGCTCGGCGGCCGGACCGCCGCCTCGATGTCGATCCGCAGCCGGTCGACGGCGGCGAGCAGCGCGCCGTGCTGCTGCCAGGCACCCTGGTCGGCGTACGGGTCGACCAGGAGCAGTTCGGCGAGCCGGTTCCGGCGCCGATGCAGTTCGGTCAGCGCGGCGTCGACCTCCCGGCGCGCGTCGTCCGGCGATCCGGTCGGCGAGGTGACGCCGGTGACGTGCTGCAACGCGCTGGCGGCGGCGTCCAGGACGTCGGCGAGGGCGAGTCGCACCTCCTCGCCGTACGCCGTCCCCTCCTCGTCGCCGGGGACGAAGTAGGTGCGGTCGAGCAGCGCCCGGGCCAGGCTGCGCAGTCCGGCCTGGCTGAGCTCGAGCCCGGTGAGCGCGGTACGCAGCGGCGGCTGGGCCTCGCGGGCCTTGCCGCCGCGGGGGTTGAGTCGGGCGCTCTCCTCGGCCCGGCCCAGCGTCCGGTCCGCGCGGGCCACCTCGTTGTCGAGGGCCCGGGCGGCGTTGAGCCAACGGTCCGCGGCATCCCGGGACCAGCCGGACCGGAGCTCTTCGGCGAGGCCGCGGACGAACTCCGCCATCCGGTCGGCCAACTCGCTCACGGCGTCGCCGGCCGGTTGCATGTAGAGCGGCGGGGCGATCACGACGTTGACGGCGACGCCGACGGCCGCACCGAGCACGGTCTCGTAGACCCGCCCGGCCGCCACCGTCTCCGCCCCGCCCACCGCGAGCACCAGCATCGCCGAGATCGGCACCTCCAGCAGGTTCGGGCCCAGCCGCAGCAGGCGTCCGACGACGAGCGACACCGCGACGACGATGCCGAGGCTCCACCAGGTCAGACCGACGAACGACGCGACGCCGACGGCGACGAGCACCCCGGCGAGGACGCTGGCGACCCGGCCCAGGCCGTGGGCGACCGTCTCGTACATGGTCAGCTGGACCACCAGGATCGCGGTCAGCGGTGCGAGGATCGGCTGCGCACTGGTCCCGAGCTGCTTGGCGATGACGTAGGACAGGACCGCGGCGAGGGTGGTCTTCGCCGTACGCAGCCCCGGGGTGCGACCGCGCCGGACGAGATGCACCAGCCGTGCGCGGGTGGCCGACTCGACCGCAGTCAGCGTCGTCCGCCAGTCACCGCCCCGCATCCCGGCTCCCGTGATTCGCCAGATGCCGTCCACCGTAGCCCGGCTCGCCGTCCCGGCCCGTGCGGCCGACGGCTCGCGCTGGCTAGTGTCGGCAGCTGACGACCGCACCCGCTCCTGGAGGTCCGCATGCGCCTGTCGACCCGCAACCAGCTGCCCGGAACCGTGGAGTCGGTCACCTACGGCGAGGCCATGGCCGTGGTGAAGGTGATCCTCGACGGCGGTCAGACCGTCACCGCGGCGATCACCCGCGACGCCGCCGACGACCTGGATCTGGGTCCCGGCAAGCCCGTCACGACACTGGTGAAGGCCACCGAGGTGATGCTCGCCGTCGACTGACTACGGCATGGCCTCATCGCGCTGGCGTTCGCGGGTCGCTCCGGCGAAGGCGACCATGATGGCGGCGAGCCCGCCGACCACCCACAGCGCATGGCCGATCCCGATCGACCGGGCGAGCAGTCCGATCAGCGGCGGCCCCAGCAGGAATCCGCTGTAGCCGATCGGCGCGACCATCGAGATCGCCTCGGCCGAGCGGCCGGGGGTGTCGCCGGCCGCACTGATCACGGCCGGGAACACGATCGCCGTACCCAGACCCCACAGCGCCGCGCCGACGTAGGCCAGGGCGACGACGGGGGAGAGCAGCAGCATGCCGACACCGACCAGCGCCACGGCCGAACTCGCGCGTACGGCGCCGGCCCGGCCGAGCCAGTTGATCGTCCAGGTGCCGGCCCCGCGGCTCGCGGCCATGGCCACCGCGAACGTCGTGAACGCCGCCGCCCCCGCCGCCGGCGTCACGTGCCGCACATCGTCGAAATAGATGGCCAGCCAGTCCGACGCGGCGCCTTCGATGAGCGTCGAGCAGCCGAGTACGACGCCGAGCAGCAGCAGGGAGAGGCTGAAGAGCCGGCCCGCGCGTTGCTCCTGCCGGGCCGCGGACGCCGCGTCGTCGAGTTCGGAGTCGCTGGTCGCGTCGTCGTCGGCGAGGAAGAGCATCAGCAGGCCGAGCACCGCCGCGAACACACCGGCCGAGGCGACCGAGAAGTGCGCCGCCACCGGGACGCCGATCGCGACCGCCAGCGCTCCGAGCCCGGCGCCGAGGAAGCTGCCGACGCTCCATGCGGCGTGATAGCGCGGCATCCACGCCTTGCCTGCAGACGCCTCCACGCCGTGCCCGTGGATGTTCATCGCGACGTCCCACGACCCGTAGCCGATGCCGAACACGAACAGCACGAGTCCGAGCTCGACCACCGACTGGACCAGCGAGGCGCCCACCAGCGCGAGAGTCGACAGCCCGCAGCTTGCTGCGACCACCGTCCGACTCCCGAAACGCCGGACCAGCCTGCCGGTCATCGGTGTCGCGAGGATCGAGCCGACGGCGATCCCGAGTAGAGCCAGACCGAGCGACCCCGGGTCGGCGTGCAGCCGGGTGCGGACCTCCGGCAGCCGCGACACCCAGCTGGCCTGCACCAGCCCGGACAGCGCGAAGACGAGCCCGGTCGCCATGGCCGAGCGGCGCAGTACCGGGTACGGCGCGGCGGCGAGGGTCATCATCGGCACGCGGACAGCATGCCAAACGCCTCGCCGCCGAGCCGCCTCAGCGTGGTCGGACGGTCAGCGCCGCCGCAGTCCCGGCTCGGTCAGCGCCGGCGGCTTCCAGCCGCCGTCACCGGGGCTGACGTTGGTGCCGGGCGGCACGATCTCGTCGATCGCGTCGAGCAGCTCATTGCTCAACGTGACGTCGGCCGCACCGAGCTGCGTCTCCAGCTGCTCCATCGTGCGCGGCCCGATGATCGCGGAGGTGACCGCGGGGTGCCGGATCACGAACGCGACCGCGAGCTCGACCAGGCTGATGCCGGCCTTCTCCGCGAGCTGCGCGAGCTCCTCGGCGGCGTCCAGCTTGCGCTGGTTGGCCGGCACCGAGAGGTCGAAGCGCTCCGGGAGGCGCTGCGCGCGGTGGGTGTTGGGAGCGTCCTGACCCTTGCGGTAACGGCCGCTGAGCCAGCCACCGGCCAGCGGGCTCCACGGGATGACACCCATGCCGTACTTCTCGCAGACCGGCAGCACGTCGGTCTCGATGCCTCGGACCAGGATCGAGTACGGCGGCTGCTCACACATGAACCGCTCACGCCCGCGGCGCTCGGCCGTCCACTGCGCCTCGACGATCTGGTACGCCGGGAAGGTGGACGAGCCGAAGTAGCGGATCTTCCCGTCGCGGACGAGGTCGGTCAGCGCACCGAGCGTCTCGTCGATGTCGGTCGCCATGTCCGGCCGGTGGATCTGGTAGAGGTCGATCCAGTCCGTCCCGAGGCGGCGCAGGCTGTTCTCGACCTCCTGCACGATCCAGCGCCGCGAGTTGCCCTGCGCGTTGGGGTCGTCCCCCATGCTGCCGTGCGCCTTCGTCGCCAGCACGACATTGTCGCGGCGGCCGCCGGCAAGCGCCTTCCCGACAATCTCCTCGGATTCCCCGTGCGAATAGACGTCTGCGGTGTCGACAAAGTTGATGCCGGCGTCGAGGGCGCGCCGGATGATCCGCACCGAGTCGTCGTGGTCGCGATTGCCTGAGGCGCCGAACATCATCGCGCCCAGACACAACGGGCTGACCTTTACACCTGTCTTCCCAAGCACTCTGTAATCCATGTAGCAAACCCTAGTCCCGTCCCCGGAACGTCACATCTCGGCGTCACCCGTCGGGCAGCGCGGACAGCGCTCTCAGGAATGCGTGGAACGCATCATGGCGTCGAAGGTCGACGCCACCCGCGCGACCGTGTCGCGTCCTGGTGCGTCCCAGACGTCCTGGCGGAAGATCTCGACCTCGATCCACCCGGTGTAGCCGGCGGCGGTGACCAGGTCGGTGATCCCGGCGATGTCGATGCAGCCGTCGCCGACGTGCCCGCGCGAGAGCAGGGCATCGGCCGCGAGCGGCAGCACCCAGTCCGACACCTGGTAGAGGGCGATCCGGTCGCCGGCCCGGGCCAACTGCGCGGCCAACGCCGGGTCCCACCAGACGTGGTAGGTGTCGACGCACACCGCGACCTCGCTCGGCTCGAACGCGGCCGCCATGTCGAGCGCCTGACCCAGCGTGGACACGACCGCGCGGTCGGCGCAGAACATCGGGTGCAGCGGCTCCAGTACCAGCCGGACCCCGGCTGCGCGGGCCTGCGGCGCCAGCTCCGCCAGAGCATCCGCGACCGCCGTCCGGGCGCCGACCAGGTCGCGGCTGCCCGCCGGCAGTCCGCCGACGACGAGCAGCAGTTCCGGCGCGCCCACCAGCGCCGCCTCGTCGATCGCGCGCCGGTTGTCGTCGTACGCCGCCTTGCGCGCCGCCGGCTCGGCGTCGCTGAGGAAGCCGCCCCGGCACAGGCTGGTCACGGTGAGCCCCGCGTCGGTGACGATCCGGGCCGCGCGCCCGGCGCCGACCTCGGCCACCCGGTCCCGCCACAGCCCGATCCCACCGATGCCCGCCTCGACACAGCCGGCGACCGCCTCGGGCAGCGTCCAGCGCTTGGTCGTCGCCTGGTTCAGCGACAGGCGGGGGTGCGCGGTCACGGCCCGAATCCGGCGATCGCCAGGAAGCGCCGCATCCGGTCCGCGGCGAGCTCAGGGTCCGGCAGGATGTGCGCGGCGGCCGCCAGCGCGACGAGTTCGACCAGGTGCGGGACGGACCGTCCGGCCTGGGCACCGCCGACCATCAGCGGATGGTCCTGGTGCCCGGCGAGCCAGGCCAGGAAGACCACGCCGGTCTTGTAGTGGTAGGTGGGCGGGCCGAACAGGTGCCGCGCCAAGGGCACGGTCGGATCGAGGATCTTCCGGAACCGGGCCGGGTCACCGTCGTCCAACGCCCGCACCGCGGCGGAGGCGGCCGGCGCGATCGGGTCGAAGATGCCGAGCAGCGCGTCGCTGTGACCGTGCTCGTCGCCGGCCATCAGCTGCGGGTAGTGGTAGTCGTCGCCGGTGTAGAGCCGTACGCCGTCCGGAAGCGCGCGGCGCAGCGCGATCTCCCGGTCGGAGTCGAGCAGCGAGAGCTTGATCCCGTCGATCTTGTCGCGATGCTCCCCGATCAGCGCGAGCAGCGAGGCGATCGCGACGTCGAGGTCGGTCGATCCCCAGTAACCGGTGAGGGCCGGGTCGAACATCGGCCCGAGCCAGTGCAGGATCACCGGGTCCCGCGATTGCCGCAGCAGCGGCGCGTAGACCGCGTGGTAGTCCTCGGCCGACCGGGCGAGCGCGGCGAGCTCCCGCGAGCACATCAGTACGACGCCGGATCCGACCTCCTCGACGAGCGCGAGCTGTTCCTCGTACGCCGCCCGGATCTCGTCCAGGTCGCGCGCCGGACCGGTCAGCTGGTCGGTGCCGGCGCCGCACACCAGCCGACCGCCGACCGCCGCCGCTTCCTTGCCGGACCGGCGGATCAGCTCCTGCACCGCCGGCCAGTCCAGACCGGCGCCGCGCTGCGCGGTGTCCATGGCGTCGGCGACGCCCAGCCCCAGTGACCACAGGTGGCGACGGAAGGCGAGGGTCGCGTCCCAGTCGACGACCGCCGGGGCACCCGGTGCGTTGTCGGCCAGCGGATCGGCGACCACGTGCGCGGCGGCGTAGACGGACCGGGAGCGGAGCGCCCCGCCGGTCGGCCACCTCGGCGGTTCGTCGAGCGTGATCGTGCGGACCACGCCCGCGGGAGCGGGCAGGCGCAGCGAGACGCTCACGGGCGCAGCTCCGGAACCTCCAGTCGGCGGCCCTCGGCCGAGGACCGCAGGCCGAGCTCGGCGAGCTGCACGCCCTTGGCGCCTTCGAGCAGGTTCCAGGGAAAGGGTGTGTCGGCCACGACGTGGGAGAGGAACAGCTCCCACTCGCGCTTGAAGCCGTTGTCCAACGCCGCGTTGTCCGGAACGTCCTGCCATTGCGAGCGGAAGTCGACCGGCACCGGCAGGTCGGGGTTCCACTCGGCCATCGGGGTGCCGGCGCGGTGCTGCACGATGCACGACCGCAGCCCGGCCACGGCGCTGCCCTCGGTCCCGTCGACCTGGAACTCCACCAGTTCGTCGCGGTGCACCCGGGTCGCCCACGAGGAGTTGACCTGCGCGACGACGCCGCCGGCCAACTCGAAGATCGCGTACGCCGCGTCGTCGGCGGTGGCGCGGTAGTGCTCGCCGTGCTCGTCCCAGCGGTCGGGGATGTGGGTCACCGCATGCGCCGTGACGGCCTGGACCGGCGCGATCACCTGGTCGAGCACGTAGCGCCAGTGACAGAACATGTCGGCGACGATGCCGCCGCCGTCTTCGGCGCGGTAGTTCCACGACGGTCGCTGCGCCGGCTGCCAGTCGCCCTCGAAGACCCAGTAGCCGAACTCCCCGCGTACCGACAGGATCCGGCCGAAGAAGCCACCCTCCACCAGCCGTCGGAGCTTGATCAGGCCGGGCAGGAACAGCTTGTCCTGCACGACGCCGTGCCGGACGCCGGCGGCGTCGGCGGCCCGCAGCAGCCGGAGAGCGCCCTCGAGCGCGTCGGCGACCGGCTTTTCGGTGTAGATGTGCTTGCCGGCGTCGATGGCCTGCAGCAGGGCCTTTTCGCGCGTCGCAGTCACTTGCGTGTCGAAGTAGATCTCGATGTCCGGATCGCCGAGTGCCTCGTCCAACGACGTTGTCCAGCGGGTCAGGCCGTGGCGCTCGGCGATCGGTGCGAGACGCTCCGCGTTGCGGCCGACCAGCAGCGGCTCCGGCCACACGACGGTGCCGTCGGGCAGCGTGAGGCCGCCCTGCTCCCGGATCGCCAGGATCGAGCGGAGCAGATGCTGTCGGTAGCCCATCCGGCCGGTGACACCGTTCATCGCGATACCGATGGTCCTGCGGCTCATCTATGGCCCTCCGTGCGTGGTCCGTCATGCTGCGCAGATCCGGTCGGGAGCGTGTGGGAAAACGCTTGCCCGCCTCTGACACCATATAGTCGCTGCGTGCGCGCCTCCTCGTCAACACGGACGTCGCCACCGGTTCGCTCGGCGTCGGCCACGCTCAAGGACGTCGCCGACCTCGCCGGTGTGTCGCTGGCGACCGCATCCCGGGTGCTCAACGGCAGCGAGCGGGTGGTCGGCGAGGCCCTGCGGGAGAAGGTCCTCGCCGTCGCCGACCAGGTCGGCTACGTGTCCAACGGACCGGCTCAGGCGCTGGCGCGGGCGGCGACCGACATCGTCGGACTGGTCATCCACGACGTCGACGACCCCTATTTCTCCGCGATCGCCTCGGGCGCGATGGCGGTCGCCCGGGCCAACGGCCTGCTCCTGCTCATCACCAGCACCTCCCGCGACCCGGAGCTGGAGGTCGAATACATCAATCGGCTCCGGGCCCAGCGGGCCCGGGCGATCGTCCTCGCCGGGAGCGGCTTCGCCGATCGCGACCAGTCCGGGCGGGTGGCCCGGGCCGTCGACTCCTACCTCGGCACCGGCGGCCGGGTGGTGGGCATCGGCCGGCACGGGATGTCCGGCGACACGGTCGCCCCGGCGCACCGGGCCGGCGCGAAGGAGGCCGCCCGGCACCTGCGCGCGCTCGGGCACCGATCGGTCGGCATCGCCTGCGGCCCGCTCGGCCTCACGACGGTGCGGGAGCGGCTGACCGGCTTCAGCAGCGAGATGGGGCGGCTCGGCGCCCCCGTCCCCGACGACGCCATCGAGGAGGGCGGCTTCAGCCGCGAGGGCGGCGCGGCCGCCGCGGCGGCGCTGCTCGAGCGGCGTCCGCAGCTCACGGCGATCTTCGCCGCCAACGACCTCATGGCCACCGGCGCGATCTCCTATCTGCGCCAGTCCGGCCGACGCGTCCCGGACGACGTCTCCATCATCGGGTACGACGACATCGAGCTGGCCCGCGACATCACGCCGACCCTGACGACCGTCCGGCTGCCGCTGCGCGAGATCGGCGAGCGCGCGATGGACCTGGTCCTCGGTGCGGCCGGGCCGCCGCGCACGGTCCGGGTCGCCGCCGAACTCATCGAGCGGGACAGCACGGCACGGCCCCGGTCCGGGCGCAAATCACCCGCCCGCGCAACCCGACGGGCGAAGCGGCGTCGCTGACCGGCGCCGGCTCCGGGCCGGACGACGACCCGGTGGCCCAGCCTCAGTGCTCGGAGTTCTCCTCCGCGAGGCGGGCGGTGTCCTGCTGCCCCGAGCCGTTGAGGTCCTCGCCGTAGGCCGGCGTGGAACTCTGGGCAGCGCGACGGCGGGCCAGCCCGGCGGTCGTTCCGAGCGCCGCGCCGAGCAGGAACGCGCCGAGGATGAGCGGCCAACGGCGGGGCTGCTCCCCGCGTGCGGCGGCACTGATCCGGTGCGCCCGGCGGCGCGCCTCCCGGCGCTGTCCCCGGGTCTGCTTCTCCACCGTCCGGGCGCGGGAACGCACGGTGTCGGCGGCAGCGATGACCACCGGGGCGTGGTCGCGGACCGCGTCGACCGCGGCGTTGGCCGCGGGACCGGCCCGGTGCCGGACGGTGTCGGCGGCGGCGACGGCGGCCGGCACACCCTTTTCGCGGACGACCTCGACCGCGACGACGGCGGCGGGTCCGGCCTTCTCGCGCACCGTCTCGACGGCAGCGACGGCGGCCGGCAGACCCTTCTCCCGCACCGCGTCGACAGCGCTGGAGACGGCGGGACCGGCCTGCTCGCGCAGCACCTCGACGGCGTGCACCACCTCGCTTGCCGCGGTCCCGGTCGCATCGCCCGCCGTACGCACCGCCGGAGTCACACGTGCACTCACCTTTGAACCTGACATCAGGGTCCCTCCCGGAAGCACTGTCGACGGCGGCCGGATTATCGACCGTCGCGGTCTAGTAGACGCTCGTACCCTTCACGAGGCACGGTAACCCGCGCGTGAGACCATGAGCGAACTGCCATCCCCGTCGAAGGAGCCGCACCGGTGGCCACCCAGCATTACGCGACCCTGCACACGAGTGCCGGAGATGTCCGGCTCGAGCTGTTCCCCGACCAGGCGCCGAAGACGGTCCGGAACTTCGTCGAGCTGGCTCAGGGCGACCGGGAGTGGACCGACCCGAGCACCGGCGCGAAGCGGCAGGACTCGCTCTACGCCGGCACGATCTTCCACCGGGTCATCCCCGGCTTCATGGTGCAGGGCGGCGACCCGCTGGGCACCGGGACCGGCGGCCCGGGCTACGAGTTCGGCGACGAGATCCACCCCGACCTCGCCTTCACCCGGCCCTACCTGCTCGCGATGGCCAACGCCGGCCCGGGCACCAACGGGTCGCAGTTCTTCATCACGGTCGACCCGACCCCCTGGCTGACCGGCAAGCACACCATCTTCGGTCAGGTGACCGACGACGCCGGCCGGGCCGTCGTCGACACGATCGCCGCGACCCCGACCGGACGCAACGACCGGCCGACGACCGACGTCGTCATCGAATCGGTCACGATCGAACGGCCGGAGGGCTAGCGCCCGGCGCCGCCGGCGAGCACGAGCGGGATGGACGGTACGACGGTAAGTCGGTATTCGGAGCCGGTGCGATGAGTCAGCCGCACCAGCAACCCGCCGGTGCCGACTTCGCGCCGCGCTGCTACCGCCACCCCGACCGCCAGACGTTCGTCACCTGCACCCGCTGCGACCGTCCGATCTGCCCGACCTGCCTGCGCGACGCGCCGGTCGGTTTCCAGTGCCCGGACTGCGTCGGCCGACGGTCGTCGTCCCGGATCCGTACGCCGACCCTGCCCTACGGCGGCAAGGTCGTCGCGCGGGCCGGGCTGATGACGCTGGTGCTGATCGGGCTCAACGTCGTCGCGTTCATCGCCACCGCCGTCACCTCGCCGGCCGGATTCAGCCACAACGAGTCGTCCCGGATCTTCGGCAAACTGGTCCTCAACCCCACGGTCATCGCCGAGAACAACGAGTTCTGGCGGTTCCTCGGTTCGGCGTTCCTGCACTTCGGGGTGCTGCACCTGGCGGTCAACATGTTCTCGCTGTTCGTGCTCGGCCCGGCTCTGGAGCGGGTGTTCGGCGCCTGGCGCTACCTGTCCATCTACCTGCTCGGCGCACTCGGCGGTGCGTTGTCGGTCTACCTCTTCGACAACAGGTTCAACAACGTCGCCGGGGCGTCCGGCGCGATCTTCGGGCTGTTCGGCGCGCTGATCGTCGTCTACCGCAAGATGGGCCTCAACATCTGGGCGCTCGTCCCGACGATCCTGATCAACGTCTACATCACGCTCAGCGTCCCGGGGATCTCGTGGCTCGGTCACCTCGGCGGCCTGGTGGCCGGCGCCGTCGCCGCCGCGATCTTCGTCTACGCGCCGCGGATGCACCGCGCGCTCTATCAGGTCGGCGGGGTCGCGCTGCTCGTCGCGATCATGGTGGGGCTGACGGTCTGGCGCACCGGAATGCTCGACCGGATGCTCAGCTAGCCGGACACTCAGTTCGCGCGATCCGGGGCGCCCGGCATGCCGCGAATGCCCAGCAGGGCGGCGTGCACGTCGCGCGGGTCGGCCCCGAGCGCGTGCCGGCCCAGCAGCAGGAGTGTCTCGCCCGCGTCGATCTCCAAGGTCCGGACCCGTACGCCGAACCGGCTCCGCTCGTCGACCCGCAGCCGGTCGATGTCGGACCAGGCCAGCCGCACCCGGTAGCTGGGGGAGCGCACCGACAGGCCGGCGTCGTCGGCGGCCAGCCGCGGGCGCACGATCGCGTCGACCGCGGCGAACGCCAGCAGGCCGACCCCGGCGACAACCCCGAGCAGCGCCCCGGCTGCATCGGTCGTCGCGGCCAGGGCCAGGGCGATCACGCCGAGCACCGACACCGCGACCACCTCGGGGGTCCGTGGTGCCCATCGCATGTCGGCAGCATGACAGAACGCGGTGGGCCGGGCGGTCGGATCTGCTATCCGTCGAACGGGGTTATCCACAGTGTGGACAACCCCTGGGGACGAATCACATGGGTGTCGTTCAGCGCCAGCGGACGGCCATCACGAGCCCGCCGACCATCAGGCCGAAGCCGACCGCGAAGTTCCAGTTGCCCAGGGACGGGAAGAACAGCGCGTTGGGCGCGAGGTAGTTCATCACGATGTAGATCAGGCCGATGACCATCAGCGCGACCATCACGATCGGATACCACGTGGGGCTCGGGCCCTTGCGCTTCTCGCGCGTCGCTGCGGACGGCAGGACGTCCGACGGCGGCGTGTAGACGTTCTTCTTGCGAACTCGGGACTTCGGCACGGCTCTCCTCCTGCGGCTCCTGCCGGTTAGCGTAGACGCGACTGACCGGTCGCGCAGGCTCGCGGCCGGCTGGCAGCACCGGAGTGGGAGCGTTGGAGCGAGTAAGGAACGTCGTACGGCGATGGTTCACGCCGTCCGAGGGCGGCGGCACGGTGCGCCGCTCGCCGGTCTGGCGGGTGCTGGTGCCGGTGGCGTGCCTGGTCGCGGGAGTCCTCTTCGCGACCAGCGCCGAGACCGCGCGGGGCACCGACCTGCGGGCCGGCCGGCGGCTCGATCTCGCCCAACTCATCCCGGCCGAGGAGCGCACCGTGGCGGGGTTGTCCGCCCAGGTGACCCGGCTGCAGCGCCAGGTGGGGCGGCTCGAGACCGCGGACGGGCGCGGCGACCGGCGAGCCACGGCCGCCGGCAACGCGGCCGACTCCCTCGAGCTGCCGGTCGGGCTGCGTGCGGTCCATGGTCCCGCGCTCACCGTGACCCTCGACGACGCGCCGCGGCAGGCCGGTGGCGGACTGCCCCCCGGCGCCCGAAGCGCCGACGACGTCGTCGTCCACCAGCAGGACGTGCAGTCCGTGGTCAACGCCATGTGGGCCGGCGGCGCCGAGGCGATGACCATCATGGGGCAGCGGTTGATCACCACCGGGGCGATCCGATGCGTCGGCAACGTCCTGCTGCTCTACGGGCGCACCTACTCCCCGCCGTACCGGATCACCGCGATCGGCGACGTCGCCGGCATGAGCCGGGCGCTCGGCCGGGAACGCGGCGTCGTGATCTACCGCGAGGCGGCGGCCGCCTTCGGGCTCGGCTACCACGTCAGCCGCAGCCGGCGGGTGCAGATGCCGGCGTACGACGGATCGGTGCAGCTCGGCTACGCCCGGGTCGCCCGCTAGTCGGCCGCTCGTCGGAATGGCCCGGCCGCCTGGTGTGGTTGCGACGCCATGAGAGCTATCGGTGTACGCGAATTCGGCGGTCCTGATGCGTTGCAGATCGTGGAGCTGCCCGAGCCGCAGCCCGGGCCGGGCGAGGTCCGGATCAGGGTCCACGCGGCCGCGGTGAACCCGACCGACACCCTCTTCCGAGCCGGAGCGCAGGCGTCCCGGCTCGCCGGGAGGCGACCGCCGTTCGTCCCCGGCATGGACGCTGCCGGAGTCGTCGATCGGATCGGCCCGGATGCGGACGGTCGGTTGGCGGTCGGCGACCGCGTGGTCGTGGTGATGGTGCCGAGAGGCCCGCACGGCGGCGCATACGCCGAGCAGGTCGTCGCGCCGGCCGCTTCGGTCGTGCCTGCACCGGCCGGGTTCGATCTCCCGGCCGCGTCCACCCTCCTGATGAATGCCCTCACCGCCCGACTGACGCTCGATGCCTTGGCGCTTGCGCCCGGACAGGCGATCGGGGTCACCGGATCGGCCGGCGGTTACGGCGGCTACGTCGTCCAACTTGCGAAGGCCGAGGGCCTGCGGGTGATCGCGGATGCCTCGGACGCCGACCGGGACCTGGTGAGGTCGCTCGGCGCCGACGAGATGGTGCCCCGCGGGGACGGGATCTCCGCGGCCATCCGCGCCGTGGCACCGGCGGGCGTCGCCGGGGTGGCCGACGGGGCCGTCCAGCTCGCGCGCACTCTTCCGGCGATCGCGGACGGCGGCGGTCTCGCCGTCGTCCGTGCCTGGACGGGCTCGGGTGAGCGGGGGATCCGCGTCCACGAGATCCAGGTCGCCGCCTCCGCGCAGGACACCGCGCGGTTGGATCGGCTTCGCCGACAGGCGGAGGAGGGCGTCCTCACCCTTCGGGTGGCGCGGGTGCTTCCCGCCACCGAGGCCGCCGACGCGCACAAGTTGCTGGAGGCCGGCGGGATTCGCGGGCGGCTCGTGCTCGACTTCACGGCCTGACTGCTACCGATTTCCCATCTCGGCGAGCAGTTCGGCGCGGGCTGCGGCCATCTCCTGGACCACCTCGGGAGCGGGCTTCGGGTACTGCGGGTCGATGTCGGCGAGTTCGCGGGCGAGGACCGCCGCGGTCGCCAGCCGGGCGAACCATTTGTGGTCCGCGGGTACGACGTACCACGGCGCCCACCGTGTGCTGGTGTTGCTGAGCATGTGGTCGTAGGCGACCTGGTAGTCGTCCCAGAAACGTCGCTCCCGCACGTCGCTCGGGGAGAACTTCCAGTTCTTCTCGGGACGGTCGATCCGCTTGAGGAAGCGTTTGGCCTGCTCCTCGCGGGAGAGGTTGAGGAAGACCTTGACGATGCGGATCCCGTTGTCGACGAGGTAGTGCTCCCAGTCGTTGATGTCCCGGTAACGCCTCTTCCATAGGCCGCTCTCCCTGGCCTCGCGAGGGATCCGCTCGGCGGCGAGGAGGTCGGGGTGCACGCGGACCACGAGCACCTCTTCGTAGTGGGACCGGTTGAATATCCCGATCCGGCCGCGCTCCGGGACCGACCGCTGATAGCGCCAGAGGTAGTCGTGGTCGAGTTCTTCGACCGACGGCTCCTTGAAGCTCGTGACCTCGACACCCTGCGGGTTGATCCCGTGCATCGTGTGCTCGATGGTGCTGTCCTTGCCCGCCGCATCGATGCCCTGCAGCACCAGGAGCACTCCGAAGGTGTTCTGGGCCGCCAGCCTCTCCTGGTGGTCGGCGATGAGCTCGACGCCTTCGGAAAGGCGGGCCTTGGCCTCGGCCTTGCCGGGCAGGCCGCCGGTGTCGCCGGGGTCGTGGTCGCGGCGGAGGGTCACCCGCGATCCCGCCGGCACCCGAAGTGGCTCGACCAGGTCGCGGACGAACCGCACTCGCTTGTCCATGCCGATCACTGTGGCCCATGCCGGCCGGCGCCGGACGCTGGGTAGGGTCGTAACGCCGATACCGGCTCCCCGACGGAAGGCTCCCGCATGTTGCGCGTCGCGATGCTCAGCTTCTGGCACGTCCACGCCGGCGACTACGCCCGCCAGGCCACCGAGCACCCCGACGTCGAGATCATCGGCGCCTGGGACGACGACCCGGAGCGTGGCCGGGCCGGCGCGGAGAAGCTCGGCGTGAAGTACTACGACGACCTCGCCGAGCTGCTCGGGAGCCCCGACCTGGACGGCGTGATCGTGGATACGCCGACCAACCTCCACCCCGAGGTGATCGGGGCCGCCATTCGGGCCGGCAAGCACGTCTTCACCGAGAAGGTCCTGGCCCTCTCGACCGCCGACGCCGACGCACTCATCGCCGCCGCCCGCGACGCCGGGGTCGCGCTGGTGCTGTCGCTGCCGCGGCTCTACCACGGCTACACCCAGGCCGTCGCCGACGTGCTGGCGAGCGGCCGGCTGGGCGAGATCACCCTGGTCCGCACCCGCCTCGCCCACAACGGTGCGGTCGGGAAGGCCTGGCTGCCGGACCGCTTCTTCGACCCCGAGGCCTGCGGCGGGGGCGCGATGGTCGACCTGGGCTGCCACCCCATGTACCTCGCCCGGCTCTTCGCCGGCGGCATGCCGGAGAGCCTCACCGCTAGCTACGGCAGCGTGACCGGTCGCGCGGTCGAGGACAACGCCGTGGCGGTGCTGCGCTACCCCGACGGCAAGCTCGCCGTGGTGGAGGCCGGATTCGCTGCCGCCCAGTCGCCGTTCACGATCGAGATCTACGGCACCGCGGGCAGCCTGCTCTTCGACACCTCCGCGTCGACGCTCAAGGTCCGGGCCGGTGACGACTCCGGCTGGTCGGAGCTGCCCATCCCCGACGACCAGCCGACGGCCTTCGTCCAGTGGGTGCGGCACGCCGCCGACGGGAGCTGGGCGAGCCACAACGTCGACGTCGGCGCCGATCTGACCCGGTTGATGGAGGCCGCCAACGCCTCCGCCGCCTCCGGAGCATCGGTGCGCCTCGACGGCTCGTGACGTGACCCGATGACCCGCGTCCTCGTCGTCGACAACTACGACAGCTTCGTCTACAACCTCGTCCATTACCTGGCGCAGCTGGGGGCCGAGTGCGTCGTACGCCGAAACGACGAGGTCGGTCCGGATGAGCTCGACGCACTCGGTGTCGACGCCGTGCTGCTCAGCCCCGGACCCGGCGTGCCGGAGCGGGCCGGGGTGAGCGTGCCGCTGGTGCACGCCTGCGCGGAGCGGGGTACGCCGCTGCTCGGCGTTTGCCTGGGGCACCAGGCGATTGCGGTCGCCTACGGCGGGCGGGTGATCCAGGCGCCCGAGCTGCTGCACGGCAAGACGAGCGAGGTGTGGCACGCCGGTGCGGGGATCCTGGCCGATCTCCCGGACCCGTTCACGGCGACGCGCTACCACTCGCTCGCCGCGGTCGAGTCGACCCTGCCGCCCGAGCTGGCGGTCACCGCCCGCACCGAGTCGGGTGTCGTCATGGGGCTGCGGCACCGCGACCTGCCGATCGAGGGCGTGCAGTTCCACCCCGAGTCCGTCCTCACCCAGGGCGGGCATCTCCTGCTCGGCACCTGGCTGGCCTCCTGCGGCCTGCCCGCCGCTCGCGACCGCGCGCCGGACCTCGCCGCGAAGGTCGAGCGGCTGCGGCTGGCCTCGCTCCGGCCCGCCTGAGCGCCACCCCTTCCCCTCGCGCCCCACTCCGTACAAAGCGATCGGCGGTGGCGTAATCGGCGCAAACCATTGACACCGCGACTCCGTACCCCAATTCTTGCACCCTGCGGGCCTCCTTCCGGACGGACCGCGCAGGTGCTGCGGGTCGATGTCACCCGACACGGGGAGTTGGCATGACGGCACTAGTGGGGCAGCGGCGCAGGCGGTGGGCAGCGGTGGGAGTGGCGGCGGTCGCCGCGGTCACCGCATTGGTCTCGGGAGCGGGCGGTGCGGCGGCGAGTCCGGTGAGCGCCGCGGCCTTCCAGCCGCCGAAGATCGGCCACGTCTGGACGATCATCCTCGAGAACAAGTCCTACGAGGCGACGTTCTCCGGGCTCAACCAGAACAGCTACCTGTGGAAGACGCTGCCCAGTTACGGCGAACTGCTGCGGCAGTACTACGGCACCGGCCACTTCTCGCTGGACAACTACCTCAGCCTGACCGGCGGCCAGGCGCCCGCGCCGGACAACCAGGCGGACTGCCCGATCTACGCCGACGTCCAGCCCGGGTTTCCCGCGCCGGACGGGCAGACCTACGCCTCCACCGGATGCGTCTATCCGCATTCGGTCCGAACCCTGTTCAACCAGCTCGACCGGGTGCACAAGAGCTGGAAGATCTACGCCCAGGACATGGGTAACGATCCGGCCCGCGAGGAGGTCTACCACTGCGGAATCCCGGGGAACCCGGCTGGGACCGGGGTCATCGACCCGGGGAGCGCGACACCCACGGATCAGTACGTCGCGAAGCACAATCCGGCCGCGTTCTTCCACCGCATCTTCGACAGCCCGGCGGACTGCCGCAACGTCGTCCCGCTCGACGGGTTGAAAGCGATCCCCGGGCACCCGCGGATCCCGTCGCTGGCCGACGATCTGAAGTCGGTCGCCACGACGCCGGAGTTCTCCTGGATTACGCCGAACAACTGCTCGAACGCGCACGACGCGACCTGCGTCGGGCCGAACGGCACGGGCAACCCGCACGACCACCAGGGTGGCTTGTTCGCCGCCGACCTGTTCCTGAAGAAGTGGGTGCCGCAGATCATGGCCTCGCCCGCCTTCCAGAAGGACGGCGAGATCCAGGTCGTGTTCGACGAGGCGTTCCGCCGTACAAGATGTACGGCAACTCGATCGCGGACTACATGGGCAACAGCGATCCGTCGTTGAACGTCCCCACCGATACGGCCCAGTCGATCGTCGCCTGCTGCAACGAGCTGCCCGGCACGAACACCACCCAGCCGGGAGACCAGGCCTTCGGCCAGGACACCACCCCCGGCGGCGGGATCACCGGCGCGGTGTTCATCAGCCGGTTCATCAAGCCCGGGTCGATCAGCGACCAGCCCTACAACCACTACAGCTGGCTGCGCAGCATGGAGAACCTGTTCGGCATCACCACCGGTGGGGTCGACGGCCGGGGGCACCTCGGCTACGCCGGTGCCGACGGGTTGCGTCCGTTCGGGCCGGACGTCTACAACAACCCGACCGGGCAAGCCCTCGAGCCGGCTCCGAGCGGGAGCGCGGTCTACCCGGCGACCGGAAGCATCAACTCCACCCCCACGCCGAAGATCGTGCACGCCTCCGTCCCCGTCCCGGTCGGCGGGCATTGATCAGTTTGACCGGTCCCCGCCGACTTCTCGTCCTGGCGGCCGCCGCGGTCGCGGTCGCCGGGTGCAGCCACCCGCCGGCGCCGCACGACCCGAGCCCGGCGCAGGTGGTCGCGTCACTCGGTGCCGTGCCGATCCCCTCGGCCGGCCCCGCCGTCACGACCCCGACCGCGGTGCCGGGTCGCCCTGCCGTCCTCGCGATCGGCGGCCCGTGCGGGTCACGCTGCCCGGTGGGTCGACCGTGCTGGCCACGGCGCTCGAACCCCAGCAGGTCGTCACCGCGCCGGCCCGGTCGTCCGCCCGACGGCATCCGCCGACCTCCACCAAGGCCACGATCACCCTGCGCCTGCAGGCCGTTCGCGGCGACCTCGTCGCCGATGCGGGCCAACTCTCCTCCCGCGACGAGACCGGCAAGGCCGTCGCGCTGACCCCTCGCGGCGCCACCCGGGTGCACGCCCGCCCGGGTCACCCCCAGACGCTGCGCGTCGGCGGCACGTTCCCGACCGGAGCGGCTCAGGTCACCTGGCGGTCCGGCCACCACGTCCTCGCCATCTGGACCTTCAACATCGAGCTCGACTGAGCCGACAGATCAGCCGCCCGGGCTCGGGCTCGCCGACGTGCCCGCGCTCGGGCTGGCCGACTGACTGGCCGGCGCGCTCGTGGTCGACGTCGCGGTCGGAGACGCCGTCGGGCTGGGGGTCGGACTCGGCGTCGGGCTGGGCGTGGGGCTCGGCGTGGGGCTCGGCGCTGCCCGGTCGATGGTCAGCGTGATCGCGGTGGCCGGACCGGCATCGGTGCCGCCGGCCGGGGTCTGGTTGATGACGGTGCCCGGAGTGCCGCTGCCCACCTGGGTGACGCTGTTGACGTTGGTGAAGCCCCGGTTGGCGAGGATCTGGTGCGCCTGCGCGTCGGTCTTGCCGAGCACGCTGGGCACGTTGACCTTGCCGCTGGACACGATCAGCGTGATGGTGCTGCCGGGCGCGACGTTCTGACCCTGCGGCGGCTGGCTGTCGAGCACGGTGCCCTGGGCCTGCGTACTCGCCTGGGTGATCGGGCCGCCGACCTTGAGATGCGCGGCGGCCAGGGCCCGTCGCGCGGCAGCCAGCGAGAGACCCTTCAGCGGAGGTACGGCGGTGGTCGCCGGACCGCTCCCGATCTGCACGTTGACCGCGCTGCCGCGGTTGACGTTGGTGCCGGGCGCCACGCTCTGCGTCAGGACCTTGCCCTTCTGGGTCGGGTCGGAGGCGAGCGGGGTGACCTTGCCGAGCTTGAGGCCGTTGGCCTTGAGCCGGTCCTGCGCCTGGCTGCGGGTGAGCGAGGTCAGCGACGGGACGGTGGACTGGTCGGCATCGGTGCCCAGCAGCTTCGGGATCAGCAAGGCGCCGGCGACGATCACCCCGATCACCAGCAGCACGAGCAGGGTGAAGCCGATGGTGCGGCGCCGCCGGCGGGCCGCCGCGGCGGCCGCGGACTCGGTGTCGGTGTCGCCGAGAACCGTGGTGCGGTCGTCGTCGGAGAGCACCGGCTCGGCGAGCACCGGGCGGCCCGAGGTCGCTCGCAACAGGTCGGCGCGCATCTCTCCGGCGCTCTGGTAGCGGTTGGCCGGGTTCTTCGCCATCGCCTTGAGCACGATGGCGTCGGCCGCCGCGGACACGTCGGGGTTGAGCGTGCTGGGTGGGGTCGGATTCTCCCGGACGTGCTGGTAGGCGACCGCGACCGGCGAGTCACCGGTGAACGGCGGCGAGCCGCTGAGCAGTTCGTAGAGCAGACAGCCCGCGGAGTAGACGTCGGAGCGGGCATCGACGTTTTCGCCGCGGGCCTGTTCCGGCGAGAGGTACTGCGCCGTACCGATGACCTGCGCGGTCGAGGTCACGGTGGCCGCGCTGTCGGTGACGGCGCGGGCGATGCCGAAGTCCATCACCTTGACCGCACCGGTGCGGGTGATCATCACGTTGCCCGGCTTGACGTCGCGGTGCACGATGCCGTTGCGGTGGCTGAAATCGAGCGCCGCGCAGATGTCGGCCGTCACCTCCATGGCGCGCTCCGGCATGAGCCGGCCCTCGTCGGCCAGGATCTCGCGGAGCGTGCGGCCCTGGACGTATTCCATGACGATGAACGGCGTCGCGCCGTTGGTGCCGCTGCGGTCCTCGCCGGTGTCGTAGACCGCGACGATCGACGGGTGGTTCAGCGCGGCCGAGGCCTGCGCCTCACGGCGGAACCGGCTCTGGAACGACGGGTCGCGGGCCAGATCGGCGCGCAGCACCTTGATCGCGACCTCGCGGCCGAGCCGGACGTCGCGGCCGTGCAGGACCTCGGCCATGCCCCCGTGTCCGAGCGGGGCACCGAGTTCGTAGCGCTCACCGAGCCGGCGAGGAGTCGTCATCAGTGACCGCCCCGCTGCGAGAGGACCGCCTGCATGACGGCCTTGCCGACCGGGGCGGCCGCCAGGCCACCGGTGGTCTCGTTCCCGGCGACGCCACCGTGCTCGATGATGACCGCGACCGCAACCTTCGGGTTGTTGGCTGGGGCGAAGCCGATGAACCAGGCGTGCGGCGCCTTGCCGGGCGCGTTGTCGGCGGTGCCGGTCTTGCCGGCGACCTGCACGCCCGGGATCTGCGCCGGCTTGCCGGTGCCGTTGTCGACGACGCTCTTCATCATCGTGGTCAGCTCGGCGGCAACCTTCGGCGACACCGCCTGGCCCTTGGACTGCGGCTTGGTGCTGTCGACGACGGTGAGGTCCGGCGCCTGGATCTGCTTGACGAGGTACGGCGTCATCAGCTCGCCCTTGTTGGCGATCGCCGACGCGATCATCGCCGCCTGAAGCGGGGTGAGCCGCACGTCCTGCTGGCCGATCGAGGAGAGTGCCAGCGCGGCGGCGCTCGGGATGTCGCCGATGCTGCTCCCCGCGACGGTCAGCGGCATCTGGAAGCTCTGGTCGTCGATGCCGAACGCCTCGGCCTGCTGGCGGACCGCCTTCTCGCCGAGGTCCATGCCGAGCTTGGCGAAGGCGGTGTTGCAGGAGATCGTCAGCGCGTCGATCATGCTGTCGGTCTGGCCGTTGCCGCACTGCTCGCCGTCGAAGTTGTGCAACTGGTGGGTGGTCTGCGGCAGCGTCAACGCGGTCGGTGCCTGCAGCTGGGTCTGCGGGGTGCGGCCGGCCTTCAGGGCGGCCGCGGCGATCACCGTCTTGAACGTCGACCCCGGCGGGTAGGTCTGCGCGATCGCCTTGTCGAGCAGCGGGTCGCCCGGCGCGTTGATCAACCTGTTGTACGCGGCCCGGATCTTGTCCGGATCGTGCGACGACAGCAGATTGGGGTTGTAGGACGGCGTACTCACCATGGCCAGGATCGCACCGGTGCGCGGATCGAGCGCGACCACCGCGCCGGTCTGTTTGGCCATCGCCTCGTAGGCCGTCTCCTGCGCCTTGCGCGAGATCGTCAGGACGACGTTGCCGCCCTTGGGGTCGCGGCCGGTGAAGAGGTCGGACAGCCGGCGCAGCGCGAGCCGGTCGTCGGTGCCGGCCAGCACGCTGTTCTCGGCCCGCTCGATGCCGGCCGGACCGTAGACGAGCGAGTAGAAGCCGGTCGTCGGCGCGAAGACCTGGCCCTGCGAGTAGGTACGCAGATACTTCAGCCGGTCCTTGGTCGCCGTGGACGAGGCGATCGCGACCTGGTCGGCGACGATGTTGCCGCGCGGGTGCTCGTATTCGCCGAGCAGCACCCGGGAGTTGGCCGGGTTGGTGGCCAGCGAGTTGGCCTCGACGAACTGGACGTAGGTGAGGTTGGCGATGAGCGCGCCGAACAGGACGAGGACGGCGACGACGATACGGCGGATCGGCTTGTTCATCGGCGTACCACCTCGGTGGCCGCCTCGGCGGTCGGCGTCCGCGGCGCGGGCTCCGACCCCGGCCGCCGGGCCGCGTCGGAGATGCGCAGCAGCAACGCGATGAGCGCGAAGTTGGCCACCAGCGACGACCCGCCGTAGGAGAGGAACGGGGTCGTCAGGCCGGTGAGCGGGATCAGCTTGGTGACCCCGCCGACGATGATGAAGACCTGCAGGCCGAAGGAGAACGCGAGCCCGGTGGCGAGCAGCTTGCCGAACGGGTCGCGCACGGCGAGACCGATCCGGAAGCCGCGGATCGAGATCACGGCGTAGAGCACCAGGATCGCGACCAGGCCGAACATCCCGAGTTCCTCTCCGACCGTGGACACGATGAAGTCGGTCGCCGCGAACGGCACGGTCTCCGGACGTCCGGCACCCAGACCGGTCCCGAAGAGACCGCCGGTGCCCAGACCGAACAACGCCTGCACGATCTGGTAACCCTGGTCGGCCTGGTACTTGAACGGGTGCAGCCAGATCTCGACCCGCTCCTGCACGTGTGCGAACGCGATGTACGCCGTGTAGGCGCCGCCGACGAACAGCACGATACCGATCAGCAGCCAGGAGGTGCGTTCGGTGGCGACGTAGAGCATCACGACGAACAGGCCGAAGAGCAGCAGCGACTGACCCAGGTCATTCTCCCGCACCAGGATCAGCAGGCTGATCACCCAGCCGACCAGGACCGGGCCGAGGTCGCGGCCGCGTGGCAGGTCGATGCCGAGGACCCGGCGGCTGGCCAGGGACAGCACGTCCCGTTTCGCCACGAGGTAGCTGGCGAAGAAGATGATCAACGTCAACTTGGCGAATTCGCCTGGCTGGATCGAGAAGCCGGCCACCCGGATCCAGACCCGGGCGCCGTTGACCTCGCTGAACCGGGCCGGGAGCACGGCGGGCAGGATCAGCAGCAGAATTCCGGCCAGGGCGAGCGTGTAGGCGTAGCGGGAGAGCACCCGGTGGTTGCGCACGACGACCAGAACGAGGATGAATAACGCCAGTCCGATGCAGGTCCAGACGATCTGCAGCCGGGCGTCCGACGACGGCACCGGCTGGCCGCTCTGCCTCGCCTGCTCCTCGGCCGCGAAGTCGAGCCGGTGGATGAGCACCAGACCCAGACCGTTGAGCAGCGCGACGGCGGGGAGCAGCAAGGGATCGGCGTACGGCGCGACGAGGCGCACCACGACGTGGGCGATCAGCCAGATGACGGCGAACCCGACGCCGTAGTAGACGATGTCCTTCTCGAGGTGGCCCTGGGTGTTTTCATCGACGATCGCGTCGGCGGCCACGACGGCGAGGACCGCGAAGAGCAGCATCGCCAACTCGACGCCGCGACGGCGGGGCACCTGGCGGATCGCGGTGGTCATCGGCAGTCCCTCCCCCGCACCTGGGTGGGGAGCGGCACCGCGGGGCTGGGCGAAGGGGTGCGGGTCGGTGTCGACTTCGGGGTGGGTCGGCCCGACCGGGTCGGCGGTGTGTGCTTGGTGGGTCGCGCGCTCTTCGTCGGCCGTGGCGTGGGTGTGGGGCTCGGGGTCGGCTTCGGACAGGGCGGCAGCGTCTGGTTGCTGACCAGGTTGGCGAGGATCGCGTCGGCCTGCCCGCGGCTGTCGGCGCTGATGCCGCTGTCGACCTGGTTGCGGGCCACCGGTACCAGGTCCTGGCGGCGCAGGGAGCTGGTGTCCACCCGGTGATAGAGCCGGAGTCCGGCGAGCGAGACGTGCAGGCCGCGGTAGACCGCGACCCGGTCACCCTGCACGCCGACGAAGTACTGCGTCTGGGTCCAGCGGTAGAAGCCGAAGAGGCCTCCGGCGAGGACGATGAGCACGACCAAGCCGATCACGACCCTGCGCCGGGCGCGACTCCGGCGCGGCGGCTCGTCCTCGCCGTCCGTGTCGTCGTCCGGACCGGAGGGGCCGTCGTCGTCCCGCCGTGCGGCGGCCGCCTCGGTCATCGCGGCCCGCGCCGCTGCGCTGTCCGGTTTCAGCGGGCGCCGGCGTCCGCCGGTGCCGGCCGCGCCGTCGACGACCGGCTCGTCGTCGCCGTACTCGACGTCGATCACGTCGGCCACGATGCAGGTGATGTTGTCGGGTCCGCCGCCGCGCAGGGCGAGTTCGACCAGCCGGTCGGCGGCGCCATGCGGGTCCTCGATCCGCAGCGCCTCGACCATGGTCTCGGCCGAGACGACGTCGGACAGGCCGTCGCTGCAGATCAGGTAGCGGTCGCCGAGGCGGGCCTCGCGGATGGACAGGTCGGGCTCCACCTCGCGGCCGGTCAGGGCCTGCAGGATGAGCGATCGCTGCGGGTGGGTGCTCGCCTCCTCGGCGGTGAGCCGGCCCTCGTCGACCAGCGACTGCACGAACGTGTGGTCGCGGGTGATGGGCGCGAGCTGGTCGCCGCGCAGCAGGTAGCCGCGGGAGTCGCCGACGTGCACCAGCCCGAGCCGGCTACCCGCGAAGAGGATGGCGGTCAGGGTGGTGCCCATGCCGTCGAGCTCGGGCTTCGCCGCGACGACCTGGCGCAGGTCGGCGTTGGCGCCGTCGACCGCGTCCCGCAGCTGCGAGATGAGGTCGCCGTGCGGGTTGTCGTCGTCGAGCGGGGTGATCGCCGCGATCACCGTGCGGCTCGCCTCCGCCCCGCCGACATGCCCGCCCATGCCGTCGGCCACGGCGAGCAGCCGCGGACCGGCGTAGACCGAGTCCTCGTTGTTGCTCCGGGTGAGGCCGCGATCGGACCGCACCGCGTAGCGCAGTGCCAGGGTCACAGGGCACTCCGGGACGGCGCGGACGACGGGGCCGTCGAGATCATGAGCGCAACTCGAGCACCGTCTTGCCGATCCGGATCGGTACGCCGGGGCGCACCAGGGTCGGCCCGGCCACCTTCGTCCGGTCGAGGTAGGTGCCGTTGGTCGAGCCGAGATCCTCGACGTACCAGTCGTTGTCGCGGGCCGTGAGCCGCGCGTGCCGGGAGCTCGTGTAGTCGTCGGTGAGGACCAGGGTGGAGTCGTTGGCCCGCCCGATCGTGACCGGCTGCTCGTCGAGACGGATCTTGGTGCCCGACAGCGAACCGGCCGTGACGACGAGCTGGCGTGCGGCCCGCCCGCGCTTCTTCGGCTTGGCCTTGGTGGCCTGCGTCGTCCGCGCGGTGCTCGGCGCCGGTCGCGGCCGGGAGTGGCCGAAGACGTCGGACCGGACCACCCGCAGTGCCGCGTAGACGAAGAGCCAGAGCAGCACCAGGAAGCCGAAGCGCATGGCCTGGATGACGATGGGGGCGTTCATCGCGGCCCCTGCAGCGGCCGGGTCACGACGGTTCGATCCGGAAGACGATGACGCTGTGCCCGGCCCGGATCACGTCGCCCTGCTGGAGCCGGGAGGTGCGCACCCGCTGGCCGTTGACCAGCGTCCCGTTGGTGGAGCCGAGGTCCTCGATCAGCACCGCCTGGCCGTCGTAGCGGACCACGGCGTGGCGGCGGGAGACGCCGGTGTCGGCGAGCCGGATGTCGGCGTCCTGACCGCGGCCGATGAGGGTCGAGCCGGGCTGCACGGGAAACCGCCGGCCGGAGTCGTCGATGATCAGCACGGGCGCCGGGGTCGGCCGGCGGGGAGCGGCGGTCGCCGCCGCCGGTGTCTGCGCGGGCACGGGCGGCACGGCCTGGGTCGGGGTCGGAGCGGGTGCGCTGCGCGGCGCGCTGGGGTAGGGCTGGCTCTGGGGTTCGCTCGGCACGGCCGGCATGGACAGTGAATCGTGCGGACGGCGGCGGGGCGCCACATCGACGTCGACGTCGCTGCTGACGTGGAACACCCCGGTGCGCAGCGCGTCGTTGCGGGCGAAGGCCACCTCGATGTCGCCGTAGGCCGACCAGCCCTCGTCGTCGACGTATTCCTGGACCATCTCGGCGAGGGTGCGGGTCAGCTGCCCGGCCCACGGCGAGAGCCGGTCGTGATCGGTCGGGCCGAGCTCGACGGTGTAGCGGTTGGGCACGAGCACCCGGTTGGCGCCGAGAATGGCCTTCTTGTCCTCGGCCTCCCGTTGCAGCGCCTTCGCGACCTCGACCGGCTCGACCTGCCCCTTGAACAGGCGCGCGAAGGTGCCACCCACGAGGCCTTCGAGCCGTTGCTCGAAGCGCTGCAGCACACCCACGGTCGTCCCTCCGTTTCGTCGCCCCGATCGTATCCGGGCCGGTCGGTCCGGGCTCTCCGCGCGTCGCCCGGGCCGACGCCGGGGCCCGGAGGCGGGCCCGGGCGGGTGCTCGACGCCAGGTCAGCGGGGGTGTCGGTGGCCGATCGCGGGTCCGGGCCTCCGGTCGCTGCATGCTAGTGTCGGTGACCGCTCGGGCGAGTGGCGGAATGGCAGACGCGCACGGTTCAGGTCCGTGTGTCCGCAAGGACGTGGGGGTTCAACTCCCCCCTCGCCCACTCCGGGTCGCACTCTTCGGGTTCCCCCTCGGAATGCTGCCGGTGCCAGGCTGTCGGTGTCGGCTGCGACGATGGCCGCATGCCGGTTGACAGCAGTATCGCGTCCCGACCCCAGGCCGAGGCGCTGCTGCGGGCGCTCGCGGGCGACGATGCGACGCTGCGGGCCGATCAGTGGACCGCGATCGAGGCGCTGGTCGCCGACCGCCGGCGCGCGCTGGTCGTGCAGCGCACCGGGTGGGGCAAGAGCGCCGTCTATTTCGTGGCGACCGGGCTGCTGCGTGCCGCCGGGGCCGGACCGACCGTGATCATCAGTCCGTTGCTGGCGCTGATGCGCAACCAGATCGCGGCGGCCGAGCGGGCCGGGATCCACGCCGCGACGATCAACTCGACCAATACCGAGCAGTGGCACGAGACCTACGACGCCGTACGCCGTGGCGACATCGACGTGCTGCTGCTGTCGCCGGAGCGGCTCAACAACCCCGACTTCCGCGACAACGTCCTCCCGCAGTTGGCCGCCACCTGCGGGCTGCTGGTCGTCGACGAGGCGCACTGCATCAGCGACTGGGGGCATGACTTCCGGCCCGACTTCCGCCGGCTGCGCACCCTGCTGACCGAGCTGCCGGACGGCATCCCGGTGCTCGCGACGACCGCGACCGCCAACAGCCGGGTCGTCGACGACGTCGCCGACGTGCTCGGGCTGGGTCAGGAGGACGCCGACGTGCTGGTGCTGCGTGGCCCGCTCGACCGGGAGTCGCTGCGCCTCGCCGTACTCGACCTGCCGGACGAGCCGACCCGGCTGGCCTGGCTGGCCGACCACCTCGGCGAGCTGCCGGGATCCGGGATCATCTACACGCTGACCGTCGCCGCGTCGCAGGAGGTCGCCGACCAGCTGCGCGGCCACGGCTACGACGTGGCCGCCTATTCGGGGCAGACCGAGCAGACCGAGCGGCTGGCCGCCGAGGACGACCTCGTCCACAACCGGGTCAAGGCGCTGGTTGCCACCTCCGCGCTGGGGATGGGCTTCGACAAGCCTGACCTCGGATTCGTCATCCACCTCGGCGCGCCCGCGTCGCCGATCGCCTATTACCAGCAGGTCGGCCGGGCCGGCCGGGGCGTGGCCAGCGCCGACGTGATCCTGCTGCCGGGCCACGAGGACCAGGCGATCTGGGACTACTTCGCGTCGGCCGGCTTCCCGCAGGAGGGTCAGGTCCGCGTCGCACTGAGCGCACTCGCCGATGCCGGTGGCCCGCTCTCGACGGCCGCCCTGGAGACCCGCGTCGACCTGAACCGGACGCGGCTCGAGACGATGCTGAAGGTGCTCGACGTCGACGGGGCGGTCCGTCGGGTGCGCGGCGGCTGGGAGCCGACCGGAGTGCCCTGGCACTACGACGCCGACCGCTACGCGAAGGTGGCCCAGGTACGCCGCGACGAACAGGCCGCGATGCGTGCTTACCTGCGCACCGACCGGTGTCGGATGCTCTTCCTGCGGGAGCAGCTGGACGACCCCTACGCGCAGGTGTGCGGGCGGTGCGACAACTGTGGGGGAATCGCCCTTCCCACCGGCGTCACCGGGGCCACGGTGCAGGCCGCGGCCGACCGGCTGGCCCGCCCGGGCGTCACGATCGACCCGCGACGGCAGTGGCCGACGGCCATGACGGCCCTGGGGATCGACCTCAAGGGCAAGATCCCCGCCGAGGAGACGGCCGAACCAGGCCGCGCGGTCGCCCGGTTCACCGACCTCGGCTACGGCCCGCGGGTCCGCGACGCCCTCGCCGCCGACCGGCCCGACGGCGAGCTGTCCGCTGACCTGCTCGCCGCGGCCGTGCGGGTGCTGGCCGCGTGGGACTGGGCGGAGCGCCCGGCCGCCGTCGTCGGCGTCGGCTCGCACACCCGGCCCCAGCTCGTCGCGAGCCTCGCCACCCGGATCGCCGAGATCGGCCGGCTGCCCTATCTCGGCACGGTCGCGCACGTCGGTGCCGCCGCGCCGACCCGGTCCAACAGCGCGCAGCGGCTACGCGCCGTCCACGACGCCTACGCGCTGCCCGACGATCTCGTGCACGCGGTCGGCGAGATCGAGGGTGCGCCGGTGCTGCTCGTGGACGACTACCGGTCGACCGGCTGGACGCTCGCGGTGGTCGCCCGGCAGCTGCGCCGGGCCGGCGCCAGCCGGGTCTACCCGCTCGTGCTCGGCCTCGAAGGCTGACCGCCCCACTTCCCGGACCGCCGCCCCGATGTCCCGGACCGCCGCCCCTTACTTCCATGATCGTGATCGGATTCCGTCGGCGTTTCGCGGCTTTTTCCGATCACGATCATGGTGGAGCGGAGGAGTGGGGGAGCCGGGAGGGGCGGGGCTGGCTACGGCTGCCCGTCGCCGTTGCGGGCGCCGACGCCCGCCGTCGGTGGTGCCCCGCCATGGCCGTTGTGCTCGACGGGAGGCGCCGGTGGCTGGCTCTTGGCGAGCCAGTAGACCCCGAACTCGTAGGCGGCGACGAGCAGGATGACGATCAGGACCCAGATCGGCGGCATGCTGATCGCGAGCAGCAGGATCAGCCCGAGGACGGCGCCGCCGGCGTAGAGCCAGCCCTTGTGCGCGGCGACCCATCGCCGGGTGCCGTCGTCCTTGGCCCGGCCGGAGAGGGTGCGGGAGACCCCCGCGACGGCGTGCCCGACCGCCGCCGCGGCGACGTAGAGGTAGTGCCGGAGCGCGCGGGCCCACCGGTAGGGCCCGGTCACCAGGGCGAGGACCGCGATCACCAGGGCGATGACCAGCAGCCAGGCCGTGAGCGTGAAGTAGCCGCCGAGCACGGTGCTGAGGATGTCGCGTACGGCGGGGCGGTTCTGGGGTTTGGCCGCGCCGGCGAGCCGGCCCTCCATGTAGTAGGTGAGGCGTCGTACGACAACGAGGGTGAAGGCGCTCGCGAAGGTGAGCTGCAGCAGCGTGCGCCGACGGGTTTTGGACAGCGCGAGCGTCCCCAGGAAGAGCACCGGCGCCAGGATCAACATCAGCAGGGTGAGGTTGTCGAACCGGCCGACCGCCTGCTGGGCCGCCTTCAGCTTCGACGCGGGGAAGAGCACGATCTGCCCGCAGGTGGCCGGCACCGGCCGGTTGAGTGCCGTGGAGATCTTCTTGCACGCCGCCGAGGGCAGCTCGTTGCCGGAGATCGTCGGGATCGAGATGTTCTTGCCGGTCAGGCCGCTGATCTGCGTCGAGACCTGCTTGATCGCCTCGTTGAGCAACGGCACCAGGTTGAGTACGACGTTGTTGCCCTGGGTCTGGATGGCGGGCGCCTTGTTGCGGAGTACGGCGACCAACTTGGCCGATGCGAACCGGTTGGCGGCGGTCCACAGCTGCGCGAAGTGCGGGCTGCTCACCACCTTGCGCACGCCGTCGCCGAGCACGGTCTTGAACCCGCTGGCGATCGGACCGGCGAGCACGGACGCCTTCGGTGGCAGGACGGCGGCGATCCGCGGCTGCGGGTTGACGGCGGAGTAGATCTGGTTCGTCACCTGGACGGCCACGGCGTTGGTGATCGTCGGGTTCTTGGCGAGCGGGGCGACCGTGGCGACGTAACGGTCGGTGTTGAGCACCGTCTGGTGTGCCCAGGTCAGGGTCGCCGCGACCGGGATCAGGATCGCGGTGATCACGATGAGCACGGTCACCGCGATGCGGCGGAACATGCCGCCGCGCTGCCGGCGGGCCTGCTTGCGGTCGAGGCGTGAGGCGAGCGAGTCGCGTTCGGACTGCAGCTGATCGATCTTGGCCTGCAACTGCTCCGGGGTCTGCGCCCCCGTGCTCTCGGTGGGTGCCGACATCCGGTCCTCCTCCGGCACCGGCTCGTCGCCGATGCGCCGCGCCCCGCGCCCACCGAAGGCGACCGGGTCCGCGGCTGGTACTACTGAACCGCTCCTTTCACCCGGGTGCCTCACCCCATCGGGGTGATCCGGGTGCTCCACGCAGCGCGGGACCCGCACGAGAGGCAGGCTGTGAAAGACGCCGAGTCAGCGCGCGGTATGGTCCGAGCGATTTGATAGGCGTCGGGGGAGCGTGTTGTGGGTTGCGACCCGGTAGCGGGTACGTCAGAGGGTGAGGAGCCCCTGCGCCACGAGGCATTGATGCATGCCGGCTGGTCGGACTTCGTCGAGGGTGCTGCGGCGTTCATCCGGGACGGGCTTGCCGCCGACGAACCTGCACTGGTGGTGCTCAGCGCCGAGAAGGCCGCGATGCTCCGCCGGTCGCTCGGCCGCGTCGGCGGGGTGTGTTACGCCGAGCCCACCGGACTCGGCCGGCATCCCGGTCAGATCATTCCTGCCTGGCGGGTGTTCCTCGCCGAGCAGGCGCCGCAGAGCCAACGGGCGCGCGGAATCGGCGAGCCGGTGTGGGCCCCGCGCGGCTCGGAGGCGTTGACCGACTCGCAGCGGCACGAGTCCCTGCTCGATCTCGCATCCGATCACGGTCGTGGCTGGTCGCTGCTGTGCCTCTACGACGTCGAGACACTGCACCCCGCCGTACTCGGTCAGGCCGAGGCCCGGCACGCGAACGACATCGAGCAGCGGTTGGACACCATGGGCGCGCGGATGGCTGCACTCGACGCGGGTCACAGCCTGTCGGAGCCGGCCGCCGTACTCGACGAGTTCGAGTTCCGGCTGGACGGCCTACGCGCCGTACGTGCCGTGATCGCGTCGCGGGCGGCAAGCTTCGGCCTGGGCCGCGACTGGGTCAACGAGTTCGTGCTCGCGGTCAACGAGATCGCCGCCAACAGTGTGCGGCACGGCGGTGGCACCGGCACGGTGCGGCTGTGGCAGGACGACGACGTGCTGGTCAGCGAGGTGCGCGACCGGGGCCACATCGTCGACCCGCTCGCGGGCTGGGAGCGGCCCGCCGTCGACGCGACCGACGGACGTGGCCTCTGGCTCGCGCACCAGCTCTGCGACCTGGTGCAGATCCGCTCCTCGTCGTCGGCCGGCACGGTCGTCCGCATGCACGTCGCCCGCCGCTGACCCGCGCTTCCGTCCCCGTGACCAAAACGCACTCCTAGTGCGTTATGGGGGGCTGCAGCGGCGTGTCGCGGACCAAAACGCACTCCTAGTGCGTTTTGGTCAGACGCCGCCGGGCCTTATGGCGTCAGGAATTGCCGGATGGTTACGGCGGCGGCGTCACCGAAGTGCGGGCCGTACGCGCTGACGTGCGAGCCGGCTACGGTCAGGTAGAGATGTTCGTAGAGCGACGCGAGGGACTCATCAGGCGTCGCCGACTCGGCCTTCCAGAGTTGGTAGGAGAACTGGTCGGCCAACCATGTGGTGGCGCGGTAGTCGTAGTTGGCGCTCAGCGAGTTCTCCACCGGGTTCGCCGCGGTGAGCAGGAGCGCACCGGGTGCGTCGAGGTGTTCGCCCAGCACACCCGCCTCGCACGCGTCGACGGCGATCAGCATGCGGCGGTACTCGTGTCGGGTCGCCATCCGGGCGACGGTCTGGTCCAGGTCGCGCGGGGTGAGCACCGAGTACCGGCCGCCGGGCGGCGGAACCGGCGCGCCCAGCCCGAGATAGACCCCGCTCGTGTTGCCGTGGCCGGCGATGTAGACGAAGACGTCGTCGCCGCGGCCGGACTGGATGACCTTCGATGTCTGCGCCGTACGTCGGCCCGACAGGATGTCCATCAGCCGGCCGGCGGTCATTCCCCGGAGCGGGTAGTCGACGTGGAAGCCTCGAGCGAGGCTTGCTCCTCCGACGTAGTAGGGCACGTCACCCGGCCGGGGATTGCGGCTGTTGTGGGCCAGGTCGTCGGCGGCGACCACGATGATGTGCGCGGCGGGTACGCCGAACGAACGCAGCCGCTGGTACTGACCCATCACGTCGGCCTGGTGCCGATAGTTGCCCCAGCCGTCGGACGCGGCGACGAGGAGCGCCCAGGTCCCCGTCTTCGGTCCGGGCCGGTAGTCGCCGTCGATCGCCTCCGAGGTCCGTCTCGGGGTCGTCGACGTCCGAAGTGCCGACACCCCGGCTCGTGCCGTGTCGGTGTCGGCGGTCGGGAGGTAGCCGGCCACCGCGAACCGGTTCGCCTCGACCTTCCAGTGCTCGTACGTCGAGGCGGTGAGCTCAATCCCGGAGATCCGGTCGAACCGCCATTCACCGACGGCGCCGTGGATCGCCGGATGACGGCCGTCGTGCAGGGCATGCAACGTCGCCGTCACCCCGGCGGCATCCCATCCGGCGGGCGGACCGCGGCCGGCGACCACCGAGGCGATGCCCCGCGCAAGCGCAGGCCCCGACCGACCACCGGACTGTTGCAGGCCATAGGCGACGAGCAGTACCGAGTCGTAGTCGTTCGCCGCGTTCACTGTCAGAGGCCGGTGGAAGCGGGCGGCGAAGGCGCGGCTGAAGCCGTTGCCCGGGGCAGGGGCGAATCCGGTGCCTTCGAGACCGTCGGCCGCCCGTCCGAGCGAATGGATGAGATCGGGGTCCTGCGCGGAGTCGGAGAAGATCAGCCGAGGTTTCGACCCGGCTGCCCGCCACTGCCGCGCCATGCAGGTCGCCTGTGCGGGCTGGTCGGGTACGGCGAGCACGGCGTCCGCCCCGCTGTGCAACGCCTGCGCCATCGGTCCGCGGCAGGACTGCGCGCCCTGGTCGTAACGGATCGTGGTGGTCACCCGCAGACCGGCCTGCGTGGCCAGAAAGCCGAACGAGTCGAAGAAGGTGTCGCCGTAGGCACCGTTTCCCGCGACGAGAGCGACCGACCGGGCCCGGCCCGCAACGGCCAGACCGAGCATCTGGTGGACCTGCGCGATATCGGATTCGACCGGCCGCCAGAAGTAGTCCGGACGGTTACTCGAAAACGCGCGGAAGAGGTCGGCGGAGGTCGCCGACGGGGAGACGATGACCTTGTGGGCGCGGTAGAAGGTGGAGACGACGCGTAGCGCATCAGCGGAGTCGGCGGGGCCGATGACCGCGGCGATCGACGAATCGGCCGCCAGGCTCGCCGCCACGGCCGTCACCGGCTGCCGGGCGATGTCCCGGTAGACGAACGTGATGTGCCGACCGTCGATGCCGCCGGCGGCGTTCACGTTGTCGGCCGCCCATTGCAGCGGCATGCGCGACCCGACCGCATTGGGTCCGCTCAGCGGAAGCATGACGCCGATCCTGATCGGCGCCGGGGACGATCCGCACCCGGCGCCGCAGATGAGGAAGACGAACAGGAGCACGCTCGCCCATACCGAGGACTTCCTCATCGCGGCGCGTCGACCACGGCGACGGAGTTTCCCCGGCTACACCAAGTCAGTTTAGGCGGCGGTGGCTCCTGGCGCGGTCGTTATCGCCGCCGTGGCGGGAGCGGGTCCGGTCGACGAAGTGCCGGTAGGGCAGGCTCAGGGTCTGACTGGTCATCGGATCGGGACGCCCGGTGCCGGCGAGTGCGCCGGCCCGCCAGCGGTCCAGCTCAGCGGCGAGCGCCGAGACGCGGTCCGGATTAGTCGCCGCGAGACTGTGCGTTTCCGTCGGGTCGGTGCGCAGGTCGAAGAGCAGCGGCGCCCCGTCGCGCGGCCGGCCGTAGACGTCGGGCAGGTCCTCGCCGTCGTCGGTCTTCGTGATCGGCACGATGAGCTTTTCGTCCGCGGTACGGATCGCCAGCGACGCCTGCCGGGTGCATTCGGTCGAGATCACCGCCGACCGCGGGACGTCGCGCGCTCCACCGATCACCGGCAGCAGGCTGTGCCCGGTGAGCGGGTAGTCGGGTACCGGAAGGCCGGCGGCCTCGCACAGGGTCGGCAGCACGTCCTCGTTCGAGACGAGTGCATCGAGCCGGCCGGGCGCCGCGTCGGGCAGGCGCAGCATCATCGCGAGCCGCGTGACCGCGTCGTAGAGACCGTGGTGGTCGAAGTGCAGGCCGCCCTCACCGAAGCACTCACCGTGGTCGGCCACCAGCAGGAAGATCGTGTCCTCCCAGGCGCCCATCGACTCCAGACCGGCGATTAGCCGCCCGATCTGCTCGTCCACCTGGCTGATCTCGCCGTCGTACTGCGCCACGACGTAGGAGTAGTCGTCGGGGTTACGCAGCTGCATGTCGGCGAGGAACGCCTCGTAGTACTCCGGCGAGATGGCGCGGACCTCGTCCATGTCGAACGGCCCCGCACCCGCCTCGTAGTGCATCGTGTCGTACGGCGGCAGTGGTCCGTACGGCGTGTGCGGATCCCAGTAGTGCACGAAGAGGAACAGCGGCCGGTCACCGGCGCCCTGCACGAAGGACAGCGCGCTGTCGGTCAGCTGCGCGCTCTGCCGGCCGAACGGTGTGTAAAGGAAACCGGAGTAGTGGTGGTAGCCGCGCGCGAACCAGCTGCCCCGCCCCGACCCCTGCACGACCAGGTTGTCGACCGCGGCCGTGACGTAGCCGGCGTCCTGCGCCAGTTGCGGGAGCAGCCGGACGTCCTCGGGCAGCCGGTCCCGGCCGGGATGGGTGACGACCGCCGTGTGGTACGGGTGCAGCCCGCTGAGCAGCGTGGTGAACGACGGCGTCGTGGGGATACCGGCGGCGATCGCGTGCTCGAACACGACCGACCGCTCGGCGAGTGCGTCGATGTTCGGCGACGTACGACGGTGATACCCGTAGCAGCCGAGGTGGTCCGCCCGCAGCGTGTCCACCCCGACCACCACGATGTTGGGCCGGCGACCCGAGGGTGTAGTCAGCTGCCGGCCGCCGGCGCGTTGAGATGGCTCGGGTCCGGGATCCCCGCGGCCTGCCCGGTCCGTTCGTGGAGCGGGACCGCCCCCGGTCCCACGACCTCGTCGCGGGGCGCGCCGATGCGCGTGGCACAGGCCCCCTGGTCCGCGACCGGATCGCTGCTCCGGCCGGTCTCGGCGAGCCGCCGGGCCAGCCACGCGTCGAGCCGTGCCGTCAGCTCGCGCACCCGATCCGGGTGCGCGTCGGCCACGTTGACCTGCTCGCCCGGGTCGGCGGCGAGATCGAACAGCTCGGTCATCGGACGGCCGTGCGGGTCGGGCTCGATCGACGAGATGAGCTTCCACTGCTCGGTGCGGATCGCGCGCTTGACCTCCCAGGTCGCTTCGGAGAGATAGACCTCGGAGTAGTTGCCGTCCCGCGCGCCATAGATCGACGGGAGCAGGCTCAACCCCTCCATCCGCTCGGTCTGCGGGATGCCGGCCAGGTCGAGCACGGTCTGCGCGACGTCGACGTTCTGCACCAGTCCCGGCACCCGACGACCGGCCGGTAGCGCCGGATGGGACATGATCAGCGGCACCCGCACGGTCGGGTCGTAAAGCCCGTGGTGGTCGAAGTAGCCGAGCTGGTCGGCGAGGATCTCGCCGTGGTCGGCGGTAATCAGCACGAGCGTGTCGTCGCGCACCGGTTCGAGGGCGTCGAAGACCCGGGCCAGGTGGTGGTCCATGTAGCGGATTTCACCGTCGTAGAGGTTGACCACATAGTCGGAGTCGGTGACGCCCGGCATCCAGTCGTGGAAGTACCACTTGAACGGCTCCCAGCTCCACGCCTCGTCCAT
Organism: uncultured Actinomycetota bacterium; assembly: GCA_963775655.1. Taxonomy (GTDB): domain Bacteria; phylum Actinomycetota; class Actinomycetes; order Mycobacteriales; family QHCD01; genus DASXJE01. The sequence continues at coordinate 258,797 of CAVZJT010000014.1, read as the reverse complement.
GCTCCGGTTGTCCGGCCGGTACGGGTCGCCGTCGTAGAAGAGGTCCTGGTAGCCCGGCGGCGGGAGCAGCGGCGTGTGCGGATCCCAGTAGTGCAGGAAGAGGAAGAACGGCCGCTCGTCGCCCTTCAGGTCCTCGATGGTCGGTAGTGCGACGTCGGTGACCGCCTCCGCCTTGCGCAGCACGGTCGGATCCGACTTGTCCCACTGGTATTCGTGGTACTTCTCGAACCCGCGGGTGAAGTGCCGGCCCATGTTGTCGACGGCCGCCGTCGCGTAGCCGTTGTCGGCGAGGATCTCCGGCAGCAGCCGCACGCCGTCGCGGATCGGTACGCCGCCCCCGATGTTGACGATGTCGTGGGTGATCGCCTCCTTGCCCGAGAACAACGTGGTGAAGCTCGGGTGGGTCGGGATGTTCGGTGCGAAGCATGACTCGAAGACGACCCCGTCGCGGGCGAGGCGGTCGATGTGCGGACTGGTGTCGCGTCCGTAGCCGTAACAGCCGAGGTGGTCCGCCCGCTGCGTGTCGAGGGCGATCAGCACGATGTTCATCCGGCGACCTCCTCCACCGTGCCGCCCTCGAAGGACCGGATGGCGGCCTCGATGACCTCCTGCGCGGCCAGCCCGTCGGCGCCGGACGCGTCGAGCGGCCCGCCGGCGATCACCTGGTGGACGAACGCGTCGATGCGGTTGCCGAACGTCTGCCCGAAGCCATCCATCCCACCCATGATCGGGTTGTCGACGACGAGCTTCTCCGGCGAATCGCGGGGAAGGAATTCGAGCCGCTGGAAGACATCGTCGATCACGAACCGGCCGGCGCTGCCGGCGACCTCGCACCGCTCGATCGGGTGGTAGCGGCTGGCGTCGTAACTTCCGGTGAGGTGGCCGACCGCACCGCTGGCGAACTGCACGTTGATCGACGCGTTGGACCAGATCGACCGGCCCGGGCCCTTGTGCAGGAAGGCCTGGACCTTCGCGATCGGCCCGGCGAAGAACCGCATGACGTCGATCGAGTGCGGATGCAGCGCGCGCAGGTGGAACCACGGCGAGCTCTCGTTGGGGTTGTTGATCCACAGCGCCATGTTGACGAAGAGGACGTCGCCGAGCCGCCCCTCGTCCTGCAGCGCCTTCGCCCGGTCGGCGGCCGGGGTGAAGCGATGGTTCAGGTCGACGCCGAGCAGCGTCCCGTGCTCCTCGGCGCTGCGAACCATCTGGCGGGCCTCACCGATGTCGTTGGAGATCGGCTTCTCGACCAGCACGTGCTTGCCGGCCTCGATCAGCCGCATCGTCGGCTCGAAGTGGTGGCCGCCGTTCTCCGGTCCGGCGGTCGCGACACTGACCGCGTCGATCTCCTCGTTCGACAGCAGGTCGTCGACGCTCTTGTACGCCGGGACGCCGTACTGCTCGGCGACCGGGTCGGCGCGTTCGGACAGCTGGTCGCAGACGGCGACCAGCTCGGCGTCGGGGTTGGCGGCGTACCAGCGTGCGTGGGTGCGCCCGATTCCGCCGAGCCCCACTATTGCCACTCGAAGCATCTGTTGCCTCGCATTCCTTCCGGTCATCGGCCGATCTCGGACAGACAGCGGTGCAGGTATCCGCGGCTCTCGGCGGCCACGCCCATCGCCCGCGGCAGCGGGTAGGTCGTCGCCCCGATCACCTCGAGGTTGAGCGGGCCGGTGAAGCCGACGGTGGACAGTGCCGCGAGCACCGCGGGAAGATCGACCGTTCCACGGCCGGGGATCTGCGTCTCCGGCGGCCCGACGGCGCTTTCACGGCTCGCGCAGTCGCGGATGTGCGAGGTCACGATGCGGTCGCCCCAGGCGAGCGCCACGTCGGCCGGGTCCTCACCGGCCCGGTATAGGTGGCTGGGGTCGAAGTTGAGACCCAGCGCGTCCTCATCGACCTCCGCCATGAGCCGCAATGCGGTGCGGGCGTCGAAGATCGCCTGCCCGACATGCGGTTTGACCGCCAATCGCACGCCGTGACCGCCGGCCAGCTTCGCCAGGTCAGCGATATTGGCGATGGCGCGGACCGTCGACTCCTCGTCTCCGGACGCGCCGCCCGACCCGATGTTGACGATGGTCACGCCGAGTTGCTCCGCGACGCCGAAGACCCGCTCGAGTCGTTCCCGGTCGGCCGCTCCCGCTTCGATGGCGGTGGGGGTCAGGCCGTGCCCGGCCACCAGTTCGCTGACTCGGCGGATCTCCTGTGCGTCGGCATCGGCGTCGAGGTGCTCGCACATGCCGCTGATTGCGGCCAGTTCGACATGGGCGTAGCCCGCGAACGCGACGTGCTCCAACGCCGTACGCAGATCGAACCCGCCGAAGACGACGGTGTTGCATCCGAGCTTCATGGCTTCACTACCCCTTGGGAGAAACGGCAGGACGGACGCCGTCAGATCCGTCCGTCGCCCGAGATGTATGAAGCTCAGGCTCGCAGGGCTGTCGCACTTGGACTAGCACGGAATGCGCCACTCGTAGCAGGATGTGCGTGCACGACGGAGATGCCACCGCCGAGATGAGGGGCCAGTCGTGGACCGGGTGCGCCGCGGGGACGTGACGACGTCACCGGGGCCGCTCGTGGCCGGCGAGCGGATGGACACGCCGGTGGCAACGGAGCCGCACAGTCACGACTTCGCCGAACTCGTCGTCGTCACCACCGGGTCGACGACGCATGTCTGCGCCGCCGGGCGCCGCCGGCTGGGCCGGGGATCGGTCGTGGCGCTGCGGCCGGGCGACTGGCACGGCTACGAGGACAACCGCGACCTGTGCATGTACAACATCTACGTCGGCGGCGAGATCTTCGACCGTGAACTCTCCTGGATCCGCACCGACCCGCGTCTCGGCCGGATGCTGTGGCCGGGCGACGACGGCGCGGTCGCCGAACGCACGAGCTATCTCGATCCGCCCGCGCTGCACCGGGTCGAGGAGTGGCTTCCGCTACTCGCCGGCCGTCCCGATCCGGCCGCCGCCGACCACCTGCAGCGGATCGGCATGCTGCTCTGCGTGCTGGGTGAGCTCGCGACGGCCCTCGGCGGTGCCGTCGTAGAGCGTGCGCCCGACCGGCACCCCGCCGTGGTCACCGCCACCCGATTGCTCGACGACTACGTCGCCGACCGGTGGTCCCTCGACGAGTTGGCCAGCTGCGTGCACCTGTCGCGGAGCTACCTGGTGCGGCTGTTCACCGCAGAGCTCGGCATGTCCCCGATGACCTACCTCGGGCGGCTCCGGGCGGAGCGGGCCGCGGCGCTGCTGACCGACACCGATCTGCCGGTCGCCGAGATCGGCCGCCTGGTGGGCTGGCACGACCCCAACTACGCCAGTCGTCGGTTCCGGCAATATTTCGCGGAGAGCCCGGCGGGCTACCGGGCGCGGCTGCGGGCCCGGTCAGCTCAGCGCAAGGGCAGCGACCCGTAGCGCGTCGAGGTCGCGCTCGAGATAACCCTCCGACAGCGTCTCGGTCCCCCGCCAGGACGGCTTGTCGATGAGGTGGAACGCCAGATTGCGGATACGGGTGACCACGTCGAGCCAGGGGATGGCCTGCAGGTCGACCGGCCGCAGCGGCCGTAACTCGGTGTAGCCGGCGACGAAGTCGTCCCACCACGGAGTCGCCCGTACGCCGCAGAGGTCACCCGCCAGCCAGCCTTCGCCGCTCAGATCGAAATCGTGGATCACGAGGCGCCGGTCCGGGGTCAGGCGGACGTTGTCCATGCTCACGTCGCCGTGGCAGATTCCGCGGGCCGGACGGTCCGCGGACAGTTCGCCGAGGCGGCGGCGGGCCACACCGGCGAGGGCGACGACGCCCGCCCGGTCCTCCGGCCGGTCGGCCAGCAGCGGGAGGATCGCGGCCAGCGGCCGGTCGAGCAGCTGGCTGAGGTCGGACTGCTGCCGCTGGTGCCTGCTCGTGAAGCTCGCCCCGGCGTCGTGCAGCCGGCCGATCAGTCGGCCGAAGTCCCGGTAGAGCGGGCCGGTGAAGGGCTGCGGTGGGTCGTCGCCGTCGGTGAACTCCGACAGCATCACCGGCCGCCGGCCCTCGGGTGCGTCGATGACGCCGACGGCAAGGCCGTCGGCGCGGGCCACCGGTGGGCTGACCGCGACGCCGGCCCGGTGGAGGTGCGCGATCAGGTCGCCCTCCCAGGCGACCTCGTCCGGTGATCGCCACCCATTCCGATAGATCTTGAGCACATAGGTCCGGCCCGTCGTATCGACCCGGTAGACGTCGTTGACCAGCGACCGCAGCAGCACAACGCGCTCGAGACCGGTGAGCCGGTAGTCCCGGGAGATCAGCGCGAGCAGGGCAGCCGGGTCGAGAAGTGACCTAAGACACGGGAACACCCGGGAAGTATCCGGGCCCTTTTGTGCATCAGACAAAGGGGTTGGGGCTCTATTCATCGAGCGGCGCGTGAGGAGGGCAGGATCATGGCTGGTTCAGAGGTCAGCATCGCGGCCATCCTCGTCGGCCTCGCCGCCGGCGCCTGCTTCGCCGTCGCCACCGTGCTGCAGCAGCGGGGTGCCCAGGCCACTCCGGACGAGCACACGATGCGTCCGCGCCTCCTCGTCGACCTGGTCCGGACTCCCATCTGGGTGGCCGGCATTCTCGCCGCGGCCGGCTCATTCGGCCTGCAGGCCCTGGCTCTGGCACTGGGACCGATCACCCTCGTCCAGCCGTTGATCGTGACCGACCTGCTCTTCGCCCTGCCGCTCGCCGCCCGGCTGAGCAAGACCCGTCTCGGCCGGCAGGAATGGATCGGCGCCGCGCTGGTCGTCGCAGGCCTGGCGACCTTCCTGACGGCGGCCGCTCCGCGGGCCGGTGCCGGCCAGCCCGGCGCCGGGCATTGGTTGATCGGCATCGTCGTGGTCGCCGGCGTCGTAGTCGGCGGGGTCCTGTCCGCGGGCTCCCGACCCGGCGTGCGGCGGACCAGCCTGCTGGCCCTCGCCGGCGGAGCGTCGTTCGGGCTCATGTCGGCGCTCACCAAGTCGGTCACCGGACTCGTCGAGGACCGCGGCCTGGGCATGCTCGCCGCTTGGCAGCCCTGGGCCATGGCGATCGCCGCCATCGTCGGTCTGGTGCTCGCGCAGAGTGCGTTCCAGGCCGGCCCGTTGTCCGTCGCCCTTCCGCTGCTCGATGTCATCGAGCCCTTGGTCGCGGTGGGGATCGCCGTCACCGTCTTCGGTGAGCGGATCAGCCACAGCCCGACCTCCTACCTGTTGGAAGCCGCGGGTGCTCTCGCGGTGGTCGGCGGGATCGCCGTGCTGGACCGCTCTCGGGTGGTCGTCGCCGCGCACGAGGTCGTCGAGGCCCCAGCGACGCGCCTCGCCCCCGACCTCGACGACCGCGTCCTGGTCGGCGCCGCCGGGCACACCGCCTGAGCGGATCGCCGGAGCGGCGCAACGACGGGACAGCATGCGTCCATCGGCCTACCGTTGCCTTGTCCGGGCGGAAGGGGCGAGGCAGTGGCCAAGGCAGCAAAGCACGGTGAGGGCGCCGCTGCGGCGGCCGCGAACGGTCGACGTCCCGACCGGATCCCGGGCAAGGTCTACAAGAAAGAGCTCGCCCGGCTCCAGTTGGAGCTGGTCAAGATCCAGGAGTGGGTGCGGGAAGAAGGCAGCCGCGTCGTGGTCGTCTTCGAGGGCCGCGACGCGGCCGGGAAAGGCAGCACCATCAAGCGGGTCACCGAATACCTCAACCCCCGGGTCGCGCGGATCGTGGCACTGCCGGCGCCGACCGAGCGGGCCCGCGGGCAGTGGTACTTCCAGCGATACGTCGAAAGCCTGCCGGCCGCCGGGGAGATCGTGCTGTTCGACCGCAGCTGGTACAACCGCGCCGGCGTCGAGCGGGTGATGGGCTTCTGCACCCACGACGAGTACAGCCGCTTCCTCTACCAGTGCCCGATCTTCGAGCGCATGCTCGTCGAGGACGGCATCCTGCTGCGCAAGTACTGGTTCTCCGTGAGCGACGCCGAGCAGGAGCAGCGCTTCGAGTCCCGGCTCGAAGACCCGATGCGCAGGTGGAAGCTCTCGCCGATGGATCTCCAGTCGATCGACCGCTGGGAGGACTACTCCCGCGCCAAGGACGACATGTTCATCCACACCGACATCCCCGAGTCACCGTGGTTCGTCGTCGAGAGCGACGACAAGCGCAGGGCCCGGCTCAACATGATCGCCCACCTGATCTCGACGATCCCCTACGTCGAGGTGGATCGTCCGCCACTGCAGCTGCCGGCCCGACCCAAGTCCAAGGGCTACGAGCGCCCGCCCCGGGCCGAACAGACCTACGTCCCCGACCACGCCGCGGAGGTTCTGGCGTCGTCCTGATCGGCCTGCGTCGCCTCGGTGACTAGGTGGCCGGGTAGGTGGGCGCGGGGTTCGGCGACCGGTAGGACGCGCGGCGGACGCCGACGACGATCAGGATGATCCCGCCGATGAGCAGTACGGCGCCCGCGATGAGCAGGCCGGTGGCCGCCCAGATCAGCCAGGGCACCGTCACGCCGACGTCGGCGCGGAGCGAGACCCCGCGGGAACCGTCGGCGTTCATCGCGACGATCGTCCAGTTACCGTCCTTGACCTTCCAGGTCAGGGTCTGCGTTCCGGGCCCGCTGACCTTGGTGGACCAGATCGTGGACGTCGCGGGCACCGTGGTGGGGGCCGCGCCGGAGTGATTGGTCACCGCGCTGTGGTTGTTGGTGAAGTCGTCGAGCGTCGCGTACTGCACGCTGCCCAGGTAGCTGTTGATCTGGTTCGCCGGCGCGATCCCGGCGAAGATCGGTGCACCGTCGGTGCTGCTCAGGCGGATACGGACATCGCCGAGCAGCGAGTGGCCGACACCGTAGAGATTGATGTTGTTGCTGGCCAAGGCGTAGCCGCTGGTCGTGAAGACCGCGGAGTTCGTCGTGAGGTATCCGTTGTCGCGTTGCGTCTGGTCTCCCCACAACGCCGCCCCGCCCGCCGCGAGCAGGCCCAACGACACCAACGACAGCAGCGAGCCGAGCACCACCACCACGGTGCGTCCTGCCGTCCAACCCTCGCGCTTCGGTGCCGGCGGCGGCGGGCCGCTCGGCGCGACCTGTTGTCCATATCCCGTTGTCATCGGACCTCCCGAGGCTTCAAACGGCCTCTTAAAGGTCCATGGTCCCCGCTTATCGCCGGCTTTGGGCCCGATCAGGGAACGAGAGCCTCCGGGAGCCGGGACAGCAGCTCGTCGACGGTCTGCTCGGCCGTCTGCTCGGAAGTATCGAGCCACAGGCCGAGGCGGGGAGTGTCGCGCCGCAGCGCGTCGTCGAGGGCCGCGACCGTCCAGTCGCCGTAGCCGGTCTTGTCCCGCGCGGCCTCGCGGGCCGCGACGACCTCCGGCCGCGGCGCCAGTACGACGAGATGTCTGGGCCGGCTGCGTAGCGCACCGACGTAGTCGGTCAGTGCCGGACCCAGGACGATGTCCTGCAGCACCGCGGTGAACCCGGCCGCCGCGTATTCGTCCGCGACCAGCGCGGCCAGCCGGTAGCGGAGTCGCAGCTGGTCCACCGCGTCGCCCGGATCGCCCGGTGTCATCTCCGAGCGGCCGGCCACGATCATTCGACGGAACACGTCGCCCCGGACATGCGCGGCCAGGGGCAGCCGGTTGGCGAGCAGCTGCGCGACCGTCGACTTACCCGAGGCCATGATGCCGGTGACGACGACAACGGCACCGCGCAGATCCGAGGGCTGCTTCACCGCACGGAGGCTAGTCGGTGCCCGGGGTCCCACGACCCTTGATCAAGAGGGGATTCGTGCGGCGTTTCGTACCGGAATCCGCTCTTGATCATGGAGGTTGGCGACGAGGCGCGGAGTTACTGCTCGCGCATTCCCCACGGCGATCCGTACGCCGTCAGTAGGTCCAGGAACGGCACCGCGTCGAACGCCTCCGGGCCGAGGACTCCGGCGCCGGACCAGGTGCCGGCCGCGATGAGTTCGAGGGCCACCACGGGGTTGATGGCGGTCTGCCAGACGACCGCCTGGGCGCCGTACTCCTTCATGGTCCACTCGTTGTCGACCACGTGGTAGAGGTACGTCGACCGCGGTCGGCCGTCCTTGCCGGTGCCGCGCACCCAGGTGCCGGCGCAGGTCTTGCCGCTCATCCGGTCGCCGAGCGTGGCCGGGTCGGGCAGGCATGCCGCGACCACGTCGCGGGGGGAGACCGAGCCACCGCGGACCGACACCGGGTCGGTCGAGTCGAGGCCGAGCTTGTGCAGCGTCTTGAGTACGTCGATGAACTCCTCGCCGAGGCCGTACTTGAAGGTCGCCCGTGCCGTGTCGACCCAGCGGGGGATGAGCAGCACCTCTTCATGCTCGACGTTGACGCACTCCACCGGGCCGATGCCCTCGGGGAAGTCGAAGGTCTCCGGCTCGCTGAACGGTTCGGTCGTGAACCAGCCCCGGCCGCGTTCGTAGATCACCGGCGGGTTGAGGCATTCCTCGATGGTGGTCCAGATCGAGAACGACGGCGCGAAGTCGTAGCCCGCGACCTCGAGGTTGGCGCCGTCCCGGACGCCGGCCTCGTCGATGGAGCTGAAGAGGTGGTCGGCGGCGTAGCGGGCGAAGACATCCGACAGGCCCGGCTCCACCCCGATGCCGGCCAGCGCCAGCTTTCCGGCGTCCTTCCACGCGCCGTCCATCGCGAACTGCTCGTCGCCGAGTTTCACCCCGGTCTGGGTGTAGGGCTCGGTCGGATGCGGATGGGACAGCGACATCGCCATGTCGAGGTAGTGGACACCCGCGGCCAGCGCGGCCCGGAAAAGCGGCATCACGAACCGCGGATCCGTTGCGTTGAGCAACGCACCGCAACGGTGTGTAGCAAGGAGTTCCGCCACCGCGGGCTCGTCGGTCGCGTCGACCTGCGCCGCGACGAACCGGGGATCGTCGATGGCGGCGACCGCCCGGTCGGCCCGGGCCGGGTCGTAGTCGGCCAGCACGAGGTGTTCGACGAACTCCCGGCGCGCCGCGATGAGCCCCGCGGCCGATCCCACCCCGCCCGCACCGACGACGAGAATCCGCATGTCGAAGCCCCCTTCGGCAACGTCCGATAGTCTACTGAAAGCGTAGAAGGCGACGATGGATTCCACGGAAACGCTTGCGCTTCCGCAATGAGGCTGCGATAAACGCAATCACTAGCAGTAGTCCGAGGAGTAGCCATGTCGAGCACTCTCACTCCGGAGCAGCCGGCCGGAGAGCAGGTAGCGGAGAAGGGTCTCAAGGGCGGCGCGCTCGGTCTCATCTCGAGCATCGTGATCGGTGTCGCGTCCACGGCGCCCGCCTACAGCCTGGCCGCGACCCTCGGCTTCATCGTCGTCGCGATCGGCCTGCAGACACCGACCGTGGTCATCATCGCCTTCATCCCGATGCTCTTCGTAGCCATCGGTTACAGCGAGTTGAACAAGGCCGACCCGGACTGCGGGACGACCTTCACCTGGGCGACCCGGGCCTTCGGTCCGAAGACCGGCTGGCTCGGCGGTTGGGGAATCATCGTCGCCGACGTCCTGGTCATGGCCAGCCTCGCCCAGATCGCCGGCCAGTACGGATTCCTGCTCTTCAACGCCAACGGGATCGGACACAACCCGACCAGCGGCTGGGTGCTGCTCGTCGGTGTGCTCTGGATCGTCGTGATGACCTACATCTGCTACCGGGGCATCGAGGTTTCCGCGAACTTCCAGAAGGCGCTGCTCAGCATCGAACTGGTCATGCTGCTGGTCTTCGCCGCATGGGCCCTGATCAAGGTCGGCACCGGCAACGCGCCCTCGGTGCACCTGACCCCGTCCTGGCAGTGGTTCAACCCGTTCCACATCGCGTCGTTCTCGACGTTCGTCGGCGGCGTGTTGTTGATGCTGTTCATCTACTGGGGCTGGGACACCACTGTCGCGATCAACGAGGAGACCAAGGACAGCAAGCGCACCCCGGGCCGGGCGGCAATCCTGTCGACCGTGATCCTGCTGGTCACCTACGTCATCGTCACTCTCGCCGCGCAGTCCTACGCCGGCATCGGCACGAAGGGCATCGGGTTGGGCAACGTCGCCAACCAGGGCGACGTGCTGTCCGTGCTCGGCACCTCGGTCTTCGGCAACTCCACGGTCGGGTCGGTCTTCACCCACCTGCTGATCCTGATGGTGTTGAGTTCCGCCGCCGCGTCCACCCAGACGACCATCCTGCCGACGGCGCGTACCACCCTGTCGATGGCGGTCTACCGCGCCATCCCCCGGGCTTTCGCGAAGATGCACCCCAAGCACCTGACGCCGTCGGTCTCCACGGTGGCCATGGGCGCGATCTCGATCGTCGTCTACGCCGCGATGAACTATCAGGCCGGCGGGACGATCATCGCCGACTCGGTGACCGCTATCGGGCTCTTCATCGCGTTCTACTACGGCCTCACCGGCTTCGCCTGCACGTGGTACTACCGCAAGACGCTCACGCACAGTGCCCGCGACCTGTGGATGCAGGGCATCCTGCCGACGCTCGGCGGGTTGATCCTGTTCTTCGCGATGGGCTGGAGCGTCTGGCTCGACTGGATCACCACCGACCAGGCCAACAGCTACACGACCTGGCTGATCCCGTTCTCACCGCACTGGCGGGTCGGTGGCGTGTTCCTGATCGCCTTCGTCTCGCTGGTCATCGGGATCGTCCTGATGATCATCTACATGATCGTGCGACCGCCGTTCTTCAAGGGTGAGGTGCTGACCCGGTCCACTCCGACGCTCGTCCCGGACGCCGACGAGCTCACCTCGGAGGTTCCGGTCGCGCCGGTTGATCCTGAGCACCCGACGGCCAGGCAGTGACCTCGGGCACGTCGCAGCGGGGCGCCGCACCGGCCGGTGGACCAGGGCTCGAACAGGTCCGCCGGCTGGTCACCGAGATCCCAGGCCCACGATCGCGCGAGCTCGCCGCCCGCCGGGCGGGCGCCGTCGCCCGTGGTGTCTCGACCCTGCTCCCCGTCTTCGCCGCGGCGGCCGGTGGCGGCGTACTCGTCGACGTCGACGGCAACTCGCTGATCGACCTCGGTTCGGGGATCGCCGTGACCGGGGTCGGCAACGCCGCGCCGGCCGTCGTGGCGGGCGTGCGGGAGCAGGTGGAGCGCTTCACCCACACCTGCTTCATGATCGCGCCGTACGAGGCCTACGTCGCGGTCTGCGAGGCGCTGAACCGGCTGACCCCGGGCGAGCACGACAAGCGGTCGGCGCTCTTCAACTCCGGCGCGGAGGCGGTGGAGAACGCCGTGAAGATCGCCCGGTCCTACACCGGCCGGCAGGCGGTCGTGGCCTTCGACCACGGCTACCACGGCCGGACCAATCTCACGATGGCGTTGACCGCCAAGGCGATGCCCTACAAGCATTCCTTCGGCCCGTTCGCGCCGGAGATCTACCGGGCGCCGATGGCCTACCCGTTCCGGTGGCCGGGCGGGCCGGCGCGTTGCGCGGAGGAGGCGGCGGACGCGATCCTCGGGCAGATCGACGCGCAGATCGGCGCCGACCAGGTGGCCTGCGTGGTCATCGAGCCGATCCAGGGCGAGGGCGGGTTCGTCGTACCACCGGCGGGCTTCCTGGCCCGCCTGGGGGAGTACTGCCGGGACAACGGCATCGTGTTCGTCGCCGACGAGGTGCAGACCGGATTCGGCCGCACCGGTGACTGGTTCGCCTGTGAGCACGAGGGTGTCGTGCCCGACCTGATCACCACCGCCAAGGGGATCGCCGGCGGCCTCCCGTTGGCCGGCGTCACCGGCCGGGCCGAGATCATGCAGGGTCCGCACGTCGGCGGCCTCGGCGGCACCTACGGCGGCAACCCGGTCGCGTGCGCCGCCGCGCTGGGTGCGATGGCCACTATCGAGGAGGAAGGGCTCGTGTCGCGGGCCCGCCGGATCGGCGAGCTCATGGAGCCCCGGCTGCGCTCGATGGCGGAGCGGTTCGACGTGATCGGCGACGTGCGGGGCCGGGGCGCGATGATGGCGGTCGAATTGGTGCATCCGGGGACGTTGCAACCGGACAAGGCGACGACCGCCGCCGTCGCGAAGGCCTGCCACGAGCAGGGCGTGGTCGTGCTCACCGCGGGGACCTTCGGCAACGTGCTGCGCTTCCTGCCGCCGATGGTCATCCCTGAGCACCTGCTCGACGAGGGCCTCACCGTGCTCGAGAAGGCCTTCGCCAGCCGCTGATCCCGCCCCACGTAGGCTTCCGGTAGTCCTGTGTGGTCACCGGAGGTGCGTGCTGAGCCCGCTCGAGGTCCTCGGCATCCTGGCCGCGGGCTTCGCCGCCGGGGGCATCAACACCATCGTCGGCTCGGGCTCGCTGATCACCTTCCCGACGCTGCTCGCCTTCGGCTTCCCGCCGGTCGTGGCCAACGTGTCCAACACCGTCGGCCTGGCGCTCGGCGCCGGGAGCGGCGTGGTCGGCTACCGGCGTGAGCTCAAGGGGCAGCTGCGGCGCTGCCTGACCTTCGGTACGGCGACGACGATCGGTGCGCTGATCGGCGGCGTACTGCTGCTCACCCTCCCGAGCAGCGTCTTCGCCGCCGTCGTCCCGGCGCTGATCCTGCTGGCCTGCGTGCTGATCGCCGTGCAGCCGATGCTGGTCGGCCGGCTGACGCGCGAGCACGGCCACGGGCTCAGCGTCGTCGGACTGGCCGGTGTGCTGCTCACCGGCATCTACGGCGGCTACTTCGGCGCGGCGCAGGGCGTGATCCTGATCGCGCTGCTCGGTATCGTGCTCGATGACCACATGCAGCGGATCAACGCGCTGAAGAACGTGCTCGCCGGGCTGGCCAACGTCGTCGCCGCGCTGCTGTTCATCTCCGTCACGCACATCGCCTGGGCGGCCGCCGGGCTGCTCGCGGTCAGCTCGATCGTCGGTGCACAGGTCGGGGCGCACTACGGCCGGCGCATTCCGCCGCAGGTGCTGCGCTGGACGATCGTCGGCGTCGGCACGTCCGTCGCGATCGTGCTCTTCGTCCGCGGTTAGCGGCTTCCGCCGGCATTCTTCCGGCGGGCGCAGATCCCGGACAGCGCTTCGAGCACCACCCGGTTCGCCAGCATGACGGTCACGTCGGCGTTGTCGTACGGCGGCGACACCTCGACCACGTCGAGGCCGACGACGGGCAACTCCAGGGCACACCGGCGGACCGCGTCGAGCAGCTGCCGGCCGGTGAGCCCGCCCGGTTCCGGCGTACCCGTGCCCGGTGCCATGCCCGGGTCGACGACGTCGATGTCGACGGACAGGAAGACTCCGTCGCAGTCGTCGGTCGCGATCGCGAACGCCTCGCTGAGACAGGTGTCGACGCCGCGCGCGACGACCTCGCTCATCTCGTAGGACCGGAAGCCCTGCTCGGCCATCCACGCCAGGACTTCGGGCTCGGGCCAGTAACCGCGCAGGCCGATCTGCAGGAACCGGTCGCCGCGTACGGCGCCGGACTCGACCAGCCGGCGCATCGGCTGACCATGACCGTAGAGGGAGCCGAACTGCGTGTCGCCGGTGTCGGCGTGCGCGTCGAAGTGCACGACCGAGACCCGGCCCCAGCCGACGGTGCGGGCGACGCCGGTGACGTCGGGCAGCGCGATCGAGTGGTCACCGCCGAGGACGAGCGGAATGGCGCCGGCCGCGCTCACCGTGGTGACCGCGTCGGCCAGTGCCCCGAGGCTCTTCTCCACCTCGCCCGGCGGCATCTCGACGTCGCCCGCGTCGAGCACCCGAAGATCCACCAGCGGGTCGACGTGCAGCGCGAGATGCGGGCGGGAGGCGTCGTGCGGCAGGTAGTCGGTGCTGCGGATCGCCATCGGCCCGAACCGGGTGCCCGGCCGGTGCGACGTACCGCCGTCGAAGGGTGCGCCGACCACGACGACGTCGGCGCCGGCGAAGGACGTGGGATCGGACAGGTCGCACGGCGGTACGCCGAGGAACGTCACGTCCGGACCGAACATCGCGCCGTACCGGCTCATGCGACCACCTCCCGCCCGTCAGCTACGTTGGGCTGACCACAACGCACTGGTCGGCTGACCAAAACGCACTAGGAGTGCGTTATGGGGGAGCGCACCGGCGTGTCGCGGACCAAAACGCACTAGGAGTGCGTTTTGGTCAGCGCCGCCGCCGCCGCGGCGCCGCGCCGCCTCCGCCCCCGGCGTCAGGCCTCGATGTTGCTCATCACGTGCTTGACGCGGGTGTAGTCCTCGAAGCCGTACATCGACAGGTCCTTGCCGTAGCCGGAGTGCTTGAAGCCGCCGTGCGGCATCTCGGCGACCAGCGGGATGTGCGTGTTGATCCAGACGCAGCCGAAGTCCAGCCGCTTGGCCATCCGCATCGCGCGGCCGTGGTCCTTCGTCCAGACGCTGGCCGCGAGGCCGTACTGCACCCCGTTGGCCCAGGCGAGCGCCTGGTCCTCGTCGGAGAACGGCTGCACGGTGATGACCGGGCCGAAGATCTCGTTCTGGCTCATCTCGTCGTCCTGCCGGAGCCCGGCGACGACGGTCGGCTCGAAGACGTAACCCCGATCGCCGATCCGGTGGCCGCCGGCGGCGATGGTGGCATGCGCCGGGGCGCGGTCGAGGAACCCGGTGACCCGGCCGAGCTGGTCGATGTTGTTCAACGGACCGAGGTCGGCGTCGGGGACGTCGAGGCCCCCCGCGACGGTCTTGCGGGCCTGCTCGGTGAGCGCGGCGAGGAAGTCGTCGTGCACCCGCGGCCCGGCGAGCACCCGGGTCGCGGCCGTGCAGTCCTGGCCGGCGTTGAAGTAACCGGCCCCGGCGATCCCTTCGGCCGCCGACGCGATGTCGGCGTCGTCGAAGACGATCACCGGGGCCTTCCCCCCCAGCTCGAGGTGCACCCGTTTGAGGTCGTCGCTGGCCGCCTTCGCGACCTCCATCCCGGCGCGGACGCTGCCGGTGATCGAGACCATCGCCGGTGCGGGGTGCGACACCAGCGCCCGGCCGGTCTCCCGGTCGCCGCAGATCACGTTGAAGACGCCCGGCGGCAGGAACTCCGCGGCGATCTCCGCCATCAACAGCGTCGACACGGGAGTCGTGTCCGACGGTTTGAGGACGACGGTGTTGCCGGCCGCGATCGCCGGCGCGTATTTCCAGACCGCCATCATCATCGGGTAATTCCACGGGGTGACCTGCGCGCAGACACCGACCGGCTCGCGGCGGACCATCGAGGTGTGCCCGGCGAGGTATTCGCCGGCCGACCGGCCCTCGAGCATCCGGGCCGCACCTGCGAAGAACCGGATCTGGTCGATCATCGGCGGGATTTCCTCGGACAGGGTGAGCGCCACCGGCTTGCCGGTGTTCTCCGTCTCGACCGCCACCAGTTCCTCGGCCCGGGCCTCCAACGCGTCGGCGACCCGGAACAACGCGAGGCTCCGCTCGCTCGGCGTCGCGTCCCGCCACCCCTCGAAGGCGGTCGACGCCGTGTCCAGGGCCGCATCGACGTCGGCCGGTCCGGAGATCGGTGAGTGCGCGAAGATCTCCCCCGTGCTGGGGTCGACCAGCGGCATGCTGCGTCCGTCCGCGACGTCGACGTAGTGGCCACCGACGAAGTTCTTGAGATGGCGTGGTGCGCTGTCGCTCACGACGACCTCCAGCTCACGGGACTCGGGCGGACACGAGTGACGGGGCGTACACGCTGCTCAGCGCCCCTCGACCCTCGCAGATCTCGTCGCGACTGACAAGGGATTCCGTCGTTTCAGGTATATTTGACGACGGAATCACTTGACAGGTCAGACAGGGATGACACGATGACGACACAGCGGCGGCGCAGCTGCCGGTGGAGGAGGTCGTCGTCCATGCCCGGTCCCAGCCGCGGTCACCGCCGGACCAGGCGGCCATGAGCGCTCGGCCGGCGGCCGGTGACGGGGGCTTGGACGACATCTCCCGCCAGATCATCGCCGAGCTCCAGGAGGACGGTCGGCGGTCCTACGCCGCCATCGCCAAGGCGGTCGGATTGTCCGAGGCTGCCGTACGGCAGCGGGTTCAACGTCTGCTCGACGCCGGGGTGATGCAGATCGTCGCTGTCACCGATCCGCTGACCGTCGGCTACCACCGGCAGGCCATGATCGGGATCAAGGCCGAAGGCGACCTGCAGGTGGTCGCGGACAAGCTCAGCGCCGCACCGGAGATCGACTACGTCGTCGTCACCGCGGGCTCCTTCGACATTCTCGTCGAGCTGGTCGTCTCCGACGACGACCACCTGCTCCATCTGCTCAACGACACCATCCGCGCCATCCCGGGCGTCAAGGCGACCGAGACGTTCGTCTATCTCCGGCTGGCGAAGCAGACCTATTCCTGGGGGACCCGATGACCACGACACCTCCGACCACTCCGGGATCGGGACCGGCGTTGGACCGCACCGACCTGTCCCTGTCCGACAGCGCCCGCGAGCACCTGTGGATGCACTTCACCCGGATGTCGTCGTACGCCGAGAACCCGGTGCCGGTGATCGTCCGCGGCGAGGGCCCGTACATCTGGGACGACCAGGGACGCCGCTATCTCGACGGGCTGGCCGGCCTCTTCGTCGTCCAGGCCGGACACGGCCGCACCGAACTCGCCGAGGCCGCCTACAAGCAGGCCGGCGAGCTCGCGTTCTTCCCGCTGTGGTCCTACGCGCACCCCAAGGCGATCGAACTCGCCGAGCGCCTCGCGAGCCTCGCCCCCGGCGATCTCAACCGGGTCTTCTTCACCACCGGCGGTGGCGAGGCGGTCGAGAGCGCCTGGAAGCTCGCCCGGCAGTACTTCAAGACCCAGGGCAAGCCCACCAAGCACAAGGTGATCAGCCGCTCGATCGCCTACCACGGCACGACGATGGGTGCGCTGTCCATCACCGGGATCCCGTCCGCCCGGGAGGATTTCGAGCCGCTGGTGCCCGGTGCGTTCAAGGTGCCCAACACCAACTTCTACCGCGCGCCGGAGCACGCCGACGATCTCGAGGCGTTCGGGCGCTGGGCGGCCGATCAGATCGCTCAGATGATCGAGTTCGAAGGCCCCGACACGGTCGCGGCCGTCTTCCTCGAGCCGGTGCAGAATTCCGGTGGCTGCTTCCCGCCGCCGCCCGGCTATTTCCAGCGGGTCCGCGAGATCTGCGACCAGTACGACGTCCTGCTGGTCTCCGACGAGGTCATCTGCGCCTTCGGCCGGCTCGGCGAGTACTTCGGCTCGGCCCGCTACGGCTATCAGCCCGACATCATCACCTGCGCCAAGGGCATGACCTCCGGTTACTCGCCGATCGGCGCGATGATCGCGCGGGACCGGCTGGTCGAGCCGTTCCTCACCGGCAACACGACCTTCTCGCACGGCTTCACCTTCGGCGGGCACCCGGTGTCGGCCGCGGTCGCGATGGCCAACCTCGACATCTTCGAACGCGAAGACCTGACCGGCCACGTACGCCGCAATGAGGACGCCTTCCGGTCCACCCTGGAGAAGCTGACCGACCTGCCGATCGTCGGCGACGTCCGCGGTGACGGCTACTTCTACGGCATCGAACTGGTCAAGGACAAGGTGACCAAGGAGACCTTCGACGAGGACGAGTCCGAGCGGCTGCTGCGCGGATTCCTGTCCAAGGCCCTCTTCACCGCCGGCCTCTACTGCCGCGCCGACGACAGGGGTGATCCCGTGGTGCAACTCGCCCCGCCACTCGTGTGCGACCAGAGTCACTTCGACGAGATGGAGCAGATCTTGCGTTCAGTCCTCACCGAGGCATGGAGCCGGCTGTGACCGGGACGCCGGAGCGGGCCAACGCCTCGCGGGCCGGCCGGGTCGCCTGGTCCCGGTAGGCCGCCACCAGCCCGATGCGGGTACGACGATCCAGCAGGTCGTCGACGTCCAACGCGCCCTCGTGGCGCACCGCGAAGAGCAGTTCGGCCATCGTCGTCGCGATGCCGGGGCCGATCGGCTCCAGCAGCGCGGGATCGCCGCCGGCCTCGGCGACCACCTGCTCCGCCTCGCCGCCGTAGCGCGCGACGATCCCGGCCGGCGCCGCGCCTCCGCCCGCGCTCTGGCCGGCACCGACCAGCGGGAGTCGGTGGGTGCGGCACCTCCCGGCGTCGAGCCCGGCTCGTGCCATGGCAGTGTCGACGGCGTCCTGGGCCATCCGCCGGTAGGTGGTCAGCTTGCCGCCGACGACCGTGACCACTCCCGTGTCGGAGACCAGGACGGCGTGCCGGCGCGAGAGATCGGCGGTGCGGCCGTCACCGCTGTCGAGCAGGGGCCGGAGGCCGGCGAAGGTACCGATGACCTGGTCCCGGCGTACCGGCGTCTGCAGGGTGGAGTTGAGGGTCTCCAGGAGCCACCCGATCTCCGCCTCGGTCGGCTCGACGACGTCCGGGAACGACCGGTCGCTGGGCACGTCGGTCGGTCCGACGCAGATCCGCCCGTCGCCGTGCGGCACCGCGAGCACGAACCGGCTGCTCTCACCGGGGACGGAGATCGTCAGACCGACCCGTAGATCGCCGAGCGCGGCGGCCGGCAGCAACAGGTGGCTGCCCCGACTCGGCCGCAGCGCGATGCCGTCGACGAGTTGTCCGGCCCAGACGCCTGTCGCGTTGACCACCGCGGCCGCGCGCACCGGGAACCGCGCGCCGGTGAGCTCGTCGCGCAGCATCGCGCCGTGCCCGAAGAGCGACTCGGCGCAGACACGGGTCAGGACCCTGGCGCCGTAGGCCGCAGCGGTCCGGGCGACGGTTACCACGAGGTGTGCGTCGTCGTCGAGTACGCCGTCCCAGCCGAGCAGTGCGCCGCGCAGCCCGGTCGTGCGGATTCCCGGAGCGAGGTGACGGGTCTCGGTGGGGCCGATCCGGCGGGCCCGCGGCAGTGTCGTCGCCGGGGTGCGGGCCCCGATCCGCAGCAGGTCGCCGGCGGCGAGCCCGGTCCGGGCGACGGCGTACTGGCCGCCCGTGACGCCGGGCAGCACCGGCAGCACCATCGGCAGCGCCCGGACCAGATGCGGCGCGGTGTGCCGGAGCAGGATGTCGCGCTCGACCGCGCTCTCGTAGGCCACCCCGACCTGGCCGTGGGCGAGGTAGCGCAGTCCGCCGTGCACCAGCTTCGAGCTCCAGCGGCTGGTCCCGAACGCGAGGTCTCGCCGCTCGGCGAGCACCACCCGCAGGCCGCGGCTGGCCGCGTCGAGCGCGACTCCGACGCCGGTGATCCCGCCGCCGATCACCAGCAGGTCGACGTTCGGTCGGGCCGCCAGCTCCTCGAGCTCGCGGGCCCGCCGCGCGGCGGACAGCGAGGCCGGGAAGCCGGGGACGGTCATCGGTACTCGCCGGGAGCCAGGTAGCCGTGCAGCAGCCGACGCAGCTCGGTGTCCAGGTGTCCCTGCGACAGCTGGCCGACGACCAGCCGACCGGAGAGCACCACCGACTGCACCGCCAGCAGCACCATCGCGGCGAGCTCCGCCGGGTCGCCGGCCCGGATCGACCCGTCGGCCTGCCCGGCCCGGAGCCGCTCGTCGAGAAAGTCGAGCGCTGCGTGCTGGCTCGCCCCGAGCCGGTCGAGCACGTAGGTGGTCACCAGTTCGGGGTCGACGTCGATGATCTTCACGAACAGCAGGTTGTCGTGCAGCGCGTCCACGATCGCGACGACGTGCTCGACCATGACCTCCCGGGCGGAGCCGGCCGCGTTCGGCGCGGGCGCGCTGGCGGCCACGATGGACGCCATCTCCCGGGTCATCAGATCGGCGACGAGGGAGGTGACGTCGGGCCAGCTCCGGTAGACGGTGGGCCGGCTGAGCCCGCTGCGCCGGGCGACCTCGCTCATCGTCGTACGCCGCACGCCGAAGGCCAGGACGCACTCGCGAGCGGCGTCCAGGACCCGATCGTCTTTACGGATTGACGCAATGTGTAAAACTATATCGTGGAGTCGCCGCGTCGGCGGGCCGACGAGATGATCTGGTCCGGGTGGGACGACGGGTACCAGCCGCTCGCCGACGACCTGCGCGCGCTGCTCCAGGCGACCCTGCAGGTCACCCGGCCGCAGACCCCGCCCGTGGCCGAGTCCGCGACGACGATGCGCCCGGCCCGGCTGCCGCCGGCCGCCCGGCAGGCGTTGGTCGCGATCGTCGGCGCGGCCGAGATCCGCGACGACTCGCCCACCCGGCTCCGGCATGCGGGCGGCAAGAGCACCACCGACCTGCTCCGCCGCCGGGCCGGCGACGCCGGGGACGCACCCGACGCAGTGATCTACCCGGCCGATCACGACGAGGTGCTCGGCGTACTCCGTGCCTGCGCGGAGCATCGTGTCGCGGTGGTGCCGTTCGGCGGCGGCACGAGTGTGGTCGGCGGCGTCGAACCGGTGCGCGCCGGATTCGCCGCGGTGGTCGCCCTCGACCTGCGTCGCCTCGATCACCTCGTCGCGGTCGACGACGTGTCGATGACCGCGACGCTCGAAGCCGGCCTGCGTACGCCGGAGGCCGAGGAACTGCTCGCGGCGCGTGGCCTCACCCTCGGGCACCTGCCCGAGAGCTACGCCCACGCCAGCATTGGTGGTTACGCCGCGACCCGGTCCTCCGGGCAGGCGTCGTCGGGCTACGGCCGGTTCGACGACCTGGTGCTCGGGCTCCGGGTCGCCACCCCGCGCGGGTCGCTGCGGCTCGGCCGGGCGCCGTCGTCGGCGGCCGGGCCGGATCTCCGGCAGCTGCTGCTGGGCTCGGAGGGCACCCTCGGGGTGATCACCGAGGTCACCGCGATGGTCCGCGCCCGGCCCGAGGTCGTCGTCGACGAGGCGTGGCTGTTCCCCGACTTCGCCGCCGGCGTGCTGGCGTTCCGCCGCCTCGCGCAGGCCCGCATCCTGCCGACGATCAGCCGGCTCTCCGACGAGGCGGAGACCGGCGTCGACCGACTGATGGGCGGCGTCGGTGGCTCCTCCGACGACTCCGGCGGTTGTCAGGCGGTCGTCGGTTACGAAGGCCCCGCGGCGGTGGTCGCGGCGCGCCGCGAGGTCGCGACGGCGGTCCTCGCCGCTGCGGGCGGCAGCGTGCTTCCTGTTCCGGCGGGCGAGCGGTGGCGTACGCACCGGTTCCGCGGACCCGCGCTGCGCGACGCCGTACTCGACGTCGGCGTGCTCGCCGAAACCGTCGAGACCGCGACCAGTTGGTCGCAGCTCGCGTCACTGCACGCCCGGGTGCGCGATGCGCTCGCTGCGGCGCTGGCCGAGCAGGGCACGCCCGCGCTGGTGTGGTGTCACGTCTCGCACGTCTACCCGGCCGGCGCGTCGCTGTACTTCACCGTCGCCGCCGCCCAGACCGACGACCCCGTCACCCAGTGGCGGCGGGCCAAGGAGGCCGCCAACGCCGCTATCGCCGCGGCCGGCGCGACGATCACCCACCATCACGGCGTCGGCCTCGACCACCGCGGCGGCATGGTCGACGAGATCGGTGACCTCGGCGTGGAGGTGCTGCGGGCGGTGAAGGCGACCGTCGATCCGGCGGGCGTTCTCAATCCGGGAAAGCTGATCCCGCCCGCGAGGTGATCGTGGGCGTCAATGCAGGTGCAGCGTCAGGCTGGTTTCGGTCGATTCGGTGAAGCCCATCGACTTGTAGAGGTGGGTGCCGTCGGCGCTCGCGTGCAGGTTGACGAGACGGATGTCTCGCGACCGCAGCCAGTCGAGTAAGGCGGTCAACGTGCTGCGGCTGTAGCCCCGGCGCCGGAACGCGCTGTCGGTGCAGATGTTCGCGATGTAGCCGACCTGGCCAGACGGATTGGTCGGTCCGATCAGGTGTTGGTCGAGCCAGCCGACCGCGACCGCCGCCAGTCCGGCGTCAGGCTGGTCGATCACGAACGCGGCGAAGGATCCCGTGTCCGACAGTCGCGCGCGGAAGTGGTCGACGTTGCGTCGCGTCCATGCCTCGTCGAGCAGGTCGGACGGGCGGCCCATGTCCCGGAACATCAACGCCCGCAGGCGAGTCAGCTCCGCGGCATCGTCGGGAACCGCCCGGCGAACCTGGTCGTGCGTGCTCCGCTCAGTCACTCATGCATCGTGGCATCGGGTGCCGACGAGCCGGCGAGCCAGGCGAAGCGGCCGAGCGCCGGACGAATCCGGGTGTCGAGGCTCCAGGTGGCGCCGGCCGCGGCGAGGAAGAGGCTTCCCCCTACGGGTGAACGGGCGTCGTCATCCTTCCGTGGAATCCGGGCCGCTCGCGGAGGCGTTGTCGCCGCTCCCCGTCCCGGTGTCGCCGGTCTCGGGCTCGCCTTCGGCGAGGATCCGGTAGAGGCCGCGCCGTACATCGGCCAGCGCGGTCCGGGCCTGCTCGACCTGGTCGGGCGTTCCGGCCCGGGCGACCTGGATCGCCGCCGCGCCGACCTGCATCACCACGTCGTAGAGACCGCGAACGCCGTCGTCGACACCATGGCTCACGGTGTCCCACGGCGCGGGCTCGTCGGCGTCGCGCTCGGCGGCCACCGCGCGGCCGGCGTCGGTGAGGTGGAAGATCCGTCGCCCGTCGGTCGTCTCGACCCGGACCAGACCTTCATCCTCGAGCTGCTGCAGGGTCGGATAGACCGACCCGGGGCTGGGTCGCCAAGCGCCACCGCTGCGCTCACCGAGCTCGCGGATCATCTGGTAGCCGTGCATCGGCTCCTCGGCGAGCAGGACGAGCAGCGCCGTACGGACGTCGCCGCGGCCCACTCGTGGCCCGCCCCGGCCGAACATCGGACCCGGGAAGCCACCGAACGGGAATCCACCGCCGGGGCCGAAGCCACCGCGTCCGTGACCGCCACGTCGACCGCCGCGGCCCGGTCGGCCACGCCCGCCGTGCGGGCGATCGCCATGGGCATCGTCGCTGTGCAGGCGTCCGCCGTGCTCGCGGCGCCCGTGCTCGTGATGCTCGTGCTCGCGGCGCCCGTGCTCGTGCTCGCGGCGCTGCCGTGCTCGTGCTCGCGGCACCCGTGCTCGCGCGGACCGCGCTCGTGCCGGCGGCGGCCGCCGTACTCCTCGGTGTCGCTCTCGGCGTCGAAGGCCATATGTCGCTGGGCCATCGCCGCCAGCTCTTGCAGGTGGTCGAGCCAGGGGGCTCGTCCTTGCTGCCATCCGCCCGGCCAGGGGCCGGGCATCGAGTAACTGGAACTCATGTGTCTCACTCCTTGAGTCTGAGTTGTGCTTACGAGCGTTCACGATATATCGCGACTGTCCAACCGTCAAGAGTCGGGGATCGACGGTCCGGGAAAGGCGTAGGGCGGGACACGTCGGGCATGCACTAGGGGTGTGCGCTCCATAGGTGGAGCCACGAGGAGGGGACATGCCAGACAAACCACGACACTCGCAGGACCCGGAACTCGGCGACGCGATCCAGCTCGACCCGTCGGAGACCCTGGAGGGCGACCCGAACGACGACCCGCTGGACTCGGGCTACATCGCTCCGGACCGGCCGTTCGGGGCGGAGCACACCGGGACGACGGCCGAGGAGCAGCTCGCGGGCGAGACGCTCGACGAGCGGCTGGCCGAGGAGGAGCCCGAGGACTTCTCGTCGGCCGAGCCCGATCGAGCCGGCCGGCTGGTCGCCGACACCGGCGAGAGCGATCAGGACCTCTACGCCGAGGACGTCGGCATCGACGGCGGCGCCGCGTCCGCCGAGGAGGCCGCGGTCCACCGCGAGGACGAGGACGAGTAACTGGCGCGTCTCATTCAGCGCGTCACCCAGGTCGGCGTACGCCCGCCTGCAGCCCGACATCGTGCGTCCTACTCGCCGATCTGCCCCGTAGATGCGAGTACGGCGCACGATGTTGACCGGATGACAAGGCCTGCGGCCCCATCGCGACCCGCGACCCGACCGTCATTCGGCATGAACGTGACGTTCATGCCGCTAGAAGGCTTGAACGTGACGTTCAAGCCGAATGGGCGGGCGCGCCCGCACCCCGCGTCTTCCGCGCGCACCATTCCGCATCAACGTGACGTTGAGGCGGCTAGATCGCTTGAACGTCACGTTCAAGCGGAATGGGGGCGCGGAATGGGGCGCGGAATGGGGCGCGGAACGGCGCGGCGTACGGCGGTGGCGGGTCAGGTGGTCGGGGTGTGGTTCGCGACGGGTGCGGCGATCTGTCGGGGCGCCTGTTCGCCGCGCCGGACCTCGAGGCGGGCCAGCAGGAACGGCGCCACGAGGGCCAGGAGCCCGAACAGGAACCACTGGAACACATACGCCAGGTGCTGCGGCTCGCTCGCGCCGCCGGCCGGGTTGGACAGGTCCGGTCCCGGGAGGACGGCGAGCTTGGGAGTCGTCGGGGTCTGCGAGATCAGCTCCGCGTAGCCGCCGTACGTCGGAACGCCGAGCCGGCGGGCGATCACCGTCGTGTCGATGCGCTCGATCTGGCCGGCCGGGATGCCCCGGGTACGGCCGGCCGGCTCGCTCGGATAGATCCGCGCGGTGACGGCGACCTCGCCGGTCGGTGGTGCGGGCACGGCGGGGGTGCGGGCGGCCGCTCCGGTCATCGCCACCCACCCCCGCACCACGAGCAGGGTGGGCCCGGCGTCGGTGCGCAGCGGCGTCACGACCAGGAACGCCGGGCCGTCGTTGACCTCCCGCTGCCGGACGAGCAGCTGCCCGCCGACGTCGTAGCGCCCACGGGCCGTCACCGTCCGGAACTGCAGGTCCTTGCCGACCGGCCGTCCCGGCGCGAGCAGGTCGCTGGCCGGCGTCGTGGCGTCGGCGGCGTCGCGGTCCAGCGCGGTGTTGGCCGAGTGCTTCCACCCGTAGCGGTGCACCTGCCATACGCCGGCCGCGAAGCATCCGCCGGCCACGAAGATCGCGATGATCAACAGCACGACGTAGCGGCGGGTACGGAGCGCGCGCAACACGCCTCGACGGTACGGCGCCGCGCAGATCGAGGCTGCAGCGGTCCGGGCCGATTGGCGCGCAGCGGTAGCGTTGCGGACTGTGAGGCTCCTGGTCACCGGCGCGGCCGGGTTCATCGGCACCAACTTCGTCCGGCACTGGCTGGCCGACCACCCCGGCGACTCGGTGGTCGCGCTCGACGCCCTGACCTACGCCGCGTCGGAGTCCAACCTGGCGTCGGTCCGCGACCGGGTCCCGTTCGTGCGCGCCGACATCGGCGACCTCGAGGCGGTCGAGGAGGCGCTGCGCACCCACCGGATCGAGACGATCGTCAACTTCGCCGCCGAGTCGCACAACAGCCTCGCCGTACTCGACCCGGCCCGGTTCTTGCGGACCAACGTGCTCGGCACCCAGGCCCTCCTCGAGGCCGCCCGGCGGGTCGGGATCGCGCGGTTCCATCACGTTTCCACCTGTGAGGTCTACGGCGACCTCGCGCTCGACGACCCGGGCCGCTTCACCGAGGACTCGCCGTACCGCCCGCGTACGCCGTACAACGCCTCGAAGGCCGGGGCCGACCACATCGCCCGGGCCTATCACGAGACCTACGGGCTGCCCGTGACGATCAGCATCTGCAGCAACAACTACGGGCCGTACCAGTTCCCCGAGAAGGTGCTTCCGCTTTTCATCTCCCACGCCCTCGACGACCGGCCGCTGCCGATCTACACCAGCGCCGACCATCGCCGCGAGTGGCTGCACGTCTCCGACCACTGCGCGGCCATCGACGTCGTACTGCAGCGGGGCACGATCGGCGAGACCTACAACATCGGCTCGGGTGAAGAACGCACCATCACCCAGCTCGCCGACGCGGTGCTGGCCCTGCTCGACAAGCCGGCCGATCTGCGCCGTACGGTGCCCGACCGACCGGGCCATGACCGCCGCTACCTGCTGGACAGCTCGCGCCTGCGCAGTCTCGGCTGGTCGCCCGCGGTGCCCTTCGAGCAGGGGATCGACCAGACCGTGGAGTGGTACGTCGACCACCGGTCGTGGTGGGAGCCGCTGCGCGACCGTGCACCGGTCACCGAGTCGGGCTGGTAGCCCTGCCGCGATGAGTTCCGCCCGGGTCGCGAGTCTGTTCTGTCGACCGTCGTATGACGCTGCTCGGCACGAGACACCACGGAGGACACCATGACGACCACGCCGGACGACCGGACCACCGCGCTGCGCGGCCGCCCGCCCGTCGTTGACCTCGCCACCTGGCAGACCGCCCGGGACGAGCTTCTGGTCCGCGAGAAGGCCCACACCCGTGCGGGTGACGCCCTCGCCGCGGCCCGCCGCGGGCTGCCGATGGTGGAGTTCGACGGGACGGTCGAGGTCGTCGGACCGGGCGGCCCGGTCCCGTTCCTCGACCTGTTCGAGGGCCGCGACGAGCTCGTGGTCTACAAGCACATGTGGTACGACGGCGCGCCGCACCAGGGGCAGTGCGAGGGCTGCACGCTCGCGGCCTGGCAGCTGAAGGACGCCGTCTACCTCAACGCCCGCGGTGTCTCGTTCGCCGTCGTGACCACGGGCCGTTGGGACGAGGTGGCCTCCTTCGTCGAGTTCATGGGCTACACCCAGCCCTGGTACTCGGTGCGCGACGTGGCCGCGCCGGTCGGCGACAGCATGGGTTCCCTCGCCTGCTATCTGCGCGACGGCGACCGCGTGTTCTTCACCTACTCCACGACGGACCGGGGTAACGAGTCGTTCATGGGGTCCTTCGGTCTGCTCGACATGACGCCGTACGGCCGCGGCGAGGCGTGGGAGGACAAGCCGGAGGGCTGGCCCGAAGGGGGCGGCCCGTGCTGGTACTGGCGCTCGGATGCGGACGGGAACGACACCTGGGGGCCGACCAGCCGCCCCGTGCCGCAGTGGACCCGCCCCGGTGCGACCCCGGCGGAGTCCCTCGGTCGGCACGACCACACCCACTGAACGAGCGGGCTCCTGTCGGCCGTCAGTGGATCAGCTGCGCGACCGTGTAGATGAGCAGCCCGGCGAGCCCGCCGACCACGGTGCCGTTGACCCGGATGAACTGCAGGTCGCGCCCGACCTGCAACTCGATCCGGTGGCTCGCCTCGTCGGCGTCCCACCGGGCGACCGTGCCGGTGACGAGGTCGGCGATGTCGGCCTGGTAGGTGTGGACGACGTAGCGCACCGCCTCGTCGATCCAACGGTCCACCTTCTCCTGCAACGCCGGATCGTCGCGCATCGACTTGCCCAGCGAGACGATCGTCGCCTCCATCCGGTGCCGCAGCTCGGAGTCGGGATCGGCCGACATTGCGATCAGGTTGCGCTTGGCCGTCGACCACAGTGACGCCGCCAGCCCGCGTACGGCGCTGCTGTCGAGGACCTGCCCGATCGCCTTGTCGAGCCGCTTCTCCATGTCCGGGTCGGTACGCAGCCGCTCCGCCAGATCGCGGATCTTGACGGTCGCATCCTTGCGCAGCGGATGGTCGGGGTCGGTCTCGATCTCCTCCAGGAAATGCTGCAGCGCGGCGAATGCCCGGTGGAACACGACGTCGTCCAGCTTCTCGGGCACCCAGTTCGGTGACTCGCGGCCGAGCCGATCGCGCAGTACGGCCCGGTTGTCCTCCAGGAAGCGGCGGAGGCCCTCGACGCCGGCGACGAGCAGCCGCTGGTCGTGCCCGCCCTCCGCCGCGATGTCGACGAGCCGGCCGAGGAACGGCGCCTTCGGCGCCGCCCGCAGCCGCGCCAGCAGCACCTGCTCGAACCCGGCCTGGACGTCGTCGTCGCGCAACACCTCGGCCGCGCCCCCGACGGTGGCGCCGACGGCGTCGCCGATCCGGCGGGCGTGCTCGGGGTCGGCGAGCCACTCGCCGAGCCGGCGGGCCGGCCCGATCGAGTGCAACTTCTCCGAGACCACGTCGGCGGACAGGAAGTTGGTCTGGACGAATTCGCCGAGTCCGGCGCCGAGCTGGTCCTTCTTGCGGGGCAGGATCGCGGTGTGCGGGATCGGCAGCCCGAGCGGGCGCCGGAACAGCGCGGTGACGGCGAACCAGTCGGCCAGCGCACCGACCATCGACGCCTCGGCCGTGGCCTGCACGTAACCGACCCAGGCGCCGTGCCCGGAGAATACGGTCACACAGAGCAGCCACACAACGGCGGCGAAGACGAGCAGTCCGCCGGCGACCGCCTTCATGCGGATGAGCGCACGCCGCCGTTCGATATCGGCCGGAGAGGTGACGCGCACTGACACCTCAACAGCCTAGATCGTTTTCGCCGAACGCCGGTCGGAGCGCCCGTACGCCGCTCCGCCCGCCCCGCGCCCGCTGGCAACCCCGTCCCCGACTCCCATGATCGTGATCGGAAAAAGCCGCGAAACGCCGACGGAATCCGATCACGATCATGGGAGGGGACGTCGCGATCATTCGATGGCGACGCGGGAGGTGGGGGTGAGCGCGTGCACCGGCGGGCGGTCCGGTGAGAGGGTGGCCGTATGCAGCGTGACCCCCGGGCCCTCGTCCATCGCGTCCGTCCGACCGAGCCGCTTGTGCTCGAGCTCGACCTGACCGAACCGTTGCTGGTCGAACCACCACGGGATCCGCTGTCCGCGGCCCGGTCCCGTCGACGTCCCAGACTCGACGACATCATCGACGGCCTCCGGCGGGCCGAGACCGATCCCGACGTGCACGCCGTGATCGTCAAGCTCGGCGGCTCGCCGTTCGGCATGGCGCTGGCCCAGGAGTTGCGCGCGGTGTTCGCGCGCTTCTCCCGCACCGGCAAGCCGGTCGTCGCGTGGGCCGAAACGTTCGGCGAGTTCGGTCCGGGCAGCGTGGGCTACTACCTCGCGTCGGCATGCGACGAGGTGTGGATCCAGGAGTCCGGCGACCTGTGCCTGACCGGCGTCGGCACCGTCACCACCTTCCTGCGCGACGCGCTGGACCGGGCCGGGATCGACGTCGAGCTCGGGCAGCGTTACGAGTACAAGAACGCCGCCAACACCTTCACCGAGCGGTCGATGACGCCGGCCCACCGCGAGGCGGTGACCCGACTGATCACGTCGATCGCCGAGCAACTCGTCGAGGGGGTCGCGGAGGGCCGCAGCCTCACGCCCGAGCGGGTGCGCGAGCTCATCGATCAAAGTCCCCTGTCGGCCGCCGATGCGCAGAGCGCCGGCCTCGTCGATCACGTCGGCTACCGCGACGAGGTCTACGAGGCGGTACGCCGTCGCGTCGGCGGAACGATGCGGCTGCGTTTCGTCGGCCGTTACCGGCACTCCGCCACAGCGGCGCTCTCCAACCGGGTCGCCGGTCGGGCCGGGGCGAAGGTCGCGCTCATCTACGGCACCGGCGGCATCCGGGTCGGGCGCAGCGGTCGCGGCCCGTTCGGCGGCACGTCGATGGGGTCCAACACGGTCAGCGCGGCCTTCCGGTCGGCGGTCGCCGATGCCGACGTGAAGGCGATCGTGTTCCGGGTCGACAGCCGCGGAGGCTCCTACGTCGCGTCCGACACGATCCGGCGCGAGGTCGTGCTGGCCCGCCGGGCCGGCAAGCCGGTCATCGTGTCGATGGGGGAGGTGGCCGGGTCCGGTGGCTACTTCGTGGCGATGGCCGCCGACACGGTGCTCGCGCAGCCGACGACCTTGACCGGTTCGATCGGCGTCTTCGGCGGGAAGGCCGTCCTGGAGGGGTTGTTGTCCCGGATCGGGATCGGCGGCGACCCCGTGGCCGAGGGCGCCAACGCGCTCATGTTCTCCGGCCGTCGGCGCTACGACGAGAGCCAGGTGGCACTGCTCGAACGGTGGCTCGACCGGGTCTACGACGACTTCACCGCCAAGGTCGCCGCCGACCGGGGGTTGTCCAGGGAACACGTGCACGACGTCGCCCGCGGCCGGGTGTGGACCGGCGCCGACGCCCGCGAGCACCGGCTGATCGACGACTTCGGTGGCCTCTCGGCGGCGATGGAGTTGGCCCGGCGCAGGGCCGGGCTGGCCCCGCGGGACGACACCGTCGACATCCGGGTCTTCCCGCACCTGTCACCGGTCGACCGGCTCCGGCCGGCACAGTCCAGCGAGGACCCGTCCGCGGCCGCCGTACGCCTCGAGGCATGGGGACGTTTCTCCGACCTCGCGGCCGGGATCGGACTGCCCGCCGCGGGGCCGTTGGTGATGCCGACCGGGTGGCCGACCTGAGCGGTGCACCGGACCGGCGCCGCTGTGGGCACTTCTGGGTCGGCCGGTAGGTTCGCAAAATGACCCGCCCAGCCGGTCGCTCCGACCAGATCGCCGATCGCTACGTCGACGCCTATGCCGCGCTCGACCCGTGCGTCGCCACCTACGTCGGCGTCCCGGGACACGACGCCGAGATGACCGACTACAGCCCGGACGGGTTCGCCGCGCGCGCCGACCTGGCCCGGGCGACTTTGCGCGAGCTTGCCGACGTACCGGAGACGACGGACGACGGGCGGGTCGCCCGCGAGTTGCTGGCCGAGCGGCTCGGCCGGGAGGTCGAGATCGCCGACGCCGGGTTGTTCACCAGCGATCTCAACGTCACGGCCAGTCCGCTGCAGATGATGCGCCAGGTCTTCGACCTGATGGACACCGACGGCGCCGACGCGTGGGCGACGATCGCCACCCGGCTCGCCGCCGTGCCCGCCGCCCTGACCGGATACCGGGCCAGCCTGCAGGCGTCCGCGGCCGACGGCCGGGTGGCGGCCCGGCGCCAGGTGGAGCGCTGCGCCGAGCAGTGCGCCCGATGGTCCGGTGCGACGGGGGCCGGTTTCTTCGCCGACCTGGTCGCCCGATCCGGCACCGACGGCGCACTGCGCTCGGCGTTGGAGGACTCCGCGACGGCGGCGGCGGAGGCGATGGACGGCTTCGGCCGGTTTCTCACCGAGACGCTGATCGAGCAGGCCACCGACCGCGACGCGGTGGGCCGCGATCGCTATGCGCTGTGGTCGGCGTATTTCACCGGCAGCACGATCGACCTGGACGAGACCTACGCCTGGGGCTGGGAGGAACTCGCCCGGATCGACGCGGAGATGGTCGAGGTCGCCGGTCGGATCGCCATGGACGCCGACGTCGCCGGCGCGGTGTCGGTGCTCGACGCTGATCCGGCCCGGCAGATGGCCGACCCGGCGGCGCTGCGCGACTGGATGCAGCAGGTATCCGACCGGGCGGTGGATGCGCTGGCCGACGTCCATTTCGACATCCCGGCGCCGGTACGCCGTCTGGAATGCCGCATCGCCCCGACGCATGACGGCGGGATCTACTACACCGGCCCGAGTGAAGACTTCACCCGGCCGGGACGCATGTGGTGGGCGGTGCCGAAGGGGGTCGAGTCCTTCACCACCTGGCGCGAGACGACCACGGTCTTCCACGAGGGTGTCCCGGGACACCACCTGCAGGTCGCCCAGACCGCCTATCGGGCGGACAAGCTCAACCGCTACCGGCGGATGCTGTGCTGGGTTCCTGCGCACGGTGAGGGTTGGGCGCTCTACGCCGAGCGGCTGATGGCCGATCTGGGGTTCCTCGACGACCCCGGCGATCGGTTGGGGATGCTCGATGCCCAGGCGTTCCGGGCAGCACGCGTGATCGTCGACATCGGGATGCATCTTGAGCTGCCGATCCCGATGGGTGTCGGCTTCCATGATGGAGAGCGATGGACGCCCGAGTTGGGTCTGGAGTTTCTCCGCCTCCACTGCAGCATGGACGACGCCTACCTACGGGACGAACTCGACCGCTACCTCGGTTGGCCGGCCCAGGCACCGTGCTACAAGGTCGGCGAACGCCTGTGGCTCGCCGCTCGTGACGACGCGGAGCGTCGGCACGGGGACCGGTTCGATGTGAAGGCCTTTCATGCTGCTGCGCTCGATCTCGGGTCAATGGGGTTGGACCTGCTCCGTTCGGAGCTGGCCCTGATCTAGTCGGGTCGACGGTCGGGTCAGCGGGTCCAGTGCCATCCACGCATGGGTTTCTCCTTCGCATAGTGGATTTTTCGACGTATCACGCACGCCGATGTATCAGGTGCAGAGGGTCAGTCGTCCTCTTAGCGGGTCCAGTGCCATCCACGCATGGTGTGCCTCCTGTCCGGTTGTTCCGTTAGTGATCGTCGAGACCGATTTAGCGGGTCCAGTGCCAGCCGCGCATGATGTTCCTCCTGTTCCCCGTGTTACTAGCGGGATTGTGGTGCCGATTTACCGAGTCCAGTGCCAGCCGCGCATGGTTCCTCCTTTTGGGTCTCAAAGATGTCGACGTATCAGGGACGCAGAGTTATCGATCTGATCTAGCGAGTCCAGTGCCAACCACGCATGATGTCTCCTTTCAGGAACGGAGTGATAGATCGGAGGTCTAGTCGCATTGCGGTCTTTCACCCCGTAGATGTCCGAGAGTTGGACGCACGAGACGGTTTTCGCTGCGGATGCAGTTGAAAGCTATCGAGCAAACAACGGATTCCCCCATGCGACGCTGTCTTTGTCGTGAGACATGGCCGTGGCTCGGCCGTTGTGACCTAGACTGAGCGGTGCTACTACTGGCTGTAGCCAACACGCGCTACTGCTCAGTGTGACTTCTTCGACGACGGGAGGCGACGGGTGTCTCACGGTTCAACCCTGCCGGTGGCGTCGCTCGGCGCCTTCCGGCGGATGAGGGATTGGGCCGTCTGGCAGACACCGAGGAGCTTTCGGGCATACCTCTTCGCCGTCGAAGTCGTCGCTGTTCTGGTCGTCGCCCATTACGCGACCCACACATCGTTGGCGCTGCACGACATCGTCCTGTTCTTCACCCTGCTCGGGTGTGCAGTACTGACTCTCGAGGCCCTGCGGCGAAGCGGTGAGCCGACCGGATTGTTCACCGATCTGGAGGCGGCGTGGGCGTTGCCCATGGCGTTCCTGCTCCCGCCACTTTATGTGCTTCTGGCGCCGATACCATTGACGATTGCGCAACAATTTCTGGTTCGCCGTACGGCGCCCTACCGCCGACTGTTCAGCGTAGCGGCGATTGGGCTGTCCTACGCCGCTGCGGCGCTGGTGTTCCAGCATCTGGCGCACGGGCGTTTGTCCTGGACTCTCCTCGCGCAGCGCCCGGCCGAGATGGTCGGGATCATGCTGCTCGCCGGGGCGGTCTACTCCCTGGTCAACACGGTCCTCGTGGTGGTCGCCGTCCGGATGATGTCGCCCGAGGCGACGCTGCGCCAGTTCCTCTTCGATCGGGAGACCCGCAAGCTCGAACTGGTCGAGGTCACCTCCGGCGTGGTCGTCGCGATCCTGGCGTCGGTGAGCGCGGCCATCGTCCCGGTCGCGCTGCCGCCGTTCCTGCTGCTCCAGCGCAGCGTGTTGCACGAGCAGCTGCGTTCGGAGGCGCGGACGGACGCCAAGACCGGACTGCTCAACGCCGCGGCGTGGAACCGCGAGGCCGAACGACAAATCGCCCATGCCGCCCGCACCGACGAATCGTTGGCGGTCCTGCTCCTCGACATCGACCACTTCAAGCTGGTCAACGACACCTACGGACACCTCGTCGGCGACCAGATGCTCAAGGCGATCGCCACCGCGATCCAGGAAGAGGTGCGTACCTACGACGTCGCCGGGCGGTTCGGCGGCGAGGAGTTCGTGCTCTTCCTCACCGACGCCGACCTCGTCCGCGCCCACGTGGTCGCCGAGCGGGTGCGGGACCGCATCGCCGCCCTCGTGGTCGCCCCGGCCGGCGTCGACCCGGTTCAGGTGACGGTGTCGATCGGCGTCGCGATGTTCGACACCGACGGCACGGACCTGACCGAGCTGCTCGCGAGCGCCGACGTCGCCCTCTACCGCGCGAAGGCCGCCGGACGCGACCGCACCTGCTTCGCCAGCGACCGGGCCTGAGCCGAGCCCGGCCGTGCCGGACACCCATGAGGTGACCAACCAGCCGCCTCCCCTGATCGATCACGACCTCTACTTCGGCGACGACGCCCTGGTGGAGAGCCTCGGGCGGCACGGGGGATCCGATGCCCGGATCGAGGAGCTCGGTCGGCTGGCCGCCACCGAAGAGGCGCAGCGCTGGGGCTTCGAGGCCAATGCGAGCCCGCCGGTGCTGCGCACCCACGACCGCTTCGGTCACCGGATCGACGAGGTCGAGTTCCACCCGTCGTGGCACCGGCTCATGGCGGTCGCGGTCGAGCACGGCCTGCAGGGTGCGCCGTGGGCGTCGTCGGAGCGGCACGCGCACGTCCGCCGGGCCGTCGGCTTCTACCTGTGGACGCAGGTCGAGGCCGGCCACGGCTGTCCGATCTCGATGACCTACGCGGCGGTGCCGGCGCTACATGCCCAGCCCGAACTGGCCGCGGCGTATCAGCCCGGGCTGACGGCGACGGACTACGACCCGGGCCTGCGACCGGCCGCCGAGAAGGCCGGCCTACTGGCCGGCATGGCGATGACCGAGAAGCAGGGCGGGTCCGACGTACGCGCCAATACGACCACGGCGACCGAGACCGCCGACGGCAGTTGGCGGCTGACCGGGCACAAGTGGTTCTGCTCCGCGCCGATGTGCGACATCTTCCTGGTGCTGGCCCGCGCGCCGGCCGGACTCACCTGCTTCGTCATCCCGCGGGTGCTGCCGGACGGACACCGCAACGTCTTCCGGATCCACCGGCTCAAGGACAAGCTCGGTAACCGGTCCAACGCCTCGAGCGAGGTCGAGTTCGACGACACGGTCGCCTGGCGGGTCGGCGAGGAGGGCCGCGGCGTCCGCACCATCATCGAAATGGTCACGATGACCAGGCTCGATTGCGTCACCGGAAGCGCGGCCACGATGCGGCAGGCGGTCACCCAGGCCGTGCACCACGCGACGTACCGCCGGGTGTTCGGCACCGTGCTGCGCGATCAGCCACTGATGCGTGCCGTGCTGGCAGATCTGGCGCTCGAGGCGGAGGCCGCGACCGCGACCTTCGTCCGGCTCGCCGCGGCGTTCGACGCCAACGACCAGGCCTTCGGCCGGATCGCCACCGCGGTGGGCAAGTTCTGGGTCTGCAAGCGGACGGCCGCGGTCACCGCCGAGGCGCTGGAATGCCTGGGCGGTAACGGTTACGTCGAGGAGAGCGGGATGCCCCGGCTGTATCGCGAGGCTCCGCTCAATTCGATCTGGGAAGGTTCCGGCAACGTCATCGCGCTCGACCTGGTGCGTGCCATGGCCCGCCAGCCCGACTCGGTCGACGCGTTCCTCGCCGAGCTCGATGCGGCGGCCGGTGCGGACCGGCGTCTGGACACGGCCGTCAAGGTCGTCCGGGACGAGATCGCGACCGCGGACGCGATGGACCTGCGGGCCCGGCGGATCGCCGAGCTGATGGCCCTGTGTCTGCAGGGTTCGCTGCTGGTTCGCAACGCTCCCGCCTACGTCGCGGATGCCTTCTGCGCCAGCCGGCTGGACGGCGACTGGGGACACGTCTTCGGCAGCCTTCCGTCCACAGTGGACAGTCGAGCGATCGTCGACCGGGCCGCGGTGGGCTGATCGGGCGGTCCGGGCCACGGACTAGCCTGCTCGGTGACACGTCGGAACGAGGACCTCCCGTCGACGCGGGAGCGAAGGGACGCGACTGTGTTCACCACGAGACCGGAGCTCGCCGGCACGTTCGGGATGGTCGCCTCCACCCACTGGCTGGCGACAGCGGCCGGAATGGCCGTGCTGGAGGACGGCGGCAACGCCTTCGACGCCGCGGTGGCCGCCGGCTTCGCGCTGCACGTCGTCGAACCCCACCTCAACGGCCCCGGCGGCGAGGTGCCGGCGATCTTCGCGACCGCGTCCGACCCGACTCCGCAGGTGCTGTGCGGGCAGGGCGTCGCTCCGGCGGCCGCCACGATCGATCACTACCGAGGTCTCGGCCTCGACCTCGTCCCGGGCACCGGCTTCCTCGCCGCGACCGTCCCCGGCGCGGTCGGCGGCTGGCTCACGCTGCTGCGTGATCACGGCACCAAGCGACTGGGCGACGTACTCCGCTTTGCGATCGACTACGCCGAGCAGGGCCATCCGCTCACTCCGCGGGTCGCCGGCACGGCCGCCGGGGTCGGTGAGATGTTCACCGCCCATTGGCCGACCTCCGCCGAGGTCTGGCTGCCCGGGGGGCGCCCGCCGGCTCCCGGTGAGCTGTTCGTCAACAAGGCGCTCGCCGCCACCTACCGGCGGCTGCTCGACGAGGCCGACGCCGCCGGCAGTGGGCGCGAGGCGCAGATCGAGGCGGCCCGACAGGCTTGGTACGCCGGCTTCGTCGCCGAAGCGATCGACTCCTTCGCCCGTACCGAGGTGATGGACAACTCCGGGACCCGTCACGCGGGTGTGCTTACCGGACAGGACATGGCCGACTGGCAGGCGTCCTACGAGCCGGCGGTGTCGGTCGACTGGCGCGGCCTGTCGATCTGCAAGGCCGGTGCGTGGAGCCAGGCGCCGGTGCTGCTGCAGCAGTTGGCACTGCTCGACGGCGTGGAGGCACCGTACCTGTCCGCCGAACTCGTGCACACCGCGATCGAGTCCGCGAAGCTTGCCTTCGCCGATCGGGAGGCGTGGTACGGCGACGTCCCCGACGTACCGCTGCACACCCTGTTGTCGGCGGCCTACGCCGGAGAGCGACGCGGGCTGGTCGGCGAGCAGGCGTCGTTCGACCTTCGCCCGGGATCGCCGGACGGGCGCACGCCGCGGCTGCCGACGATCGTCGGCGGCCCGATCGGCGAGGAGATCGCCGGCGGCGGGGTCGGCGAGCCCACCGTCGAGCGCACCGGCTTCACCCGTGGCGACACCTGCCACGTCGACGTCGTCGACCGGGACGGCAACATCATCTCGGCCACGCCGAGCGGCGGCTGGCTGCAGAGCTCGCCCGTCGTGCCGGGGCTCGGTTTCCCGCTCGGCACCAGGGCCCAGATGTTCTGGCTCGAGGAGGGGCTGCCCAACTCGCTCGCCCCGGGCAAGCGGCCCCGCACGACGCTCTCCCCGACGCTCGCGGTGCGCGACGGTGTCCCGGTGCTCGCGTTCGGGACTCCGGGCGGCGACCAGCAGGACCAGTGGCAGCTGTGTTTCCTGCTGGCCCACATCGCCGGCGGCCTCGACCTGCAGGCCGCCATCGATGCCCCCGCCTGGCACACGACGTCCTTCCCGTCGTCGTTCTTCCCGCGCAACTCGGAGCCGGGCGAGGTGGTGGTCGAGCCGGGGCTCGGCGACGAGGTGCTCGCCGACCTCCGCCGCCGCGGTCACCGGGTCACCGTCTCCGACCCGTGGACCCTGGGCCGGCTGTCGGCCGTGTCCCGCGACCCGGCGAGCGGAGTCCTGCGCGCGGCGGCCAACCCGCGCGGCATGCAGGGCTACGCCGCCGGCCGCTGACGGAGGCACGGTCATTCCGCGGTGATGGCGCGGATGGTCGGCATGCGGGCCGCCTGACGAGCCGGCCGCAGCCCGGCCAGAAGTCCGGCGAGCGCCCCGACCAGAAGCACGATCACCAGCTGCCCGGGTGGTGCCGCGAACGAGCCGATGCCCGCCGACGCGGCCGCGTCGACCACCACCCAGCCGAGGAACACCCCGAGCGCGAGACCGCCGACGGTGCCGAGCACCGCGGTGATGACCGACTCCCACCGGACCATCGCGCGCACCTGACTGCGGGTCTGCCCGACCGCGCGGAGCAGCCCGAGTTCGCGGGTCCGCTCGTGGACCGAGAGTGAGGTCGTGTTGGCGATCCCCATCAGCGCGATGATGATTGCCAGCACCAGCATCACGTAGACCAGCGTGAGCAGCGTGCTCACACCCTTGGCCTGCGCATCGATGTACTGCGCCCGATCCTGCACCGTCGGACTACCGAGGCTCGACGTGACCGCGGTGACCGCGGCGCGCCCGGCGGCGATGCCGACGCCGGGTTTCAGCGCGACGAAGACGGTCGAGTCGTCGTCCTGTACCGCGTGCGGCACCCAGGCGGCCCGCGGCAGGAGGACGTCGCCGCCGACGACGTCCCGGTTGCCGAAGAGAGCTCCGACCGGCATCACGTCGGTGTGGCCGTCCGCGAAGCCAACGCGGATCGGGGTTCCGAGCCGCCAGTGGTTGTCTGTGGCGGTCTTTGTGGAGACCGCGACCCGGTGATCGCCCAACCTCTGCACCGAACCGGCGTCCACACCCAGGTCGAGTACGCGGGCCAGAGCCACCGGGTCCGCAACTCCGACACCGCTGCTCTTTCCGTCGATGGTCACGGTGGCCGACCCGAGACCGGCCGCGTTACTCACGACGGGGAGCTTCGCGACGGCGGTGGCGAGTTGTGGGCTGAGGTTGCCCCCGCCGCCCGGCGTGGAGTCGTCGACGACGAGGTCGCCGCCGAACGTCTTGGACACGTTGTCGTCGATCGATGCACGGACCGATGCCGCGAACACGGTGAAGAGCGTGACGACGGCGATGCCGACCATCAGTGCGGTCGCCGCACCCGCCGTACGCCGCGGGCTGCGCATGGCGTTCTGCCGGGCCAGTTGGCCCGTCATGCCGCGCAGTGCTGCGACCGGAGCGCCGAGTACGACGACCAGCGGCCGGGCGACGGTCGGGCCGAGGACCACCATCGCCGCGAGCAGCAGCACACCGCCGGTTCCGGCGAAGGTCAGCACGGCGGTCGACGACGACAACGCGACGGCGACGCAGGCCAGACCGGCCGCGCCGAGCGCCAGCCCTGTGACGACACGGGATCTGCCCACGACAGCCCCATCGGCGGTGACCTCGCGCAGCGCCGCCAACGGCGGTACCCGGGACGCCTTCAAGGCGGGACCGAGGCCGGCGAGCACGGTGACGAGGACGCCGACCGGAACGCCGACGGCCAGCGTGCCGCCGGTGACGGTCAGACCGCTCGCGGGCAGGGCGAAGCCGAGACCGGCGAAGGCGTTCTTCAGCAGCCAGGCGATGCCGAGTCCGCCGCCCAGCCCGGCGACCGACGCGAAGAGCCCGACGGTGCACGCCTCGACGATGACCGATCCGAGGATCTGCCGGCGTGACGCGCCGATGGCGCGGAGCAGCGCCGATTCGCGGGTCCGTTGGGCGGCGATGATCGAGAACGTGTTGTGGATGCTGAAGGTGGCGACGGCGAGCGCGATCCCCGCGAAGACGGTCAACAGGGTGCGGAAGACGTTGAGGAACGAGGTGTCGACGCTGGCGACGTTTTCGCTGGTCAGCTGCGAGCCGCTGATCGCTTCGGCACCGGGCGGGAGCACCGGGCGGATACGGCGTACCAGCTCTGCCTGGGACACACCGGGAGCGGCGCGGACCGAGATGGTGCTGACCCGGTCGGCCTGCTTGGTGATGAATTCCTGCGCGCCGGCGAGGGTGAAGGCGGCGTAGCTCGCTCCGCCGAATCCGTCCTGCGAGCCGAATGTCGCGATGCCGACCACGCGCACCGGCACCGACTGCGGCGTCAGCACGTGGATGCGCTCGCCGATCCGCAGACCGCCGTCCTGGGCGGCGCCGCGGTTGATGACGACCTCATGGGCGGTACGCGGCGGGCGACCCTGGACGAGGCGGTACGGGTTGAGGGCGGCGTCGGTGATCCAGTTTCCCGCCTGGCGCGGGCCTTTTCCGGTGACCGCCGTGCCGTCGGGACGGACCAGCTCCCCTTCGCCCTGCACGGCCGGGGCAGCATCGGCGACACCGTCGACCCGGCGTACCCGGTCGACGATCGACTGCGGGATCAGTCCGCGCGCCGTCGCGGGACCGGTGCCGACCGAGGTGGAGTTGCGGATCACCGCATCGGTGCCCTGATTGGAGGTGGCGAGGAAGCTGTCGATGTTCGCCCGCAGAGTGTCGCCGAGTACGAGCGTGCCCGAGAGAAACGCGACGCCGAGAAACACCGCGAGGAAGGTGCCGACGAGCCGGCGTTTGTGCGCCCACAGTCCGCGCAGGCTGATGCTGAGCATGCGTCAGTCCCCCAAGGTCTTCATGTGGTCGAGCACGGACTGCTGCGTCGGTGAGTCCATCTCGCCGACGATGTGTCCGTCGACGAGGAAGAGCACCGAATCGGCGTAACTCGCCGCGACCGGATCGTGGGTGACCATCACCAGCGTCTGGCCGAGATCGCGCACCGCGGCGGACATGAAATCGAGTGCCTGTCCTCCGGAGCGGGAGTCGAGGTTGCCGGTGGGCTCGTCGGCGAAGATGATCTGCGGCCGGGTGATGAGGGCGCGGGCCATGGCGATCCGCTGTTGCTGTCCACCGGAGAGCTGGCTCGGGAGGTGGTGCAGACGATCCCCGACACCGAGGGTGTCGACGATGTCGGCGAGCCAGTCGGTGTCGACCGGCGCGCCGGCGAGGCGTAGCGGGAGGGTGATGTTCTCCAGCGCGGACAGCGTCGGGAGCAGGTTGAAGGACTGGAAGACGAAGCCGACCCGCTCCCGACGGAGCAGTGTCAGGTCGCGGTCGGAGAGCGACCCGAGCTCGGTTGCGCCGATGAAGACCTGGCCCGAGGTCAGGTCGTCGAGGCCCGCGACGCAGTGCATGAGCGTCGACTTCCCCGAACCGGACGGCCCCATGATGGCGGTGAAACGGCCGGCGGCGAAGTCCACGGTCACGGCGTCGAGGGCTCGCACGGCGGTGTCGTCGGCACCGTAGATTTTGCTGGCCCGCACCGCCCGCGCGGCAGGGACTGGTGACCCACTGCGGTCGGCTGATCGTCGCGCGAGGTCGAGGCCGGCGCGGTGGCCGGCCCCGTAGTCGGAGTTGTCGGCACGCATGGTTGGTGGCTCCCGTTTCGTCGGTTGATGACTGCTCCGAAAGCCTGTTCCGCGCCGGCCGGGATGTCGTCGGTCCGGTGGCTGCTGTCGGGGTGCGTCTGCGGGAGCAGCCGACGGGGTCGTCGTACGCCGGACGCGGTAGCCGGAGAGCCTTCCCCGATCCGATGACACCCGATCTCGCCGGGCGGATGCTCGAGGCAGGGTTGCTACCGCGCCCGGTCAGTCGCCGTCGAGGAGTCACCATGTCGCCGGAATCCGCTGCCCCCGCAGCCGGGCCCCACCGCGTCCGCGCGTCCAACGCCGAGCGTGAGCGGGTCGCCCAGATCCTGTCCGCCGCCACCGCCGACGGGTTGCTCACCCTCGAGGAGGCCGACGAGCGGTTGGCGGCGGCCTACGACGCCCGCTACCGGGACGAATTGGGGCCGCTGACCTCCGATCTCCCGCCCGACCCCGGGCCGCCGCCACCCCCGCCGCCCCGGAACCCCTTGCGGCGGGTCGACCCGAGCCTGGCCCGGCACACGCTCATCGTCGCGATGATCTCCGGCCTGCTCGTCGTGGCCTGGATGCACTCCGGGGTCCACTTCTTCTGGCCGGGGTGGTTGCTCGCCTTCCTGATCTTCCGGCTGGTCATCCATGGCCGGCGGACTCACGGATCGTGGCGTTCGGGCGCCTCCGCCGAGAGCGTTCTGGCCCAGCGCTATGCCCGGGGCGAGATCGATGAGTACGAATACCGCAGATCACTCGGCATATTGCGCGACCGCGGGTGACAGCCGGTGGCGGCGTTCGGCGGGGGTCGCCCGATCGGGTTGTCTCGATCGGTGTTGGGGACCCGCATCGTTTGGCCGATGTCGTCGCGGGTAACCCCCTCTGCGAAGAGCGTCGGAGGCGGATCTGGGTTCCACTGAAGACGCAACCGGCGGTCCGGCAACGAACCGTCGCCAGCGCCCCGCATCGAGGCTGACCCCCATCATCCTCGGCGCGGGGCGTCTGCGCGTGCGGCGCCCGTCCACGCCCTGGGTCGTCAGCCCTTGGGCAGGATCTGCAGCTTCCGGCCGGTACCGGCCCGGAAGGTGTCGATGGCCCGGGCGTAGTCCGACAGCGGGAATGCGTCGCTCACCATCCGCTCCGCGTCGATGACACCCGCCGCCATCAGGTCGACCGCCCGCCGGTAGCTGTTGATCACCGCCATCGACCCGATGATGTCGATCTCCTCGTTGTAGACGCGGTACGGCGAAAACCGCGCGGTCGCCTCCGTCGGTGCGACACCGAACTGCAGGAACGTGCCGCCTCGCCGTACCCGGGTCAGCCCGTCCTCGATCGCCGCGATGACCCCGGTGGCGTCGATGACGACCTCCCAGCCGCCCGGCCGGTCGAGAGCATCGGCGTTGGTGGCCGTGGCGCTTGCACCGAGCTGCGCGGCCAGATCCAGCCGGCCGGCATTGGTGTCGACGACCTCGACCGACGAGGCGCCGGCGCCATGGGCGAGTTGCAGCATGAAGAGCCCCATCGTGCCCGCGCCGTAGATCAGGTAGCGGGAGTCGAGCCGGCGGGGCAGCCGGTCGTAGCCGTGCACGGCACAGGACAGCGGCTCGATCAGCGCCGCCGCCGACCAGGACATGTCGTCCGGGATCTTGTAGGCCTTGGCTCCTTGTATCGCGGCGTATTCCGCGGACCCGCCCGGCTCGGTCACCCCGATCGCGACCCACGTGGCGCAGATGTTTCCGCGGCCGTCGCGGCAGAAGTCGCAGTGCCCGCAGGGCAGCGACGGCTCGACGGCGACCCGGTCTCCGGCCTGCAGGTCGGTCACCTCGGCGCCGACCGCGACGATCTCCCCGGCGAATTCGTGCCCGGGGATGATCGGGTACGGCGTCGGCGGCAGTTCGCCGTCGACGATGTGCAGGTCGGTGCCGCAGATCCCGCACGAGCGGACGGCGATGACGACCTCGTCGGCGCGTGGCGCGGGGTCCGGGACCTCGGCGATGTCGATCGAGCCTGGCTTGTCGATGACGACTGCGCGCACGTCGGATCTCCTCACATGACGAACCCCGGGGTCCCCCGATCCTCGCAGGCGGAGGGTCTGGGGAGGAAGCCTGGCGGCCCGCGGGCGCCCGTTGTCCGAATTGGCTGAGGGCTGACAGTCGATCCCACTCGATCTGCAGGGCTCGATCGACGCTCTCAGGATCTCCGGGCACGCGCTGTCCGCAGCGGAGACCGCCGCTCTGGCCGGGGGAGCCTGAGGGTCCCGAGAGTCCCGGCGAGCAGCGGGAAGGTGGCGACGACGACCAGTTGCGCCGGGCTCGACGCGTGGGCGATGACACCCGCTGACGCTGCTCCTGCGGCAGTGGCGGTGATCTTCGCTCCGGCGCCGAGGGTGAAGATCTGGCTGCGTAGTCCCTCTGGGGCACGAAGCTGGCGAGTGGTGAGTAGTGCTCCGAACAGCGGGCCGTTGAAGATTCCCGATACCGCGAGCAGCGCGGCGGTCATCGGCAGCGACGACGAGCCGGCGGCAACGGCGATCGGAATCCCGACGCCGACGAGTCCAGCCATGACGACGCGAGCGGCGTTGGCCGGGGATGCCGGCCGCCAGGTCCAGGCAAGTGACCCGACAAGGCCTCCGGCGGCGAACGCCGTCATGAGCCAGCCTGCTGCTGCGGCGTCGTGGCTCCGCACGGCCAAGACTGCCGCGACGACCGGCAGCGCGCCGGCCCCGAGTTGTCCGACGCTGGTGGCGATGGTGACGGTGGCGAGGATCTTGTCGTGCAGCATCACCCGGATCCCGTCGAGTGCGTGGGGCCGGGGCTGGACGTCGTACCGCGTTTTCGGTGCGGGGAGGGTCGCGATGCCGACCGCGCCGAGGGCGGCAGCGCCGGCGAGGGCGTAGGTGGCGAGGGCCGGTGACGCTAGGCCACTGAGTACGGCGGCTACCGCCGGGCCCAGGATCCCGGACAGGTTGTAGGTCAGCGAGTCGAGCCCGAATACCCGGTCCAGCATGGTCGCATCGACCAGTCGGGAGACCTGACTGCTGAGCGCTCCGGTGAGTGCGGGTCCGCCACAGCCGCCGATCACCAGGATGCCGATGATCAGGCCGAGCGGGCAGTGGCCCGTTGCGGTTACGGCGGTTGCGAGTGCCATCGCGAAGACAAGTGCCGCGGTGGCGATGGTGAGTTGCGGCCGGCGGGCGCGGTCCGTCAGCAGACCTACGGCGGGAGCCGCGACGACGTGTGGCACCAGCAGCGCTGCGACCAGAACACCGCCGATTGCCGCGCTGCCGGTGCGTTGCACGGCCAAGAGGGTGAGTGCGATCCGGGCGCCTTCGTCGGCGAGGCGCACGAGTATGGCCGCGATGGCGTAGTGGACGACTCGGCCGGACACGTGCTCCGCCTTCCAGTGTGATCGCCGTGCGCGCGTCACCTGTTAAACAGGTGACGATCGTTTGGTGGAGCTTGCCGCATTGGTCATCACCGGTCAAGCCGGTGACTCTTGCGGATTGAGAGTTGTCCACAACTGCTCTGGCGGTCTGCCTTTCGTCGGTGCGAGACGCTAGAATCGAACGTATGTTCGATGATGAGGTGGGGTCCGGGGTGGGGGCGTTGGATCGGGTGCTCGACCGGCTCGACGGGCAGGGATTGTCCGATCTTCCCGGGGCGGTGTTGGGTGCGGATCTGGTGGCGCTGACCCGGGTCGCGGCCCGGCTGGAGGCGCAGCTGTTGCGGCGGCTGGCCGAGTTCGACCGGCGCGGGGAGTGCGGGGTGGACGGCGCCGCCTCGACGCAGGCGTGGCTGCGGTGGCGGTGCCGGATCGGGGCCCGCGACGCCGCGCAGCGGGTCGCGGTCGCCCGGGCGCTGGACCGGGTGCTGCCCAATGTGGCGGCGGCGCTGGCGGCCGGGGCGATCGGCTACCGGCACGCCGCCCGTCGCCGCGCGGGCGGTGCGGGACCTGCCCGCCGCGCAGGTGCCGGCCGCCGAGAAGATCCTGCTCGACGCGGCCCGCGACCTGGACGCCGGCCGGCTCGCGGTCGTCGGGCGGCGGCTGGACTACGCCCTGAACCCGGACGGCACCCTGCTCGACGCGCAGGCCCGCCACGCCGGGCGGTGGCTGACCCTGTCCCCCACCTTCGCCGGCATGATCGCCGTCACCGGGATGCTCGACCCCGACGCCGGCGCCGCGCTGATCACCGCCGTCGAGGCGCTCCGAAACGCCGACCGGACCCCGGCCGACACCCGCACC
Organism: uncultured Actinomycetota bacterium; assembly: GCA_963775655.1. Lineage (GTDB taxonomy): Bacteria > Actinomycetota > Actinomycetes > Mycobacteriales > QHCD01 > DASXJE01. The sequence goes on along the minus strand of CAVZJT010000014.1, from coordinate 214,120 downwards.
GCCGGGCAGGCCCGCGCCGACGCGCTCACCACCCTCGCCCGGACCGCGCTGGACGGCGGCCGGCTGCCGGACCGCAACGGCGAACGCCCGCACCTCACCGTCACCGTCGACCTCCCCACCCTGCAACGACGAACCGACGCGACCGGCGGGTCCGGGGCGGACCTGGACTGGGTCGGGCCGATCCCGGCCGAAACCGCCCGCCGGATCGCCTGCGACGCCGCCGTCAGCCGCATCCTCACCGCCGCACCCAGCATCATCCTCGACGCCGGCCGCGCCACCCGCATCATCGGCCCCGGCCTGCGCCGCGCCCTCGCCGCCCGCGACCACGGCTGCATCCACCCCACCTGCGACCGGCCCCCACCCTGGACCGACGCCCACCACATCACCCACTGGGCCGACGGCGGACCCACCAGCCTCGACAACCTCGCCCTGCTCTGCCGACACCACCACCGCCAAGTCCACGAAGGCCAAGCCACCATCACCCGCAACCCCAACGGCAGCTACACGATCCAACGGCCACCCTGATGGATCGCCGGCCGTCAGTTCGTCAATTGGGCCAGTCCAACTGGTGTTGCGGCACACCTACTGACCTGCCGTAACCCTCGGCTTCGGCTCGGGCATCCTGATCGCCTCGTCGGTAGCGGAAGATCCGGTCCGCGAAGACGACCACGTGCTGATCGCCGATGGTGAAGTCCGCGTACCACCCGCCTTCAGCGAGAAGCGACCGCGCGAGCGCGTCGGTCAGTGGATCGGCCACGTCGTCCTCGGCCTCGAACTCGAGCAGTGTCCACACGTCGGGTTGGTCGCTCGTCGCCGAACCGGTCATGTCGACCCGGGTCAGCCGGGTCACCATCAGTCCGGCAATCTCGATGCTGACACCGATCCGCAGGCTCTCAGCAAGCAGAGTTCCCTTCATCATGATCGGGACCGTCTCATCCCCGTACGACAGCGCCCGTAGTGCCAAATCGCTGCGTGGATTGGACTTTCGACCACAAACCTCGCTCCCGACCGGCCCAATGATCATGAACATTGGGCCTGTGGATAGACGGGTATTCAGTCGTCATTGCATATGGCACCATGCGCGGGTGCTTCGTCGATCCCTGCCACTCGCGGCGCCCTGCCTCGCTCTGGTGCTGGGCGCCGTCGTCGGCTGCGGGCACGACGACAAGCCCTATGCAGGCCCCCTGCCATCGAAGTCGTCCGCCAGCCCCACCCCGACCAAGGCTCACACCAAGGCACCGCCCAAGCCCACCGCCCAAAGCGCTATTGCTGCGGCCGAGCGTGCAAACGATGCGCTCAACGTTCTCTACCTCAACCAGGACGGCAGGCCTCTGCGAGCGGTGAGCGATCCGACCTGCGGCAAGTGCGAGGTCTTCTTTCATGCGATCCTCAAACGGAAGGCCCAGGGCTACCACTTCTCGGGCGGCATGACGAAGATAGAGGGGCCGCCGAAGTACGGCGGAATGAGTCGCGAGACCATGACCGGCAGCGTCTCGATTCCTGTCTCGACAACTGCATTTCGGGTCACCGATCCGCACGGAAATCCTTACTACAGCCGCGAGGACCCTGCTGGCGGTGGGCCGGCCTATCCGCGGCAGAGGTTTGTGTGCACGCTCTACTGGAGCGGGTCCCACTGGCTCCTGATTAGCTTCGACTACCTCGACGCATGAGCAATCCCAACCGAGCACATGGGTGGTGTCTCAGTGGGCGACGATCCTCGTTCGCCGTTCGAGTGGCAGCTGTGTTCGTCAGCTGCGGTTGTTCTGGGCGCGATCGGTTCCTCCAGCCCCGCAGCCGCAGACAAGAGCAGTTCGGGGTCGGGCCGCAGCTTCACAATCACTGGAGCCGAATACCTCAAGGGTGGTGGAACCGACTCGGCCGGGGGAGTGAGTCCGGCGGCATTCGAGTATCGGGTGATCAACGAAACCCAGTGCGCGTGGGACGACCCTGTGTGGGCGGGTGCATCCCGGCTCGTGCCGCCTGGTGCGATGCGCGAAACAGAACGCCCCAAGATGATTGGCGACTATCTAAGGTGTGGCGGCGGCGGGTGGGGACTGCGGCGTGGGGTGCGCCGCTGACCGCAACAGGGGAGTGCTTGAACTACGCGGTGATCGATCCGAAGCCGCAGATCTCGCCGGAGATGGTCCGTCAGCAGGTGCAGAAGCTGCTCCCGGAGGGCGTCTGGCACCACCAGCCGCCCAGTGGCGACGCCCTGGTGCACATGCCCGTGATCTTCTCGGTCGTGACGCCGCAGGATGAGGTGTTCCGGCCCTTCCCGCTGCTCGGGCAGCAGGTGACGGCGCGGGCACACGTCCGCACCTATCGCTGGAGGTTCGGCGACGGGACGAGTGCGGACTACACCTGGCCGGGTCGTGACTACACGGCGAGTATGCCGTGCGGTCGTGATGGGTGCGCCGGCTACGTGCAACACCCGTACGAGCGGTCCGGCGCGGTGTCGGTGTCGCCGCGGCTGGTCTGGTCGGTGCAGTTCCGCGTGGCCGGCGGCGACTGGCAGGACATCCCGGGTGCCATGTTCACCGACGGTGCGGCTCAGCAGATCCGGCTGACCTCTGCTCGCACCGTCCTCGTGCCAGGAGGTGGGGGCTGACTCAGCGGGCCAGGCCGAGTTGGCTCACGCCGAGGTAGCGGACCCGGAAACCCGCCTCGCAGTAGGCGAGGTAGAACTCCCACATCCGAATGAAGGTGTCGTCGAAACCGAGCTCGAGTACGTCGGAACGCCGCTCGACGAATCGCTCCCGCCACTGCCGCAGCGTCTCGGCGTAGTCGGTGCCGAGGTCGCGTCGCTCGACCAGCCGGAGCTCCGTGTTCTCGGCCAAGTTCTTCTCGATCGCCGTGATCGATGGCAGCAGCCCGCCGGGAAAGATGTACTTGTGCATCCAGGTGTACGAGTGCCGCGAGAGCATGAGCCGGTCGTGCGGCATGGTGATCGACTGCAGCGCCACCCGGCCGCCGGGCTTGACCAGCCGGTCCAGCGCGCCGAAGTACGTCGACCAGTAGCGCTCCCCGACGGCCTCGATCATCTCGACGCTGACCACCGCGTCGTACTGACCCTGCGCCTCGCGGTAGTCCCGGAGCAGCACCTGCACCCGGTCGGCCACCCCGGCCGCCTCGATCCGCTCCTCGGCCAGGGCCTTCTGCTCCGCCGAGATGGTCAACGACGTGACCCGCGCGCCGCGCTGCGCCGCCGCCCGGATCGCCAATGCCCCCCAGCCGGTGCCGATCTCCAGCAGGTGGGTGTCGCTGCCCACCCGGGCCATGTCGAGGATGCCGTCGATCTTGCGCATCTGAGCGTCGGACAGGGAGTCGCCCGGCTCGAACCACGCCCCGGAGTAGGTCATCGTCTCGTCGAGGAACAGCGCGAACAGCTCGTTCGAGAGGTCGTAATGCCGGTGGATGTTGGCCCGCGCGCCCTCGATCGTGTTGTCCTCGTCGTCGGGCTGACGCGCGTCGTACCACCGGCGGAGGAACTGCAGCCGGGGCGGAACGAGGGTCCGCACCCCGGCGGCGAACGCCGTGAGTACGCCGGGCAGGTCGTCGGTGTCCCAGTCGCCGGTCATGTAGGACTCGCCGAAGCCGATCTTGCCGTCGACCCCGAGTCGGCGGAAGAACGCGTCGGCGTCGACCAGCCGCATCACCGGCACGTCCGCACCGATGCTGCCGATCGATCGACCGTCCGGGAAGGTCGCGCGGACGCCGACCCGACTGACCGCCCGCGCGAACACCAGCCTGGCCAGCCGGGCCCGTCCCGACGCCGCCGGCGGGTCCGCCAACCCGGGCCAGCGGTCCTCGGCCGGACGCGCACCCCCACGCCTCGCGACCGGACCGCTGCGAGCCGTATCCGAACTCACTGCACACCCTCCTGAGGGATGTGCGGTCGGCGCCGGACGACCGGCACCTTCCGCAGAAAAAGCTTCACCCCTTGATACCGGATCAGCGCACTGACCCGGTACGTGGACAGTGGATGACTTATCACGGACCGGACCACCGCGCCCACCGTGACCGGGACCCGCCGGCCGGTCAACGTCGCCGCGAACGGGGTCGCCTCGCCCTGCCGCAGCGCCATGGTCACGTGCAGCGCATCCCCGGGCGGTGCCACCCGGATCAGGTAGCGGCCACCCATGTCGAGGAACGGCGAGACGTAGAACTCTTTGTCAGTCGTCGCCCGCCCCGTTTCGTCGGGCCGGAGCAGGTAGCAGTGCCGCTCGCCATAGGTGTTGTGCACCTCCGCGACGACGCAGACCTGCGCCCCGGCGGCATCGTGGCACCAGTAGATGGTGATGGGGTTGAAGACGTAGCCGAGCGACCGGGCGTTGGTGAGCATCATGATGCGCCCGGTGACCTGCACTCCCTGGGTCGCGAGCCACCCGTCGAGGTTGGCCCGGATCGACCGGTCGGCGTCGCCGAGGTGGTCGCGGGGCTCGAACCGGGCGAAGGCCCGCAGCCACCAGGGCAGCCGGGGCAGGTCGTCGAGGTCGACCAGCCACATCGTGTGGTCGTAGCTGAACTCGTTCGCCGCCGCTCCCCGCCGGGCATGCGTCACCCGGGACCGGTAGATCGCCGGGGAGGTCACCATTCGACGCCGAACGCCTGCGCCGCGCGCACACCCGCGAGGCACCCGTCCTCGTGGAATCCCCAGCCGTGGTAGGCCCCGGCGTACGCCGTCCGGCCAAGGTTCAGCGACGGCAGCCGACGCTGCGCCGCGAGCGACTCGCCGGTGTAGATGGGGTGTTCATAGACCATCCGGTCGAGCACCGAATCGGGTTTCACCAGCCCCGGCTCGTTGAGGGTCACCACGTAGTCGACCGGCTCGTGGATCTGGTGCAGGCGGTTCATGTGGTAACTGACGTGCACCTTCTCGTCCGGCGGGGCGCACTCGGTGAGCAGGTAGTTCCACGACGCCCGGGCGCCCGTGCTGCGCGGCAGCAGCGACGCGTCGGTGTGGAAGACGGTCTCGTTGCGCGAGTAGTGGATCGCGCCGAGTACGGCCCGCTCGTCGTCGGTGGGGTTTTCGAGCATCGACAGTGCCTGGTCGGCGTGGGTCGCCACCACCACCCGGTCGAAGCTGCGGAGCTGGTCCATGTCGTCGCGGATCTCGACCGCGTCGTCGTACCGGCGGATCGACCGGACAGACGTCGACGCCTCGACCGCGGACAGCCCCTTGGCGGCCCGCTCGACGTAGCTGCGGGAGCCACCCACGACCGTCTTCCACACCGGCGCACCCGACACGGTGAGCATCCCGTGGTGGGCGAAGAACTCGAACAGGTAGCGCGCCGGATACTTGCGGGCCAACCCCAGTCCGGCCGACCAGACGGCCGACACGAACGGCATCATGAAGTGCTGCGCGAAGAAGGTCGAGTAGCCGCCCTGGGCGAGGAAACCGCCGAGCGTCAGGCCCTCGCACTCGTCGGAGTCGAGCACCCGACGCGCCTGCCGGTGGAACTTCCGCACCTCGGTGAGAAGGCGGACGTATTCCGGGCGCAGCAGCGCGCTGGGCTGGGCGGCGAAGCCGCGGAGCCCGCGCGCACCGGCATACTCCAGTCCGCAGCCGTCGCAGCGCACGCTCATGCTCATGTCACTGTCCTGAGTGGACACACCGAGCTCCCGGAAGAGACGGAGCAGGTGGGGGTAGGTCCGCTCGTTGTGCACGATGAAGCCGGTGTCGATCGGGATCAGCCGGCCGTCGGAGGTGGGCACATCGTGGGTGTGGGCGTGACCGCCGAGCCGGGATTCCGACTCGAAGAGCGTGACGTCGTAGGCACCCTGCAGGACATACGCCGCGGTGAGCCCCGATACGCCGCTGCCGACGACGGCCAGGCGCGGCCGCCCGATTCCCGGGTGCCGCCTGGAGCGGGGTGGAGCAGGCGCCATGGTGCTCCTCTCATCGCGTTCGGGACAGCGGGACCCGGAGGCCCTCGGGCGTGGGGTCCTGTAAGGCATTCGCAATTTCGGGGTCAATCGGTTGCATCTCGAGCGTTCCGAGTACGAAGCGGCGAACCAGGTCGTGCCAGTCCCGCGCCCGGCCGAGCATGGCGTGACCGTCGCCGCGCACGTCGAACCGGCAGACCCGACTCGTCACCTTCCGGGCACGTAGCGCGTATGCGTACGACAGCCGCGGATCGGTCATCCGCTCGTGGTCGCCGTGCGCGATCAGCACCGTGCGACCCGCGAGCTGCTCGACCGGGTCGTCCTCGGTCAGCCACGGCGCGAGCGCGGCGACGCTGACCACGCGCGGGTGCCCGGCGACCCACAGCGCGGCGCGAGCCCCCATCGAGTGCCCCACGAGTGCGGCCGGGACCTCGCCGTACCGGTCGGTGATCTGATCGAGCGCCCAGCGCGCGTCGGCCACCGGGTGCGCGGAATCGCCGTTCCAGCCGCGGTAGCGGTAGCCGAGGGTCCAGACGGCCAGGCCGAGCGGGGCACCGGCCGAGACCAGCGACCGGGCGAAGGGTCGCATCCGCAGCGCCGCGAGCTGCCACGGCGCGGCCTTCCCCATGCTGTTCGCGCGCCCACCGTGCAGGACCACGGCCACCGCCCGGACCGGCCCGTCCGGGAGGTGGACGTCAATCGATGCCGCCCGCTCGGGTGGGTGCACAGAACGAAACTAACCCGACAAACCGCGGCAGGTGGGCAGATCGGGCTACGGCCCGGCGTACCACTGTTGTGCGAGGTTGCCGGCGGCGCTCTGGAAGAAGACATCCGTGCGACCCGTCACCGAGGACACCGCCGGGTCGGAGATGGGACTCCCGCTCAGCCGTCGCCAGGCTCCCCATCGGGAATTCCAGCTGACCTGCAGCAACTGCCGCGATCCGCCGCGGGCGTACACGTCGAGCGTGCCGGTGCTGGCCGACGCGATTCCCGGGCCGCCGACGAGGCTCGAGGGGATGTGCTCCCAGCCCGACCAGGCCCCGTTGAGCCACGACCGTCGGATCAGGATCCCGCTGCCGCCCTGAGCGACGACGTCGAGTCGCCCAGGGCTGCGGGACACCGCGGCCGGGTCGGAATGCAGCACCCCGCCGTGGATGTGGAACCCGGTCCACACGTTGTCGTGGAAGGAGTCGGTGTAGAGCTGGGAGTTGGTGCCACGGACGAAGACGTCGAGCCGGCGACTGCCCTGGCTCGTCGCACTCGGCCCGCCGATGATCCGTCCGCCGAGATGATCCCAACCGAACCAGCGGCCGTTGACCGACCAGGCGTGCACCAGCTCGCCGCTCCCGCCGCGGCCGAAGACGTCGAGCCGCCCGGGCGCCCACGAGACGATGGCCGGATCGGAGGTGATCGTCCCGGACAGCGCGTGGAAACCGGACCACGTGGTGCCGTTGAACGACTTCACGTACAAGTGGTTGCCGGGTCCGCGGACCGCGACGTCCAGCTTCTTCGCGCTCTGCGAGGTCACGTCCGGTCCGCCGGTCAGAGAACCGCCGAGGTTGCTCACCCCGCTGGCGCCACCGACGGAACCCAGACTGCCGGGGGCACCGACCGGGCCGGTGAGGTAGTCGCTGTCGATGTTGAGGCTGATCCCGCCGTACGTTGCCCAGTGGCCGCCGGCGTACTGGTGCAGGCGACGGCCTGCCCAGTGCGAGTCGGGCACGACCGGATCACCGGTCGTCGATGCGATGCCGTTCCACCGCGCGATCCACAGCGCATCCGGACCGATGAAGGTCTTCGACCCGTAGTTCTCGTTGAGATCGGTGACGGCGCTGCCGTAGAAGCCCGCCACGTAACCGTGGCGGTGCAGCTCGGTCGTCCACGCACTGACGTAGCTCAGGACCGCGACTGAGCAGGCTGCGCTCCCCTCGTAGTGCTCGATGTCGCCATAGATCGGGTTGCCCGGTCCCATGCCGAGCGACTGCATGTCGAGGACCGCGCCCAGAGCGTTGCTCTTCCCCTGGGCGGTCGCCGTGGCCGGGTCCAGCGACATCCGCGTGCCGCCCTCGAACGTGCAGGGGGACTGCAGCCCGACGTAGGTAGGCATGAAGGTGTAGCCGTAGCTGTGCACGGTCCTGACCCAGGCGGCGGTGAGGTTGCCGAAGTCGCAGGCCCGGTTGACTCCGCCGACATATATCCCGATCGAGCGGTACGGCGACGCGCGCCAAGACTGCATGGTCACGGTGTCCGGTGCCGCGCACGTGTCGAAGCCGAAGCCGCGGGTCGTGAGCATCGATGGGGTGGCCGAGGTGTGCGGCGTCACTGACGTCCGGCCGTTCGGGGTGGCAGGGGCGGGGGTCCGCGGGATCGGCGCGGCCGCCGGACGCGCGCTGGCGAGCGGCGAACCAGCCGCCAGCAGTGCGAGCGCCGCCGGACGATCCGTGCTGTAGGTCGCGGTGATGAGCACCTGACGCCGGTGCCACCCGGGTCCGGGCGGAGAGCATCTGCACGGCGCTCGCGTCGCGCGACACGTGCTCGCGGGCGACGGCGTCGTAGGGCTCGACCAGCAGGGTGGTCGTCCGGCCGACGAGGTGCGCGGGACAGCGCTGATCGGTTCCGGGATGGCCGAGATAGACGGCGTGCACGTCGACGCGGACGCAGGTCGTCGGCAACCGGGCGAGGTCGTAGACGGGCCACGACGCGGGCACGGTGACGTGATAGCCGTGGTAGCTCACGGATTTCGTCGCCGGTCCGGTCGCACCGTGCGGCGCCGGCGCGGCGGCCGCGGCCGTCGGTACACCGGCGATGACGACGGCGGCGGCGGCGACGAGGGGAAGGGCACGGCGCATGGCACGTCGCATTCGTCCACCCCCGAGCGCACTGGTCCCAGCCCGCGCATGGAGCCGCGTCCGGAACAGAACCCGATCGACTCCTTAGAGCGACAGTATCATTACTTTCGGTAAGCAATCGGAGGCGACGAGATGAACGTGTCGGGTGACCCGGAGCACGCTGCGCGGCGCCGCTCGGCGACCTAACCTGGTCGGCATGGGTCTCTTCCACCGCTCGCACGACATCCCGACCGCCGACAACGCGCTACCGGGCCGGGCCGAACCGATCGTCGTTCCGGTCGAGCACGCCGTGTCGGGGCACCGCATCGTGCCGCCGTTCCCGGACGGGATGCGCACCGCCGAGTTCGCGTTGGGCTGCTTCTGGGGTGCGGAGAAGCTCTTCTGGCAGACCCCGGGCGTCTACAGCACGGCCGCGGGATACGCCGGCGGTCACACCCCCAACCCGACGTATGAGGAGGTGTGCAGCGGCCGTACCGGTCACGCCGAGTCGGTCCTGGTCGTCTATGACCCGAAGGCCGTCTCCTACGATGCGCTGCTCGCCGTCTTCTGGGAAAACCACGACCCGACGCAGGGTCTCCGGCAGGGCAACGACGTCGGCAGTCAGTACCGCTCGGCGATCTTCTACGCGGACGACGAGCAGCGGGCGAGCGCGGAGAAGTCCCGCGACGTCTACGGCAAGCGGCTCGCTGACGCCGGCTACGGCGCGATCACGACGGAGATCGCACCGGCCGGCCCGTTCTACTACGCCGAGGACTACCACCAGCAATACCTCTTCAAGGTGCCCAACGGCTACTGCCCGGTGCACGCCACCGGCGTCTCCTGCCCGGTGGGCCTCGACGCCCCGGCGTCCACCGACCAGGCCTGATAGCGACGACGTACCGGTGAAAGGTCCGGCCCGTTCGATTGCGTGGTCGATCCTGTCTGCGCCGGCCCCGATCCGGTCGCTGACGATCGGCACGACCGACGCCGGCCTCGTCTACCTCGGCTTCGGCGACGGTCTGCGGTCGTTGACGGCGGCCGCGCGCCGGGTGGGTGCGGACCTGGTCAGCGACGCCGATCGGACACAAGCGGTGGGCCGGGAGGTGACCGAGTATCTCCGCGGCGACCGCACCGTCTTCACCGTGCCGGTCGACTGGTCACTGACGTCGGGAACCCAGCGCACGGTCCTGATGACGCTGCACGAGACCGTCGGATACGGCGCCACCGCCACGTACGGCGAGCTGGCGGTCCGCAGCGGCGCCTACGGCGCCGAGGTCGGGGCGCATGCCGCCCGCGGGGTCGGATCGATCATGGGGTCCAACCCGATCCCGCTCGTCGTGCCCTGCCATCGCGTCGTCGCGGCCGACGGACTCGGGGGGTTCGGCGGCGGGCTCGAGGCGAAGCGGTGGTTGCTCGAGCTCGAGGGGACCCTGCCCGCGACGCTGGCATTTGACCTGACCTAAGGATTTTGTCCGGGGCGTGGTGAAAGCCGCGAAATCTGCGCGGATTTCTTCACTCACCCGTTTATCCGCCGCCGAATTGGGCAGAAGGGAAATGGTGCCGCAGCACGGACAGATGTCCCAGATTCGTGCCGATCAGCGGTCACCGGGGGCACGGGGGTGGCATGAGCACGATATGGCAGTCGGACGTTCCGACGCGCGCGACGGCGTTCCACCACGAGGCCTTCCTCTACGCCGGCCCGGACGAGTACCGCGATGTCGCGGCGTCCTTCATCCACGAGGGGTTGGCCGCCGACGAGCGGGTCCTGGTGATGGTGCCCGGTAGCAAGATCGATCTGGTGCGCTCGGCCGTCGGCCCGTACGACCCCCGCGTTTCCTACGCCGACATGACCGAGGTGGGCCGCAACCCGGCCCGGATCATTCCGGCCTGGCGCGAGTTCGTCGCCACCAGCGCCGACGGCCGGCGGATGCGCGGGATCGGCGAGCCGATCTGGGCGGGTCGCACGCCTGCCGAGCTCGCCGAGTGCCAAGGACACGAGTCACTGGTCAACCTGGCCTTCGCCGCCCACGAACCGATGAGCCTCATGTGCCCCTACGACCTCGAGACGCTCGACCCGTCGGTGATCGCCGCGGCCTATGCGAGCCATCCGGAGGTCGTCAGCAGCGACCGGACTACGGCGAAAAGCCGGTCCTACACCGGACTCGAGGGCTGGCGGGCCGTCTACGAACGGCCGCTGCCGGAGCCATCGGTCGCGCCCTGGGAGATGGATTTCGACCTGGACCGAGTCCGCGAGGTGCGGGCCGTCGCGGCCCGGCTCGCCGCCGACTTCGGGCTCTCCGACTGCCCCGCGGGCGAATTCGTGCTGGCCATCGACGAACTCGCCACCAACAGTGTGCGCCACGGCGGAGGCGGCGGCAGGCTGCGCATCTGGCCGGATGCCGACGATCTGATCGGCGAGATCAGCGACGCGGGCCGGATCGACCAGCCGCTCGCCGGCCGCGTCCACCCGTTGTTCACCGACGAGCGCGGCCGGGGCCTCTGGCTGGTCAACCAGCTCTGCGATCTCGTCGAGACCCGGTCCACCCCCAGCGGCACTGTGATCCGGCTGCGCGTGTCCCGGCGCTGAACGTCGACGGTTATTCGCTTGCCCCACGTCGCCGGAGCGGGCGAGGTAGCGTCTACGGAGGTTGAGCAGGCAGCCGCCAGAACCATTCGACGGCACGCGGGGGCCCCACAGAATGCAGTCCGAGACCACATCGACGTCGCAGTCGGTGGATATGACGCTTGTCGACCTGCAGATCCGCAACGATCGAGGCCAGAGCTACATATCCGTCAACGGCGAGCTCGACGCATCCAGCGCCCGGCTGCTCGACGAAACGGTCGAATGGCTGCGCCGCGACGGCCACCGCCGGATCACGCTCGACCTCGATGCGCTGACGTTTCTCGACTGTTCGGTGCTCAGTGTCCTAGTCCGGTCCCATCAGACGCTCCGGGCGGCCGGTGGTCAGCTCACGTTGATCCGTCCGACGGAGGCGGCGCGACGGCTCTTCCGGCTCACCGGCCTCGACCGCGAGTTGGACATCCGCGCTACCGCCGTACGCCGGTCGCCGGCCCTCGCGCGGTAGCCCGCTCGCTCCGGTTCAGCCAAATCCGCCGCCCGCGTTGAACTCTCGCGGCTCCGATCAGGCGTAGATTGCTGAGCCGTCCGGGCGCAACCTGAGCGAGCCATCCAGAGGTGTTCGCCGGTGTCCGGGCGGGACGGAGCCCGCAGGATGAGCGTGCGTCACCGCCGCACCACCGTCGGCCTCGCCGCGACGGCGACCCTGGCCGTCGCCGCGGCACTGCTCATGACCGTTCCGGCCGCCGCCCGGGCGACCGGCGACGCACCGCGGTCCGCCGCGGCGCCCGCCGGCGAGCGGCAGCAGGCCTTCGCCCGGGCCGCCCGCGCAACCGGGGTACCTGCGGCAGTACTGCTCGCCGTCGCTTACAACGAGTCGCGGTGGGAGGAGCACGGCGGTGCCCCGAGCACGACCGGTGCCTATGGCGTGATGGCGCTCGCCGACCTCCCGGCCGCCGCGCCGGCGGCCAAGGGTGACGGCCGCGCCGTACCGCGGACCGCCCGCACCCTCACCACCGCGGCGGCACTCGCCGGGGTCACCGGATCCGCCGCGCGCACCGAGGACGCCGCCAACATCCGGGCCGGCGCGGCGTTGCTCGCCCACGACGCCCGCTCGCTCGGGCACGGTCGGCTGCCGTCGACCGTCGCCGGCTGGTACGGCGCGGTCGCGGCCTACGCCGACACCCCCGCCCGCGCCGCGGCGACCACCTTCGCCGACGACGTCTACGCCACCATCCGCACCGGCGCGGCCCGGACGACCGCGGACGGTCAGACGTTGACGCTCGCCGCCGAGCCGCACGCCCGGCCGGACACGGGGAGCGCCGCGGGCCTGCACCTGCGCGCCGCCGCGCCGACATCGACGGCGGAATGCCCGCCCGACCTGCGCTGCAATGTCGTGCCGGCGGCATACCAGCTGAACGACACGCAGGACAAGACCGACTACGGCAACTACGACCTCGCCGACCGGCCGCGCACGATGCGCATCGACCACATCGTGCTGCACGACACCGAGGAGACCTACCCGTCGACCCTCAACACGTTCACCAACCCGGCGAGCTTCGTGAGTGCGCACTACGTGATCCGGTCTTCTGACGGCCTGGTGACCCAGATGGTGCCGACCAGGTACGTCGCCTGGCAGGCCGGCAACTGGTACGTGAACATGCACTCGATCGGGATCGAGCAGGAGGGCTTCGCAGTCCAAGGTGCGCAGTGGTTCACCGAGCCGCTCTACCGCTCCTCCGCCCGGCTGGTCCGCTACCTCGCCGCGCGGTTCGGTGTGCCGCTCGACCGGCAGCACATCATCGGTCACGACAACGTGCCCGGCACCACCCCGGACACCGTCGCCGGGATGCACTGGGACCCGGGTCCGTTCTGGGACTGGGGGCATTACCTGGCGCTGCTCGGCCGGCCTATTCAGCCGACCGGGCGTCCCGGCAGCCGCGTCGTGACCATCGACCCGGTCTTCGCCCACAACACCCCGCCGGTGACCGACTGCGAAGCCAACACCCCGGTGCCGACGCAGGCGTCGAGCTTCGTCTACCTGCGCACCGGCCCGAGCGCCACCTCGCCTCTGGTCTCCGACCCGGCGCTGCACAAGAGCGGGCCGGGCACCACCTGCGCGGCCGACTGGGGGGACAAGGCGAGCACCGGTCAGCAGTTCGTGGTGGCCGATCGGCAACCCGGCTGGACCGCGATCTGGTGGGACGGCGTCAAGGCGTGGTTCGCCGACCCCGCGAGCCGCGACCGGGCGGCCGTGCCGTCGACCGGCGCCGTCGTCGTCCCGAAGCCGGGCCGGGGTTCGGTCGCCGTCTACGGTCGGGCCTATCCTGAGGCGTCCGTGTATCCGGCTGCGATCCCGGTGCAGGACGTCGTACCGCTGCAATATGCGATCCAGCCCGGCCAGGCGTATGTCACGACCGGGCCGGTGCCCACCGACTACTACTACGCCAAGACCATCGACTCCAGCCTGCCGGGCGATCACACCGACGTCGTCGGCCACGACAGATACCTGGAGATCCAACTCGGCCACCGGATCGGCTTCGTCAAGGCGGACGACGTCGAGGTGCTCCCGGCCGGCTGATCTCCGTTCGATCCGATCGAGAAGAGGACCCTCGCGTGACCACGGACAACGCTCCGACCCCCGCCGGCCCCGCCACGGCCAGCGGCACCTTCGCCATCGGCGGCGACCTTCCGGTCACCCGGCTCGGCTACGGGTCGATGCGGCTCACCGGCCCGGGGATCTGGGGCGCGCCCGCCGACCCGGAGTCGGCGAAGGCGGTGCTGCGGCGCGCTGTCGACCGTGGCGTCGACCTCATCGACACCGCCGACTCCTACGGCCCGGCCGTCGCCGAGGACCTGATCCGCGAGGCGCTGCACCCCTACGACGGGGTGACCATCGCCACCAAGGGCGGGCTGGTGCGGACCGGACCGGACGAGTGGCACCCGCTCGGCCGGCCCGAATACCTGCGCCAGTGCGTGGAGATGAGCCTGCGTCGGCTCGGCCTGGAGCGGATCGACCTCTACCAGTTGCACCGCATCGATCCGACCGTCCCGCTGGCCGACCAGCTCGGCGTACTCAAGGAGATGCAGGGCGAGGGCAAGATCCGGCACATCGGCCTGTCGGAGGTGACCGTCGCGCAGATCGAGCAGGCCCGGAACCTGGTCGAGGTGGTCAGCGTGCAGAACCGTTACAACCTCGCCCACCGGACGCACGACCCGGTGGTCGACTACTGCGCCGACGAGAAGATCGCCTTCATCCCGTGGTTCCCGCTCGAGGTGGGGTCACTCGCCGCGCCGGACGGCCCGCTCGCCGAGATCGCCCGCACCTATGGCGCCACCCCGGGGCAGCTGGCCCTGGCCTGGCTGCTCGCCCGGTCATCGTCGATGCTCCCGATCCCGGGTACGTCGTCGCTCGCCCACCTCGAGGAAAACCTCGGCGCCGCCGGGATCGAGCTGTCCACCGCGGCGCTGGCCACCCTGGCCGACCTCTAGCACCGGGCGCCCGACCGGGCGGATTCCGCTACGGCGGATCGGTCCGGCGGGTGCCACACTGGTCGGGTGCCCGAGCTCCCCGAGGTCGAAGCGCTCGCCGGCTTCCTGCGCGAACGCGCGGTCGGCCGCGTCGTCGCGCGCACCGACCTCGTCGCGATCAGCGCGCTGAAGACCTTCGACCCGCCGCTGTCCGCCCTCCCCGGGCTGGAGGTGACCGGCGCCGGCCGGCACGGAAAGTTCCTCGACCTCGACGTGAGCGGCGTGCACCTCGTCGTCCACCTCGCCCGCGGCGGCTGGCTGCACTGGCGGGAGAAGCTGCCGCCGGCTCCGCCCCGACCCGGCAGGGGTCCGCTGGCGCTCCGCCTCAGATTGGACGACGACTCGGGCTTCGACCTGACCGAGCAGGGCACGAAGAAGGGGCTCGCCGTCTACGTCGTGCGCAACCCGGCCGAGGTCCCCGGCATCGCCCGGCTCGGCATCGACGCGCTCGACCTCACCCCCGAGCGGCTCACCGCGCTGCTCACCGGCCAGCGCGGCCAGCTCAAGGGGGTGCTCACCGACCAGTCGCTGATCGCGGGAATCGGCAACGCCTACTCCGACGAGATCCTGCACACCGCCCGGCTGTCGCCGTTCAAGTCGGCCGGGAAGCTGAGCGAGCACGAGACGATCGTGCTGGCCGACGCGATCTCGAGCACCTTGCGCGACGCGGTCGCGCGATCGGCCGGCCAGAAGGCGGCGACGCTGAAGGCCGAGAAGCGTTCCGGGCTCGCCGTACACGCGCGCACCGGTCTGCCGTGCCCGGTGTGCGGCGACACCGTGCGCGAAGTCTCCTATGCCGAGAAGTCGATGCAGTACTGCCCGACGTGTCAGACCGCCGGCCAGCTGCTCGCCGACCGACGGCTGTCCCGGCTGCTGAAGTAGCCCTGCTCTGGACGCTCGTCGCGAACAGGGGCATGATTTCTAACTCGTGACGGGGATCCGCGAGGCGACTGCTCCGGATTACCTCCGCATTCGGTGCTGGCGCGAGATCGCGGACGCGATGGTGGCGCCGCACTGCCACGACGACCTCGAGATGGTGCTCGTCGACGGGGATGAGTGCGCCCACTACCACCATCTCGGTCGCCTGGTGCCGCTCGTGCCCGGGCAGGTGACGATCTTCTGGGCGACCTATCCGCACAACCTGGAGCGGCGCAGTTCCGGTGTGATTCTCCGCCGGGTGATGGTTCCACTGGGGCTGCTGCTGTCCTGCGACCTGCCCGCGGATCTGGTCGCCGGGCTCCTGGCCGGCCAGGTGTTGTCGGCCGATGTCGATCTGGCCGCGATGGAGAGCAAATTCGTCCAGTGGGACGTGGACGCGGACTCCGTCGACGGTGCGGACCGCAAGGCGATGCTGCTGGAGATCACCGCATGGCTGCAGCGGATCGCGCCGGATCTCGCGCCGGCGACCGGCGAGGCGAGGACGGTGCCGACCCCCATCCGACGCCGTGGTCTCGAGGTCGTCTCCTCGATGGTCCGCTACATCGTCAGCCATTTCCACGAGCCGATCGGCGTGACCGACGTGGCGCAGGCGGTGGGTCTGCAGCCGCAGTACGCGATGCGGCTGTTCCGGTCCCTGATCGGCCACACGATCACCGAATACCTGGCCCGCTACCGCATCGCGGAGGCGCAGCGGCTCCTCGTGGCAACCGGGGCGAACATGGCCGACGTGGCCTTCGCCGCGGGGTTCGGCTCGGTCAGCCAGTTCTACGACCACTTCCGGTCCACCTGCGGACAGACGCCGCGGCAATACCGACTAGGAATGCGAGCCCTGTGACATCGAGCCCTGTGACATCGAGCCCTATGACCCGTCCAGCCGATGCTCCGATCCGCCTGGGAATCGTCGGATGCGCCCGCATCCTGCCCGCGCACCTGCGCGGGATCGCCGGCCTGCAGGGCGTCGGATTCGATCCCGTGCGGATCACCGCGCTGTGCGCCCGCCGTACCGACGACGCCCTGATGTTCCGGCAACGAGGCGAGGGACCTCCGCCGCGCCTTCCGGCGTCGAGCAATGAACTGGACCCCCTCGGCGCCCCGCACCGCTACGTGAGTGACCTTCATCCCGATGTGCTGCCCGAGGTCTTCGACGACTGGCGGAGCATGCTCGACGCCGACGTCGTCGACGCCGTACTGGTGCTCGCACCGGTCGGCCTGCATCACGAGATCGCGCTCGCCGCGCTGTCCGCCGACAAACACGTGCTCCTCGAGAAGCCGTTCGCCATCTCGGTGCGGGCGGGGCACGCCGTCGCCACCGAAGCGCGGCGCCGAGGGTTGGTCGCCGGTGTCGCCGAGAACATCCGGTACACGTCCCGGACCCGGGCGCTGCGCTGGGTGCTCGACGAGGGGTTGGTGGGCACGCCTCAGCTGTGGCTGTCCGGAGGCGTCGGCGGCGAATGGGCGCCGGACCGGATCGTCGCGCACACCGCCTGGCGGCACCGCAAGATCGAGGGCGGCGGCGGTCCCGCGCTCGACCACGGCGTGCACCTCATGCACCAGATCCGTTACCTCATGGGGCCGATCGAGGAGATCAGCGCGCTCACCAAGATCCTCGAGCCGGTACGCCGCGACGACGACCCGGCCGCGACCGTGGTCAACGAACTCGAGGACCTCTATCTCGCGCAGTTCCGCTTCGCCAGCGGAGCCGTCGGCAGCACCTTCTCGAGTTGGGCGGGGCGCGGCCAGCGGTCCGGGCTCGACGCCAGCCCGGTGATCTACGGCGACGCCGGCTGCATCAAGGGTGTCGAGGTCTCCGGTGACACCGGCCCGATCGGCGACGCGACCGAACTGCTCGCGGCCAAGTCGCCGTCAGCGCTGCAGGAGACGCTTTTCCCCGGTGGGCTCACCGACGCCTTCGGCCTCGAGCTGCTCGACTTCACCCGCGCCATCGCGACGGGAACGGACATGGAGGCGAGCGCCGACGAGGGGATCACCGACCTGGCCATGGCCTACGCGATCCTCGAGTCGTCGTTCGCGGGCGGCCCGGTGCGGGTCGACGACGTCCGCTCCGGCGCGGTCGCCGGCTACCAGGCCGAGATCGACCAGCACTACGGGCTCTGAGCTACGGGCCGCCCGCCCGCAGGACTACCCGAACGGCAGCGGTTCGTAGCTGGCTCCGAACGGCGCGTCCGGCCGGTCGAACGGGCCCATCAGCGCGCGCCGCATCGGTGTCGTGCGCTTCAAGAACTCGTCGGAGTTGTCGAACCGGTCCGCGGCCCGGACCCACGGCGGGCTGTAGACATAGTGGGCGGTGTAGCGGTCCCGGTCGCCGTCGTGGCGGAAGGTGCGGTGCCACACCCCGTTGTGGAAGAGAAGCACGGAGCCCGCCGGCGCGCAGATGACGTGCCCGATCGGCGTATCACCCTTCTGTTGGCGGATCTCCTCCGGAAGAGCGACCTGGCTGCGGTGGCTTCCGGGGATGAGCTCCATGTTGCCCATGCCGGGCTCGGTCTGGTCGGTGAGCAGGAACGACGCCCGCAGCTGGATGAGCGGGACCGGGTAGCCGACCTGATTGAAGTTGTAGGCGCTCGACCCGTCCTGGTGCCACCCGCCGACGCCCGCGTGCGCCGGCTGCATGGTGTTCCAACTGGCCTGCAGCAGGAAGCGGTCGCCGTACAGACCGCGCACCTTGGGCAGGACGGCGGGGTGGTCGATGAGCCGCTCCAGGCTCGGCTCGGTCTCGTAGCCACGGCCCAGCTGGCCGAATGCGCGGTCGCGGTCCTTGTGCAGCCGCTCGGACGCGTCGTAACACTCCGCCGCCTCGTCGGCGGAGAGTACGTCGGGGATCACGAAGTACCCCCAGGATTCGAAGACGAATTTGTCGAGCTCGGTGAACGGTCCGGGCGTGACCTGCGGGTTCAGCATCAGTGCTCCTGCTCGGTGTGCGGCTGTGAGCGTGTCAGTCGGCGAAGGTGGCCAGCGGCAGCCCGATCTGGCGGCCGGTCGCCATCGACGCTAGTCCCGCGTCGAGTATCTCCTGCGTGTCCCGGGCCAGTTGAGGCGAGACCATCCCCTCGAACGGCTCGTCGTTGAGCAGCGAGTAGGTGAAGTAGTCCGGGCCGGACGCGTAATGCGCGGGCAGCGGCTCCGCGACGATCGTCTGCGCCTCGGTGGACACCCGCTCGCCGGACGTCCCCCGGTTGGCCACGCTGACCTCGTCCGGCCCGGTGAGCGCGATCGCGCCGTCCTCGCCGTAGATCACCGTCGGCATGCGCACGGGAACGGCCGGCTGGGTCCAGCTACCCTCCACCACCGTGTGCCCGCGGGGATAGCCGAGGATCATCGTTCCGGTGTCTTCGACGGTGAAGAACTCCTTGGCATAGCGTCCGCCGTGCGCGACGACATGGCTGGGCTGGCCCATGAACCACCGCGACATCGCGGCGCCGTAGGAGCAGAAGTCCACGGCGGCGCCTCCGCCGTTGGTCTCCCGGTCGATGAGCCAGCCCCAGCCGACCCGGCTTATCGGGCCGCGTGAGGCGAAGTCCTGCGGGGGGCCGCCGTGACCCGCGCGGTGATAGATCCCGAGCACCCGACCGATCTCGCCCCGGTCGACCAGCTTCTTGGCGGTGTGGATGCCGCCCCGCCAGTTGGTCGGCCAGTTCACCATCAGCCGCACACCGTGGCGGGCCGCGGTCGTCGCCATGTTCTCGGCGAGCGCCACGTCGGCAGCCATGGGCTTCTCCTTCATGACGTGGACGCCGCGTACCGCCGCGTCGGCGACGACCTCGGCGGCCCGCCGGTTGTCGGCGCACGTCACGATCGCCTCAGGCCGAGCCTTGTCATACAGCTCATCCGAGGTGCTGAAGGCGGCGACGTCCGGGTACTCCTTCATGAAGAACTCGCGCAGCTCCTGGTCGGCAATCGAGATGCCGGCGACCTCGGCGGTCGGGCTCTTCAGCGCCGATTCGAGCAGGCCCTTGAAGTGCAGGTGCTCACCGCCGACGAAGGCGAGGCGGATTCGACGGGATGACGTGGCCATGCTCAGGGTTCTCCTCACGGATCGGTCGGACGAGGGTTTGCTAGGCGGCGCTGATGCCGCTCTCGGCTCGCTCGCGGGACAGGTCGACGGGCTGGCCGCTGTCGGCCGACCGGTAGACGGCGTCGACGAGGGCGAGCGCATCGCGCCCGTCGGCCCCGGTCAGCTGCAGGGGCTGATCGTCGAGTACGGCGTCAACGAGGTGCGCGAGTTTCCGGTAGTGGAGCTCGGCCAGATGCGGCTCGACGGTGGTGATGTGCCGCCACCCGCGGACGTGCGCCGGCTCGCCGAAGGTGTTGCTGTAGACGTGGATCCCCGGCGACTCGCGGCGGGTGAGGATCGATCCCTCCGAACCGTCGATGGACATGGAGTGGTGGCCGGCCGCCACCGCCCATGCGGCGTACCAGGAACCCATCGCGCCGCTGCCGAACCGCATCGTCGCCATGACGGTGTCCTCGACGTCGACGTCGGTGAGCAACTCGTCGCCGACCTGGACGTCCGGCCGGAAGATGGCGCTGGTGGCGTAGACGCTCTCGACCGGGCCCATCAGCCACAGGATCGTGTGTGCGGTGTAGATCCCCCAGTCCATGAGTACGCCGCCGCCGGCGAGCTCCTTCTTCAGGAACCACGGCACGCGGTGCGCGGACGGCCCGAGACCGACCTGCGTCATGCCCATCGGACGCCCGACGACGCCCTCGTCGATCAGCCGCCGGACGAGCGGGAGGCCGGTGCCGAACCGGTGCTGGTAGCCCATCGCGAACTTCACGCCGGCCTGCTCGGCCGCGTCGACCATGGCGTCGGCCTCGGCGAGGGTCGGGGCGATCGGCTTCTCGCACAGGATGTGCTTGCCCGCCTTCGCCGCGGCGATGACCGGCTCGGCGTGTGCTGTCGGCCAGGTGGTCACGGTGACCGCTTCGACCTTGGGGTCGTCGAGCAGTTCCTGGTAGCTGCCGTAGGAGTGCGCGATGTCGAAATCGTCGGCGGCCTGCTTGGCCTTCGCCGGATCGATGTCGGCGACCGCCACCAGGTCGACGCGGGGATTCCGTTTGAGGTTGGGCAGATGGGCGAAGCGCGAGATACCGCCGGCACCGATGACGCCTACCCCTAGGGTGCGCTCGGTCATGTCGAGTTCCTCCTCTGTGGCCCGCGGGCCAGGTCAGCTTGAGGAGAAACGTACGGACTTCCGAGAGCCGAATCTTCCGGGATCTTGACGTTATGCTCCGGAACCGGCCGCCTCGGGGAGCAGATACTCGTCGGCGTCGCGCTGCCCGGCCTGGAAGGCGTCACTGACCGCGGCCGGCCCGAGCGTCCGGCCGATCGCGGCACCGGCCGCGGTCTGGCTCAACAACCGCTGCACGAGCAGCTTCGAGGCTCGTTCCTCGGCGGTGCCGATGGCGCGGCTCTCGGTCGTGCGGGCCGCGGCATGTGTGGCGAGCGGGCGCGTGTAGTAGCGGTACAGCAGCGCGCCGGCGGCCCGGGACACCGCGAACCCTCGCGCCGCTCCGATGACGACCCCCAGGTCGGGACCGGGGATCATGCCGACGGCGATCTGGGCCAGGTGGAGCCAGACCGTCCGGTTGCGCAGGCGGGCCTGCTCGTCGAGGCCGGCCCGCCGCGCGACATCGGTCAGCGCCATCTGGTGCAGCGCCGACAACCGGCCGTAGTTCTTGGCGAGCGGTCGGACCGGGCCGGACCCCCCGTCGTCGTGGACGGCCGCGAGCAGCGCCTGCGCGTAGCCGAATTGGTGGGCGAAGAGGGTCGCCGTACCCCGCTCGGTGTGCATCGCGACGAAGAGCGCGCGGGCGAGGGCGATCCGGTCGAAGCGGGCGTGCGGGCCCGCGCCGAGTCGTGGCGGTGCCTCGTCGATCTCGGTGCCCGCATCGCCCGAGCGGTCGATCAGACCCTGGTTGACGTCGTCGATGTAGTGACCGAGCAACTGCCCGAGGCCGGGCGAGAGGCCGACCGGCATCGAGCGGTAGCAGGCGCCGACCGCGGCCACCGTGGTCTCCGCGATGCGGATGGCGGTCGCGTCATCGGCGGCGTAGGTCGCCGCCAGAGCCGTGCCGAGGAGCGCGCCGCCGTCGTCGGGCCACGCCCGGGCGAGCAGGTGCGCGACGATCCCGGGCCGCTCGAGCACCCGCCGGGCCGCCGCGCCGTCGGTCGACAGGGCGCGGAGCGCGCCGGCGACCGGGTCGTCGCGAGGCTGCTGGATGCTGTAGCCGTGGTCGCCGTCGGCGGCCAGCATCGCCGGGACGATGGTCTCGAGTGCCGCGCTGCCGTAGCGTCCGTGCCGGAGCGCGAGCCCCAGACCCATCCGCAGCGCGTGCTGGTCGGGCCGGTCGATGCCGTCGAGCAGGCCGGCGAGCCAGCCCGGTGGCAGGGCAGCGGGGTCGCGACCGGCGGCGGCGAGCACTGAGCCGAGGAAACCGAAGACCCGATCCAGCGTCGGCTGCTCGCGGGCGTCGTAGACCTCGGGGACGTCCGAGGTGAGCAGGGCACGAAAACCGGCCGGGCCGAGCGTGGTGAGCAGCGTCGAGGCGAAAGCCGGATCGTCGGCGCGGTCCTGATACGCCGACATGATCGCCGCGCGTTGTTCCGGTCGCAGCCGTGGCCGTCGGTCGGGGTCGAGCCGGCGCGCGGCGTGGACCGCGTCCGCCGTCGCGGTGTCGGCCGCCCATCGTGGGAGCCGGGCGAGCGCGAGGCGGTCGATGGCCGCCGACGTGATCGCGTCCGGCTGGGCGAGGCCCAGCCGGCCCAGCGTCTCGCGTAGCGCGAACGCCGTCCGGGATGCGGTGGTCGCGAGATCGACGTCGACCCACCGCCGCCGGCTGTGCAGGCCCGCGATCGCGGTGGCGTCACCGGCGAGGAGTGCTGCGGCGTAGCACTGGCGGAGCCGACGTACCTCGGCGCGGGCGTGCAGGACGGCGCGGTGGTAGCCGAGCAGTGCGGCGACGGCGGTACGCAGCGCGTCGCTCGCCTCGTCGGCGAGTCCGCCGAGCCGGGCCAATTCGGCCAGCGCCGCGTCGCCGTCGCTGCTCTGCCAGTCCGGGTCGGGACCGGCCCCGGCGAGGTGGAGCAGGCGCGCGGGTCCGGCGATCCGGGGTCCGGCGGCAGCGGCCGCCGCCGCGATCATCGCGACGAGGTCCGGGTCGTCCGGCGGGTAAGGGAAGGCGGCAGCTGCCGCGTCGTCGTCCATGGCTCGTCGATCAGACCGGGGCCCAGCCACCGGCCCGGGCCACGGCCTCGGCGAGGGCGGCGTCCCGCGCCGCCCAGGCGTCGGCCGCCGTACGGATCGCCAGCCCGCAGCGGGCCGTGTCGTCCGCGACGATCGCGAGCAGACGGGACCAGCCGACGCGGAAGTCGGTCAGCGCCGGGCCGACCGGGGTGAGCGCCGACAGGTCAGCCATACCGCGCACGGCCCGGGCCGCCGAGGTTGCCGGATCCGCGCACCCGGAGACCGAGTCGCCGAGCGCACGCAGGTGACCTGGCAGGACCCGGATGGTTGCTGGGTGGTCGGACACGGCGCCCCTCCCACGGACGAACGCCACGACGCTAAGCGAGTCACCCGGTCGCCGGGGTGGAGTCCACAGGCCGGCCGCCGGATCGCCCGGCTGTGGATCCCACCCGGGCCGCGCCCACCGCCCCACTGCCGGTGATCAAGAGGGGATTTGCGTGCGAAACGCGGTACGGATCCGCTCTTGATCATGCCGGCGGAGCGGATCGTGGCCCAAAATGCCGACCGGAGTCAGCAGGAATTTCGTGGCTATTCTTCGACCGGAAGCCACGGGTGCTGGGAGTCGAAAAGATCCGTGGACGGTTTGCAGACCAAAACCCCACCCTGGCGTTGCATCCACCGCCTGGCGAAAATCTCTCCGCGCATGAAGACCTGCACACTCTCGTGCGGAGATTGAGTCGTCCGGACGCCGAACACGACATCTTCCATGGTTCTCATCCAACCACCGGATGCCCTATGCGACAGCCAAGGGCCAGGATGATCGATGGCTCATGGTGAGCACCCGCCTACCCTCGGTCATTATCCCGCGTGGCCGCCAATTCCCCTTTTCGGACCGATGCTTTTTTAGCGCCGTATTCTGCGGCGACAATCGGCCGGCGCCGTCTTCCGTGATGTTCTCGGTAAGTGGAACAGCCAAGAATGAGGCGTGTAGATTCAGTGGTGAGGAGTACGTAAAGCCCCCGAGATATTCGGGGGATTTCTCGTTTCCGCCAGGAAGTCGACGAGCAATGGGGGTTGCCGGTCATGATTGCGATCCGTGCGCTCGTCGCCGCAGCCGCCACTGGTCTTCTTCTCACTACCGCACTCGCCGTCACCTCGGGGACAGCCGGCGCCGTCACTCCGACAGTGCAGGACGGCAAGGTCGCGTTCGCCCGCACCAATCAGATCTACACGATCAACCCGGACGGCACCGGCGTCCGGCAGCTGACCACGACGTCGACCGGCAGGTCATACGCGCCGCGCTGGTCGCCGGACGGCACCCGCATCGCGTTCATCAACGAGCCCGCCGCCGGGAAGAGGTATCTCGACGTCATGAATGCCGACGGCACGGGCAAGGCGCGGGTCACGAAGACCGTGATCTCCGGTGCCGCGCCGGCGTGGTCGCCGAACGGGAAGACGCTCGCGTTCGGCGGGCCGTGCCGCATTCCCGGCACCACCCTGTGTGCGGAATACGGCATCAACAAATTTCAGCCGTCGTGGACGCTCGACCACATCCAGGCCGGTACCCGCAACGGCACCCCGACCACGTACGCCGGCGACGAACCGCAGTACGGCCGCGTTGCGGTCGGCAACGTCGACGGATCGATCGCGTGGTCGAAACTCGGCTTCATCGCCTACTACTCGTCCAACTGGCCGGACTCCTCCGACCACTACCTGCTCGCCTATCAGGTGAGCGGCGGGCAGATCGATGAGATCGCCCAGGTCGGCTCGGAGAGTTACGGCAACGGCTACTTCGCCGATCCCGCCTTCAGCCCGTCCGGCACGGGGATCGCCTACCAGGCTCAGGTCACGCAGGTCGGGTCCCGGACGGATACCCCGCACATCGTGGAATGCTCCGCACCCTCCGCCTGTCATCTCTTTCCGCACGTCGCCCATGACGGGCAGCCGCGGTTCTCCCCCACCGGTACCCGCATCGTGTTCGAGAACGACGCGGCCGGGCCGAGGGTGTTCACGGCGAGCGTGACCGGCGGCGGCCGCAAGCTCCTCACCACCGGGTACAGCCCCGACTGGCAGCTCACCCACTGAGCTCACCCGCTGAGCCCACCCGCGGAGCCCACTAAGCCCACCCGCTGAGCCACCGGGAGCAGCACCGAGCGTCTTTGGCAGGATGACTCGGATGAAGGTTCCCGGATGAAGGTTGTCGTCACCGGCGCCGCCGGCGGGCTGGGGAGCCACGTCACCGCCGAACTGCTGAGCCGCGGCCACGACCTGGTCGCGGTCGACCGGCGGGCCACCGGCGATGGTGCACCGACCGTCGTCGCCGACGTCACCGATCTGACCCAGATGCGGGCAGCCTGCGCCGGGTGCGACGCGCTCATCCACCTCGCCGCGATCCCCTCACCGCGGCGGGACGAGCCCGACGTCGTCTTCGGCAACAACGCCCTGTCCACCTTCGCCGCGCTCCAGGCCGCCGCGGACGTCGGGATCGAGCGGGCGGTCATCGCCTCGAGTGCGTCGGCGCTGGGCATGGCCTGGGCGGAACCGACGTTCTCGCCGCTCTACGCCCCCATCGACGAAGAGCACCCGCTCCGCCCGGCGGACCACTACGGCCTGTCCAAGGAAGTGGCCGAGCGGATCGGCGCGTCGATCCACCGGCAGACCGGCATGGCGGTCACGGCCCTGCGGTTCCCGTGGATCCCCTACGGGCCGCGGCTGGCGCAGGCCGTCGCCGCGGTGCGGTCCGATCCGACGGAACGCACGCCGATGCGCGACCTGTGGAGCTACGCGCTACCCGAGGACGTCGCGGCGGCGGCCGCGCTCGCCATCGAGACGCCCGGGCTCGGCTTCGACGTCCTCAACGTCGTGGCCCCGGACACCCTCTCGGAAATCCCGACCGAGGAGCTGATCGCGACCTACCACCCCACGACCGAGCTTCGCGCGCCGCTGCCCGGCTCCACACCGGCCTGGTCCACCGCCAAGGCCGCCGAGCTCATCGGCTTCACGGCGATCCATACGTGGCGCGATCGGCTGCCGCACCTGCGCAGCACCCAGTCCCCTCCATCTCCCACCGGAAGGCCATCCCACCCGTGAAGATCACGGCGGCCCGGGTCATCGTCAGCAGTCCCGGGCGCAACTTCGTCACTCTGAAGATCGAGACCAGCGACGGGCTGTACGGCGTCGGTGACGCGACCCTCAACGGACGCGAGCTCGCGGTCGCGGCGTACCTGTCCGAGCACCTCGTGCCGATGCTGATCGACCGCGACCCGGCCAACATCGAGGACACCTGGCAGCTGCTCTACAAAGGCGCCTACTGGCGGCGCGGTCCGGTGACGATGGCGGCCATCGCCGCCGTCGACATGGCGCTCTGGGACATCAAGGGCAAGGCCCTCAACACCCCGGTGTGGAACCTGCTCGGCGGCAAGTGCCGGCCCGGCATCCTCGCCTACGCCCACGCCTCCGGCCGCGACGTCGACGACACGATCGACCAGGCGCACAAGCTGCGAGAAGAGGGCTACCAGGCCATCCGGCTGCAGTGCGCCGTACCGGGGATCGAGGAGATGTACGGCGTGCCGCGCGCGCAGCAGGGCCGTGACGGCGGCGGCCTACCCTACGAGGAGCCGGGCTGGTCGACCGAGAAGTACCTGCGCTTCACCCCGACGCTGTTTGCCCAGGCCCGCGACGCGCTCGGCTTCGACGTCCATCTGCTGCACGACGCGCACCACCGGCTCACGCCCATCGAGGCCGGCTGGCTGGGCAAACGGCTCGAGGAACACCAGCTGTTCTGGCTCGAGGACGCCGTACCGGCCGAGCTGCAGGACTCGTTCCGGTTGATCCGCCAGCACACGACGACCCCGCTGGCCGTCGGTGAGGTGTTCAACAGCCTCTACGACTGCGAGCAGCTGATCACCGAGCAGCTGATCGACTACATCCGGGCCGCGATCCTGCATGCCGGGGGCATCACCTCGATGCGCAAGATCGCCGCGCTGGCCGAGCCGTACCACGTGCGCACCGGCTGCCACGGCGCCGGCGACCTCTCGCCGGTCACGATGGCGGCGGCCGTGCACTTCGGCGTCGCCACGCACAACGCGGCGATCCAGGAGCACGCCCACCACACCGAGTTGCAGCACGAGGTTTTCCCGCACGGCTGGCATTTCGCCGACGGATACCTGCGGCCGGGCGACGAACCGGGCCTCGGCATCGACATCGACGAGAAGCTCGCGGAGAAGTACCCCTACCAACGCGCCTACCTTCCGGTCAGCCGGAAGGTCGACGGCTCAGTCGGAAGCTGGTGACCGCGTTGAATCCCGCCCACGTTCCGAGCATCGACGTCGGCGCCGTACCGGCCGACGCCACGATCGTCGACGTCCGCGAGGACGACGAGTGGAGCGCCGGCCACGTGAGCGGCGCGTCGCACGTCCCGATGCACGCCGTCCCCGCACGTCTCGCCGAGATCCCGTCCGACCGCGACATCGTGGTCGTGTGCCGGAGCGGTCATCGCTCGGCGCAGGTCACGTCCTACCTCAATGGACTCGGCTATCGGGCGGTCAATCTGACCGGCGGGATGCACGCCTGGGACGCCAGCGGCCGGCCGATGGTCAGCGACTCGGGTGACCCGCCCGAGGTGATCTGAGGCTCAGGCGGCGTGCCGAGCCTCGTGGGCGAGCAGCCAGCGCTTGACCGGCAGCCCCCAGTAGTAGCCGCCGAGTGAGCCGTCGGAACGCAGCGCCCGGTGACACGGGACGATCGGCGCGATGAGGTTGCGCGCGCAGGCCGACCCCGCGGCGCGCACCGCTGCCGGGCGTCCCGCGCGGCCGGCCAGCTGGGTGTAGGTGAGCGTCGTCCCGGCCGGGATGTCGCGCAGCGCCTGCCACGCCTCGGTGACGAACCGGCCGCCCGGCTGGCCGACGGGCAGCCGGTCGATCGCGCGGACGTCACCGGCGAAGTAGGCCTCGACGGCGGTGGTGATGTCGCCGAGCTCACGGCGGTCGACGACGTCGGCCGCGCGGTGCCGCGGGCTCAGCCGGGCCCGCAGCGGCGCGGCGTCGGGCGTGAACCCGGCGGCGATCACCTCGTCGTTCTCGGCGATCAGGGTGAGCGGGCCGGCCGGTGTGTCCAGGGTGGCGGTCTCGATGATCATCGGGCCGCTCCGGGGTGGGTCCACAGGTGCTGGGCGGCGTAGGCGCGCCACGGACGCCAGCGGTGCGAACGGAGCTCGAGTGCGTCGGTGTCGGCGGGTCCGCCGAGCCCGGCGCTGGTACGGCGCAGCCCCAGGTCGCCGGCCGGGAAGGCGTCGGGATCTCCGAGCGCGCGCATCGCGATGTAGGACGCGGTCCACGGCCCGACTCCGGGCAGGTCGAGCAGCTGCGTCTCGGTGCGGGCGCGGTCGGCGCCGCGATCGAGCCGGAGATCGCCGGTCGCGACGGCGGCGGCCACCGCGCGCAGCGTGCGCTGCCGCGCACCGGTGAGCCCGATGCCCGCGAAGTCGGCGTCGGCGACGGCGGAGGCGGTCGGGAAGAGATGCGTGAGCGGGCCGACCGGCTCGGGGAGGGGATCGCCGAGCGCGGCGACCAGCCGGCCGGCCATCGTCCGCGCGCCGGCCACCGAGATCTGCTGGCCGAGCACGGCTCGGCAGGCCAGCTCGAACCCGTCGACGTGACCCGGCACCCGCAGGCCGGGCCGCGCGTCGACCAGCGGCCGGAGCAGCGGGTCGGCGCGGAGCACCAGGCCGACCGCGTCCGGGTCGGCGTCGAGGTCGGCCAGCGCGCGGGCGCGGGCGACGGCGGTGGTGAGGTCGACCAGCTCGTCGACCGCCAGCCGCATCGTCAGGTGATCGCCGTCGGGCACCAGCTCGAGGACGCCGCTCGTGCGGGGCAGCCGGATCGTCCGGCGGTAGGACGTGTCGTCGACCTGCTCGATCCCGTCGACGGCACGGGACTTCAGCCAGCCGAGCAGCGCGGCGGCGTCGTACGGCCGGCGGAGGGCGAGCCGCAACACGATCGCGCCGGTGCCGGCGGGCGCGGATCGTGCGGACGCGGAGCGTGCGGACGCGCCGGCCCGGAGCGCGCTCGGCGTACATCCGAACGCTTCCCGAATGCTGTCGTTGAACTGCCGCACGCTGGCGTAGCCGGCGGTGAAGGCGATGTCGGTGAGCGGCAGGTCGGTCGACTCGATGAGCAGCCGGGCGGTCTGGGCCCGCCGGGTGCGGGCCAGCATCAGCGGCCCGGCACCGACCTCACCGACCAGCTGGCGGTGCAGGTGCCGTTCGCTCACCGCCAGCCGCTGGGCCAGCCCGCCGACCCCGTCGGTGTCGACGGCGCCCTCGGCGATCAGCCGCAGCGCGCGGGCGGTGAGGTCGGCGCGCACGTCCCACTCCGGCGAACCGGGACTGGCCTGCGGGCGGCACCGCTTGCAGGCCCGGAAGCCGGCGGCCTGGGCCGCGGCCGGCAGCGGGTAGAAGCGGACGTTCGCGCGCTTGGGTGTCTGCGCCGGGCAGCTCGGGCGGCAGTAGATGCCGGTCGAGGTGACCGCGATGACGAACCGGCCGTCGAACCGGCGGTCGCGGCTCTCGATCGCCCGGTAGAGCTGGTCGAAGTCGGTGTCCACGGCCCCGAGTCTGCCCGACCCAGTCGTCCCGTACTAGCGGGTTTCGGACACGACCACCCAGCTCGGGCGACTCTCCATGATCAAGAGGGGATTCGTACGGCGTTTCGTACCGGAATCCCCTCTTGATCATGGGGATGTGGGTGGGGCGCGGCGTGCGAGCTCAGTCGCGGGACGGGAGTTGGTAGTCGGCGAACCGGGTACGCAGGTCCCGCTTCGAGAACTTGCCGACGCTCGTCTTCGGCACTTCGTCGATGAAGACCACGTCATCCGGCAGCCACCACTTGGCGACCCGCGGCCGAAGGTGCTCGAGCAGCTCCTCCTTGGTCGCGGTCTCCTCGGGGCGAAGGACGACGCAGGCCAGCGGCCGCTCCTGCCACTTCTCGTGCGGTACGCCGATGACCGCGGCCTCGGCGACGGCCGGATGCGACATCAGGATGTTCTCCAGCTCCACCGAGCTGATCCATTCGCCGCCGGACTTCACCAGGTCCTTGGTCCGGTCTACCAGCCGGATGCTGCCGTGCTCGTCGATCGCGGCCACGTCGCCGGTACGCAGCCAGCCGTCGGGCGTGAACGACTCGTCGGAGGCGTCGCCGTAGTAGGCGCCGGCGATCCAGGGGCCGCGGACCTGCAGTTCGCCGGTGGCCGTGTCGTCCCACGGCAGCTCATCCATGCTCCCCGGCTCGACGATCCGGCTGTCGACCCCGACGAAAGACGTGCCCTGCCGAGCCCGGATGTCGGCCAGCTCTTCCTCTGGCCGGCCGAGGTCGGCGCTGCGGACATGGTTGAAGGAGGCGACCGGGCTGGTCTCGGTCATCCCCCAGGCGTGGGCGAGCGGGAACCCGAGCTTCTCCCGGTAGGCCTCCGACAACGCCTTCGGCACCGCCGACCCGCCGCCGATCACCAGCCGCAGGGACGACAGGTCGTGGTCGTCGAGCAGCGGCAGCATGCCCCGCCAGATGGTGGGTACGCCGGCCGTGATGGTCACCCGCTCCTGTTCGAGCAGGGTCACGATCGCGGCGGGGGACAGGTCCGGTCCCGGCAGGACGATGTTCGCGCCGGCGAAGATCGGCGTCTGGGCGAAGCCCCAGGCGTTGGCGTGGAAGAGCGGAACCACCGGGAGCACCGTGTCGCGCTCGCTGGTGGCGGTGTTGGCCGACGTCATGCCGCACAGGGCGTGCAGGTAGTTGGACCGGTGCGAATAGAGCACGCCCTTCGGGTTGCCGGTGGTGCCGCTCGTGTAGCACATGGCCGCGGCCTGGTCCTCGTCCTCGACGTGGAACGCGACCGGGTCGGCCGCCTCCACCAGCGCGGTGTAGTCGACGATCCGCGGGTCGTCGGGGATCTCGGTGTCGGCGCCGTCGTCCATCACGACGATCTGCTTCACGGTGTCGAACGTCGGCACCAGCGGCCACAGCAGGCCGAGCAGGGAGCGATCGACGAAGATCACGTCGTCCTCGGCGTGGTTGACCACGTAGCTCAGCTGGTCGGGGAAGAGCCGGATGTTCAGGGTGTGCAGGATGCGGCCGGTGCACGGGGCCGCCCAGTAGAGGGCGAGGTGGCGAGCGGTGTTCCACGCGAAGGTCCCGACCCGGCCGTCGGGCGGGATGCCGAGGGCGTCGAGGACGCCGCCGAGACGACGGGTCTCGTCCGCCCATGCGGCGTACGTCGTCCGTTCGATGCCGTTGCGGGTGGCGGTGACGATGCGCTTGTCGGCGTAGAGACGCTCGGCCCGGTCGAAGACCGGCGGCAGGGTGAGTGGATACCGCTGCATGAGCCCGTGCATCAACGCCTCCTCGGTGGTTACTGCTCGGTCCCGCTGGCGTCGAGCCTGCGGCACCGTCGGCGGATCGACAAGTCCGCCCGACCGCAATTCGGACATTCGCGTGTAACCGGTCGGCGAGTCCGCTGCACGCCCGATGACCGGGTGAGAGACGATGAGGATGTGCCGGTGCCGTTCGTCGTGGCACACCGCGGGTCTTCCCACGCGGTGGCCGAGCACACCCTCGCGGCTTACGAGCAGGCGATCGGCGACGGTGCGGATGCGCTCGAGTGCGATGTGCGGCTGACCCGCGACGGTCACCTGGTCTGCGTCCACGACCGCCGGGTCGAGCGGACGTCCAACGGGCGGGGAGTCGTCTCCGAGTTCGCGCTCGACGAGCTGGGTGATCTTGACTTCGGGCGGTGGCACGACCAGTTGCCGTCGTCCGCGGATGCGCTCGTCAACCCCGACCCCCCGCCGCCACCGCCTGCCGCCGTACTGACGCTCCCGCAACTCCTCGAGCTGATCGTCGACGCGAGCCGCCCGGTGCAGCTCTACGTCGAGACCAAGCACCCCAACCGGTACGCCGGCCTGGTCGAGCAGGAGCTGGTCGGGGCGCTCCGCCGGTTCGGCCTCGCCGATCCGCCCGATCCCGACACCTCCCCGGTGACCCTGATGAGCTTCGCGCCCATGGGGGTACGCCGGATGCGGCTGCTGGCGCCCGCCCTGCCCAAGGTCCTGCTGCTCAACCAGGTCCCCAAGATCCGCCGGGACGGGTCGCTGCCGCCGGGCGTCGGGATCGCCGGGCCGGGCATCCACGTGCTCCGCGCCCACCCGGAATACGCCCGGCGGGTGCACGAGGCCGGGCACCGGCTCTATGCGTGGACCGTCGACAAGCCGGCCGATCTGGAGCTCGCCCTCGCGCTCGGGTCGGACATGATCGCGACCAACCGGCCGCGGGAAGTCCTCAGCCGGATATCACAAAGACGATGAGTCCGCGTCGCTTTGAGGGTTACCCGCACCGGAGAGCGGGGACACAACCCTAGACAGGAGGAAGACGCGGGGCCAGATCATGCGGAAGGAGACGTCATGGGCGCCATGACCGTTCCGCATTCGGCTGCGAGTGCTGCGCTGGCTCGGCGGCGGATCGTCAGCGACCTCATGGCGATCCACGTCGACGAGGCGGCCCTGGACGATGTCGCGCTGGTGGTCAGCGAGCTGGTCAGCAACGCCGTCCGGCACGGCCGAGCGGTCCCCGGGACCGGGGTCAGCATCGGCTGGGAGTGCGTCGAGGACTCCCTCCAACTGCGGGTGACCGACGGCGGCAGCGTCGAGGGCTCGCCGCACGTACGCCGAGCCGGCCCTAAGGACACCACCGGGCGGGGATTGGCCGTCGTCGGGTCCCTCGCCGACGACTGGGGCGTCGAACGCGATACCGACGGGACCACGGTCTGGGCCCGCATCATTACGCCATTCAAGGAGCAGTCGGCGGTCGCCGCCGACGCCGAGACCGTCGGGTCCCTCGCCGACCGCTGACCCGGTAGCCCGCCCGCTCCGTAGCTGTTCGCCTCGCCCTTCTCCGACGATTTCCGCCCCACCCATTCCGCTTGAACGTCACGTTCAAGCGGCTAGAGCGCTTGAACGTGACGTTCAAGCGGAATGGGTGGCGATGGGTGCGGGCGGGGAGGCGGCTCGGGGGTCAGGGGGCGAGCGGGTCGCGGAGGACCGGGCAGGACATGCAGCGCGGACCGCCGCGTCCGCTGCCCAACTCGCTCCCCGCGATCCGGACCACCTCGACGCCGGCCGCCTCCAGCCGCGCGTTGGTCTCGATGTTGCGTTCGTAGGCCACGGCCAGCCGCGGGCCGATGGCGAGGGTGTTGTTGCCGTCGTCCCACTGCTCGCGTTCGGCGGTGACCGGGTCGAGGCCGGTGTCGATGACGCGCAGCGCGTCGATGCCCATGGCGGCCGCCGCCGCGGTGAGGAACGGAGCGGGCCCGGCCACGTCGAGCTCACCGCCGTCGGTGGCGACGACGGTGTACGCCGAGAGGGTGTCCGCCAGCGGTGGGTACATGACCACCCCGTCGACGTCGACCATGGTGCAGACCGTGTCCAGGTGCATGGTGGCCCGCTCCTGGGCGATCGGGACCACCAGCACGGTGTGGGCCACGCCGGCCGCGAACGCGTGCCGGGCCAGGCTCTCCACACCGGCCGGGGTCGTCCGCTGGCCCACTCCGACGGCCACCACACCCGGGCCGAGCAGCAGGACGTCGCCGCCCTCCAGCGATTCCTGCCCGGGTGAGTAGAGCGTCTCGACGCCGGCGAACCGGGCGTGGTGGCGGTAGATGCTCTGCAGCAGCAGCGCCTCGCGGTGCCGGACCGCCATCGACGGGCTGGTGGCCGCCACCCGGTCCCGGATCCAGACGCTGGAGTCCCGGGTGAAGAGCAGGTTGGGCAGCGGGTCGATGACGAAGTCGTGGTCGTCCATCAACCGATAGGTCAGGCCGCGGCCGGTCTTCAGCTCGCGCTTGGCCAGCCCGGCGATCAGGACGCCGGCGAGGTCGGCCGGGTGCAGCTCGGCGAGGTAGGAGGCGACGATCCCCTTGAGGCGGTGGCCGAGCCGGCTGTCCTCGACGATGGCCGCGATGGTCTCCTGCCGGGCGGCCGGCATCTGCAGGGTCTGCTCGAGCAGCTCGGCGACGTAGAGCACCTCGACGTCGCGCTCGCGCAGCGCCGCCGCGAACGCGTCGTGCTCGTCCTGCGCGCGGTCGACCCAGGGGATGCCGTCGAAGAGCAGCTGGTCGTTGTTCCGCGGGGTGAGCCGCTTGAGCTCGGCGCCCGGCCGGTGCAGCAGCACGGTGCGTAGCCGGCCGACCTCACTGTCGACGTACGCCGAGGGCTTCACCCGGCAAGATTAGCCGGGCCTCCCACCACCCGAGGCCGATCAGACCAGGACGGCAGTCCAGGTCGCCACGGATCTCCTCGGGAGTGGTCCTTGGCTCGTAGCGGGCGATCACCGCGCCATCGCGGCCGATGAGGAACTTGGTGAAGTTCCAGGTGATCTCGCCGTCCTCGGACTCACCGGGCGCCTCGCCGCGAAGGTAGGTGTACAGCGGGTCGGCGTTCGGGCCGTTGACGTCGATCTTGCTGAAGATCGGGAAGGTGACGTCGTAGTTTGTCGTGCAGAAATCCTGGATCTCCGCGGCCGTTCCCGGCTCCTGGCCGCCGAATTGGTTGCACGGGAAGCCGAGCACCTCGAGGCCGCTGTCCTTGGTGTCCCGGTAGAGCGCCTCGAGACCTTCGTACTGAGGGGTCAGCCCGCATTTGCTGGCGACATTGACGATGAGCAGGGCGCGTCCCTTGTAGTCGCTCAACGAGACCTGGTTCCGCCGTCGGGGGTCGCGACGGAGAAGTCGTAGATGGAGCTCATCGGTGCGTCCTCACTCTCCGGCAGAATGCGCGGTCGCCGCCACCCTAGGCGCCGCGCTGCGCGACCCGCACCGCCGGGCACGGCGCGACTGCTAGAGGATCCGCATCGAGCCGATGACACCGAGTCCGCTCAGCACGCCGACTGCCACCAGGACGAGGCAGGCGACGACCGCTGATCGCCACCACCGCCGATGCGCGGCCGCACCGATGAACGCGAGGCCCAGCACGGCCCACAGGCACCCCTCGACGAAGAACCACGGTTCGTTGAACAACAGGTCCTGCAGGTCCGCGGCGTGCCGATCGATCGACAGCCACAGGCCCGCCGGGTAGGACTGCGCGTGTACGCCGGTGAGGCTCAACACCCGCAGCGTGCCGGAGACGAGCGCATGCATGCAGCACCCGACGGCGGCCACCCAGCACACGACCGGAAGCAGCCGCCGGACCCACGCGTGACGCCGATTCGCGACGGCGACGACGGGCAGCCCGGCCGCCACGAAGAGGATGACGGCGCCGGCGGCGTTGATGGCATGCCACTCCGCCGCGGACTTGAAGTGCCCGATCATCCCGGCCTGCCCGCCGAGCGCGTAGTAGGCGCGGTAGCAGCCGTATGCGAACGCCCACACCGCCAGCGCCGCGGCCGCAATGCGGCGGCGTCGATGCTGATCCGGCCGAGCCGAGAGCTGCGGGTCGGCGGTCGTCAGAACGTTCATGATCGACAAGGTAGCTGGCGGCTACCCCCGAGCGTGACGTCGTTTCAGCGGGCTCTCAGGAACGGTTCAGGGCACCGGGTGAACGACCCCCGCGGCGCTTCCGCCGCGGCGTACCGGTTCACCGGCGGCCAGCACAGCACCGTGACCGAGGAACTCCAGCCCCGATGCGGCGCCGATCGTCGGCGGGATCTTGATCGTCGGGTCCAGCGGTGACGTGTCGCTGATCGCGAATGACTGTCCGAGCTTCTCCAGGCCCGGGGTCGTCGGCTCGGTCAGGAAATCCGGCTCGGCCTGGGTGGTCGCGGAGTTGCGTTGGGACGCGCGCGGGGCCGCGATCGCCTCGGGCAGCGTCATGCCGAGGTCGACCCGGTTGACCAGGATCTGCAGCACGGTGGTGATGATCGACGCGCCGCCGGGTGAGCCGACCGCGAGATACGGCCGGCCGTCCTTCAGCACGATCGTCGGCGACATGCTCGACCGGGGCCGCTTGCCGGGAGCCGGCAGGTTGGGGTCGGGTACGCCGGCCTGCAGCGGGGTGAAGTCGAAGTCGGTGAGCTCGTTGTTGAGCAGGAAACCGCGACCCGGGACGACGATGCCGCTGCCGCCCAGCTCCTCGATGGTGTTGGTGTAGGACACCACGTCACCCCACTTGTCGGAGACGACGAAGTGGTTGGTGTTGGTGCCCTCGTCGGGCTGGCGGGCGTGGCTCGTCCCGGCCGCGCAGCCGCCGCCGGTGGCGAACGGATCGCCGGGTGCCACCGGGCTGGTCAGCGCGTGGTCGGGGTCGATCAGGCAGGCCCGCTGCCGGGCGAACTGCGTGGAGAGCAGCTGCTTGAGCGGGACCTTCACGAAGGCGGAGTCGCCGACGTAGCGGTTGCGGTCGGCGAACGCGAGGCGGCTCGCCTCGAGGTAGTGGTGCAGCGCCTCGACCCGGCTCATGCCTCGCAGGTCGAAGGTGCCGAGAATGTTCAGCGCCTCGCCGGTCGTCGACCCGCCGCTGGAGGACGGCCCCATTCCGTAGACGTCGAGGCCGCGGTAGTTGACGTGGGTCGGAGCCTGGTACGGCGCCTGGTAGCGGGCCAGGTCCGGTAGCCGCATCAACCCGGCGCGCGGCTTGATCGTCGCGCCCGGGGCGAGCGGCAGGTGCTGGACGGTCGAGACGATGTCGCGGCCGAGCGGGCCGCCGTAGAGCGCGCCGACGCCGTGCCGGGCGATCTCGCGGTAGGTGGCGGCGAGCTCAGGGTTGCGGAAGGTCGAGCCGACCTCGGGCAGCGCGCCGCCCGGCAGGAACAGCTTGCTGGTCGGGGTGAACTGGGCGAAGCGGCCGGCGTTCTCCCGGGTTTGTTCCCGCAGCGTCGGGGTGACCGTGAATCCGCGGTCAGCGACCTGCTCGGCGGGCCGGAGGAGCTCGCCGAGGCTGCGGGTGCCCCATCGCCGCAACGCCTGCTGCCAGGTCATCAGGGTGCCCGGTACGCCGACCGACAGACCGCTCGTCACGGCGTCGGGGAACGTCATCGGCTTGCCCGTGGGCGGGTCGATGAACAGGTCCGAGGTGGCCCGAAGCGGCGTGGTCTCGCGGCCGTCGATGGTCGACACCCGGTGCGTGCGGGCGTCGTAGTAGACGAAGTAGCCGCCACCGCCGATCCCGGCGACGTAGGGGTCGGTGACGCCCAGCGTGGAGGCGACCGCGACCGCCGCGTCGGCCGCGTTGCCGCCGTGGCGCAGCACCGACAGCCCCGCCTGCGTCGCGTCCGGGCTGTCCGACACGACCGCGCCACCCGTTCCGGTGGCCACGTGCTCGACCGGCGGTGCCGCTGACGGGTGCGCCGAGGCCGGGAGTCCGACGGCGACGCCGGCCGTCGCGAGGGCGAGGGTCAGGGGGACGGCGAGCCAGGCACGACGGCTGCGGGGCATGCAGACTCCTTCGCAGGACTAACGGTCGCCCGGCAGTCTTGCACCGTCGTACCCGTCCCGCATCTCGCCCCTAGTCGACCGCCCGCCGGAGGAAGCCGCGGACCCCGATGTAGGTGAAGAGGATCAGGAACCCGATGAGTACGACGATGCAGATCCACGGCTTGATGTGCGGGATGGACGGCACCAGAGCCGCGCGCATGCTCTCGCTCACGTAGGTCAGCGGGTTGAGGGCCGTGACCCACTGGAACCACTCCAGCTTGTTCAGCGACGGCCACGGGTACTGCGTGCAGCCGGTGAAGAGCAGCGGGGTGAGGATCACCGCGAAGATGATGTTGATGCGCTCCGGCGGCACCAGCGTGCCGAGGCACATGCCCAACGCCGAGCCGGTCAGGGCCCCGAGGACGAGGCTCACGATCAACAACGCGATCCCGGACGACCGCCAGGGGATCGACCCGAGTACGGCGACCCCGATCGGGAACATCACCGCGGCGGCCACCAGCGCCCGGGTGGTCGCGAAGATGATCTTCTCGATGGCGACCAGGCCGACCGGCAACGGCGCCAGCAGCCGGTCCTCGATCTCCTTCGTGAAGCTGAAGTCGAGCACCAAGGGGAACGACGTCGACTGCAGGGCCGTGAGCACCGCGGTCAGCGCGACGATGCCGGGGAAGAGCAGCTCGGCGAAGTTGCCGCGGGCGTAGCCGATGCTGGTCAGGATCTTCCCGAAGACGAAGAGCATGAATAGCGGCTGCAGCACGACCTGCGCGAAGAAGACCGGCAGCTCGCGCGAGGTGACGTAGAGGTCGCGCCGCAGGATCGCCCAGAACGCGCGGGCGGTCGCGCTGGAGTTGGACCGTTCCGGGGGTGGTTCGGCGCGGCGGACGGGTCGGGTCTGCGGTGTCGTCGCCGTCGTCACGGGCCCGCTCATCGGAGCATCCTTCCGGTGAAGTGGATGAAGACGTCCTCGAGGCTCGGCGTACCGATCGTGACGTCGGACAGCGTCGCGGCGTGCTCGCGGAGCAGCGTCGCCACCGGCGCGACGAGCGGCGGCGCCTCGCCGCTGACGTAGAGCCGGAGCCGCAGGTCCTCCCCGGGCGCGCCGGTGGCCTCCTTGACCGGCTCGACCCGTTCGACGTCGGTCAGCCCGGCGAGCGCGTTGATCAGCTCGTCCGGCGGCACGCCGTCTGGCGGAAGGAGGGTGACATCGAGGGTGGTGCTCCCGGGCAGCGACCGGGTCAGCGCGGTCGGGGTGTCCAGCGCCAGCAGCGTGCCGTGGTCCATGATTCCGACCCGGTCGGCCAGGGCGTCGGCCTCGTCCATGTCGTGCGTCGTCAGCACGATCGTCACGCCGCGGGCCTTGAGGTCGCTGATCCGGTCCCAGACGAAGAGCCGGGCCGCCGGGTCGAGACCGGTCGAGGGCTCGTCGAGGAACAGCACGTCCGGTGCGTGCATCAGCGCGCGGGCGATCATCACCCGCTGCTCCTGGCCACCGGAGAACCGCGCCGGCTTGTCGTTGGCGCGGTCGGACAGGCCGAACTCCTCCAACAACTCGTCCGCTCGCGGGCCGCGCTCGCGGGCCGGCGTGCCGTGGTAGGCGGCGTGGAAGAGCAGGTTCTGCCGGATCGAGACCGACCGGTCGAGGTTGTTGCGCTGGGGTACGACGGCCAGCCGCCGCCGGGCGCCCACCGGATCGCGGCTCACGTCGATGCCGGAGACCCGCGCCGCCCCGCTGGTCAGCCGCACCCGGGTGGTCAGGACGCCGACCGTGGTCGTCTTGCCGGCGCCGTTGGGTCCGAGCAGGCCGAAGATCTCGCCGGGCAGCACGGTGAACGACACGCCGTCGACCGCGTTGGTGGTGGCCTTCGGGTAGCGCTTGACGAGCTCCTCGACCTCGACGGCCGGGATGGTCGCGGTCCGTTCGGTCAGTGCGGCGAGCTCTGTGGTCACGGTCCCTCCGAAGTCGCGGGGGTGAGGCGCTGAGCGGCGGCGGTGTGCGGGGCGCCGTTGAGGTTGGTGATCAGTCCGATGAGGTAGCGCCGTACGACGGCCTCTTCGTCCTCGGTCAGGCCGCCGGAGATGGGGCCGAATTCGTTGGTCAGGGCCGACCCGGCCGCGCTGACCCGCTCCTTGCCGGCCGGGGTGAGCGCCAGCCGCACGATCCGCCGATCGCTGTCGTCGGGATGCCGGGTGACCAGGCCCTCCTCCACCAGCGAGTCGACGACGCCGGTCAGGGTGCCGGCGGACACCCAGCAGCGCCGGGCGGCTTCGCGGTGGGTCAGGCCGTTCTCGCCGGACAGCGTGAAGAGGAGGATCAGGCCCGTGGTCGCGAGCCCGTGCTGCTCGAGGACCCGCCGCCAGCTGCTGCTCAGGAAACCGCCGGCGATCGCGACCAGCCGCGGGAGCGGCGAGTCGTTCAGCCGCTCGATCTGGTCGGCGTCGAGGTCCACGAGCAACATTGTTCGACCAAGAACAGTTCGGAGTCAAACAATTTCTCTGCGGGCCCGCGGGCGGGGGCCCGGCCCGTCGCCGTACGCTGTCCGCGCCATGAGCACACCGACGGCCGAACCCCCGCGAGGCAACGGCCGCGCACTGCCCACGAGCGCGTCGTACTCGATCACGGTGCGCCTGGTCACCGATCCGGATCCCGCGGTGGTCGGCCGGGTGGCCACGGCGATCGGGCACGCCGGGGGCGTGGTGACCGCCATCGACGTGGCCGAGTCGCGGCACGACCGGCTCGTCATCGACGTGACCTGTTCGGCGACCAACGGCGAGCACGCCGACGAGATCGTCGCCGCGCTCCGCGACGTCGCCGGCGCCACGGTGCACAAGGTCAGTGACCGCACCTTCCTGCTCCACATCGGCGGGAAGATCGAGGTCGCCTCCAAGGTGCCGCTGCGGACCCGCGACGACATGTCGATGGCCTACACGCCGGGCGTGGCGCGGGTCGCCCTCGCACTGGCCGAACACCCCGAGGACGTGCGGCGGCTGACCGTCAAGGGCAACAGCGTGGCGGTCGTCACCGACGGCACCGCGGTGCTCGGTCTCGGCAACCTCGGCCCGGGCGCGGCCCTGCCGGTGATGGAGGGCAAGGCCGCACTCTTCAAGCGGTTCGCCGGGATCGACGCGTGGCCGATCTGCCTCGACAGCACCGACGTCGACGAGATCGTGCGGACGGTCGAGCTGATCTCACCCGGCTTCGGCGGGGTCAACCTCGAGGACATCTCCGCGCCGCGCTGCTTCGAGATCGAGCGGCGGCTGCGCGAGCGGCTGGACATCCCGGTGTTCCACGACGACCAGCACGGTACGGCGATCGTGGTGCTCGCCGCGCTGACCAACGCGCTGCGCTGCGTGGAGAAGGTGCTGTCCGACATCAAGATTGTGGTGGCCGGGGGCGGGGCCGCCGGTACGGCGATCGTCACGCTGCTGCTCGCCGCCGGCGCCAAACATCTGCTGGTGTGGGACCGGGAAGGCATTCTCTCCCCGGACGACGACCGGCTGTCCCCGGACAAGCGGGCGCTTGCCGTCGCGACCAACCCCGCGGGCCGCACCGGCGGCCTCGACGTCGCCCTGGACGGCGCCGACGTCTTCATCGGGGTCAGCGCCGCCGACATCCTGCCGGCCGAATACCTGGACCGGATGGCCGAGCACGGGATCGTCTTCGCGCTCGCCAACCCCGACCCCGAGGTCAACATCGACGCGGCCCGGGAGGTGGCCGCGGTCGTCGCGTCCGGGCGTAGCGACTATCCGAACCAGATCAACAACGTGCTCGCCTTCCCCGGCGTCTTCCGCGGCCTGCTCGACGCGCGTGCCCACGACATCACGACCGAGATGATGCTCAGCGCCGCCGATGCCTTGGCCCACGTCGTCACCGACGAGCAGCTCAACCCGTACTACATCGTGCCGAGCGTCTTCGACCCCCAGGTCACGGCGGCCGTCGCCGCCGCGGTCGCCGCCGCCGCGGCCGATGCCGGGCCGCGGCCGGCGGCATCGGGCGAGGACGGCGTCGGCGAGGACTGGCCGACCCGCTGAAATCGGTCCCGCCGGCGTCGCCGAAGGTGCCTAGACTCGTCAACCAGTCGCGTCGTCCACTACCCGTGATCCGCTGGAGGCCACCGTGACCCGCGCGCTCGACGTTCCTCGCGTTCTCGACGACAAGGAGGTCGACCAGTTCTGGGAGCAGGGTTATCTCCTGGTGAGCGGCGTCCTGTCCCGGGACGAGGCCGAGCACTACCGCCGGGTGATCACCGACCTGATCCCCCGCGACCTCTCCATCCCGCCGCACTGGCACGTCGCCGACGGCCGCATCAAGCCGATGCGCACCGAGCATGACCAGACCTTCGACATTCCGGAGCTGCTCCCGCTCTTCGGTAACGAGCGTCTCTACGCGGTCGCCGCGCAGCTGCTCGAGAGCCCGCGGCTGCGGGTCTTCGACGGCTCGCTCGGAGTGACCCTGCGCAACGACGCGTCTCGGGACCGCGCGCTGAGCCAGACGCTGCATATCGACGCCTCCGTGCCCGCCACCCGCGACGACTTCCTCTTCTCCCTCGAAGAGGTGCAGCTCGGTGGCTGCTTCTACTTCACCGATGTGCTTCCCGACGGCGGCGGGATCCACGTCGTACCCGGTGGGCATCGCAGGGTCGAGGAGGAGGCCCGCGCCGACGCGAAGGGCCGGCACCTGCACACGGACTGGAAGCGGATCACCCACATGGACAGCGTCGAGGTCACCGGCGAGGCCGGGGACTTCGCGTTGGTGCACCACCTCATGCCGCACGGAGCGTCGCACAACCGTCGTACCCAGGCCCGAGTGGCGCAGTTTCAGCGCTACGTCCGCACCGACCACCCGCACGGCGCGGGTGAGCCGGAGGATCCGGCGCGCTACAACGACCTGCAGCTCGCGGCGATGTCTCCGCTCACCCGGCAGCTGCTCGGCATCGACCCCTGGTAGCCGGCGGCGCTCCGGTTGTGGATGTCGACCTGCGTCCAGCTCTTCGCGGGCTACGTCGGATGGCTGCCATCATCGGACGCTGTACTCGCATCGGGAGCGGGATTTTGCGGGTAGCACGTCCGATGTCGGCCCGGGCCTGGCTCGAGACGCCCGTGTAGTTGACGCTCAGGGTCGTCACACGCGCACCATAACTGCGGAAATGCCGTGGGCGTGGACCGGCGGACGCCATAATTCTCAGGTGACGACGAAATCGGCCACCACGCCCGACATTGACCTCGCCTCCCGCCGACGGTGGAAGCGGGCCGTCGCGCTGGTGTACTACCTCGGCCTGTGCCTGCTGCTCGGGCTCATCATCAGCAAGACGCTGACCGACATCATCCCCGGCACGGTCGGCAAGCACATCGGCTACGACAGCGAAGGCTACGTGCTGGCGCTGCTCCTGCCGCTGTGGATCGAATTCGTGCGGCCGCGGATCGCCGGGCGGAGCAGCGAATGGTTCGTCACCGGCGCCGGCGCGCTGCTGATGTTCGGGTTGTTCCTGTGGTTCTACAACTCCAGCATCCTCAGCACCGTCAAGACGCTGAACGAGACGCTCTTCGCCCTCGCCTTCCTGATCCCCTACGTCCAATTCATCCGGCGGCCGTCGAAGTACGTCGCTGGGGGCTGCGCGCTCGTCGTCTTCATCCTGCTGCTCATTTTCGACCACACCTCGCTGGTGCGGTTCCCCACCAACCTGGCCGAGGGTCTGGTGATGATGATCCTGGCCCCGATCGCCTTCGACATCACCGACCGCGGCATCCTGACGCCGGACCGGCCCAGCCCGCTGCGGGTGCGACAGGCCTGGTGGGCGCTCCTCGTCATCCTGCCGCTGCTGTTCATCGCCCTGCACCATGCGCATTTCACCGGCACCCTCGGAGATGCCGTGCGCTACGCTGGTCCGTCCGCAGGAAGCCTTTGTCGGCATGTTCGGGCTCGAGATCTACTTCGCCATCCGCATGTCGCGCTGGCTGAACCCCACAGGTTCAGTGCGACCAGTCGGCGCTGCGGACCTCACGTAGCGCCGACTTGCGTTCGTCGCCGGTGAGCCGGTCGAGGAAGACCCCACCACGCAGGTGATCCGTCTCGTGCTGCAGGCACCGCGCGAGGTAGCCGTCACCCTGCACGCGCACCGGCTCGCCATGCAGATCGACGCCCTCGACGACTGCGTGCGCCTGGCGCTCGGTGTCGAAGAACAGATGCGGCACCGACAGGCAGCCTTCGGGGTCGGTACGCGGGCCCTCGTCCGCCACGACGCTCGTCGGGTTGATCACGTGGCCGACATGCTTGCGACCGGATTCGTCGGCGCAGTCGAAGACGAAGACTCGAGAGTCCGACGCCGATCTGGTTGGCCGCGAGCCCGGCACCGTCGGCGGCGTACATCGACGCGAACATGTCGTCGACCAGCCGCTCGAGCTCGGCGTCGAACGACGTGACCGGGTCGGTGGAGGTACGCAGGACCGGGTCGCCGAGCAGCCGGATCGGGCGCACGGTGCCGCGCTGACGGCCGCGGGGTCGACGTATCGCCATCAGTGGCGGTGGGTGCCGGACCAGGTCCAGGCGTAGGCGGGGTCTTCGCAGCCGAAGCCGGCGTCGCAGATGTCGAGCGGCCGGAATGTGTCGACCATGACCGCCAACTCGTCGAAGAACGTCGCACCGATCGCGCGCTCTGACGACCCCGGCTGCGGGCCGTGGGTGAAGCCGCTGGGGTGCAGGGAGATCGAGCCCTGCTCGATGCCCGCGCCCTTGCGTGCCTCGTAATTGCCGCCGCAGTAGAACATCACCTCGTCGGAATCGACGTTGGCGTGGTTGTAGGGCACCGGGATGGATCCCTCGTGGTAGTCGACCTTGCGGGGGACGAAGTTGCAGATGACGAAGTTGGATCCTTCGAACACCTGATGGACGGGCGGTGGCTGGTGCACCCGTCCGGTGATCGGCTCGAAGTCGGCGACATTGAAGGCGTAAGGATAGAGGCAGCCGTCCCAGCCGACCACGTCGAAGGGGTGGTGGGCATAGGTCAGCCTGGTCCAGCCCTGCCGGTGCTGCACGAGGACGTCGACCTCCTCGCCCTGGGCCTGCAGCGGCTCGGTGGGTGCGCGCAGGTCGCGCTCGCAGTACGGCGAGAACTCGTTGAACTGGCCCTTGGCGGTCAGGTAGCGCTTGGGCGGGGAGATGTGCCCGCTCGCCTCGACGACGTAGGTGCGCAGCGGCGCCGCGCCGGCCGGCAGCAGCCGGTA
Source organism: uncultured Actinomycetota bacterium (assembly GCA_963775655.1). Taxonomy (GTDB): domain Bacteria; phylum Actinomycetota; class Actinomycetes; order Mycobacteriales; family QHCD01; genus DASXJE01. The sequence goes on along the minus strand of CAVZJT010000014.1, from coordinate 169,526 downwards.
GGTGGTCGACGTCGGGACGATGATGTAGTCGCCCTGCCCGACGTCGAAGGCGCCGAAGATCGACTCGAACCGGCCCTCGCCGGACTCGATGTAGACGCACTCGTCGCCGATGGCATTGCGGTAGAGCGGGCTCGGCCGGTCGGCGACGGCGTAGGAGATCCGGCAGTCGTCGTTGGCCAGCAGATACTGCCGTCCGGTGATCGCGTCGGCGCCGGTCGTGTCGAGCTTGTGGGTCTTGAGGTGGCGGGGGAGCAGCGGCAGGTTGGCCTTGCGGTTGGCCGGAGGAGCGCTGTGCACCTGGCTGTCGACGATCGCGGTGGGCAGCCCCTCGTGGTAGAGCAGCGCGGAGTCGGCGGAGAAGCCCTCGACCCCCATCAACTCCTCGGGATAGAGCGTGCCGTCCGGCTTGCGGAAGGCCGTGTGCCGCTTGTGCGGGATCGCGCCGACCGCGCGGTAGTAGGGCATGGCGACCTCCGTGGCGTCCGGTTATCGGACATCCTTGTCCTCTATTTGTAGGGTGAGCTACCGTCACGATCGTGTCAACCGACTCGTGGGTGCCGGTGGCGGACGGGTCACCGTTTCCGATCGCCAACCTGCCCTACAGCGTGGCGCAGGTCGCCGCCGGTCGGCACGTCGTCGTGGCGATCGGCGACCACGCCCTCGATCTGACCGCCGCCACCGACGTCGGCCTGGTCCAGGACCCGGACCGGCACCTCGCCGGCCCCGACCTCAACCCGCTGCTGGCCGCCGGTCGACCGCGGTGGAGCGCCGTACGGGCCCGGGTCACCGAACTGCTGACCGACCGGCAGTTCGCGCCGCAGGTCACCCCGCTGCTGCTCGATCGCCGCGACCTGCCGTTGGTAATGCCGTTCGAGGTCGCCGACTACGTCGACTTCTACTCCTCCGAGCGGCACGCCACGAATGTCGGCCGGATATTCCGACCGGATCAGGCACCGCTGCCGCAGAACTGGAAGCACCTCCCCGTCGGCTACCACGGCCGGGCCGGCACCGTGGTGGTCTCGGGTACGCCGGTCGTGCGGCCGCGCGGACAGCGCCGGGCCGAGTCAGGTCCGGCGTTCGGGCCGAGCGCCCGGCTCGACATCGAGGCGGAGGTCGGGTTCGTCGTCGGGGTGCCGACCGACCTCGGCCGGCCGGTGCCGACGGCCTCATTCGGGTCACACGTCTTCGGCGTGGTCCTGCTCAACGACTGGAGCGCGCGCGACATCCAGTCGTGGGAGACCGTGCCGCTCGGCCCGTTTCTCGGCAAGTCCTTCGCCACCTCGATCTCGCCGTGGGTCGTCCCGCTCGAGGCGCTCGAGGCGGCCCGGGTGCCGGGGCCGAAGCAGGACCCCGCGCCGTTGCCGTACCTGCGGGCGAGCGAGCCGTGGGGGCTGGACCTCAGGCTTGAGGTGACGCTCAACGGGCACGTGGTGTCGCGGCCGCCGTACGCCGGCATCTACTGGACGGCCGATCAGCAGCTCGCGCATCTCACGGTCAACGGCGCGGCGCTACGCACCGGCGACCTCTTCGCGTCGGGAACCGTGTCCGGCGACGCGCCCGCGGAGCTCGGCTCGCTGATCGAGCTGACCTGGAACGGCACCCGGCCGCTGCACCTGCCGGACGGCTCGACCCGGAGCTATCTCGAGGACGGCGACACGGTGTCGATCTCCGCCTCCGCACCCGCGGTGGGTGGGGGCCGCCTCGGTTTCGGCTCGGTGGCGGGCACCGTCGCGCCGGCGTTCCCGATCGCGATGTACTGAGGTCCCGACGATGCCCGAGACTGCGCAGACCCTCGACCGCGGGATCCGGATCCTCACCCTCGCCGGCGCGGCGCCGCACGGTCTCACCGTCGCCGAACTGGCCGCCGAGCTCGCAGTTGGACGCGCGGTCGTCTACCGGCTCGTCGCGACGCTGGAACGGCACGGTCTGGTCCGGCGCGGTGCCGACGGCCGGGTCCGGCTCTGGCTCGGGCTGCTCGAACTGGCCCACGACGTGCAGCCGCACCTGCGCGACATCGCCGTACCGCGGCTGCGGTCACTGGCCGAGGACATCGGCGCCACCGCGCACCTGACCATCGCCGACGGGGGAGAGGCGCTGGCCCTCGCCGTCGCCGAACCGAGCTGGACCGACCTGCACGTGGCCTACCGGGTCGGTTCGCGGCATCCCCTCGGGCAGGGCGCCGCCGGTCGGGCAATCCTGCTGGGTCGCGACCCGGACTCGACGGACGCCTACGCCGCGACCGTGGGCGAGTTGCAGGACGGCGCGTACGGCGTCGCCGCACCCATCCGCGGCGTACCCGGGCTGCAGGCCAGCGTCGGCGTGGTGGCGATGCGCGAACTGCAGGCCGACGACGTCGGCCCCCGGGTCGCCGCCGCCGCCCACCAGATCGCCACCGCCCTGACCTGAGACCGACTGCTGCCGGGTGTCCACGGTGCTCACGGTGCTCACGGGGCTCCCGGGGCTCTTGATCCGGTGCAGGGTCGGGCCTACGGTCCCGGGGTCGACGCGCGGCACCGGGCCGGGTGTGACGAGGTCGCGGGAGGACCACCGACGATGACCAGACGCCAGCGCAGGACCGGTATCGCTCTCGCCGCGTCGCTCGGCCTCGTCGGGCTCGGGATCGCCGTCGGTACCGGCGCGTCTGCGTCGGCGGTACCGACTCCGGCGGCGCATCCGCGCGCGGCGCATGTCTGGGTCACCACGCCCGACCGGACCCAGTTGCTGAGCGACGACGGCCCGGTGCCGTTCTCGGGAGCCGCCGCCGGGCAGCAGGTGCAGGTGAACGAGAAGCACACCTACCAGACGATCACCGGCTTCGGTGCGGCCATCACCGACTCGTCCGCGGTCGACCTCTATCGCCTCGATCCGCGGACGCGCAGCCGGCTGATGGCCGAACTGTTCGACCCGCGGCACGGCGAGGGCCTGAGCTTCCTGCGGCAGCCGATAGGCGCGTCGGACTTCGTCGACGGCAAGGACTACACCTTCGACGACCTGCCGGCCGGGCAGACCGACTACGCCATGCGGCACTTCTCGGTCGCGCACGACCAACGGCAGATCCTTCCCCTGCTGCGGCAGGCGAAGCGGCTGAACCCGCAGCTGTCGGTCGTCGCCTCGCCGTGGAGCCCGCCGGCGTGGATGAAGACCAACGACTCGGTGGTCGGCGGGAAGCTGATCGACGACCCGCGCATCTACCGGGCCTACGCGCTGTACTTCGTCAAGTTCATCGAGGCATACCAGCGGTCCGGCGTACCGGTCGACTTCGTGACGCTGCAGAACGAACCGCAGAACCGCGAGCCGGCCGGCTATCCGGGCATGGATTTCCCGGTCGCGCAGGAGGTGCGGCTGATCGACACCCTCGGCCCGATGCTGCGTGCGGCACACCTGCGGACGAAGATCCTGTCCTACGACCACAACTGGACCGAGCACCCGAACGACATCGACACCGCGAAGAAGCTCGGTGAAGACCCCGAGGTCAACTACCCCTACGACGTCCTGCACTCCGACGCCGCCAAGTGGGTCGCGGGTACGGCGTACCACTGCTACAACGGCGATCCGACGGCGCAGACCGCGCTGCACAACGCATTTCCCCAGAAGGACATCTACTTCACCGAGTGCTCGGGTAGCGGTAGCACCGACCTCGCGGCGACCTTCTCCGGGACGCTGGAGTGGCACACGCAGCACCTGATTATCGGTAACCTCCGCAACTGGGCCAAGAGCATGATCAACTGGAACCTCGCGCTCGACGACAACTTCGGCCCGCACCTCGGCGGCTGCGGCACCTGCACCGGCGTCGTCACGGTCAACTCGGACGGCTCGATCTACCGCAACGCCGAGTACTACACCCTCGGCCACCTGGCGAGGTTCGTCCGGCCGGGCGCGGTGCGGATCGCCAGCACGACCGGCGGCGACACCGGCGTGCAGACCGTCGCCTTCCGCAACCCGGACCGCTCGGTCGCCCTCATAGCCTGGAACGCCGACCAGACCGCGGCGCAGACGTTGTCAGTGCACGACGACGGCGCGGCGTTCGCCTACCAGCTGCCGGCTGGGGCGGTGGCCACCTTCACCTGGACGGCGGCGCACCACTGACGTGCTGACGGACGCGTCGCCACGCGTCACGGCAGTGGCGGGAAAGCCTCGTCCGGAAGCGGTACGCCGTCGGCGAGGCCCATCGGATCGGTGATCACGTGGGCGCGGTCGGCGGTGTAGGCGAGGTCGCGGTCGACGTAGATGACGACGTGGGCGATGCGCGGGTCGTCGGTCTGGTTCGCGTTGGCGGAGTGCGCCGTGAACGAGTTGTGGAAGGTGCAGTCACCGGCCCGGAGCGGGATCGTGACCCGCGGTTCCCAGGTGAGATCGGGCGCGACGCGGAACAGGTCGGCGCCGTCGGTGAGGTCCTGCGCCCGCAGATCGCGGTGGCCGTCCTGCGAGCCGGGGATGAACGTCATGCAGCCCCGCTCCACCGGTACGTCGACGAGGGCGACCCAGGCGGACAGTGCGTGGCGAACCCGGGTGTGCGGCCAGTACGGGCCGTCCTGGTGATACTCGGTCCGCGCGCCGTTGTGCGGCTCCTTGATGAGCATCTGGTCGTGCCAGAGCCGGAGCGGTATGCCGGCGAGCTTCGTCGCGATGCCCGCGAGATTCGGGTCGAGCGTCAGCGAGCGGAGCGTCTCGTCCTGGGTCCACACCTGGAGCAACTGGGCGAAGACCTTCTCCGACTTGCCGGCCTCCGTATTGCTCCGGATCCGGTCCTTCGCCAGCAGCGCCGCCGCGCGGTACGTCGCCGCGGCCTCGGGCGAAAACACCCGTGGAACGTGGACGAAACCATCCCGGCGATACCGCTCAATCACGTCGTCGGTCAGATCCGCAGCCGTCGTCACCTGCGGTGCAGTGATCGTCATGTCCGATGTCCCTTCGTTTCCCCGGTACGACGAGCCTCCGCTCCGGACGCCGGGGCGGCTAGGACAAAGGCACCGGCGACCAGCACGATCCTGCTCTGATGCTGGGGTAGGCTGCCGTCGTGGTGCACCGGCTGCGCAGGTCCGCCGTCTTCGGTGACGGGTTGGCGATCGCGTCCGAGCCGGTCCTCGTCGACGCCCGTCACCCCCCGCACAGCCATGACTTCCTCGAACTCGTCGTCGTCACTGAGGGCCGGGGCGTGCACATCTCGGTCAGTGGACGCGAAGCGCTGCGGCGCGGATCGCTCGCCGTGGTGCGGCCGGGGGACTGGCACGACTACGACGACTGTCGCAACCTCACGGTCTGGAACGTCTACGTCGGCGCGGATGTCTTCAGCGAACAGGTCGGACTTGTGTGGGGCGACGTCGTCCTGACCCGCAGCCTGTGGAGTCTCGACCGTTCCGGCCGCAACGCCGGTGCGACGCTTCCGACGCTCGACGAGCATGCGCTCCGGCGGGTCGAGGGCTGGCTGTGCGAACTCGGCGACAACGCCGCCCCCGCGCATCGTTCGCCGCTCGTCCAGGCAGGTCTGCTGCTGTGCGTGCTGGGGCAGTGCGTGCCGCAGACTTCCGGCCACGAGCTTACCGGCGACCGGCGTACTCATCCCGCGGTCCGGTCGGCGATCCGGCTGCTGGAGAACGACATCGCGGCACCGTGGACCGTCGAGCGACTGGCCCGCGAGGTGCACGTGTCACCGTCGTACCTCGCCAGATGCTTCACCCGCGCCGTCGGTGCGCCGCCGATCGCCTACGTCAACCGGCTCCGTGCCGAACGGGTCGCGGCGATGCTGCTCGAGTCGGACCGGTCGGTGTCGAGCATCGGGGCGAGCGTCGGCTGGTCGGATCCCAACTACGCGAGTCGCCGCTTCCGGGCGGCCTTCGGCCTGAGTCCGGCGGTGTACCGGCGGCGGCTGCGGCCCGAGATCACTGCCGACGCCGACGGCTACGCCGACGACTAGGGCTCGGCGTGAGTGTCCGGATTCTCGGCCGCCTCGACTTCGTCCACCCAGACCGCGTGTTCGGCGCGCGCCCAGACCTTCGACACCCGACCGTGGAGCATGCCGCGAAGGGACTCGCGGTCCCGCAGCGCGTAGATGATGTGACCGAGGACCAGCAGCCCGACCGCGAGCGCGAACCAGTCGTGCACGAACGTCGCGCCGGTGCGCCACGACAGGCGGGTCAGGCCGGTGAAGTTCATGATGATGCCGGTGCCGAAGAGGACGAAGATCGCCCCGCCACTCAGGGCCGCGTTCAGCTTCTGACCGGCGTTGAACTTGCCGACCGGGATCGAGCCGTCGCGGCGGCTGCGCGACCGTAGCCAGCGCCAGTCCGACGGCAGGAAGCGGTTGAGCCGCCGGAGATCCGCCCGGTACGCCGCGAAGATCAGTCCCAGCAGGATCGGCGCCGGCAGCGCGAGTCCACAGTAGACATGAACGATCTCGACGAGATGCCGGTGGCCGATCAGGTTGGCGAGCGACCCGTTGTAGAGGATCGCGGCCGTCACGATACAGACGATCATCAGCACCGCGATCGACTGATGGACGACGCGTTCGGCCCGGCTGAAACGCTGCAGCGTCGCGCGGCGCGTCGTGTCCGTCGTCGAGCTCATCGAGCGACGCCCCCTAATGCTGGATGAAGCCGTTGATGTCGTAGCCGTACTTCTCCCAGTAGCCAGGTTCGACGTGGTCGGTGAGCTCGATGGCGGAGAGCCATTTGGTGCTCTTGTAGCCGTACATCGGGGCGGCGTACATCCGCACCGGACCGCCGTGCTCGTGCGTCACCGCGCCGCCGAGCATCCGCAGCGCGACGATCACGTCCGACCGGCGCGCCTGTGCCATCGTCAGGCTCTCGGTGTAGGTCCCGTCGAACGACCGGAATCTGACCGCCTTCGCTGACGGCAGCGGCTCGGCCCGATCGAGCAGGACGGACAGCCGGACGCCACTCCAGTGCACCTGCGGGACCCGCCAGCCCGTGACGCACTGGAAGTCCCGGACCAGCGACGTCTGGGGCATCGCCTTCAGGTCCGCCAATTTGTACGTCGCGCTGTGGCGGGCCAGACCGGACACGGCGAGTCGATAGGTCCGCGCGGTGCGTACGGGGACCGACCCGGTGACCGAGTAGAAGCGGAAGGTGTCACCCAGCGGAATGAGGGACAGCAACCCGGTCGGGTCGCGATCCGCGATCGGACCGAGCGCCCGGGCCATGCCGTCCTGCACGGAATGGCCCGTCACCACGCCGACGGCACCGGCCGCCAGCAGCCCGAGCACGATCCGGCGCCCGACGGGTCGACCGGCCGGGTCTCTCTTCCGGTCGTCACCGCCCATGATGCCAAGTATGGCCAGTGTCACGCTCGGGGGCGGTGGCTCCGCTCCGCCCGATCCTCACGGGGCTTCGCCGGTCGCGGTGCCTCGGATATCCAGGACGTCGTCGAGCCGGTTGTGGACGATCAACTGCCACATCCGCTCGGGGGGATGCATGACCACCAGTCGGCCGCCGGCAGCGTGGAGGGCGTAGTGCTGGGAGACGAGCATCCCGAGGGCGGACCGGTCGAAGGAGGTCAGCCGGCGCAGATCGACCACGATCATGTCGCGGTAGCCCTCCTGAGCGGCCTCGGTGATCGCCTTGTCGAGGTCGGCGACGGTGTCCGGGCCGAGATGGCCACCGGCCTCGATCAGGCAGTGCGCGCCGTCATGGCTGACCGCCAGGGTCGAGGCGGGCAGCTCGGCGCCGTTCGGGTCCGGCGCTGACCGGCCGTCGGTGTTCACACTCATCGCCCCTGACTGTCACGTCGGGCGGCCCGCGACGGTTCACCGGCGAGTTCCCCGAGGACGCTGTCGATTTCGGCGCCGCGTGTTCGACGCACGGGTGACGGCATCGGACGCCGGTAATGGGCAAAACCGGACAACCCGGACTTTGAGAGGATCTTGGCATGACGACTCGAGGCGGCGGCTACGCCGACGTGAACGGCTTGCACATGTACTACGAACTGCACGGGCAGGGCAGCCCGCTGGTCCTGCTGCACGGCGGAATGATGACGATCGACCTCAACTTCGCCGGCCTCATCCCGACGCTGTCAGCCCGGCACCAGGTCATCGGGGTCGAGATGCAGGGGCACGGGCGCACCAATGACATCGCGCGGCCGATCACCCCGGCGGTGCTGGCCGATGACGTCGTCGCCCTGCTGGACCATCTTGGGATCGACCGGGCGCATGTCCTGGGACACAGCTTGGGCGCCGCGGTGGCGCTGGAGTTGGCTGTCAGCCAGCCCGCCCGGGTCCGGTCGGTCGTGCCGATCTCGGCCAGCGTCCGAGCCGATGGCATGCACGAGGATCTGGCCGACCCATCCAGATACGCCACCTCGACCCGGCTGCCGACCGAGCAGGATTTTGCCGACTTCCGCTCCGCTTACCTGCGGCTCTCCCCGCACCCGGAGCACTTCGACGAGTTCTTCGCCGCCCTGTCCAGTTCGGCTGCCGACCTCAAGGGCTGGTCCGACGAGCAGCTGGCGGCCATCACCGCACCGACCCTGATCGTGCAGGGCGACCACGACTTCGTCACCGTCGAGCACGCCGCGCTCATGCAACACTTGATTCCCGGCTCGACGCTCGCCGTACTCCCGAACACGACACACATGCAGATCACCCGGCAGGCGGACCTTCTCCTGCCGATGCTTGCCGACTTCCTCGACTGACGGCGAGGCGCTCCCGGACGAGCGGAAGCATTGAGGACCGAAGGCCCTACTGGACCTGGCTCGGCGAGCGCACAGTGGTGGGTGACCGCGACCTCAAGCAGAGCCGCAGGAACCATGATGAACGCCCACTCAGCATCATTCGTCCCGCCCGACCCGTCAGTACTGCGCGGCGCGGTTCGGCTCGCCGTGCGCGCGCCGTCGATTCACAACACCCAGCCCTGGCGATGGCGCATCGGCGCGGCGCGCGTGGATCTCTACGCGGATCGCTCACGCGAGCTCGAGGTCATCGATCCCGGTGGCCGCGCGCTTCGAGTGAGCTGCGGAGCGGCGCTGCTCCAGGCCCGCCTCGCTCTGGAAGCGGCCGGATATCCGCCGGTGGTGACCCGCATGCCCGACCCGGCCGATCGTGATCATCTGGCCCGGCTCGAACTCACCAGGTCGCTGCCGCCCACCGCTGACGTGCACCGTTTGGTCGACGCCGCGGAGCAACGACGTACCGACCGGCGACCGTTCGCCGATCGGGACATTGACGTCGCGACGGCGGAAGCTCTTCGGGCTGCGGCCGAATCTGCCGGAGCGATGTTGCGACATCTGAGTCGACCGGATGAACGTCTGGACCTGATCGTGGCCGTCGGTCGCGCCGACGAGCTGGAGGCCGCCGATCCAGCGTATGAGGCAGAGATCAGACTGTGGACGGGCCGAGCGGATTCGGCGTTCGAGGGTGTTCCTGCCTCCGCGGTCCCGCACCTGCCGTCAAGACAGTCCGACGTGAACCTCCGCGATTTCGAGGTCGGCGCAAGAGGAACATTGGAGGCAGCCGATCCGACGCATGTCGAGCATGCCGCCATGTTCGTCCTGGCCACCGTGACCGACAGCGACACCGACCAGGTGCGGGCCGGTGAGGCCCTCGCTCATGTCCTACTCACGGCAACCAGCCTCGGTCTGGCCGTTTCGCCGGCCACTCAGCCGATTGAACTCCCCGAAACCCGAGCTCTACTCGCCCGCGCGATAGGTGGATTCGGGACACCGCAGGTCGTGCTCAGGGTCGGCTGGCCGGGTGCTGATGACCCACTGCCACCTACTCCGCGTCGTCCTCTCGACGAGGTCATCGAGACGGCGTGACGGCATGGTCCTGTCTCACCGGGTCACTGCAACGGGACATTCCGCGAGGGCGACGACGTGTTGCGTTGTCGACCCCATCAGCAAGCCGGCGAAGCCGCCTCGGCCACGGGGTCCTACCACGAGCAGTCGAGCGCCCCGGGAAGCTTCGACGAGTTCTTCCGCCGGTGCACCGTTGACGACCTCTCGACGAACAGAAACATCCGGATACTTGCTGATCCACGGGGCTACGGCGTGGTCTAGCTGCTCGTGCGCGGCGGTGCGTGCCTGTCGGATGTAGTCGTCGACGGGTGGCACGTCGGGGGTGATGAGCGGGCCGGGGATCCTGATCGCATGGAGCGCTGTTATCTCCGCGCCGGTTGCCGAGGCGATAGTGAACGCGAACTCCAGCGCACCCGTCACATGGGGAGTCTCGTCGACACCGACGACCACAGGTCCGCTCTGAGCGATCGAATTCTCCTTGGTCACGACCACCGGGCCGTAGGCGTGTGCGACGAGCTGGGAGCTCACCGAGCCGATGATCAGCCGACGAAAGCGGTCGACTCCGTGCCGGCCCACGACCACAACTGACGTTTCATCCGCCGCGTCGCGGAGCTCGGCAGCCGCTTGGCCATATGCCAGACGAGTCTGCACCGACAACTCAGGTTCCGCATCCCTTGCCCGGTTCACCGCCCTCGCGATGATGTCTCGGCTCCTGTCGGCGTATTCCTGGACGAGCTCCGGGACGACAGGCATTCCCAAGTGGTCAAGGCCGGGCGAGACGTAACAGACCGTCAATGGCCGGTTCGAGCTCGCGGCGTCATGGGCGGCCCAGTCCACGGCCACCAGGCTGGCTTCCGACCCGTCCACACCGACAAGCACACCGGGCGCGGAGCGTTCCTGCTTCGACGGCTCACGGTTTTCCGGCATCGCTTTCTCCTCATTCGTTGTATGACAAAACGATTTCACTGCGTATAGATCCGCGTCGCCACGGCCGCCGGTCGGGGCTCGCGCAGACGGTCAGGATTCGTCGATAACGTCGTCGAGCGACCGACGCGGCGTCAGCGCCGGCTCGTCTCCCGGTCCGGGCCAGCCCACCCGCAACACGATCTGCGGACTTCCGAACCCGCTCAGCACTCGGTGGAGCAGCGCGGTAGTGCCGGGGACCTCCATCGGCTGGGTGTAGGGGGACACCGACAGTCCCAGCTCAGTTGCGGTGAGCAGGACCCGACCGAGCGCCTCGCCGGCACGCAGCTGATCGACGGCGCCGTCGCCTTCAGTGGCGAGGACGAACATCGCCGCCCGCTCGATATGGCCGGGATCGGGGACGTCGAGAGTTCCGGGTGCGTTCACTTCGAAGTCCCGGATCTCGACGTCGGATCGGCGTCCCTCCATATGCGGTACGGCGGCGGCGGGAACGCCCTCGGTGGACCCGGCCGCCCGACCGGTCCAATCCCGCATCTCTGCGAGGTACGCGGGATCGGTCATCTCGAGCTCATCGGCCCGCCCGACCGCCACGATCAGCTCGGTCCGATCGTCGGGGCGGCGTACCTCCTGCAGCATCGCGCCCTCGGCGGCGGCGGCCTCCCGCAACGTCTCGGTGGCATCGACGTCGAGCGGGCGTTCGGCGAACGGTCGGCGGTCGGTCCGGCGGCGGGCCGCGGCCTCCGCCAGGCGCCGCGTCTCGGGAGCGACCTCGGCCCGGCCGGTGACCTCGACGGTGGCCAGGTGGTCGGGGTCCGCGCGATCCGGACCCCGGGTCACCGTCACGGTGTAGCCGGCGGCCTGCAGCGCGATGCGCGCCTGCACCAGCGCCGACCCGCAGCTGACCAGCAGAGCCCGACCGCTCGGGTCGATGACCTCCAACTGCCGGGAGCGATCGGCGTGTAGCTCCAACCGCCCGTGACCGATGTGCCACCGCCAGGGTTGCGTGTTGTGGACGGACGGCGCCCGGACGGCGAGCTCTACCGCGGCCCGCCACACCGATGGATCGGGCGACGTGAAGGTCGAGGCGGTGTCAGCCATTCCACTCTCCTGTCCGGGTGCGATCGATCCCTGAGGATTGAGGATGCCTGTCGCCGGTCGGTCGCGGCAGGGTCCTTGGTCCCGTGCGGGGACAGCGAGTCGGAGAAGGGACTTTCGGCCCTGCGGCCAGCCCTCCTGGACGCCTAGTGTCATGCATGAGGGCCGAGTAGGAGGTGCCCGATGTGTGCCGCTGAGTCGCAGATCCATCGCGCTCACTCGCCGTTCACGCCGGAGGAGGTTGCTGTCGTGCTGCGCGCGGGCTCGCGTGCGCCGTCTTTGCACAACAGCCAGCCGTGGCGGTTCCAGGTGGTCGACCACGAAGTCCGCCTCTACTCCGACCCCACCAGGGTCCTGCCCCACATCGACCCGGCCGGTCGGCAGCAGATCATCTCCTGCGGAGCCTGCCTGCTGAACCTCCGGCTGGCCGTGAAGCATCTCGGCTTTGATGCCCACGTCGACCTATGGCCGTCGCCGGATGATCCTCTCCACCTGGCGACGGTGCGCCGCGAGGTCGGCATTGGCACCGACATCACCGACGAGCGGTTGTACGAGCAGGTCGGGCTCCGGCGGACCACCCGGAGCCGGTTCGGCACCGAAATCGTGCCGCCAGCTGTGCGGCAGCTGTTCCGCCACGTCGTGATCGCGGAGGGCGCATCCTTGACCACGATCGAGACCCGCTCCGAACGCATCGCCGTCGAACAGCTGCTGGTCCGGGCGATCCGGGCGCAGCTCGCCGATCCCGACCGTACGCGCGAGACGTTGCGCTGGCTCCATACCGATACCACGACTGACGGCATGCGAAGCGAATCCTGGCAAGATGTCCCGTTCCCCGTTCCCGGACTCTACGACCCGAACGTCGTCGGGACGGACGACTGGGAATCGCGGATCAAGGATGTCGTCGATCACACGGCGCTCTTCCTCCTGTCCACCGCCGGCGATGACCGGACGGCCTGGCTGACCGCCGGACAGGCGGTGCAGCGGCTCCTGCTCACCGCCACCCGGGCCGGACTCGTCGCGTCATTCCTCGACCAGGCGATCGAGTCGCCGCCACTTCGCTCCGAGTTGGCGAACAGGCTGAGTTTGCCGGGACACCCGCAATTGATGCTCCGCATCGGATATCCCTGGCTGATCGCCAGCCAGAGCCCGCGACGACCGCTGGATTCCACCATCACCGACGCGGAGCGTTGATCTCTGTCGCCCACGGCTTAAGGGGATTCCGTGTGTCTGGGTCCGTCGTCGCGACCGGAGCCGGAGCCCGCACTGAGAGTGTCCGCGATGTCGGCCGCCCACTCAGCGAGCGCGTCCCAATCCCGAAAGTCGCCCTCCGGCACTCGAAGTGCGCGAACCACGGCGCGCTCCGCGAATCCGAGGTCAGTTCTGATGAGCCGGCCGCCGAAAACCCGGTGCCCGCGGGCTCCGGTCGTCTCCATCAGGGTGACGACGTCGCTCGGGTCCTCGGCGGGTTTCAACGGATCACCGACCGGCCCACTCGAGTACAGCCAGACAGGTATGCCGCGCAGGTCCGGGTTCTTCGCGAGCTCGCGGGCGGCGTCCAGCCAGTGACCGACGTAGACGGCACTCCCGATGATTACCGCGTCGTACCCGGACAACGACGGCACCTGATCGGCCGCCAGCACCTCGACGGTGCCGTCCACCTGGCGCGTCCTTAGCTCGGCCTCCAGAGCATGACCGAGCCGGCGTGCAAGCTCTGCCGTGGATCCGTGTTTGCTCGCCGCGGCAACCAACACTCTCATTTCTGTTTCTCCTTGTGGATCTCTTGGTCCGTGACGAGTCCGATCAGCGCACGACCTTCCTTGCTGATTCCACTGCAGCTTCATGGCCGCCGTGCGCGTCTTCGACGGAGATGACGGGGCACGGCCGGCCGGAGTCAGCAGAACCAACTGGACCGTCGGCCCCAGAGGGTCTCCCATTGCCCGGAATCACCACGACGGGGCAATGCGCGTTTTTCACCACCCGCCGACCCACTGAGCCGAGGGAGGACGTTCCTCTTCCGCCGGCGCCGACTACGAGCAACTCCGCATCGCGGCTCAACGCGACCAGCGTGTCGACGGGCTCACCACGCCAGAGCAGAGTGGTCACGGGAACACCCGGTTGACGCAACGAAGCCGCTGCCGCGCCGCTGGTCAGCAACTGATCGGCCGCACCGTCGGTCGGCTGGCCGCCGTTCGGCGGGGCCGGTTCGTGGTCGGGCCCGGCGGCAGTGACGACGAGCAGGATGCAGCCGCGGATGCGGCATTCGTCCGCGGCCCACTGCAACGCAATGCGTGCGCCGACGGACTCATCCAGTCCGACGATGATGCGTAGACGGCTCACGATCGCTCCGATGTTCGGCTTCCTGTTTCTATGCTGCTCGGCGGGAAGCCGGACGGGGCAGGGTCACACGTCCCGATCGGGACGGCCCTAGGTCCGGCGGACCTCGGCGCCGTAGACCGCTGCCTGGGTGCGCCGCTGCATCCCGAGCTTCGACAGCAAGCCCGAGACGTAGTTCTTCACGGTCTTTTCGGCGAGGAAGAGGCGTTCACCGATCTGCCGGTTGGTCAGCCCGTCGGCGATGAGCCCGAGGATCTCGCGTTCGCGGTCGGTCAGGGACGCCAGTCGCTTGTCCTTCGGCTCCCCTTCTCGTAGGCGGGTGAGCAGCCGTTCGGTGACCGCAGGATCGAGAAGGGACTTACCTTCGGCGGCTTGGCGGATCGCGTCGACCAGACTTGACCCGCGGATCTCCTTGAGGAGATAGCCGGCCGCGCCCGCCATGACCGCCGCGAAGACCGCGTCGTTGTCGTCGTAGGACGTCAAGATCAGACACCGGACCTCGGGCATGGACGACCGGATGTCGCGGCACACGTCGATGCCACTGCCGTCGGGAAGGCGGGCGTCGAGGACGGCGACGTGCGGTCGAGCGGCGGGAATGCGGCGCAGGGCTTCATTCGCGGTGCTCGCTTCACCGACGACGATGAGATCATCTTCAGCGTCGAGCAGGTCGCCGATTCCGCGCCGGACGACTTCGTGATCGTCGAGCAGGAACACCCGGAACGGCTTGTCGTCGGGCCGGGCGCTCACGTCAGCGGAATCGTCCATGTCAGCCGTGTTCCTTCTCGAATCGAGGATGATTTCTCTGGCGTCCACGAGGTGACATGCAAGGTGCCGCCGCGATCCTCGGCTCGCCGACGGAGGTTGGCGAGGCCACTGCGGCGCTCCGCATCTCCGATGCCGACGCCGTCGTCGACGATCTCGACCACGATCGCAGCGGTGTCCGTTGCCAAGGAAACCTCTGCATTGGACGCGTGCCCATGCCGGGCGACATTGGTGAGGGCTTCGCGGGTCACCGCGACAAGGTCGTCGATGACCTCGTCGGGAACGACGGAATCGATCGGGCCGCTGAACCGGATCCGTGGCTCGAAGGAGAGCGTCGGCCTCACCTCCGCGACCACTTCGAGCAGCCGGGTCCGGGTCGTGCCCGTTTCCGGGCCGAGCGGACCGCGCAGCTGGAATATCGAGGACCGGATCTGGCGGATCGTGTCGTCGACGTCCGAGACCACCCGGTCGAGCCGTTCGGCTCGATCTCCGGTGCCGAGTCCCGACGCCACACTCTGCACCGTCAGTCCGGCGGCGAACAACCTTTGGATCACATGGTCGTGCAGGTCGCGGGCGATCCGATCGCGGTCTTCCAGTAACGCCATACGCTGTTGGTCCGCGCGTGAATCGGCCAGCTCCAATGCGATCGCCGCATGGTTGGCGAACGTGGTGGCCATTTCGAGATCGGCCTCGTCGAACGGGTGCCGCCCGTGCACCCGACCGACGACTAGCGCGCCGCGGTTGTCGTGCTGGCCGACGAGTGGCAGCACGATGACCGCACCGACGTCGAGCACCTCGGACTGGTGAACGCGGTATCTCGGCTCCTGCGTCACGTCACCGACCAGCACGGGACGACCGGTGTCGAAGGCCAACCCCACCAGGGTGTTCTCGACGGGGTACGTGTAGCCGAGGAGGTCCTTGGCTTGTATCCCCGCGGCGACCTCCACCCGGAGCATATCGTCGGCTGTAGGTAGGACGACGGTGACGAGGTCGGCGTCGGCGACCTGTCGCACCCGCCGAGCGATCAGCTGCAGCGGATCCTCACCCTCGACCGACAGCAGCTGCCGGGTGACCTGGGTGGAGGCCTGCAGCCAGTTCTGGCGCAGTCTCGCCTTCTCGAACAATCGGGCATTCTCGATCGCCACACCGGCGGTAGCGGCCAAGGCTGTCACCAGCTCTTCATCCTCTGTGCTGAACTCGCCGCTCACCGCCTCGGTGAGGTACAGATTTCCGAAGACGACATCGCGCACGGTGATCGGCACGCCGAGGAAGCTCGACATCGGCGGGTGGTGCGGAGGAAATCCCGATGAGCGGATGTCGGCAGACATGTCTCGCAGCCGGACCGGTCGCGGGTCGTCGATCAGCGCGCCGAGCAGGCCCTTCCCCGAGGGAAGAGGGCCGATCAGCCGGGCGGTCTCGTCGTCGATCCCGACATGGATGAACTCCTCGAGCCCACCCCCGGGTGCCAACACTCCCAGCGCGCCGTAGCGGGCGCGCACCAGCTGGCGGGCAGCCTCGACGATCCTGCGGAGCACGACCGGCAACGTGAGATCACCGATGATCATCTTGTTGGCTGCGAGCAGCCCGCGGAGGCGACCCTGCGCGGCGATCACATCCTCCGCCCGTTCGACGAGCTGGATCAGCAACTGATCCAACTCAAGCCTCGGCGCGTCCACGAACCCGAGCGTGGCTGGCTCCTGCGCATCGCTCCGGCCCGGCTCATCGGATGACATCGACCCCAAAGGTATCTCCAGATCAGACTCGCGTCGTGCGAATCTCGCTGGGCCGGCGCACGGACGGCTCGATACGCCGACCGACCGGGAGCGCGCATAGGCGCCCGGCCGGTCGGCGGCAGTCGCTGTCGGCGTCTCTCCTGCCATTTCCTCGCCGTTCGTTCTGGGCCGTGCAGTCCCTGGAATCTGCCACTGTCTCCGCGCGGCGGACAGGGACGAACGTCCCGTGATCAACGAATGGACCGCGGCCCCCCGTCGTGCCGCGGTCCACCCTCGGGCTGGGTCCAACAGACCGCGTTTGCCGGGACCAAGGTCACCGGCGTGTCCGGAAACGGCCGCCGCATCGTGCTATCCGGGCTGGGGGGAGGTCGCTGCCGTGCACCACGAGGACGCGCAGCTGGTGCGCTCGGCGACGCTCGCGATGACCGATCCGAGTGGCGGGCGGGGCGACGGGGTGTATCTGGACCCGCGATGTGGTGGGATTGGTCGCTTGCGTAGGAGGCGACTGATGCAGCAGCCCGAGGACGACCCGCCCGCTCGTCGCAGCGCGGCCCGGTCGCCCTGGGCCTACATCGTCTCCGGTGCGGCAGCGATCGTCCTCGTCCTGATCCTCGCCGCCGTCGGACGTGTGCACGGCTCCTTCGTCCTGGCGATCGTCGTTCTCGGCGTCCTGTGGGCGGCCTACGGGGTCGTCGGGCTCGTCCGGCGGCGCTGACTCAACGGTCGAGGAACGTGCACACGCAAGCCTTGTTGCCCTCGGGATCGGCCAGCACGGTGAACGCCGGAGCCTCCTTGTCGTCGACCATCTGCCCACCCGCGGCGACCGCGGCGGCGATGCGCTCGTCGGCGACGTCGTGCGGAAGCCACAGGTCGACGTGAAAGCGCTGCCGCGGCAGTTCGTGCGCGTCGGTGCCCTGGAACCACAGGTTGGGGACCTGCCCGGCGGGGTCGCGCACGTCGTCGCCGTCGACCGCGTCGGTGCTGCCCGTCAGCAGGGCCGCCCAGAAAGGCCCGGCGGCGGCCAGGTCGGCGGTGTCCAGCGCCAGCTCGAACTGCGCCACCGCTCTCGGCTCGGCCGCGATCCCCTGCTCCCGGGCGATCTCGCTGATCCGCCGGGCGAGGTCGATGTCGGCCTCGGTGACCCACGGGATGCGCTGTTCAGGACCGCCGTCGGCGGGGCGGTATACCGCGTCGTGGGTGATCAACCGCAGGTCGACCGCCGGGTAGGTCAGCGTGACGTCGGGGTGGTGACCGGCCGCCTCGGCGGCCTCGGCGACGGCGTCGACGAACCTGAGGCCGGTCGCGAAGTCCCCGGTGGCGAAGCGCCCGTGAAGGGCCTGGGCGAGCTTCCGCCAGTCGTCGAGGTGGGCGTCGAGGATCTCCTCGGTGGTGAGCATCTTCATGCCCGCAGTATGTCAACGGCGACAAGGGCCGCCGCCCGCTCCGGCCCCCATGATCAAGAGGGGATTCGTGCGGCGTTTCGTACCGGAATCCCCTCTTGATCATGGGTGGGGAGGGGGACCGCGCCGACGACGGTCAGGCGAGGTCGGGTGGTACGTCGAGGGGCACCGGGTCCGGGCGGTCGCAGGTGCTGGTGACGTCGATCGACGATCGGCTCTGCGCGGCCTGCAGCAACGACTCCATGACGTCGAGGACGTGGGCCGCCACCTCGAGCGAGGCGCGGTGCGGCCGTCCCGTCTCCAGGCCGCGGGCCATGTCGGCGAGGCCGTAGCCGCGGGCCGCGTCGGCGTAGCCGGCCGAGGCCGGCAGGTCGGTCCACTCCGGCGCATCCCGGCGGTAGACCCGCACCTGCCCGTCGAAGCCGTTGGGGTCCGGCACCGACAGCGAACCGTCGCCGCCGTAGACCTCGATCCGGGGCAGCTGCCCGGCCCAGATGTCGAAGCTCATCACCATCGTGGTCAGCGCGCCCGAGGCGTGCTCGAGGACGCCGGTCACGTGGGTGTCGACCTCGACGGCGAAGTCGGCGCCGGCCTTCGGGCCGCTGCCGATGGTGCGGTGATCGCGCGGCCGGGACGACGCGCCCACCACCCGGCGCACCGGGCCCAGCAGGTGGACCAGGGCGCTCAGGTAGTAGGGGCCCATGTCCAGCAGCGGCCCGCCGCCGGGGCGGTAGTAGAACTCGGGATCGGGGTGCCAGCGCTCGTGGCCCGGGGTGACCATGAACGCGGTCGCGGCGACCGGCGTACCGATCAGACCGTCGTCGACGGCCTTGCGGGCGGTCTGCGTGCCGCGGCCGAGGACCGTGTCGGGAGCGCAGCCGACCCGCAGTCCCGTCTCGGCGGCGGCGTCGACGACCCGGGTCGCCTCGGCACCGGTCGCGGCGAGCGGCTTCTCGCCGTAGACGTGCTTGCCGGCGGCGAGGGCGGAGAGGGCCACGCCCGCGTGTGCCGCCGGGATGGTGAGGTTGAGGACGACGTCGACCTCGTCGCTGGCCATCAACTCGTCGACGGTCAGCGCGGCCACGTCGGTCTGTTTGTCGGCGACGGCGACGGCCCGCTGGTGGTCGAGGTCGGCGACGGCGGTCAGTTGCAGGCCGGGGAGACGGGGGAGGCTGCCGAGGTAGGCGCCGCTGATCGCGCCGGCCCCGACGATGCCGACCCTCAGCGGCTTGCCCACAGCAGTCCCCTCTCGGTGAGCGTGCGGATCTCCGGTACGTCGAAGTCGTCCATCTTGTGGCCGACCGTCGAGACGAAGATGCGCCCGGCGCCCCATTGCCTCGTCCACACCGCGGGAACCGTCACCGTGCCGTGCCAGTCGGTGTCGGCGCCGGGCTCGAAGGTGGTCGTGGCCAGGACGTCGTTGAGCATGTCCGAGAGCACCCAGTACTGCTCGGTGTGCAGGGCGATCGGCCCGGAGATGCCGGCCACGATCGGGTGATCCGCCCGCTCCGGCGCGATCTCCACCTGGTAGTCGATGAATCCGCCCGGGTGCTGCATGAACTGCCCGCCGGTCAGCCACTGGTACGCCGGGGAGTTGTGGAAGGAGTCGACGATCCCGCCGTGCCAGCCGGCGAGGCCGGTGCCGGCGCGTACGGCGGCGGTGAGGCCCTCGACCTGGTCCCTGCTGGCCTCGCCCATCGTCCAGCACTGCACGATCAGGTCGTTTCCGGCCAACCGGTCCGCATCGGTGTAGACGTCGAGCGAGTCGCTGATCTCCACCTCGAAGCCGTTCTCCTTCAGGAACGGTACGAAGGCGTCGGTGGCCTCGACCGGCACATGGCCGTCCCAGCCACCACGGACGACGAGCGCACGACGACTTCTGTCCGCGACGAAGTCTGCGGGCACGAGGTTTCCTCCTTGGTCGACTGCATCAACATCAACGGCTCGGGCCGGCGCCGTCCCGTTGCGCAACTCTGCAGACCGGCCCTTCTGGTGCATCCAACAGTGTGCCCAATGCCCGTCCGGAAATTCCGTCCGCTCCGGGAAGGTCGTGCGGCACTCGTCCATCGCGAACGGGCAGCGCGGGTGGAAGCGGCATCCGCTGGGCGGGGCGATCAGGTTCGGCGGTTCCCCGAGCATAGCCGCCTCGTCGAAGAGCGCCGTCGGGCGTTCTGCGGTACGCCGCTCCGGGTCGGGTGAGGCTCCGGTGAGCAGGGTGGTGTAGGGGTGCATGGGCTCGTGGATGACCGCGTCCTTGGGCCCGCCCTCGACCATTTGGCCGGCGTACATGACCTGGATGTCGTCGCTGAGGTAGCGGGCGCTGGCGATGTCGTGGGTGATGTAGAGGAGCGCCAATTGCTCCTCGTCGCGCAGCTTCGCCAGCAGATTGAGCATGTCGAGGCGGATGGAGACGTCGAGCATCGAGATCGGCTCGTCGCCGAGCAGGACGGACGGATGCACCGCGAGCGCCCGGGCGATGACCACACGCTGGCGTTGCCCGCCGGACAGTTCGTGCGGGAGCTTGTCGAGGAACTCCGAGGCCGGGCTGAGGCTGACCCGCTCCAGCAGGTCGGCGGCCTGCTCGCGCGCCTCCGCCCGGTTCTTGGCGTGGCCGTGGATACGCAGGGCACGTTCGAGGTTGTAACGGATCTTGTGGCCAGGGTGCAGCGATCCGAACGGATCCTGGAAGATCAGCTGGACCTGGCGGTAATAGGCCTTGTCGGCGGACCGCTTGCCGACCGGCTCGCCGTTGAGCCGGATCTCCCCGTCGGTGGGCGGGTAGAACTGGCCGAGCAGTCGGGCCAGGGTGGTCTTTCCGCTGCCGGACTCGCCGACCAGCGCGACGATCCGACCCGGGAACAGCTGCACGGTCGCCCGCTCGACGGCGTGCACGGTCGCTCCGTGCCCGACCGAGTCGCGGACGTGGAAGTGCTTGGTGACCGAGACCGCCTCCAGCACCGGAGTGTCCGTGGCGCTCGGCCGTGCTTCGGTGATGGTGTCGGCGCGTTTCACCGGGAACCGACCTCCTGCAGCGGTGGCGTCTTGGTGGCCGGGTCGTAGAGCAGGCAGGCCGCATGCTGGTCCGCGATCGGCAATAGGTCCGGCCGACTCGTGTCGCACGGCTCGAACCGATCCGCGCAGCGTGGATGGAAGGCGCACCCGGAGGGCAGGTTGCCCAGATCAGGGGGCGTCCCCGGAATCCCGGTCAGCTCGGTCAGCGGCGCGTGCAGCGGGGGGAACGAGTCGCGCAGGCCGCGGGTGTAGGGGTGTCTCGGCGCCGCGTAGATGTCCTCCGCCGTACCGATCTCGACGATCCGCCCGGCGTACATGATGGCGATCCGGTCGGCGAGCTCGAGCAGCAGCGACAGGTCGTGGGTGACGAAAACGACGGCGAATCCGAGTTCGTCGCGCAGCCGGAGGATCTGGCCGAGGATCTGGCGCTGCATCACGACGTCGACGGCGGTGGTCGGCTCGTCCATGACGACGAGTGACGGGTCGCAGGCGAGGGACAGGGCGATCATCGCCCGCTGGCGCATCCCGCCGGACAGCTCGTGCGGATAGCTGCGGAGCCGGTCCGGTGGGATTCCGACCATGCCCAGAAGCTCCCGGGTGCGTTCCTCCAACCGGGCGCCGGACATGTCGGGGTCGTGCTCGCGCAGTGCGTCGGCGAACTGCGCTCCCAGCCGCATGACCGGGTTCAGCGCGTCCATCGCGCTCTGCAGCACGATCGACATCTCGCGCCAGCGGAGTCGGCGGAGTTGCTTGTCGTTCATCGGGACGAGGTCGATCTCCGCACCGTCGTGGCGGAGCAGGATCTGGCCCGCGCTGGTGACGGCCGGTGGCCGCTGCAGCCGGGTCAACGCCGTGATCAGCGTCGACTTTCCGGAGCCGGATTCGCCTGCCACACCGAGGATCTCCCCGCGGCGCAGCTGGAGGGAGATCTCGGCGCAGGCCGGGACGGGTGCGCCGTCGGTCGCGTAGTCGACGCAGAGGTCCCGTACGTCGAGGAGCACCTCGCCGGTGCGTGGGGAGCTGGTCATGCCGCCGCCTCCGATCCGGTACGGGCCGCGGTCCGCGCTGCGGTGCGGCTGGTGCGTTTGCGCACCACGCGACGCGCAGAGCGCAACCGCGGGCTGGCGACCTCGTCGATGCCGAAGTTGATCAGGCCCACCGCGGTGCCTATGGCCGCGATGCACAGGCCGGGCGGCACGAACCACCACCACTGGCCGTTGAGGATCGCGTTCTGCTGCTGGGCGTTCTGGATCATCGTTCCCCAGCTCACGGTGTCCGGGTTGGAGATCCCGAGGAACGCGAGTCCGGCCTCGGCGAGCACCCCGCCGATGATCCCGTGCAGGAACATCGCCGACACCCAGCCGGACAGTTGCGGGAACACCTCGACGAAGATGAGTCGGCGCTTGCTCTCGCCGAGCATCTTCATGGCGACCGTGAAGTCCCTGTTGCGCAAGGTCATCGTCTGTGCCCGCAAGGTGCGGGCGCCGCCGGCCCAGCCGAAGATGCCGATGATGAGGGCGATCGTCACCGGTCCGGTGCCCTGCAGATAGCCGGCGACGACGAGGGTGAGCGGGAAGATCGGGAGCACGATGAAGAGGTTGGTCACGAAGTTGAGGACCGTGTCGACGCCCTTGCCGAAGAAGCCCGCCGTGACGCCGAAGAGGATCGCGAGCGCCGTACCGATCACTGCCGCGAGCAGTCCGACGAGGAGTGAGTCGCGCGCGCCGACGATCACCTGGGCAAGGACGTCCTGACCGGTCGAGGTCGTCCCGAGCAGGTGCTGACTGTTGGGTGACTGGCTGACGGCAAGGTAGTTGAGCGCCTTGGCGTCGCGGCCGAGCAGCGTGTGGTCGATCCACGGCCCGAAGATCGCGGCCAGCGCGAATACGGCGAAGACCGCCAGCCCGATCCGGACCTTCCAGCTGCGCAGAATGGTGGCGCCCATCGGCTACTCTCCCTGCTCCCGGGTCCGCGGATCCAGCAGCACGTAGACCGAGTCCGCGATGAAGTTGGCCAGCAGCACAGCCAGCGTCGTGATCAGCAGAATCCCCTGCATCAACGGGAAGTCGCGATTGGACACCGCCTGGTAGAGCAGGTGACCGATTCCCGGGTAGGTGAACACCGTCTCGGTCAGCAGGGCGCCGCCCAGGATGCTGCCGAGCGCGAGGGCGAAGCCGGTGAACTGCGGCAGGATCGCGTTCCGGGCGGCGTAGCGGAAGACGATCCGGCCCGGGGACAGGCCCTTCGCCCGGGCCAGCAGCACGTAGTCCTCGCCGGCCGTGGTGATCGTCATGTTGCGCATGCCGAGCAGCCAGCCGCCGCAGGAGGAGAAGATGATGGTGACGGCGGGCAGGAAGCCGTAGCGCAGGGTCGATAGCCAGAATCCCGGGCTGGAGCCGAATGACGCGTCGGGGTTGTATCCGCCGGCCAGCGGAAACCAGCCGAGCCGGAAGCCGAAGAACCACAGGGCGAGCAGCGCGACCCAGAAGTAGGGGACCGCCGACATGAACGTCGACAGCGGGCTCAACCCACCGTCGAGTCGCCCGCCGGCCCGCCAGCCGCAGATGACGCCGGCCGCCGTACCGATCAGGAACGCCAACACTGTCGTGACGCCGAGCAGCAGCAAGGTCCACGGCAGAGCCTGTGCGATCAGGGACCCGACCGGGGTCGGGTATGCGCTGGTGGACAGGCCGAGGTTGCCGTGCGCCAGTTGGGCGAGGTAGCTGCCGTACTGGTGGATCAGCCCCTGCTTCGGGTCGCCGAAGATCTTCTCGATCGCCCCGATGGTCTGCGGCGAGAGCGGTCCGCCGCTGTGTTGCTGCAGCGAGGCGATCACGGCGTCGGCCGGTGAGCCCGGCATGAACCGGGGGATCAGGAAGTTGATGGTGACCGCCGACCAGGCGGCGATCAGGTAGAAGCCGACCCGTCGGCCGAAGAACCCCCACCTCCGGCGTACCGGTGTCTTTGAACCGGACTCCTGCTCGGCAAGGATCAGGTCCGCAGTCGCTTGCGTCATGCCTGGTTCACCCGCTTGAGCTGTTGCAGCATGAGAACGAGGTCCGGGCCGGAGTCGGCCGCGACCATCTTCGACGTACGGTCATCTGGCCAGTCGGTCCAGTAGGACTGGTTGATGACGCACCACATGTTTCCGCTCACGTTGGGCACGAACGGGACCTGCTCGACCACGATCTTCTGCAGCTGGTGGCCGAGCTTCTGCAGGGTCGGCTCATGATCGGTCTGGCGCATGCCGGCGAGCAGCTTCTTGGTCGCAAGATCGTTCCAACGCCCGGGATTGCCGGTCGCCACCTTTCCGGCCGGTACGGACAGCGCCGGGTCCATGATGCTGTGGTAGCTCTGGTACATGCTGGTGCCATTGCCGCAGAACCACAGGGCGATGTCGAAGTGCCCGGCGTTCACCTGATTGAAGAACGTCGCCCCCGGCTGGGCGATCAGCTCTACGTCCAGGCCGAGGTGTTTGCTCCATTGGTCGACCAGCACCGCCGACTCGATGTGCCAGGCGGGATAGTCGTTGCAGAACCGCATGCTCACCCGGTGCGCCCGACCGTCCTTGACCAGCCGGCCGTTCTGCACCGACCAGCCCGCCTGCTGCAACTCGTGCCGGGCACCGGCGACGTCGAGCTGCTGCACTTTGCCGCGATATTCCGGGGCGATCCAGTCGCGGTAGATGCGGTCGTCGAGGTTCGTCACATACATGGGCAGCTGGCCGTCGTTCATCACCCGGGAAACGACCTTGCGGTCGATCGCGAGTGACATCGCCCGGCGTACGCGGACGTCGTTCCACGGGGGTGTGGTGAGGTTGAATGCGACGCCTTCGCTGCCTCCGGCGGGCGGCGGGTTGTAGCGGTATTTCCGCGGGTCACGCGGGACGTAATGCTGGGTGGCGCCGGGCCACGCGATCGTTGCGAGGTCGAGCTCCCCGTCGATGAGCATGAGTTTCGCCGCATCCTCGGTCGCGCAGGGGTAGCGCACATATTCCATCGGCAGGTCGCCGCCCCAGTAGCCCTTGCGCCGGCGGAAGGTGCTTTGCTGCGAGGAGAAGCTCTCGAGAACGGCCGGCCCGGTACCGACCGGGTTGGGATTGGTCCACTTCACCGGATCCTGGTGCTGCCAGATGTGGCGGGGGATGACCCGGACGTTCACGCATTCCACAAGATTCTGGTACGACGGCTCATCGAAGGTCAGCGCGACCTTGTCCGGCCCGGCCATGTGCACGCCGGTGTAGTCGACGCCGGATGCGGTCAGTTCGGCGTGCTTCAGCGGGAGTTGCAGGGTGTAGAAGATGTCGTCGGCGGTCATCGGGGTGCCGTCGGAGAACGTCACGCCCCGACGCGCGGTGAACGTCAGCGTCCGGCCGCCGTCACTGAACTCCCAGCCGCTCGCCAACCATGGCCTGATTCGCGCTCCGTGCAGCGCGTCAAGTCGCACGAGTTGCTCGTAGACCAGACCGAAGGATGGCGTCGCGTGGTTGGACGGGGAGAACGCGTTGTAATTGCGGACCGCCTGCACGTCCTTGTTGAGGACGCTGAAGGTGTCCGAGCGGCGGATGTCGGAGGTCGATCCCGACCGTGCGCATCCGCCGAGCTCGACCGCGACAGCCGCCGTGCCGGCTGCACGCAGGAAATTGCGTCGTGACATCTCGGCCACTGGTGCCCCTTTTCGATCCAACCGGGGGAAGCGCTCTCCCGAACCTCAGCAGTTGGCTGGTGAGGTGGAGTTCTGCCAGACCACAGTCGTGCTATCGAAACTTGCGGCATCGGGTTTACGGTGACGCCCAAGCTGTGCTGGCCAGGTACGGTAGGCATGCGCATTTCGGCCGTCAAGGCTTGTTTCACACCGAAGTTGATCGAAAACTTTCGAACAGGCAGGCGATCACCGGATGAATCCCGATGCGCGACCGACGTTGGCGACCATCGCCCGTGAGGCGGGGGTGTCGGTGCCGACGGTGTCCAAGGCGCTCAACGGGCGCAATGATGTGGCGCCCGCGACGCGCCGCCGCATCGAGCGACTGCTCGACGAGTGCGGCTACGTTCGCGGTGCCCGGGCCGACCGCGGTGCCGTGGCGCCGGTGATCGACGTCGTCATCGACTCACTGGACAACTCCTGGGCCGCGTCGATGCTGGGTGGTGTCGAGGCCGCGTGCCATGACGCCGGGCTCGGCGTGGTGGTGTCGGTGGCGCGTGCGGGCGATCGGCGACGGGCGAAACCGCGCTGGCTGGACCAGGCCGTCGCCCGGTCGTCGCAGGGCGTGCTGCTGTGCCTGGTCGATCTGCTGCCCGGGCACCAGTCGACGCTGCGCCGGGTGAACATCCCGTACGTCGTCGTGGACCCCATGACATTGCCCACCGCGGACATCCCGTCGGTCGGTGCGACCAACTGGGCCGGCGGACTGTCCGCGACCGAGCACCTGATCGCGCTGGGACATCGTCGGATCGCCGCGATCGGGGGCCCGTCCCGGCTGCTCTACAGCCGGGCCAGGACGGACGGCTACCGGGCGGCGATGGCTCGCGCCGGGCTCGCCGTACCGGCCGGGTATGTGCGCTACTGCCGCTCCGACACCCACGACGGCCGGCAGGCGACCCGGGACCTGCTCGCGCTCACCCCGCGCCCGACGGCGATCTTCGCCGGTTCGGATCCGATCGCCCTCGGCGCCTACCGGGCGCTGCGTGAGGCCGAGGTGACGGTGCCGGGCGAGATGAGCGTGGTCGGGTTCGACGACCGGCCCGAATCGCGCTGGACCAGTCCGCGCCTGACCACCGTGCACCAGCCGCTGGACGACATGGGGGCGACGGCCGTCGGGCTCCTGGTTGCGGCGATGCGTGGGCAGATGCCCCGCACCCGGCGGGTGGAATTGGCCACCTCGTTGATCGAACGCGAGAGCACTGGACCACCCCCGTCTCCGTAGCGCCCTCTTCCCATGACCGCTCCACTCCCATGATCGTGATCGGATTTCGTCGGCGTTTCGCGGCTTTTTCCGATCACGATCATGGAGTTGCCTGAAGGGGGCGGTGGAGGCGGAGGGGCTGGCTATGTGGTGTTGGTGATGAGTCGTTCGCGGTCGAAGATCGCGGACGCGACCCGCCAGCCGAGGCGGATGAGGATCAGCAGGCCCGCGCCGAACGCGAGGGCGACCGGGAGGGTCGCCGGAATCACGTTGAACGCGATGAGCGTGGTGACCGCGACTGACGGGAGCCCCGCGAGAATCGACAGCTGTCCCGCGGTGCGCGGGTCCCGGCACCGGGCCGAGACGGCGATGCCGACCCAGATCGACCACGCGGCCAGCAGCGGTGTAAAGAGCACCTGGGCGATCAGCGCCGGCCCCTGGATGAGCGCCGCGGCCACGCCGGCGTGGGCGAAGAGCTCGACCGCGGCGATGAAGACGGCGTAGACGCCGTACGAGACGACCACGGCCGGTACGAAGGCGGCGAGCGCCTTGCCGAGCAGCAACTCCTCCCGGCGTACCGGTGTGGCGAGTACCGGTTCGAGCGTGCCTTGCAGCCGCTCGCCCACCACCGCGTAGGAGGCCAGCGTCGCCGGCACGAGTGCCGGGATGGCCAGCATGTAGACCAGAGAGTGCTCGTGGTGCACCGTCGCCGACGCCGAGCTCGGCAGGGTGAAGATCTGGATCAGCGGCTGGATGAGAAAGACGAAGGGGAGGATGACCATCGCGTAGACGATGTTGCCGTTACGGCGGAACTCCCGGAGCTCCTTGTCGAAGATCGCGCGCACCCGTCGCCGGCTCATTGCCGTCCCGCCTCGTCGTCGGCGTCGATGAGCTCCAGGTAGACGTCCTCCAGCGAGTGCTGGGACTCGCCGATCGACAGCACGTCCGCGCCGGCCGCCACGAGCGCGCGGGTGACCGGCGGCGCGGCGGCCGCCGGGTCGGACACGGTCAGGACGTAGCCGCCCGCGTCGTCGCGGCTCCAGCCGTCGACCGCCGTGACGCCACTGAACACCTCGTCCGCCGCCGGCAACGGGACACGGGTGCGCACCCGCAGCGTCCTGGCGAACAGGTGGTCGCGGAGCTCGTCGGTGCGGCCGATCGTGCGCAGCGTCGTATTCAGGATCGCGACCCGGTCACACAGGCGCTCAGCCTCGTCGAGCCGGTGCGTGGTGAGGAAGATCGTGACCCCGCGCTCGCGCAGCTCGCCGATCAGCTCGTGGACGTCGCGCGCCGCGACCGGGTCCAGGCCCGAGGTCGGCTCGTCGAGGAACAGCACCTCGGGATCGTTGAGCAGCGCCCGGGCCAGGGCCACCCGCTGCCGAAGTCCCTTCGACAAGGTGCCGCAGGCATCGTCGGCCCGGTCGGCGAGGTTGACCGCCTGCAGCGCGCGGTCGATGCGGTGCTTCGGCTCGGCCACCTCGTAAAGATCCGCGAAGCAGGCGAGGTTCTCCTCCACGCTCAGCCGCAGATACAGACCGGGTGACTCGGGCATGATCGAGATCCGCCGCCGGATCTCGACGCCGTTCTCCGGCGTGAGCGGCAGGCCGGCCACCGTCGCCGACCCGGAGGTCGGCGCGATCAGGGTGCCGAGTGTCCGGACGGTCGTCGTCTTCCCGGCGCCGTTGGGGCCGAGAAACCCGAACACCTCGCCGTAGCCGATCTGGAACGAGACGTCGTCGAAGGCGACCCGGTCGCCGAAGCGCTTGCCCAGCCCCTCGGCCCGCAGCGCCGGCGCGGCGTCGTTCGACTCGCCCGCAGCACGCATCTCGGACCGCACCCCGCGATCATCCCGCACGTCGTGCACCGACTGCATCGCAGGAATTCTTTGTCGAGATCGCTGCCCGACGTGCCATCGTGGGAAAATGGAATCGGTATATGAAGCGGTCGGCGGTGCTGACGGCGTGCTGCGCCTCGCCGACGCGTGGCATGCCCGGGTGATGGCCGACGAGGTGGTCAGCCACGCGTTCAGCCACGGGTTCCACCCCGAGCACAGTGTGCGGCTCGCCGCCTATTGGGCGGAGGCACTCGGTGGCCCGACGACATTCTCCGACTCGTACGGCGACGAGACCTCGGTCGTGCGGATGCACAGCGGCAACGGCCCGCACGAGGACATGGATCGCCGCGCAATCGCCTGCTTCGACCAGGCGCTGGCCGACATCGGCGTCGCCGGCGACGAGCGGCTCCGGCAGGTGCTGCACGACTACTTCGCGTGGGCGACCACCACCACGATGGCCCGATACCACGGGTCCGCGGACGATGTCCCGGACGGACTTCAGATCCCGCACTGGTCCTGGGACGGACTCGTCAAGGGGACGGGTCCGGACGACGCCTGAGCCGTAACCTACCGGCTATCCGGGGAGGCGGCCGTCCCGCGGGCCGAAGGTTTCCAGCGCCTCGGCGTCGGATCCGCGGGCGCGGACGAAGAAGTCCGCCCAGGCGGCGGCGTCGTCGTACCCGGAGGAGGTGGCGATAGCTGCGCAGGCGGCGTCGAGATCGAAGACGCTGCGCCGCAGGTGGACCGCTCCATCGGTGAGCAGCGCCCAGTGCGCTCCCGGCCTCCCGTAGGGCATCCCGACGCTGCCTGGATTGACGACCAGTCGGCCGTGCGCGAGCCGGACGAACGGCATGTGCGTGTGGCCGCAGACGACGGTCGACACGCTCGGCGGGACCGTCGAGAGGGCCTCGGCCCACCGTTCGAGGCGGGTGTCGACGAGCACCACCTCGTCGTCGTCGCGGGGACTGCCGTGGCAGAAGAGCACATCGCCGAAGCCGTCGACCTCGAGGGTCACGGGGTGCGGCAGGCCGGCCAGCAGTTCGACCTGGTCGGGGCGCAGCGCTGCGGCGGCCCACGGCGCGATCGGGTCGGGGATCGCGGTGTCGCCGCCGCGGGCCAGGGTGACCAACTCGCGGTCGGCGTTGCCGCGTACCCACACCACCCGCTCGCCCAGCCCGGTCAGCCGATCGAGCACCTCGACCGGCTGCGGACCGGCCGCGATGTCCCCGGTCAGCACGATGCGCTCGGCCGCGGCTACCGACGGCTCGGCGAGCACCGCATCGAGGGCGGGCAGCACGCCGTGGATGTCGGAGAGCACCGCGACGGAGGAGACCACCGGTTCACTCTCGCCGCTCCGCAGCCCCATGATCAAGAGCGGATTCGTACGGCGTTTCGTACCGGAATCCGCTCTTGATCATGGGGAGGGGGCGGGGTGTCGACGCTCTCCGCCGGCGCGATCGGACGGCGTCGTGCGCGAGGACGGTGGCTTCGCGCAGCACCTCGGCGACCGGGAGCCCCGCCAGCTCGGCCGCCCGGCGCACGTCGTCGTACTCGACGCTGACGTTGACGATCCGTCCGGCGTGCCGGGCCGCCTTCACGCCCACGGGCTGGCCGTGCACCTGCACCGACAACTGTTCGCGGCGCAGCGCGACCTTGTCGACGACGTGGAAGCGCAGCCCGATCGTCGAGGTACGGGTGAAGACGATCTCGCGCATCCGGTCCGCGCGCGGCGGCGGGCACAGCACGTGCAGGGTGTGCGCCGGCCGGCCCTTCTTCATCAGGATCGGGGTGAGCCAGGCATCGGAGGCGCCGGCGGCGAGCAGCTCTTCGAGGACGCCGGGCCACAGTCGCGGGTCGAGGTCGTCGACGTTGGTCTCGAGCACGACCGCCGACTCGACCGGGTCCGCCGACCGCTGGTCGGCGGGTACGCCGATCACGAGGCGCAGCAGGTTGGGCAGCTCGTCGAGGTCGCGACCGCCCGCGCCCATCCCGACCGCGCTGATCCGCATCGGCGGCATCGGTCCCCACGACGACACGGTCGTGGCGAGCAGGGCGGCACCGGTCGGCGTACACATCTCGTACGGCGCCGGCCCGGACCACACCGGCGCTCCGGCGTCGCGCAGCAGCGCCAGCACGGCCGGGCCGGGCACCGGGACCATGCCGTGCTCGCCGCGGGCCATGCCCGAGCCGAGGGTCACCGTGCTCGCGGCGAGGTGGTCGATGTCGAGCGCGGCGAGGCCGGCGGCGGCGCCGACGACGTCGGCGATCGCGTCCAGCCCGCCGACCTCGTGGAAGTGCACCTGCTCGGGGCTGGTGCGGTGTACGTCGGCTTCGGCGCGGGCCAGCCGCTCGAACGCCTCCAGCGCCGTGGCCCGGACCCGGTCCGGCAGTTGCGCGGCCGACAGTTGCTCCCGGATGTTGCCCCAGGTGCGGGTCACCACGGTGTGCGGGGCGACCACGTCGACCTTGGTGGCACCGAGTCCGTGCCGCGTGACGGTGGACAGTTCGAGCTCGATCGGCTCGACCGCCAGCGCTGCGATGGCCGCGCGGATCGCCTCCACCGGCGCGCCCGCGTCGACCAGCGCGCCGAGGAACATGTCGCCGCTGGCGCCGGCGACGCAGTCCAGCCAGCCGATCACGGCGTCTCCGGCTCGGCGGCCCGGGCGCTGCGGCGGGCGACGCGCGACGCGAAAACCCCTGCGCCGAAGCCGTTGTCGATGTTGGTGACGACGACCCCGGGCGCGCAGGAGTTCAGCATCGTGAGCAGGGCGGCCACGCCGCCGAACGACGCGCCGTATCCGACGCTGGTCGGTACGGCGATCAGCGGCACCCCGGTGAGCCCGCCGACCACGCTCGGCAGGGCGCCGTCCATGCCCGCAACGACGACGAGCGCGTCGGCGTTCGTCCAGCGCGTCGCGGGAGGCGAGCAGCCGGTGGATCCCGGCCACCCCGACGTCGGTCACGCGGGTGACACCGGCGCCGAACGCCCGCGCCGTGAACGCCGCCTCCGCCGCCACCGGCAGATCCGAGGTGCCGGCGGTCACCACGCAGACGGTCCCGCGGGTCGGCGGCAGCGCGCCGATGGCGACGGCCCGGGCCTGCGGGTCGACGATCACGGTCTCGGCGTAATGGCGGGCGATGACCTCCTGCATCTCCTCGTCGGCCCGGGTGACCAGCGCCGGCCGGTCGGGATGCGCCTGACGCAGGGCGGCGATCAGGTCGAGCGTCTGCGCCGGGGTCTTCCCGGCGCCGTAGACCACCTCGGGGTCGCCGGTGCGGGACAGCCGGTCGGTGTCGAGGCGGGCGAAGCCGAGGTCGGCGAAATCCGGTCTCGCCGGTCGGGTCTGAGGGAGGGGTCTCGCCGGGCACCCGCGAACCCTAACGCCGAGGCACCCCACGCCGTCCGGGCGGGACGTCGTCCGTTGACGCATTGTCCGGATGTGGGTAACTTCCGGCCGCAAGTTGCGGCCCGTTGCGGAATTACCGGCTTCAGCGAGGAGCGACCATGAGACGCCGTCAGTTCCTGTCCGCCTCCGCCGCCGCGGCGGCCACCGTCGCCGTGGGCTCCCGCGCCGCCGACGCCGCCACTCCGGCGACGACGCCGACCTCGGCGGACCGTCCCGGCGCGATCCGCACCGGATTCGCCGTCCTGGCCGCCGGGCGCTACCGCTCCCTGGCGGGTCGGAAGGTCGGGATCATCGCCAACCCGACCAGCATCACCACCGACCTGCGGCACGAGGTCGACGTGATGCACGGGTCGTCCGACGTCGACCTGATCGCCGTCTTCGGTCCCGAGCACGGCTTCCGCGGCACCGCGCAGGCCGGCGGATCGCAGGGCTTCTACACCGACGAGAAGACCGGCCTGCCGGTCTACGACCTCTACGCGAAGACCGTCGACGAGATGGCCGACGCCTTCACCAAGGCGGGCGTCGACACACTGCTCTTCGACATCCAGGATGTCAGCGCCCGCTTCTACACCTACATCTGGACGATGTACTCGGCGATGAAGGCGGCCGCCACGCTCGGCACCCGCTTCGTCGTCCTCGACCGGCCGAATCCGCTCGGCGGTGCCCGGGCCACCGGGCCGGTGCTGCACCCGCACTGGTCCACCGGCGTCGGGCTCGAGCCGATCGCCCAGCAGCACGGCGATGACGGTCGGCGAGCTCGCCCGGCTCTTCGCCGCCGAGTTCATCCCGGCCGAGACCGGCGGCGCGCGGGTCGACCTGACCGTCGTCGCGATGCAGGGCTGGCGACGCGGGATGGATTACGACGCCACCGGCCTGCCCTGGGTGATGCCCTCGCCCAACATGCCGACCGTCGACACCGCGTTCGTCTACCCCGGGCTCGGCATGTTCGAGGGCACCAACCTCTCCGAGGGCCGCGGCACGACCCGCCCGTTCGAGCTGATCGGCGCGCCGTACGCCGACTACCACTGGGCCGAGGCACTCACCGCGGCCCGGCTTCCCGGCGTCGAGTGGCGCGAGGCCTACTTCGCCCCGACCTTCTCCAAGTTCGTCAACGAGACCTGCGCCGGCGTGCAGGCCTTCGTCACCGACCGGACGGAGTTCGACGCGATCCGCACGGCGGTGGCGATGATCGTCGCCGCGAAGCGGTTGTACCCGGCCGACTTCGCCTGGCGCTACGACACCGGCGACGCGCTCGACCCCTACTGGATCGACAAGCTGTCCGGGTCGGACTACCTGCGTACGGCGATCGACGCGGGCAAGGACACCGACGCGGTGGTCGCCGGCTGGCAGGGCGAGCTCCGCGCCTTCGCGGCGATGCGGCAGAAGTACCTCATCTACGGAGGCCACTGACCATGCGCCTGCGCCGACCGGGAATGCTGGTACCCGTGGTGTTCGTCCTCGCAGCCGCGCTTCCCCTCGCTGCCGCGCCGGCCGGCGCCGCGGGGATGCCGCCGGATCGGCGCACGCCCGCCCGGCCGGCTCGCCGGTCCCCGCCGAGTCGCTCGCGGCGATGTTCGACCGCCCGGCCCGCACCCTGCGCCCCGGATCGCCGCAGCAGGCCGACCTGCTTCCGCAGTACGCCGACAAGATCCGCACCGACGCCGCGGCCGGTCTCGCCCCAGGCACCGGCGTCGACGGGCACCCGCTCTACCCGGGTGAAGTGGTGCTTGCCGCCCGGCACGGGGTGATCGCGGAGGAGTCGGCCGGCGGATACAACCTGCGGTACGCCGACCAGGCCGGCACCGAGCTGCCCCGCGACCAGTGGATCCCCACCCGCACCGACACCATCTTCGACCTGGCGTCGCTGTCCAAGCTGTTCACCTCGATCGTCGCGATGCAGCAGGTGCAGGCGGGCCGGCTCGACCTCGACCGCACCGTGGCGTCCTACCTGCCGGCGTTCGCCGAGGGCGGCAAGGGCGACATCACCGTCCGGCAGCTGATGACCCACACCTCCGGGCTGCCGCCGGACCCGAGCCCCGCGCTGTGGACCTACCCGACGTACGCCGAGCGGATCGCCGCCATCTACGCGAGCAAGCCCACCGCGGCGCCGGGCACGACGTACATCTACTCCGACCTCAACATGCTGACGCTGCAGCTGCTGGTCGAGCACCTGACCGGCAAGCCGTTGGACGTGGCGGTGCGCGACGGCATCACGGCGCCGCTCGGGATGCACGACACGATGTACGACCCGCCCGCATCGCTGAAGCCGCGGATCGCCGCTGAGGAGTACGAGCTCACCCCGGACCGCGGGCTGGTGTGGGGTCAGGTGCACGACGAGAACGCGTGGGCGCTGAACGGCGTCGCGGGCCACGCCGGCGTCTTCTCCACCGCACACGACCTGGCGATCCTGTGCCAGACGATCCTCAACGGCGGCGCCTACGGGCACACCCGGATCCTGTCCCCGCAGTCGGTCACGGCGATGATGACCAACGTCAACCAGGCCTTCCCGGGTGACGACCACGGCCTGGGCTTCGAGCTCTACCAGCACTGGTACATGGGTGCGCTCGCGACGCCCTACACCGCCGGGCACACCGGGTTCACCGGCACCTCGCTGGTGATCGACCCGACCACCGACTCCTTCGTCATCCTGCTCACCAACCATGTGCACCCCAACCGCAACTGGGGATCCACCAACCCGCCGCGCCGCGCGGTCGCCGACGACGTCGCCCGGGCGATCGCGGTGCACCCGGCGCGCGGCCGCGACGCGTGGTACGCCGGAATGGCCGACGACTCGACGGCCACCCTCACCGCACCGGTCACCCTCCCCGCCGACCGGCCGGCAACCCTGAACTTCGACCTCTGGTACGACACCGAACCGGCGTCGGACTTCCTCCATCTGGAGGGCTCGACCGACGGCGGGGCCACGTGGTCGCCGATCCCCTTCGCGATGCACGGGCGCGGCCTCGACACCACGACGGACGGCTCGGTCTCCGGCTATGACGGGCACCAGTGGCTGCGCGCGACCGCGGATCTCGCCGACTGGTCCGGCCCGGTGCAGCTGCGCTGGCGCTACACCACCGATCCGCTCTACCACGGCCGCGGCGTCTACGTCGACGACGTCCGGGTCGCGGCCGACGGCAGGACGCTCTTCGACGGCGAGAAGGACGCGGCGCGCGTTCGAGGCGGTCGGATGGACGCCGAGCGCGAACTGACCGCCGGCCCAGATCGGGCGGTCGTGCGGATCCGGGCGTTGCTGCCGTCGTTGGCGCCCGCCGAGCGCCGGGTCGGGCAGGTCGTGCTCGACGACGCCGCGGCCGCGGCATTGACGATCGGTGAGCTCGCCGGCCGCGCCGGTACGTCGCAGACCACGGTGGTGCGGTTCTGCCGGCAGCTCGGCTTCTCCGGCTACCCGCAACTGCGGATCGCGCTGGCCACCGAGGCCGGCTGGCTGCAGGGTGGCGATCCGGCCCGGGTGGTCGGCAGCGACATCGGGCCGGACGACGACCTCGCCAGCGTGGTCGAGAAGATCGCCTTCGCCGACGCACGGGCCGTCGAGGAGACCGCCGCACAACTCGACGTGACGGTGCTCGGGCAGGTCGTCGACGCGATCGTCGGCGCGTCGCGGACCGACATCTACGGCGTCGGCGCGAGCGGTTTCGTCGCGGCCGATTTCCAGCAGAAGCTGCACCGGATCGGCCGGGTCGCCTTCGCCTGGTCCGACGTACACGTCGCCCTCACCAGCGCGGCGGTGCTGCGCGCGGGCGACGTCGCGATCGGCATCTCGCACACCGGCTCGACCCAGGAGACGATCGACGCGCTGGCCGAAGCGGGTCGGCGCGGCGCGGTGACCGTGGGGCTGACCAATGCGCCTCGCTCGCCGATCGCCCGGCTCGCCGACCTGACCCTGACCACCGCGGCCCGCGAGACGACCTACCGGTCCGGCGCGACGGCGAGCCGACTGGCGCAGCTCACCGTCGTCGACTGCGTCTTCGTCGGCGTGGCGCAGCAGACGCTCGCCGCCACCCAGGCCGCGCTCGACGCGACCCGGGAGGCGGTGTCGGTACGCCGGGACCGGCGCCGGCGGTGAGCCGGCGGCGGGGCCGACCGCTCAGTCGCGGCCCTGCTCCCGCTTCACCTTGTCGGGCGTGTTCTGCGTGTCGGGATCGATGTGGTCGAGCCGGCTTTCGCCCTCCTGCTGGGGATTCTCGGTCGGTGGCTCGCGGTGCTCGGCCGCCTCCCGGTCGTCGGGACGATCCTCGGGCTCGGTCATCGCTGCTCCTTCGGCTGCTCGTCAACGCGTCGTGGCGCCGCCGCGCGGGCGGCATCCGGTCGGGCCCCGCTACGCTCGCCCCATGCCCGGTGTGCCACCGACCCGCTACGCCTACCTCGGACCCGAGGGTACGTTCGCCGAGGCCGCGCTGCGCAGCATCCCCGCCGCGATCAACGGGATCCTGCTGCCGGAGGCCAGCGTCATGGCCGCGATAGACGCGGTCCGCGACGGCACCGCTGATGCGGCCGTCGTCCCGCTGGAGAACTCCGTCGAGGGCTCGGTCCCGGCGACCCTCGACGCCCTGGCGGCGGGTGATCCGCTGGTGGTCGTCCGGGAGGTCTTCGTACCCGTCGGGTTTTCCCTGCTGGCCAGGGCCGGCACGACGCGCGAGCAGGTGTCGTCGGTCGCCACCCACCCGCACGCGGAGGCCCAGTGCCGCGGCTGGCTGCGCGCCCATCTGCCGGCCGCCCGGGTCGACCTCGTCTCCTCGACCGCCGACGCGGCGCGGGCCGTCGCCGAGGGGAAGTACGACGCCGCGATCAGCGCACCCATCGCCAGCCAGCACTACCGGCTCATCGAGCTCGCCGCGGACATCGCCGACAACGCCGATGCCGTCACCCGGTTCGTCCTCGTCGCCCGCGCGGGCCCGCCGCCGGAGCCGACCGGCCGGGACAAGACCTCGCTGGTCGCCTTCATCCGGGAAGACCACACCGGTGCGCTGCTCGAGGTGCTGACCGAGTTCGCCGTCCGCGGGGTCAACCTGACCCGCATCGAGTCCCGGCCGACCAAGGAGCAGCTCGGCCGCTACTGCTTCTCCATCGACTGCGAAGGCCACATCGCCGAGGCCCGGGTCGGTGACGCACTGGGCGCGCTGCGGCGGATCTGCGCCGACGTCCGCTATCTCGGCTCCTACCCTCGCGCCGACGGCGCACCGAAGCCGCTGCCGCCGGGGCGGGAGGACACCGACTTCGCCGACGCCGCGGCGTGGCTGACCCGCCTTCGCGAGGGCCGGGCGGACTAGCCGCTGTCGCCGTGCTCGGGCGGCTCCGGTAGCGTCCGCGACAGTCCTTAAGCAGTTAGGGGCACACGGGACATGCCGCAGTTCTAAGGACACGTCGTGTGCGTTCCTCCGCCGCCCGATCTGCGCGCCAACCGGCTCCTGCGGGACCTGCCGCCCGACGAACACGCCCTCCTGGGCCCGCATCTGACGCTGACGTCGTTGGTCCCCCATCAGCAGCTCTACGACGCCGGTGAGCCGATCAAGGCACTGTGGTTCCCGCTCGACTCGATGATCTCGCAGGTCGCGGTGTTCGCCGGCCGGGCCATGGTCGAGGTCAACACCGTCGGCCGGGACGGGATGGCCGGCCTGCCCGTGGTGCTCGGGGTCGACAGCACCCCGCACGCCGCGCTGTGCCAGGTCGCCGGGGCGCGTGATCCAGCTCCCCGCCGACGCCGTCGCCGAGGTGCTCCCGGCGGCGCCGGAGTTACAGCGCCGGATCGCCCTCTACAACCACGTCAGCATGGTGCAACTGGGGCAGAACGCCGCCTGTTTCGGCCGCCATCCGGCCCCGAAGCGGGCGGCGCGTTGGCTGTTGACCACGGCCGACCGCACCGGCCGGGAACGGGTGGAGCTCACCCAGGAGTTCTTCGCCCAGATGTTGGGCGTACGCCGGGCGACGGTCAGCGAGATCGCCCGGGAGCTGCAGGAGGCGGGGTTGATCAGCTACCGCCGCGGGATCATCACCACCCTCGACCGGGACGGGCTGGTCGACCGGGCCTGCTCCTGCTACCCGCTGCTGCAGGCGCAGGACCAGTTGATCAATGCTCTATGATTCCCCGAACAATCCGTCGCGCGGCTGCCACGATAGGAGCCATTGCGTCTTCCCGCCGGACCGACTGAGTCGACAGCGTCGACCCTGACGGTGCGGCAGGGGGTGGTCGGGACCTGTGCCGCCTCCGCCGCGGCGAGCGCCGAAGCGTTCGCCGCGGTGAGTCCGCCTACCTCGACACCTTGGGTCCTCTCACGCGATGAGCGACACATTCGAACCGCCGAGCATGCCGATCGCGGCCGGGCTCACGGAGTTGGCCGCGGCGATGCTCGCGACCGACAGCCTGCACGAATTCCTGGTCCAGGTCGCCCGGCTGGCCGCGACCTCCCTTCCGATCGCGGGATCGTGCGGGATCACCGTCCAGGGCGAGGGCCGACCGCTGACCGTGGCCAGCAGCGACGCCCTCGCCGAGGAGCTCGACGAGGTGCAGTACGGCGTCGACGCCGGGCCGTGCCTCGACGCGCTGCGCAACGACCGGATCAACTCGATCGCCGATCTGAGCATCGAGGACCGGTGGCCGACGTACTGCAAACACGCGTTGTCCCAGGGTGTTCGGGCGTCGTTCTCGATCCCGCTGCGGGCGGGGGAAGCAGTGTCGGAGCGCTGAACCTCTATTCGAAGTCGTCGGCGTTCGACGCCCCGGTGCGCCAGCACGTGTCGGTGTTCGCGGCGCAGGCCGCGGCCGCGATCACGATGACGATGCGCTACGCCGACCAGGTGACGCTGACCGAGCAGCTGCGGACCGCGCTGACCTCCCGGTCGGTCATCGACCAGGCGATGGGCATCATCATGGGCCAGCGCCGGTGTACCGCGGAGGAGGCGTTCGCCGTCCTGCGGGCCGCGTCGCAACGCCGCAACATCAGGCTGCGCGACGTGGCGCGCGAGCTGGTCGACTCCGCCGCCGCCACCTAGCCGCCTACGGCATTCCGCGCCCGCCCCATTCCGCATCAACGTGACGTTGATGCGGCTAGAGCGCTTGAACGTGACGTTCAAGCGGAATGGCGCCCCGCTCGTTCGGCATCAACGTGACGTTCATGCCGCTAGATGGCGTGAACGTGACGTTCAAGCCGAACGGGGGAGGCGGGACACGGGAACCGCGGGCATCGGGTCGAGGCCGTCGGGCGACCCGGGCCCAACCTCCCCCTTGCCACTGGGACCGGGTCGCCCGAGGCAGCTGTACGTTAGCGTACTCAGGGCGAGCAGACGGTCACAGTTGTCCTCGTTGTCACCGGAAATTCCCACAATCCGGTTCGCGCGGATCGGGCGGATCCGCGGGCTACCCGCCGGTTTCCTCGCGGCGGTGGCCCCCGGCAACCTGCATCAGTACGTCGCCGTCGACCGTCCGCGGATCGGTCGCCGCGACCGTGCACGGGCTGACCGCGCGCAGCGTCGCCGTACGCCGGCCGTCCTCCAGTGCCGCCCGCTCGCCCAGGATCGCGCCGGGTCCGATGTCGGCGACCGCGGCGCCGTCGACCTCCACCCGGAGCACGCCGTCGAGCAGCAGGTAGAGCTCCTGCGCCGGGGCGCCCTGCTCGGTCAGCGTCGCGCCGGCCGGCAGCCGGCGGATGTCGACGTCGCCGCCCATGATCTGGGCGGACAACTGCCGCTCGACCGCCGACTCGACGACGTTGACCAGTGCGGCCGAATCCTGGTCGCCCCAGGGCGTGTGCCGGCCGAACGCCCGCACGCTCCACGTGTGGTAGTCGATGGTCGACGACTTGCTGTGCAGGTGGCCGGTCGAGTCGTAGATCCAGTGCCGCGGGAACGGGACTCGCGCCGGCGAGT
The DNA here is from genome assembly GCA_963775655.1 of uncultured Actinomycetota bacterium. Lineage (GTDB taxonomy): Bacteria > Actinomycetota > Actinomycetes > Mycobacteriales > QHCD01 > DASXJE01. The sequence goes on along the minus strand of CAVZJT010000014.1, from coordinate 129,492 downwards.
TCCCATTCCGAGCGGCCGTCGGCGTGCAGAGTCAGGGCCAACGTCGTCCAGGCGAGGGGCGCGCTCAACTGGAGGTACGGCGGGTGGGCGACCCGCCGCGGAGCCGGTACGCCGGTGCGCCCTCCGGCGGTCTGCTCGAAACGCACCGCGGTGTCGCCGATCCGACGCGCGCTGCGCCGGTCGGGGAGGGCGAGGGCGGCGAAGGTGAGCGCCCGATGGGCTACCCGCAACGTCGTCGCGCCGATGTGCCCGCCGCCGGACTGCTCGTAGCCGACGATCACGCCGTCCTCGACGTCGATGGACGCCTCGAGCACGTTGGCGAACCGGCACCTGCCGTCCGCTACGAACGCGGCGAGATCGGTGATCGTGTCCGGCGGCGGCCCGTCGTACTGGGCCATGCCGGTGTCGAACGGCATCTTCAGGACCGCGCCGGTGATCGCCTCACTGGGGATCCACGACACCGTGGTTACCGAACTGGAGTGGCGCATCGTGGCCTCCGTCCGTGAGCAGCCGGTCCGTCAGCAGCCGGCGGAACTGTAGCGATCTTCGGAGATCGCGCGGGTCCGGTTCCACCGAATCGGTCGAGCCGAGCGCCGGGCGACGTCCGATGAGTCGATATTTGTCCGGATGGCCTTGCCGGAATCGACTGCCGGGCACGCGGCGAGAGCAGCACAATCCTTGGGCATGGACGCGCTCCCGTCCGGGACCGTGACGATGCTGTTCTCGGACATCGAGGGGTCGACGGCACTGCTGCGCCGGCTCGGCAGTCGGTACGCCGACGTGCTGTCTCTGCAGCGACTGACGCTGCGCGAGGCGTTCCACCGGTGGCACGGGCACGAGATGGGGACCGAGGGAGACAGCTTCTTCGTCGTCTTCGAGCGGGCCGGTGACGGGTTCGCCGCAGCCCTCGCGGCCCAGCGGGCACTCGCCGCGTGCGAGTGGCCGGACGGCTGCTCGGTGCGGGTGCGGATGGCGGTGCACACCGGCGAGCCGACCCGGCACGAAGACGGCTACGTCGGGCTGGACGTGCACCGGGCGGCCCGGCTCGCGGCGGCCGCGCACGGCGGGCAGGTGCTGGTGTCGGGCCGGACCCGGTCCGAGGTCGTCGATGACCTGCCGGCCGGTGTGACGCTGCACGACCTCGGCTGGCACCGGTTCAAGGACCTGCCCGAACCGATGCGGGTGCACCAGCTGGTCGCGCCCGATCTGGTCGCCGACTTCCCGCCGTTGAAGAGCCTCGGCGCTCCGTCGCGGCTGCCCGATCCACCGACCCGCCTCGTCGGCCGCGACCTTGAGCTGGCCACCGTGCACGACGTACTCGCCGACGGGGACATCCGGCTGCTGACCCTGACCGGGCCGGGTGGCAGCGGCAAGACCCGGCTCGCGCTGGCCGCCGCGCGCCAACTCGACGACATGTTCAACCAGGGCGTCTACTTCGTCCCGCTCGCCGCCGCCACCGACACCGCGGTCGCCTGGCAGACCATCGTCGGCGTGATCGGTGCCGCCGGAGACGGTGCGCCCGCCGATCTCGTCGCCGCCCAGATCGCCGACCGGCCGGTGCTCGTCGTACTCGACAACCTCGAGCAGCTCGCCGGTGCCGGCGAGTTGGTGCACGACCTGCTGACCGCCGCGCCGCGGGTGACCGTCATCGCCACGTCGCGGCGCGTGCTGCATCTGCCGGGAGAGTACGAGCTGCCGGTGCCGCCGCTGGACCTGCCGCCGGCCCGGGCGAGCTTCGCCGAGATCCGCACTTCCGGGGCGGTAGCGCTGTTCGCGATGCACGCCGCGATGGTGAAGCCCGGTTTCACCGTGACCGAGGACAACGAGGCCGACGTGGTGGCGATCTGCGAGCGGCTGGACGGGCTGCCGCTCGCCATCGAGCTCGCGGCGGCGCGGATCAAGCTGTTGTCGCCGCACTCGCTGCGGGGTCGGCTCGACCGGAGCCTCGGCCTCTCCGGTGGCCCGACCGGCCGGCCGGACCGGCATCAGACGCTGCGGCACACCATCGGGTGGAGCTACGACCTGCTCGACGACGACCTCCGCCGGGCGTTCCGCGCGCTGTCTGTCTTCGTGCGGGGCTGCGACCTCGACGGCTTCGCCGCGGTGGCGCTCGCGCCGGGTGGTCTGGCCGGAAGCGATCCGCTCGACGTGTTGGCCTCGCTGGTCGACCTCAACCTGTCGACGGTGCGCGAGGGTCCCGACGGTGAGCCGCGCGCCGGGATGCTGGTGACGATCCGCGAGTTCGCCGGCGAACGGCTGGCCGAGACCGACGACGCGGAGGCGGTACGCCGCCGGCACGCGGAGTACTACGCCGGGTTCGCCGAGCAGGCCGCCGAGCAGCTCAGCGGCAGCGAACGGCTGCGCTGGCTGGACCGGCTGGAGGTCGAGCACGACAACCTGCGCGCGGCGCTGTCCTGGGCCCTCCCGGCGGACCGGACCGGGCCGGACGACGGCCGGGCCTCGATCGGCCTGCGTCTGGTCGGCCCGCTCACCTGGTTCTGGTACGGCCACGGGCATGCCGCCGAGGGCCGTCGATGGCTGGAGCGCGCGGTCGATCAGAACGCCGAGGGGACCGGCAGCGACTATGCCCGCGCCGTCCACGGGCTCGGCGTACTGCTGATCCAGCAGGGCGAACACGAGGCGGCGCAGCGCCCGCTGGAACGCGCGCTGCAGTTGTGGCGCGCGCTCGACGACCCGGAACAGGTCGCCCGGGTGCTCAGCAGTCTCGGCGTCATGCACCGTATGGTCGGCGAGCTCGACGTCGCCCGCCCGCTGCTGGAGGAGAGCATCGCGATCGCCCGGGGGATCGGCGCCGAGGAGCGGCTCACGACCGGCCTGTCCAATCTCGCCGTGGTCGAGGTCGACGCGCGCCGCAACGACCACGCGATCGCGCTGCTCGAGGAGTGTCTCGAGATCGACGAGCGCAACGGCGACCCCTCGGACGTGCTGATCGACAAGACCAACCTGGTCGGCGGTCTGGCCTTCGGCGGGCGACCGGACGCGGCGCTCGCCCTGCTCCGGTCGATCCTCGACCGGGATCGCCGCCCTCGGCGACGTCGAGCTCACCACGACTGCGGTGGAACTCGCTGCCGTGATCGCCGCCGCGCTGGGCGCCGCGACGAGCGCGGCCAGGCTCGTCGGCGCCGCGGAGTCGATGCGCGACCAGGCGGAGATGCCCGCTCCCGCGCCGGACATCGCGCTGCTCGAGCGCGCTCTCGGACCGGTCCGGGAGGTGCTGGGCGACCCGGCCTGGGCCCGCGAGTGCGCCCTGGGTCGCACGTTCGACCAGGCGGAGGCGCTCGCCCTCGCGGCCGCGCCGGAGCCGGCGGCGGTCGCCGAACACATCGGCCAGCAAGCCGTCACGACGGTTCGCCCGTCGGGGGCAGACGGCTAGCGAGCCGATCCAAACCCGCGACGATCATTGCCGCGTAGCCGTCGTCACGGAGCGCAGGCACCCGCTCCCGTCCCCACGCGAGGTGTTGTCGGGCGTTGTCGAGGTCGCCGAGCCGTCGGTAGACGTCGCCGAGGTTGAGGTGCAGAGACGGGTAAAACCCGGCCACCGTCCCGGCGACGCAGGCCGCTTCGGCGCGGTCGTCGCTGATCGACCCGGCGGCATCCAGTGCGCGCAGATCCCAGAGGAGTTCGTCCTCGGGGAGGTCCTGGACGTCGGCCATCGAGTGAGCGAGGGCACACCGGTGCAAGGGGTCGCCGTCGACTCCGATCCGGCTCCAGATGTCGGCGAACAGCATCCGCGCCGCCTCGCGCTCGCCGCACTGCTGCAGTTCGATGCCCCGGCCGATCTCGACCATGACCTGGTCCGGTGGGTTCATGACGCCTCCGCTCCCTGTGCCGGCACCGTAGCCGCGGCCACCGACGAACGCGGGCCGGGAGACGGCGCGCCTCGCCGTACCGGCCGTCGTAGCTGGGCCATGATCGGGCCCGCGACGCCGACAAGGAGCGGTCATGAGCGTGCAGGCGAGTGCCAGGAAACCGCTGCTGCATCTGGGGGCGAACGTCTTCGGCATCTCCTTCGGACTAGCCGGCCTCGCGTAGGCCTGGTCGGCCGCCTCGATGCTGACGCGGGTGCCGGCCTGGCCCGGAAACGCCCTCTGGATCCTGACCGCCGCGGTGTGGTTGGTGACGGTGATCGGTTACTCCGCCAACGTCATCGCCGGTTCCCGGTGGCGGACCCAGCTGATGGATCCGGTCCATGCACCGTTCACCGCGCTCGCTTTCGTGATTCCCATGATGCTGGGCGTGACCCTGGCCGGGCAGGCGCGAGGATTCGGCGAAGCGGTCTTCGTCGTGGGACTCATCGGGACCGTTCTGGTCGGTGGCTGGCTGACCGGGGAGTGGATCGTCGCCGACATGCGCCTGGCGCAATGGCACCCGGGTTACTTCCTTCCGACCGTCGCCGGCGGGCTGATCGCCGCGGGGGGCAGTGCCACCCTCGGCTTCCGGAGCCTGGCCTATCTCATGTTCGGCTACGGCGTGATCTGCTGGTTGCTCTTGGGCTCGATCCTCCTGCTGCGGTTCTTCGTCGAGCCGGCCCTGCCCCTCGCGCTGCTGCCGACGGTCGCCATCGACTTCGCCCCGCCGGTGGTCGCCGGCAACGCGTGGTTCGCGATCAACGGTGGCCGCCTCGACGTCGTCGCGCTGCTCCTCGCCGGCTACGGCCTGCTGATGCTGCTCGTGCAGGTACGACTCATCCCGGCGTACCTGCGGGTGCCGTTCGGTCCCGGCGTCTGGGCGTTCGCCTTCTCCTACGCCGCCGCATTCACCGTCGCGATCCGATGGTTGGCGGCCGAACATGTCCACCGGCAGCAGGACTGGACCTACGTCCTGCTCGCCGTCATCACCGCGGGGATCGGCGCCCTGCTCGTCCGCACCGGCATCGGTCTGGCCACCGACACATTCCTGCCGCGGCTCCCGTCGGAAGCACCTGCCACGGTCTAGGGCGTGACCGGGTGTGGCGTGCCGAGATAGGGAAACACGTCGAGCACGTCGGTGTGCGGGCTGAGGCCGTCCGGCGGAATGTCGCCCTTGGAGAGAAAGGCCAGGCGGTGATCGATGACATTGTCGCTGAACACCCGGCCGTTGGGATATTTCGCGGGCTCCGACGGCGTGAAATTCAGCGTGTCCGGAAGGATGCCGTGGGCGTCGATCGCGGCGATCGCTTCGTCCCTCGTATATCCGCCGGTGTGGCCCATCAGGTGGACGAACTGATCGAGCCAGCGATCGCGGTCGTTGACCGGCTCGCTGGCGTTGTATTCCTCTTTGGTCTCGTCGGTGTTGAAGAAGCTACTGACCGACGGGTGGCCGGCCCGGTCGACGTGCAGCAGCGTGTCGCCGCGCTGAACGCTGCAGCGGCCCCAGATGTGGATCTCCGGGTCGGCACCGAGCTCGCTCGTCGGTAGCTCGATCACCGTGGAGAACACGTTGGCTTCGGTGTTGGAATCCTTGCCGGTCCACGGCGACTTGCCCCCCAGATGCGGCGCCGTGAAGTTTCTGCCGCCGGACGTGTCGAAGAGATTGTTGATTCCGTCGTAATCGAAGAAGAATGCGTCGCTACGAGCGCCGGCGAAGAAAGTGTAAGGGCCGGACGTGACGATGTTGGGAGTGGGGTCGAAGGAGACCTCGACGTCGGCGAAGATGGTGTTTCCCGCTGGCTCTGCCGACCGCGCCTCGGCGCCTCTCGCGAGAAATACGCTTGCGGTCTGCACGCCATCCCGTGGCGGGCCGAATATATAGCTCAACGCAATGTCGGTTAGATAGTCGCCATCGTTGTCGATATTCAGCCGGTAAATGGCGTCGGGGTGAAGTGCATCGGCATTCGGATTTGCATTGAGGATCAGCACGGTCCTCGTCGGATCGGTGGGCGACTGGAAGGCGTAGAGGTCGCAGAGGTCGAGCCGTTGGTCACCGAGAGGCGGCCCAAGGCTGAGGCCGGTGAAGTGATTCGACACCGTTCATCTCCCTCGAGATCGAGAGTGCGCGTAGCGTCTCTGAAACGGAGCGTAACAAGTAAAGGTACCGGGAGAGCGCGTTTGACACGGGATTGCGCGGCTCGGTGGGGTGTGCCGGTGGAGTCGGCCGCCGGGTGTTGTCCGGTGACTGCGACCACGGTGCGGACAGACCCGCGTGTTAGGTTTTCCGACGTCTGTGTTCGCCAGCTCCTGGGTGCCCGGCTGACGTACCTGAGAGCACAGGTCCGTCAGGACGACCGGGGAAGAGGGGTATGAGCGACTCCAGCGAACGTCCGGCCGACGCCGGGCGTCGCGATGCTCCAGAGCCCTCGGGGTCCGACACCGACGGTGCTGCGTGCCTTGTCGACGCGACACCCGGTCAGGAACCGTGGCGCATCCTGGGCGAGGTCTGGGTCGGTTACGACCCCGAGGGCGTCGTGGTCGATCGGCGTACCGACCGGGCTTACGTCGCGTGTTCCCGCTCGAACGCCGTCGCCGTCGTCGATCTCGACACCATGACCCGGATCGGCGAGGTCGCCGTCGGCCTCGAGCCGATCGATATCGCCATCGACGACCAGCGCGGCCTGATCTTCACCGCGGATGCCCGCTCGGACCAGCTTTCCGTCATCGACCCGCTGCGCGACGAGGTCGTGGCCGAGATTGCCGTGGGGACCTATCCGGCCGGGCTGGCGATCGACGTTCCGGGCCGCCGCCTCTACGTCGGCAACGCGATGGGCGGCACGATGTCGGTCGTCGACCTCGACGCCCTCGCGGTGCTGGACACCGTGGCCGCGGAGATCGGCGCCGGCGCGGTCGCCGTCGACCCGCGGTACGGACGGGCCTACTGCGTCAACTTCCTCGCCGCATCGGTCACCGTCGTCGATCTGGACACCCGCGAGTCGGTCGCGCGGCTCGACGTCGGGGCCGGACCGTGCGCGGTGGCCGTCAACCCGGTGCATGACGAGGTCTACGTGATCAACTCCGTCGCCGGGACCGTCTCCCGGATCGACGCCGCCAAAGGAGTGACCACCGGCGACGAGATCCCCACGGGGAGCGCGCCTGTCGGACTTGTGGCGGGACCGGACGGTGACCGGCTCTATGTCGGCAATCGCGGCGACGGCACGGTGAGCGTCCTCGGTGTCGACGGTCACGAGTGGACCAGGATCCCGGTCAGCGACGGACCCGGCGGGGTCTCGGTCCACCCGGACCACCGCAACCGGATCCTGGTGGCGAACGCCGGTTCGGGGACCCTCACCGTCGCGGACGATCTCACCACCGGACCACCCGCGCCGGGGACGTCGGCCACCATCGCCCATCCGCTGGTCGGTCAGCGGCTGCCCGCGTTCACGCTGCCGGCGATGCGGAGCGGGACTGTGCGGCACAGCCGGGAATGGTCCGAGCGCAAGTACATCCTGAACTTCTTCGCCAGCTGGTGAGGACCGTGCAACGCGGCCGCGCCGATCATGGAGGAGTGGCGCCGTCGTACCGCCCGGTCGGGGCTGGAAATCGTCATGGTCAACGTGTGGGAAGGCGCCGGTAGCGACGCCGAGGCGGAAGCGTTCTGCACGCTGTGGGGTATCGACGGCACGGTCCTCGTCGACGAGCCGGGTGACTACGCGAGCCTGATCGGCGTCCGCGGAGTGCCGACAAACGTCTTCGTCGACGCCGACGGCACGGTCACCGCGGTGGGCGGCGTCATCCCGGCCGAGCTGGAAGCCAACATCCGTGACCTGCTCGGGCCGGACGCCCCGATCGACCCGAGTTGACCGTCCCGTCAAGATGTGACCATGGCGGTATCCATACCCGACGTGCGGAGGGCCCTCGAGGAGCTGGGCCGGCTGCGGTTCGGGGAGATGAACGTGCAGGACGGTATGCGCGAGATCGTGCGGACCACGCATACGGTCTTCAACGTCGACGGTGCCGCGCTAATGCTGACCGACGACCAGCATCACCTGCGCAACGTCGCGGTGTCCGATGAGCGACTCGCCCACCTCGAGGAGCTCCAGGTCACCCACTACGAGGGCCCGTGCATCTCTGCCTTCGACTCGCGTCAGCTGATCACCGTCGAGGACCTCACCACCGACTCACGGTGGCCGTTGTTCGCCGCGGATGCCGTCACCCATGGCGTTTACGCGGTCATGGCCAGTCCGATTCCGTACAACCAGCAGCCCGCCGGAGTGGTCGCGGTGGTGTCCGAGGACGCCCATCCGTGGACACCGGAAGGGGAACTGGCGGTGATGGCCTTCACCGACCTCGCCGCCCTCCTCATCGCCAGCATGATGCAGGCGTCGAGCCAAACCGAGTTGGCCGGACACCTCCAGCGCGCCTTGAATTCCCGCACCATCATCGAGCAGGCCAAGGGAATCCTGATTGCCCGGGAGGGCATCGATGCGCGGACGGCGTACCAACGCTTGCGCGCAACGGCTCGATCGAGCCGCCGTTCGCTGGCCACCGTTTCGGCGGAGGTGGTCGCCGATCCGGCTCGAGTTGCGCCGCCCGGCTGATTTGCGCATAATCCTGCTGTCAACGAACGCCGCCCAGAACCCTGCGGCCCTCGGTACGACGTGTCGGTCCCCGCGCATCAAATCCTGCGATGCTCCTTCTGACCGACGCGGTCGCCACCGCCACCGCAAGGGAAGCATCATGATCATTCTCGGTATCGTTCTGCTCGCGCTGGGTTTCCTCGCCCACATCGCCATCCTGTGGACGCTCGGCATCGTCGTCCTCGTCATCGGCGCCGTCCTCTTCATCGTTGGCTCCACCGGCCACGAGATCGCCGGTCGTCGCCACTACTGGTAGCCGTCCCGCGGGCCGGGCGATGAGGCGCGCCCGGCCAGTCGGAACCTCGGGTGGGCGATGACACGATCGGGCGATGCTGAGGTCGCTCGACACCCACGCGCTGCGGGACCGCGTGGCGGTCGTCCCCGGGGGGGACCCGAGGTGCCGGGCGGCGCCCGGTCGACTACCGCTGAGCCACGGCACGAGCTGCCGGGCAACGGCCGTCCGGGCGCCCGCAGGCAGCGAAGTCGCACATCCGGCACAGCGCGCCACCACTCGGTCGTTCGCCCGCCGTGCGCCGGTCCAGCCGCTCGCGGGTGAGGTTGGCGATGATGATCTCGCAGGCCCGGGCGAGGTCGTCACGTTGCCGATCGCTCAAGCCGGTCATCGCGTCGGTGATCGCATCCTGGCGTCGGTCGCGCACCCGGTTCGCCACCGTCCGGCCGGCACGGGTCAGGCCGATGGTGACCGAGCGATCGTCCGCGCCGGGTCCGCGGTGCACGTATCCGGTGGCCACCAGTCGATCCACGAGTCGCACCGTCCCCGAGTGGGTCAGGCCGACGACCTGACTGAGGGTGTGCACGGAACCCTTCGGCGAGAAGTCGAGCAACGCGACCAGCGCCAGCTGCGCCCGGCTGTCCAGGACCGTCGTGTCGACCGTATCGGCCACCCGGTCGGTCAACCCGGTGGCAACGGCACCCAGAAGGTTGGCGAGCCGAGCATCGCGGGACGTACGCATGGATCCACCGTAGGAATTGACCTCGTCCTGGACATGTGATTCAGTCACACAAGATATGTGATCGAGTCATATGTTTCAAGAGGCTGAGGAGAGGGTCATGGCCAATCACGTGGCGAAAGCGGAGATCGACATCGATGCGGCACCTTCGCAGGTGTGGGTCGCGTTGACCGATCCGGCCCTGATCAAGAAGTACTTCTTCGGCACGGTGGTCGTCACCGACTGGCAGGTGGGTGGACCGATCCGCTGGACGGGGGAGTACGACGGCAAGAGCTATGAGGACAAGGGCGAGGTCGTCGAGTTCGCGCCGAATCGGCGCCTGCAGGTCACCCACTTCAGCCCGTTGAGCGGCCAGCCGGACGAGCCCGAGAACTACCACACGGTCACCTACGACCTCGAGGAACGTGGGAAGACCACGCACGTGTCATTGAGTCAGGACAACAACGGCGACGAAGCCGAGGCGGAGCGGGCGACCGCCAACTGGACGATGCTGCTGACCGGGCTCAAGGGCACCGTCGAGGGCGCCTGAGGCCGATCAACGCGAGACGCTGGCCACCTGCGCGTCGCGGAGCAGGCGGTTGTCGTCGGCGAGGAGCTGGCCGGCGAGACGTTCGATGAGCCGGCGGAGTTCGGCGTTGTCTTCGAGCGACCAGCCCCGCACGTATTCGGCGAGGGCATCGCGCCGTGCATCGAGTAGGTCGGTGATCGCCTGCTCTCCGGCTGCGGTGACCTCGATGTCGGAGTCGCCGTCGACACCCGGACCGAGCCGAAGCAGCCCGGTATCGGCGAGCACGTGCAGGCGTGCGTCCAGCCGCTCCGGCGGCACGCGGAGCCGGCGACAGAGCTGCCCGACGGTGACGTCGGGAGTGTCGGCGAGCCGGTAGAGCAGCCAGCTGTCCGGCGGCGCGAGCGACAGGCCGGCCCGCTCGGCCAGTCGGCCGTAAAGCTTCCGCCGGTCTTCGCGTTGGGCGAGGACCTCGACCGCACGCTCCATCTCCTGCATCGATGTGCGCTCGGCGGGAACGGAGGTCGGGGCGTAGGTGTCGGCCGGGTTGGCGGCCGCCGCCGTCGCCCGGAGCGGTATCTCGCGGATCAGCCAGCTGAGGGCGAATCCGACCAGCGCGATCGGCACCGCGACGAGGAAGACGGTGCGGATGCTGGCGGCGTAGGCCTCGATGTAGCCCATGTGCACCGGCGCGGGGAGGCGGCTGAGGGTGGCCGGGTCGGCGCCCGACTGTGGCGAGAAGCCCGGCGGAATCTGCACGCCGCGCAGGTGCTGGGCGAGGTTCCCGACGAGCACGTTGGCGAAGATGGCGCCGAAGACCGCGGTGCCGAAGCTGCCGCCGATGGACCGGAAGAAGGTGGCTCCGGACGTCGCCGCGCCGAGATCGCGGTAGTCGACGGCGTTCTGTACGGCGATGACCAGGACCTGCATCACCGCACCGATGCCGACCCCGAGCACGAACATCGAGATCGACGACTGCCAGGTCGGGGTCGACACCGAGAGTCGGGAGAGCAGGAACAGCCCCACGGACATGATCAGCGTGCCCATGATCGGGAAGATCCGGTATCTGCCGGTGCGACTGATCAGCTGGCCCGAACCGATCGAGGTCAGCAACAGTCCGGCCATCAACGGCAGCAGGCGAAGCCCCGACGCCGTCGGGCTGACCCCTTGCACGACCTGCATGTACTGCGGCAGATAGGTGATCGCGCCGAACATCGCGAAGCCCACCACGAAGCCGACCGCCGACGCGGCCGAGAAGATGCGGTTGCTGAACAGGTTGAGCGGAAGGACCGGCTCGGAAGCGCGGCGCTCGACGAGGATGAACCCGATGATCGCGACGACTGCGGCGACACCGAGGCCGTAGATCTGCACCGACCCCCACCGATACGTCGTGCCGCCCAGACTGGTGAGCAGCACCAGGCAGGTCGCCGCGGCGGCGAGCAGTCCGGCGCCGAGATAGTCGATGACGTGGTGCACGGTCGTCGAACGCGACGGAAGCACGATCCCGGTGACCACCAGCGCCACCAGTCCGACCGGGATGTTGATGTAGAACACCCAGCGCCAGGACAGGTTGTCGACGAAGAAACCGCCCAGCAGCGGGCCGATCACGCTGGTCACGCCGAATACGGCGCCGAAGATGCCCTGGTAGCGACCGCGTTCACGCGGTGAGACGACGTCACCGATGATGGACTGGGCCCCGACGATCAGCCCACCGCCGCCGATGCCCTGCAGGGCCCGGAATCCGATCAGCTCGATCATCGACTGCGCGAGCCCGCTGAGGATCGAACCGATCAGGAATATCACGATCGCGGCCTGGAAGAACCTCTTCCGGCCGTACATGTCCCCGAGCTTCCCCCACAGCGGGGTGGAGGCGGTCGACGCGAGGAGGTAGCCGGTGACCACCCAGGAGAGGTGGGACAGGCCGTGCAGGTCGCCGGCGATCGTGGGCAGCGCGGTCGCCACGATGGTCTGATCCAGCGAGGCCAGCAGCATGCCGAGGAGCAGGCCGATCAGGATCAGCCAGATCCGTTGCCGGCCGACCGGGGCCGCGGTGGGTGCTGAGTCGGTCGCCGTGGCCATCGCGTCCTCCCCGCCCCCGGCGATGGAGCACCGGCGAGAAGAATGCTCCCACCTTCGACCGCCGCGGGCTAACCCGTGATGATCTGCAGGACGCTGTAGGCCGTGAAGCCCAACAGGATGAGCGCGCCCAGTCGCTGGAGCAGGGACACCGAGATGTAGCGCAGGAGAGCGCGGCCGGCGGTGATCGCGAGCAGTGCCGCCGTCCACAGGCCGAGCGTGGCGCCGATGGCGACGGCGACCGGGTCGTCGTACCGGGCGGTCAGGTTCGCGGTCAGGATCTGGGTGATGTCACCCCATTCGCCGATGAAGACCACGCCGAAGGATGTGGCGAAGGCCGCCAGCGCCGAGCCAGACGCTGCACTGTCGAGGTGTTCCTGGGGGGTCTCCTCGTCGCTGCTCTTGGACGCCGAGATCCACATGTACGCGGCGCCGGCGGCGAAGAGCGTCGAGATGACGACCTCCAGTGCCCGGTGCGGCAGCAACGACAACAGGTGGCCGGCGACGACCGCGAGGATGACGTGGACCAGGAAGGCGGTGGCCACGCCGAGGAAGACCCAGCGTGGCCGGAACCTGGTGCCCAACACCAGGGACGCGAACATCGACTTGTCGGGGAGTTCGGCGACGAGCACGACGACGAAGACGAGGGGAATCAGCAGGGGCTGCACGGGGCGGGCTCCGGTCTCTATCGGGGCCGGGCCGGAGGTCGGGGGCCGACTCTTCGACCCGACACGAGTGTCGAGGTCGAAGGTCTCGCCCGCCCGCCAAACACGGGCCCGATGACCGGGCGCAGGAGCGCGCCAGCATGTCGACCATCGATTCGGGGCTACTCCCCTTCGCCCCTTAGCTTACCCGACGCCGGTGCTCCGCAATCGTGGGTCCGATCTCTTCCTGCAGTTCGGTGATGGCCAGGGCCACCTGGGCCTGGACCCCGGGATCGTCGATGTCGTCGGCCCGCGAGAAGGCCAGGATCCAGCTCACCTGGTCGGTGCCCGGTCGACGCCGCGCGATGACCTGGGCGCAGGCGCGGTCGCGGTGCCAGACGAGGGTGCCTCCGAGGAGGGTCGAGGCCACCCGTTCGCGGGCCAGCTCCACGAGCGGCGTGTGGCCGGACAGCGGGACGACCAAGCGCGAAGAGCCGCTGCAGGGGAGCGCGGTCAGGGTCAGAATGCCCGAACCCGCCGCCCAGGCGACCCGGCCGACGTCCTCCCAGCCCAGTCGGAGCCAGGGCCGCCCAGGCCCGGGCCGGGGTTGGTGGTGAAGGGCCCACCCGGTCGCGACGACGGCTGCTCCGGTGATGTCCCGCCCGGCGAACAGCACCCGCTCGTGGGGCTCGATCGGCGCGCCCGCGGCCGCCGCCGCGCGCACCTGGCCTGACCTGCCGACCTGGAGCGAATGGGCCCGCTGCCAGGCTCGCATCCTGGCCGGACGTCCCGGAGGGCTGGCGTGCATCGTGCGACTCCCGTTCCGCCGGAGGCAGCCGGCCGGCCAGGCGCTCTGGGAGGCCGGACGGCCCGTACTCTCACACCACGTCGACGGGATGGTGATCGTTCAATGGTGACCCGTTCATGCGGCGGCTAATACACGCAGCTCTTGCTCGCCGCGGTGCGGGCCGGCCGGTTGGCCGAGGACGATTTGTGCGACGTCGATCCGCGCTTGGGGTGGCCGCTGACGATGGCGGAGAAGAAGCTCGGGAGCTTCGCCTTGTCCAGCTCGACGGCATCGGAGATGCCGCCGGCCGAGTAGCTGAGGCTCGCGATCGGAACGGTCTTGAAGACCACGTTGCCGGCAGCGATGTCGCGCATCTGGCTGGCCAGCTTCAGCAGGTCGAGTCCGTCGTCGTCGGTGGTCAGCGACTTCGAGACGGCGTCGAGCAGCTGGTTGAGCCGGATCGGGTTGAGCAGCGTGCCGGCGCTGAGGATCTGGTGCGCCACGGCGCCGAGGAACGCCTGCTGGCGCTTGATCCGGCCCAGGTCCCCGCCGGGAATGCCGTGCCGTTGCCGCACGAAGGCCAAGGCCTGGGTGCCTTCGATCTTCTGTCGGCCCGCCGGCAGGTCGATCCCGGAATAGTGGTCCTTGGCCGGGGCCTTCAGGCAGATCTCGACGCCGTTGAGCACCTTGCTGATCTGGTAGAAGCCGAGCAAGCCGACCTCGACGTAGTGGTCGATGTGCAGGCCGGTCAGCGCGCTCACGGTTTTGACCAGCTCCCTGGCACCCGCCGTCTTCTCCGCCCGGGTCAGGGTGCCGCCGCACTGTGACTCGGTCACCCCGGGCGGAAGGCAGGCGCCGTCGGCGTATGCCGCATTGATCTTGTTGCTGCGATACCCGGGGATGGTGACGTAGGAGTCGCGGGGGAAGGACACCACGGTCGCCTTGCGCCCGTCGGCGGGGATGTGCACCAGCAGGATCGTGTCGGTGTTGAATCCCGCGTTGACCTGCGTCCCCAGCTCGCGGAGCTGGCGGTTGGTCAGGCCGCCGCGGCTGTCGTTACCGACGAGCAGGATGTTCTGGTCGACGCCGTCGACGTCGTGGCCGCCGCCCTGCTTCGGGGACTCGATGACCCCACGACCGAGATGTGTGACCTGGCCGTTGAAGCGGGTGTAGAGGGCCCACGCCGTACCGCTGGCCACGAGGACCACCAGCGACACCACGGCGGCGATCACCTTGCCCACGAACGCCGCCCGATGCCGTCCGGAGCCCCCGGACGATTTCGGTGACGGGGCTTGGGGATCGGACACGGCAGGTGCCTCTCCTCGCAAGCATGGTGGTCTGTGCGCTCGCGGCCCAGCCGCGGAGAACCCTTCAATGATCAGGTTACCGGCGGCCACCTGGCGGGTGGAGCATTGGGCGGATCTCACCCCCGCTACAGGCGATCGAACGGCAGCCGCTGCACAGGTACTACGACCAAGGTGCGATGGACGACCCGACCTGAGTGACGTCACGGTGAACTCGCTGCACCGCACGGTGCGCAGCCGACACGGCACCCAGGAGATCTGATGCGGGCTACGCGGGACGGGCGATCGGGTTGGTGGGTGTGGGCGCTCGTCGCCGTGCTCATCGCGGGCCCGGTGCTGCTGATCCCGTCGGTCGCCGCCGCCGACCACGGCCCGGGCCCGGGGAGCTCGGTTGCCTCTGGCGACCGCGGCGGCGACGACCCCGGTGGCGAGCCCGGTCACGGCGGTCAGGGCCGGAGCGGACCCGGGCAGGACGACGCGCACACTGTGCCGGCGCCGACAGCGATCGCCCCTCAACCCGCGGCACGGCCCCCCGTCGCACCCGCCGGCCAGGCGACCACGTCGCCGGCCAAGCCGGCGGCGCCCCCGGTCACCGCCGCGCCGACCACGCCGTCAGCGCACTCCGTAAGGCCGCCGGCCGCGCACCCCACACCCACGCCGGCCGCCCGGAAGTCGGCTCCGACGTCCGCCCATCGGGCCGCTCCGCCGACGAGTCCGGCCGCGGCCGCTCCGCCCGTCGCAGCGACCCGGTCGGCCGCCGCCGGCCCGGTGACGTCGGCCGGCAACGGCGGGCCGGGCGGATCCTCGGCGTTGTTCGCGGCGGCCGTCGCCGCGGGTGTCTTGGTCTTCGTCCTCGGACTCATCGCCGCGGGTGCCCGCACGCTGGCCCGGATGAAGTCGGTCGAGCAGTGACGACCGCAGTGGCGAGCCGGTCGGTCGCCGAATTCCGCCGGCCCTACCGGGGCTCGCTCTCCGCCGCGACCGCGCTCACCGTCGCCGAGGCGGTCCTCGACCTCGCCCGACCGTGGCCACTCGCGATCGCGGTCGACCAGGGACTGCAGCATCAGGACATGCCGAGCTGGCTGGCGCCGCTCGACTCGCTCTCCACCGTGCAACTGGCCGCCGTCGCCGCGGCCGCCTCCGTCTTCCTCACGTTGCTCGGCGCGGCCTGCGGATACATCGCCGAGATGCTGGTCGGCGTCTCGGCCGAGCGGATCGGTGCCGATCTCCGCAATGCGCTCATGACCCGGCTGCTCGGGCTCTCGCTGCGGTTCCACGACCGGCACCGCAGCACCGAACTCGTCTCGCGGCTCACCACCGACGTACGCCGGACCGAGGACTCGCTCGTGGTCTGGTACGAGAGCGTGATCCCCGGGTCGCTCGAACTGGTCGGCATGTTGCTCGTGCTGCTGCTGGTGGATCCGCCGCTGGCGGGGGTCGCGCTCGCGGTCACACCGGTGCTCGCGATCGTGGCGATCCGCCGGCGGGCCCGGGTGCGGACATCCCACGCGACCGCACGAGCCGCCCAGGGCCGACTCGCCGCCCGTGCCGGTGACCTCCTGCGCAACGTGCGGGTGATCCAGGCGTTCGATCAGAACGACCGCGCACAGCACGACTTCGCCGTGGCCGGTCGTACCTCGACGCGCTCGGAGATCGATGCTCTCGGCGTGGAACGCCGGCTCGGCCCGGTCGCCGATCTGGTACTCGCCATCGGTGCGGGTCTGGTCCTGTGCGCCGGCGTCATCCGGGTGACCGACGGCGCCGTCTCCATCGGCACCCTGCTCGTCGTGCTGTCCTACGTCGCCAGCCTCTACGGCCCGGTGCGGTCGCTCACCAGGCTGTCGTCGACCCTGTCGCGGGGCGCCGCGAGCCGCGCCCGCATCGTCGAACTGCTGGACAGCGACGAGCACCAGCCCCGCGACGACGAGGTCGGGGTGGCTCCGGCGCTGACCACCGAGGTCGCCTTGAGCGGCGTGCAGTTCGCCTACTCGCCGGACCTTCCCGTGCTGCGCGGAGTCGACCTCACGGTCCGCATCGACGAGACCGTCGCGATCATGGGCAGCTCGGGCGAGGGCAAGTCGACGCTGCTCAACCTCCTGCTCCGGCTCTACGACCCCGACAGCGGCGTGATCACCTTCGACGGCGTCGACGTACGGACCTGTTCGGTGGCCTCGGTGCGTCGCCAGATCGCCCTCGTGCCGCAGGATCCGTGGCTGCTCGACGGATCGATCCGCGACAACATCGCCTTCGGGCGGCCGGCGGTCACCGATCTGGACATCCGGCTCGCGGCCCGGACCGCGCTGCTCGAGCCGTTCGTCCGGGACCTCCCCGACGGCTACGACGCGGTGGTGGGGGAGGGCGGCGTCCGCCTCTCCGGCGGGCAGCGCCGCCGCCTCGCACTCGCCCGGGCAGTCGTGCGGGACGCCCCGGTGCTGCTCCTCGACGAGCCGACCTCGGGCCTCGACGCCCAGTCGGCCACGGCGGTGATGTCCGCGCTGCGCCGGGCCTCCACCGGTCGCGCGACGCTGCTCGTGACCCACGACCCGGCGGTCGCCGCGCTCGCGGACCGGGTCGTCGTGCTCGACGGCGGCCGGATCGAGCAGCACTCCGCCCGGCGCCGCAACGGGCGGCCGGCGCCCCTCGAATCCGCCACGGTGAGCACCACGCTCCCCGTGTTCACCACGAGCACCGAGAGGGGGTGAACCTTATGTCCAAGACGAGTCAAGGCCGCATTCGCGGTGCCGTTGTTTCGCACCCGTCGCACCACGGTCGGCGGCACAGCCGGTCGCGTAGCCGTTCCCGCTCGCGCTCGCGCGACTGAACGGTGAGGTGACATCCGGACGGGGCCGGCGATCGAAGCGCCGGCCCCGTCCGACCTCGACCATCTCAGATCCACCTCCCTCCAGGACAGGCGCACCGTGACCCTTTCCGAGACGACACCCGCCGCGATGGCCGACAGCTGGTCCGCGGGCCCGGGAGATCTCCTGCTACCGGGCCTGCTCGCCTGGGAGTTGCTGGGCGACGGCGTACGGCGCGAGATGTGGCTGGCCTGGTCGACCGATCGCTGGGCTCCCGTCGCCGTGAAGATTCCGCGTCCGTCGTACGCCGCGGAGCCGCGGTCCGCCGCGACGTTGCAGGCCGAAGCCCTACTGCTGGGGCAGATGCGGCACACCGGCTTCCAACGGTTACTCCGCGACGGCTCGAGTGATCCGGTGCCACACCTCGTCCTCGAGTACGTCGAGGGACCGAGCCTCGACACCGTCATCGACGATGGCCCGCTCAGCCCCGACGACCTCGTATTCCTGGGCATGCACCTTGCCGGCGCGCTGCACTACCTGCACGGCCTGGGTTTCGTGCACCGCGACCTGAAGCCGGAGAACGTCGTCATCCGCGAGGGCCGGCCGGTGCTGCTCGATCTCGGTCTCGCCTGCCCGATCGGGACCGCCGGTCGGGCGGACGCACCGCAGGGCAGCGACGGCTACCGCGCGCCCGAGCAGGAGCGCGGCGCGGCGGCCGAGCCTGCCGCCGACCTCTACGCGCTCGGCACCATCCTCGCCGAGGCGGCCGTCGGCGACGTGGATTGGCTGCCGGAGGATCTCGGCGAGCTGCCGACCGAGCTGGCGACGGTGCTGGCCCGGCTGGGGGACCCTGATCCGGCCGGCCGGCCCGCCGACGCGGCCCATCTGCTCGCCGAGCTCGCGGCGGCCCTCCCCGCAGGATCGGCCCCCACCTGGCCCGAATGGGCGACCGCAGCGCTCCCGAGCGGTGGTCCGGCCGCGGCGCCCGCCCCGTCCTCGCTCCGGGCCCCTGCGCCGCCCGGCCAAGGCAGACTGAGCCCTTGACCGTACGAGCGAGGGCAGGGCCGATGACGGACGTCGACGCGAAACCGGTAGCCGACGTTCCCGTGCGTCCGGCCGGGGGACGAACGCCCCCGCCCCGCACGAACTACACCCGCCGCGCCGTACGCCAGTTCGCGGCCGCCGGAGTCGTCGCCCTTGTCGTCGTCGCCGTCGTCGGCGGGCTGCTGAGCCGGGGAATCGCGCGGGACGAGGCCATTGCCGACGCGCGCCTGGTGACGGCCGCATTCGGGCGCGCGGTGATCCAACCCGCGTTGACCGATCGCCTCGTTGCGGGTGATCCGGCAGCCCTGCGCCGAATGAGCGCCGCGGCAGGCGGCATCGTCAACGGCCGCACGGTCATCCGGGTCAAGCTCTGGACCCCCTCCGGCCGGGTCGTCTACTCCGACGAGCCACGGCTGATCGGCAAGGTCTATCCGCTCGACTCGGAGGAACTCGACGCCCTGCGCCAGAACCACGCGGACGCGGCGGTCAGCGAACTGTCCCAGCCGGAGAACAGATTCGAGCGCGGCCACGGTCAGCTTCTCGAGGTCTACCAGCCGGTCCGCACCCCGTCCGGGCAACGGCTGTTGTTCGAGACCTACTCCTCCTATCGCGCGGTGACCGACCGGGAGCACCGGATCTGGGTGGAGTTCGCGCCGATCACCCTGGGCATGCTGGTCGCGCTGCAACTGGTGCAGATCCCGCTCGCCAGGCGCATGGCCCGGCGGTTGGACGCGAGCCAGCAGGAACGTGAGCGGCTGATGCACGATGCGCTCGCCGCGTCCGACACGGCCCGGCGGCGGATCGCCGGCGACCTGCATGACGGTGTCGTGCAGGATCTGGTCGCGGCGTCGTACTCGCTGTCCGGCTCGGCGGAGCGAGCCAACCGGTCCGGCCGGCCGGACGACTTCCACGTCCTGCGCAGCGCCGCCGAGACGGTGCACCGCGGGATCCGATCGCTGCGGTCGCTCCTCGTCGAGATCTACCCGCCCAGTCTGCACACCTCCGGACTGTCGGCGGTGCTGGCCGACCTGGCGTCGACAGTTTCCGACCGGGGCGTCGATGTGCATCTCTCCGTCCCGGACGAAATCGACGCGGCGCCGGAGGCGGAGGAACTCGTGTTCCGGGTGGCGCAGGAGGCGCTGCGCAACGTCGTGTCGCATGCACAGGCGACGCAGGTCGACGTCGAGCTGCGTCGGGTCGGCGACCTGCTGGTGCTGACCATGGCCGACGACGGTGTCGGGTTCGACCCGGGAGTTCTGAGCCAGACCGGCGATCGGGGTCACTTCGGTATGCGGCTGCTGCGCGATCTCGCCACCGACGCCGATGCCTCCCTCGAGATCGACTCCGCGTCAGGCCGCGGGACGCGCATCCGGCTGGAGGTGCCGGCGACGTGATCCGGGTGCTGCTGGTCGACGACCATCGGCTGTTGCGGGCCGGCCTGGAGTCGTTGCTCACCGCGGTCGGTGACATCTCCGTCGTCGCGTCCGCGTCCGACGGCGCGGAGGCGGTGACCTTCGCCGCCGAGCTGCGGCCGGACGTGATCCTCATGGATCTGTCCATGCCGCGGATGGGTGGTGTCGAGGCCACGCGGGCGATCGTGGCGGCGGATCCGGCCGTCGCGGTCGTCGTACTCACCTCCTTCAGCGACCGCGAGTTGGTGCTCGACGCGGTGGACGCCGGCGCGGTCGGCTATCTGCTCAAGGACGCCAAGCCGGAGGAGCTGATCCGCGGGGTCCGCGCCGCCGCCGACGGCGAGTCGCCGATCGACTCGAAGGTGGCGCGCACGCTGCTGTCGCAGGCGTACCGCACGCTCCGACAACGAGCTCACCGAACGCGAGCGTGAGGTGCTCAGACTCGTCGTACGAGGCTTGGCCAACAAGCAGATCGGCCGGGCGCTCGGTATCTCCGAGCGCACGGTCAAGGCTCATCTGACCCGGGTCTTCGCCAGCATCGGGGTCGCGGACCGGACGCAGGCGGCATTGTGGGCGCAGCGACACGGACTCGGCTCGACCGGCTCCTGAACGGCCTAGGCTGCAGTCATGGCCGGTGGGCCAGATACGGGGAGTGTCAGGATCGCGGAACTTGTGGCGACCCTGTCTTACGCCGCCGACCTCGGCCTCGGGCAACCCATGGCGCACTGCATGCGCCAGACGGTGGTGGCGCTCCGCTTGGCCGACCTCGTCGGTGCGAGCGACGCCGAGCGTGAGGCCACCTACTACCTCGGACTGATGATGAACGTCTACTGCCACGCCGACGCGGCTGAGCAGGCGCGGTGGTTCGGGGACGACATCGCCCTCAAGGGCGACGGATTCGAGACGCTCGACATGAGTACGGCGCAGACCATCTCCTTCATCCTCCGGCGGGTGAGCTCGCACGGCACCCGCCCGGCCCGCGCAAAGCGGCTGGCCACCTTCGCGTGGTCGGGGCAGAAGGAGGCGCTCGCGTTCATGACGACGCACTCGACGCTGGCCGCCCAGTTCGCCGGCCGGATCGGGCTGAATGACGAGGTCTGCGCAGCCCTCCGTCAGGGCTACGAACAGTGGGACGGCAAGGGTTACCCCGATCATCGGGTGGGCGACGAGATCTGTCTGCCCGCCAGACTGGTGCATTTCGCCAGCCCGATCGAGGTCTACAGCCGCCGGCGCGGCATCGACGCGGCACGGGCGATCGCCCGCAGAAACCGCAGCGGCGACTTCGACCCGGCCGTCGTCGACCTGTTCTTCGACCATGCGCCCGACGTCCTCGACGGTCTGGACGAGGCGGCTGACTGGGATGCGATCCTGGCCGCCGAGCCCGAGCTGTCCCGCCGGGTCCGCGGCGCCGACCTCGACGATGTCCTGGTGGCGATGGCCGACCTGGTCGATCTGAAATCTCCCTATCTGGCAGGGCATTCGCGGGGCGTCGCGAACCTCGTCGGCGAAGCGGCCCGGCTCGTCCGGACACCCCGACAGCGACGTCGTCATGGTGCGGCGTGCCGGCTATGTGCACGATCTCGGCCGACTCGGTGTGTCGAACGCGATCTGGGACAAGACCGGTCCGCTGACCAAGGCCGAGTTCGAACGCGTCCGCCTGCACCCGTATCTGACCGATCGCATGCTCGCCCGGCTGACCGGACTGGACTCCAGTCGGGTGATCGCCGCCCGACACCATGAGCGGTTGGACGGGTCGGGCTATCCCGGCAGGGTTGACCGCCGCCGCGCTGACCCCGGCCGATCGGCTCCTTGCCGCGGCGGACAGCTATCACGCCCGGACCGAGCCCCGCCCGTACCGGCCCGCGCTGCCTCCCGACCGGATCGTCCGGGAGTTGCGCGCCGAGGTCACGGCCGGGCGCCTGGACGGTGCGGCGGTCGACGCGGTGTTGGCTGCAGCAGGCCATCGGGCGCCCGCCCGGCGCCGCTGGCCCGGCGGCCTCACCGCCCGTGAGGTGGAGGTGCTCGGGCTGCTGGCGCGTGGCCGGTCCAACCGCCAGATCGCCGCCGAGCTCGTGGTCTCGCCGAAGACGGTGGCGAACCACGTCGATCACATCTACACCAAACTCGGGGTCTCCAGCCGGGCGAGCGCGACGCTGTATGCCACGCAGCACGGTCTCGTCGGCAGCTTCGAGTCCGCAGCCGGTGCCGCCAACCCTGAGGAAGCCCACCCCTGAGGAAGCCCACCCTGAGGAAGATGGGGTGAATCGCTCATGCCCGCGCGGCCGGCTGCTCCTAGCGTCGATGCCATGACGGCGGGCGTCGGTCCGGCCGCATGATCGGCGGGAGGGTGTGGGCGCGATGAGGTACTACGAGGAACGGGTCGTTCCGCGGTTGATGAACAAACTCGGCGGGATGAAGGCGCTGCGGCCGCTTCGTGCGCGCGTCTGCGCCGGTCTGACCGGTCATGTGGTCGAGATCGGCTTCGGGTCGGGACCCAATGTCGACTTCTATCCGGCGACCGTGACTCGGGTGACGGCGGTCGAGCCCTCCGACCTCGCCTGGAAGCTGGCTGCGAAGAGGCTCGAGGCGACCGGGATACCGGTGGAGCGGGCCGGGCTCGACGGCCAGTCCATGCCGTTCCCCGACGACACGTTCGACGCGGCGTTGTCCACCTGGACGATGTGCACGATTCCCGATGCCGCGGCGGCCCTGGGCGAACTCCGCCGGGTCCTCAAGCCGGGCGGGACGCTGCACTTCCTCGAGCACGGGCTGGCCCCGGATGAGCGGGTTCAGCGCTGGCAGCGACGCCTCGACCCGATCGAGCGGCGGCTGGCGGGCGGGTGCACCTTCAGCCGCCCCATCGTCGGCCTGCTGACCGATGCCGGCTTCACCATCGCCGACCTCGACGTCTTCTACGAAAAGGGCGGCCCGAAGTTCGCCGGTGCCGACTCGCTCGGCGTCGCGCTGGCCGCCTAGCGGTTTTGTCGGAGGTCCTTGTTAGCGTCTTCGGCATGTCCACTGAACCCAGCGCCCCCTCGCGTGAAGTCGGTCCGCTGTTGCTCGGCGGCATCGACTACATCTGGTCCCGCATCCGGGGCCGGCTCGAGGGTCTGAGTCAGGACGAATACCTCTACGAGCCGGTCGCCGGGTGCTGGTCTGTGCGTCCCGGCGACGACGGCGTGTGGCGGGTGGAGCGGGTCGTCCCCGACCCGGATCCGGCGCCGGTCACGACGATCGCCTGGCGGCTGTGGCACATCGGCTCGGAGTGCCTGTCCGGCTACACCGCCGACGGATTGGGCGAGTGGCCGCTGGACGTCACCGACCGCGACTGGTACGAGCACGTCGACGACGCGCTGGTCGCGGTCGACAAGGGCTGGGCGGCGTTCCGGTCCGGGCTGGACGGGCTCGGGGAGGACGGGATGTGGCGCGCGCTGGGCCCGAACTGGGGCCCCTACGCGGCCGACCCCTGGGCGGCCCTGGTGCTGCACGCCTTCGACGAGCTCGCCCACCACGGCGCCGAGGTGGCGCTGCTGCGCGACCTCTACGCCCACCGCGGCTCTTCGGCCTAGAGGTAGAGCCCGGTCGCCGGCTCCACCCGCTCCGCGGCGATGGCGTGGATGTCGCGTTCCCGCAGGATGATGTAGTCCTGCCCGTGCACCTCGACCTCGTACGGGTCGTCGGGGCTGAAGAGCACCCGGTCGCCCGACTTGACGGCGCGAACATGGTTGCCGACGGCGATCACCTCGCCCCAGGACAGCCGCTTGGCCACCTGGGCCGTCGCCGGGATGACGATGCCGCCGGTCGAGCGTCGCTCGCCGTCCTCCCGGGAGTACTTCGCCAGTACCCGGTCGTGCAGCATCTTGATCGGTAGGCCGGTGTCGGGCTCGGTCACGTCGGTGGACGCTACCTCGGCCTCACGGTCCGCCACCCGTCAGCCCCATCCCAATTCGTGCAGCCGGGCCTCGTCGATCCCGAAGTGGTGGGCGATCTCGTGGACCACGGTGGTCGCGACCTCGTCCACCACGTCGTCGTCGTCGACGCAGATCGACAGGATCGGCAGCCGGAAGATCGTGATCCGGTCCGGCAGGGTGCCCCCGTAGTCGTGGCCGCGTTCGGTGAGCGCGATGCCTTCGTAGAGGCCGAGCAGCCGGCCGTCCTCCGGGTCGGCGTCCTCGACCAGGACCACGACGTTGTCCATCA
The DNA here is from genome assembly GCA_963775655.1 of uncultured Actinomycetota bacterium. GTDB lineage: Bacteria > Actinomycetota > Actinomycetes > Mycobacteriales > QHCD01 > DASXJE01. Next base: position 105,242 of record CAVZJT010000014.1, on the reverse strand, counting down.
GCCGGGTCAGCGCCGGGGGCACGTCGTCGAGGGCCGTGGCGACGAGCTCCTCGAACCGGTCCGTGCTCATCTCCACCATGGCCACCGCCCCCTGACTGCCATCCACCCCGAGCCCGACCTCCCATGATCAGGAGCGGATTCGTACGGCGTTTTGCCCCCGAATCCCCTCCTGATCATGGCTCGGTGGGGCCGGGTCACCACGATAAGCAGGCCGGACCCGCCGGCGCTCCCCGGTAGGCTGGATCATCGTGATCGACCTCCGCCTGGTCCGCGACGACCCGGACCGTGTCCGGGCGTCCCAACGTGCCCGCCTCGAGGACCCGGCCACGGTTGATGCGCTGCTCGAGGCGGACGAACGTCGGCGTGCCGCGGTCGCCACCGCGGACGATCTGCGGGCCGAGCAGAAGGTGCTGGGCCGCAAGGTCGGCAAGGCCGCGCCCGATGATCGTCACACGCTGCTCGAGCATGCCAAGCACCTCGCCGACGAGGTGAAGGCGGCCGAGGCCGAGCAGGCCCAGGCCGACGAGGCATTGCGGGCGGCCCACCGCGCGGTCTCCAACGTGGTGATCGACGGCGTACCGCCCGGTGGCGAAGACGACTTCGAGGTGCTGGAGACCGTGGGGGAGCGCCCGGTCTACGACTTCGACGTCCGCGACCACGTCGAGATCGGGACCCGGGTCGGGGCGTTCGACACCGAACGCGGCGCGAAGGTCTCCGGTGCCCGGTTCTACTTCCTGACCGGCCCCGGCGCACTGCTGGAGATCGCCCTGCTCAACCTGGCGATCGAACAGGCGGTCGAGGCCGGGTTCACCCCGATGGTTGCCCCGGCGCTCGTGCGGCCGGAGGCGATGGAGGGCACCGGCTTCCTGGGCGCGCACGCCGAGGAGGTCTACCGCATCGAGCGCGACGACCTTTACCTCGTCGGTACGTCGGAGGTGCCGCTCGCCGCCTATCACTCCAACGAAATCCTCGACCTGTCGGCCGGACCACGTCGCTACGCCGGCTACTCGGCCTGTTTCCGGCGCGAGGCCGGGTCCTACGGCAAGGACACCCGCGGCATCTTCCGGGTGCACTGGTTCGACAAGGTGGAGATGTTCACCTTCACCCGGCCGGAGGAGGCCGAGGACGAGCACGCACGCCTGCTTGCCTGGGAGAAGGAGTTCCTCGACAAGCTGGAGCTCAGCTACCGCGTCATCGACGTCGCCGCGGGCGACCTCGGGTCCAGCGCAGCCCGCAAGTACGACTGCGAGGCGTGGTTCCCCGCGGAGGGCCGCTACCGCGAGCTGACGTCGGCCTCCAACTGCACGACCTTCCAGGCGCGCCGGCTCGGCGTGCGCTACCGCGACGCGGGCGGCAAGCCGCAACCGGCCGCCACCCTCAACGGCACGCTGTGCGCGATCGCGCGCACCATCGCCTGCCTGCTCGAGGTGCACCAGCGCGGCGACGGATCGGTCTACGTGCCGAAGGCGCTCCGCCCGCACCTCGGCGGGCGTGACCGCATCGAGCCGCTGACCCCGTGAGCGCCGACGACCGGGCGGCCACCGACGACGTGACCGAGCCGCCCGTGAAGCTGGTCGCGACCGACCTCGACGGCACGCTGGTCCGCACCGACGGCACGATCTCCGAGCGCAGCAGGCGGGCCCTGCAGGCGACCGAGGCCAGCGGCCGGTCGGTCGTCTTCGTCACCGGGCGGCCGCCGCGGTGGATGCACGAGGTCGCCGAGGCGACCGGTCATACGGGTCTCGCGATCTGTTCCAACGGTGCGCTGCGCTACGACCTGCACACCGAGCAGGTCGTCGGCGGCTCCCCGCTCGATCCCGCCACCATGGCGAAGGTCGCCGCCCGGCTGCGCGCCGCGATCCCCGGCCTGGCCTTCGCGGTGGAGTACGGCGACGCCTTCGCCCACGAGCCGGACTATCGCCACACCTACGACCTCGGCGTCGACGCGGTCGTCGGGCAGGTGGACCAGATCGTCGAGCTCGAGGCGGCGAAGATGCTGGCTCGGCACAGTGAGCTGCACCCCGACGACCTGCTCGCCCAGGCGGTCGAGGCGGCGGGCGATCTCGCGACCTTCACCCACTCCGCGTCGGCCGCGGACGGCCTGCTGGAGATCTCGGCGTTCGGCGTCACCAAGGCATCCGGCCTGGCCGAGCTCGCCGGTGAGCTCGGAATCGGACCCGAGGAGGTGCTGGCGTTCGGCGACATGCCCAACGACCTCGCGATGCTCGAATGGGCCGGCCATTCGATCGCGGTGGCCAACGCCCACCCGAGCGTGCTGGCGGCCGCCGACGAGATCACGGTGAGCAACGACGACGACGGCGTCGCCGTGCGTACTCGAACGGCTGTTGGCCCGATGACCGGGATCACCGGGATCCGCCATCCGGGTCGGAGTCGGACAAGCCGGTCCAGAACCGTGCGCGAAGGGGCAGGACCACGGTCGCGATCTTGCCGACTGCCCGCGCCGACCCGGTCCTTCAAGGCAGGATTGCCGAATGGCCGACCGAGCCGGTAAGGGGACTGGCCGCGACCAGGGACGGTCGTGGGCCGTGCTGGCGGCCCTCGTCATCACCGGGCTCTTCCTTGCGCTGGTCGCCCGCTTCGCCGGGGCTCCCGCCTGGGTGCAGATCGCCCTGATTGTCCTCGGCGTGCTCGGCGGCGTGGGGCTCAACGAGTGGCTGGTCCGCCACGGCGGCGAGGAGAACAAGAACACCCGCGGGCTGCTGCTCGTGGACCGCGGCGACGAGCAGTCGGTGCGGGAGGCCGAACGGTGGTTCCGGGAGGCGGCGGCGAGTGGCCATCCCGGCGCGATGAACAACCTCGGCGTACTGCTCAACCGCAACGGCGACCGGCGGTCGCTGCACGAGGCGGAGGACTGGTACCGGCGGGCGGCGGCCGGCGACCATCTCAACGCGATGAACAACCTCGGTCTGCTGCTCGTCCGGCGCTGGGACCTCAACGACCGGCGCGAGGCCGAGGACTGGTTCCGGAAGGCGGCCAACGCCGACCACACCGATGCCATGGACAACCTCGGGCTCCTGCTCTACGACCGCGGTGACCGGGGCTCCGTACACGAGGCCGAGCAATGGTTCCGGCGGGCGGCCAACGCCGATCACGTCAACGCGATGAACAACCTCGGCATCCTGCTCTACGACCGCGGCGACCGGGACTCGCGGAACGAGGCCGAGGAGTGGTTCCGCCGGGCGGCCGCCCGCGACCACTCCGACGCGATGCACAACCTCGCCGTGCTCCTCAAGCACCGCGGTGACCGCCAGGCCCGCCGCGAGGCGGAGGACTGGATGCGGGCCAGCCGCGAGGCCTGAGGCTCAGGCTCCAAGGATCAGGACGAGCTCTGCAGTGCGTCCTGGTATTCCTTGCGGATCGTGTCGCCACCGGAACTGCGCCAGGTCTTGACCGCATCGTCCCACGAGGACAGCGGCTCCCGGCCCTGCAGGATCGCCGTCTGGGCGTCGGTGATCTTCAGGTTGAGGTCGGAACCCTTGGTGGAGTTGGTGTTGGAATACAGCCCCAGGGTCGGATTCGCGACGGCCATCGGCAGGAACTTGCGCTGGAACTCGTAGCCGTCTTTGGTCGCCTCGGGGAAGCCGGGGAAGTAGAGGACGGTCGGCGCGTTGGCGATGTAGCCGATCGACAGGCCGGGCACCTCCGCCTCGCCGGTCGACGTCACGACGGGGTCGCCGTTCTTGACCTCGTAGTCGCGGCCGGCGATCCCGTAGGTGCGGAAGAGGTACTCCTCGGTGCCGAACGGCGCGGACAACCAGTTGCAGACCTCGAGCAGCATCTTGATCCGCTTCTTGTCGCCCTTCTTGATGGCGGTGAAGCTGAGGTCCGGGTTGCCCTGCCAGGTGACCGGCTTCGACCCGCTGTCATACGCCGGCGGCAGCATGCCGGCGATCTTGAATGACGGCCCGGCGACGTTCTGCACGTAGAACTGCGGCCAGGCCGTGTAGTTGTCGTAGTCCAGCGCTGCGTTTCCGGCGTTGAACCACTGCTTGAAGTCGGTGGTCAGCGTCGGGTCGTAGCTGTCCGGGTGCACGGTACCGGCCTTCGCGAGCTGCGCGACCGCGGCGATCGCCTGTTTGGTCTCCTCCAACTCCAACGAGTTCGTGAGCTTGCCGCCGTCGTTCTTCCAGGAGTTCGCGACGCCGAGCATCTGTTGCACGAAGTTGACCGCACCCGTCGGGTTGGCGATCGCCCACTTGTTCTGGCGCGGTTCGGTGAGTGCCATGCACAGCTTCTTGAAGTCGGCGAAGCTGGCCGGCGCCGGGTCGAGACCCTTCGCGGACAGGATGTCGGACCGCAGGTAGAAGACCGCGCCCATCTTGGAGCGCGGGATCGGCACGCCGTAGATACCGCCGTTGTATACGCACGCCGTCTTCCAGTAGACCTCCGGGATGTTGGCCAGGAAGGGGTAGTCCTTCACCGCGTCCCCGCCCAGATACGGCGTCAGGTCCTCGTACTTCGCCGCGAGCATCTGCGGGAGCTGCGGAACCAGACCGGCGAGCTGCAGCAGGTCGGGCAGGTCGCCGCCGGCGGTCGTCGTTGCCAGCTTGTCGGCGTAGTCACTCGCGGTGATGACCGTCATCTTCAGATTGAGGCCGACCCGCTTGTTGATCTGCTGCCAGTACTGGTTCTGCGACAGCCCCGGCGGGATCGGGCTGTACGTCTCGACGAATACATTCACCGTGCTGCCGTCGCCGGGCGGGCCCTTGGTGACGCGCTTCGGGTTGGCCGGGTACTTCAGGAACCCGTCGAGGACTCCCTCCGAAGTACCGCGCAGGTCGGGCTGCGGACCCTGGTACGCCGTATAGGACGGGAGCTTCACCTTTGCGTTGACCGCGTTGGTGTTGCTCTTGCCACCGTCGCCGCAGCCGCTGAGCAGTGCCGGGCCGGCGGTCAGGGCCGCGGTGCCGAGTGCGCCGCGGAGGAAGAGCCGCCGATCGAAGGTGCGATGGGTCATGGCGCTGGGCTCCTTGGGGTCAGCCTTTGACGGCGCCGGTCAGGACGCCCTTGGCGAAGTGCCGCTGCAGGAATGGGTAGACGAGCAGGATCGGGACGATCGAGATCACCAGGATCGCCATCTGGATGGACTGTTGCGGGGGGAGCGCCTCGCCGCTTCCGGCGAGCTGGTTGACGCCGATCGGCGCGTTGTTGACCACGTAGGTACGCAGCACGAGCTGCAGTGGCCATTTGGTCGTGTCGTTCATGTAGAGCAGCGCGTTGAAGAACGCGTTCCAGTAGCTGACGGCGTAGAAAAGGCCTATCACGGCGAGTACGGCGCGGGAGAGCGGCAACACGAGCCGCCGCAGGATGGTCAGTTCACCGGCCCCGTCGATGCGTGCGCTCTCGAGCAACTCGTGCGGGAGGCCCATGAAGAAGGCGCGCATGACGATGACATTGAAGGCGTTGATCGCGGTCGGCAGGATGAGCGACCAGTAGCTGTTGAGCAGCCCCAATTGCTTGACGACGAGATAAGCGGGGATGATTCCCGGGGCGAAGAGCAGCGTGAACAGCACGACCATCAGCATGGGCTTGTGGCCGAACGACCCTGGCCTGCTGAGTGAGTAGGCGAGCAACGCCGTGCAGGTCAGGCTCAGCGCCGTACCGATGACGGTGATCGCGACACTCACCACGAGCGCCCGCGTGACGACGCCACCGGCGAAGATCGCCCGATAGGCGCTCAGGCTCGCTGAATCGGGGAGAAGGACGAACCCGCCGGCCTTGGTGATCTGCGCGCGGCTGGCGATGCTCGTGGAGAGAATCCCGACGAAGGGGAGGACGACAACTGCACAGATCACGATGAGGACGACGGCCTTCAGGCCGCGGCTCGCGGGCGACGGAGCGGTTGTTCCGGCGACTGCAGATCGACTCATGATTGATAGATCCCCTGCTCTCCGAACAGGTGGGCGACCTTGTTGGCCACGACGACCAGCGCTACGCCGACCACACCCTTGACCAGGCCGACCGCCGCGGCGACGCCCCAGTCTCCGTGGAGGATGCCGTTGTTGTAGACATAGGTGTCTAAGACCTCGCTGGCGGGAATCCCGACGGGAGCCTGCTGCAGCACGATCTGCTCGAAGCCGACGGTGAGGATGTTCCCGAGCCGCAGGATGAAGAGCAGGATGATGATGCTCCGCAGTCCCGGCAGTGTCACATGCCACATCTGCCGCCACCGGCTCGCACCGTCCACGCTGGACGCTTCGTAGAGAGCCGCGTCGATCTGGGAGAGCGCGGCGAGGAAGAGGATCGTCGCCCAGCCGGTGTCCTTCCAGATCACCTGGCTGGTGAGCAGTTCCTTGAAGAGTCCGGCGTTGCCGATGAAATTGAACGTGCCGTGTCCGTGCGATCGGAGGTAGTCGTTGAGCAGGCCGCTGCCGCCGAGCATCTGCTGGAAGATCGCCACCACGATCACCCAGGACAGGAAATGCGGCAGATAGAGGATGCTCTGCACCACACGCTTGAGGCGTTCGGAGAGCAGACTGTTGAGCATCAGCGCGAGAACGATCGGCGCCGGGAACACGAAGACGACCTGCAGCACCGTGACGATCAGCGTGTTCTTGAGTGCGTTGAGGAACTCCGGATCGCCGTTGAAGATGACGTCGAAGTTGGTTACGCCGTTCCACGGACTGTGCATGATGCCCAGGTAGGGCTGGTAGTCCTGGAAAGCGATGATGTTGCCGAGCAGCGGCAGGTAGTGGAAGAGCAGCAGCAGGGTGATTCCGGGGACACCTAGCAGGACGAGGAGCCGGTCCCGCCGCAGACGCCGCCGCCACGTCCACGTCGGACGCTGCTTTGAGGCGGGAGTTTGCTCCGACACTGCAAGTTCGGACCGCGCGTCGACCTCGGCGTTGGTCGCCAACATTCCTCCTGGAAATTGTTTACCCGACGGAGCCTCGAACGTCGGTGTGCAGTCTGGTACGAGGGTTGGACGACATCGGCCTACACGTCGCTGCTTTTGTGTGCCGAGCAGTCTGTGCACCGCGCGAATCATTGTCAAGACCTGGTTGACGGTTGTCCGCCATACCGGAACGATTGGCCAGGCGAACGGGGCAAACGCTTTCCTTTTGGTCGACTCAGGAGGCTCATATCGTGGCGACCGACCAGGTCCCGTCGGGAGCGGCCCCGGCCGGTGCCCGACTCGTCGAGCTGCTCGGTGGATCGGCGCTGGCGAAGCTCCCGGCACCAGGCACGCGGCATCCGCTGCCCGCTGTCTCTGACCGGGCGGCCTGGTCGTTCGTCGACGACACGACGAAGCGGGCCATCGTGGATCGGGCCGAGGAATCGTCCGCCGGCGAGTGGTCGGTGCTACCAGCCGCCCAATGGCTGGCTTTCCTTCGAACTGGCAACCGGTCGGAGTACGAGACCCGTTACTTCTCCCGCCGGCACCGCATCTCGGCGGCGCTGCAGGCGGCCTGCGTCACCGGTGAGGCGCGGTGGATCGACGACGTACTCGACGGCGTGTGGCTGGTGTGCGAGGAGACGTCCTGGTCGGTGCCGGCGCACGACCGGTTCGCCCACGCCGACGGTGGGCTGCCCGATCCGGCCAGACCCTTCGTCGATCTGTTCGCGGCTGAGACGGCGGCGCTCATGGCCTGGGTGCACGAGGTGCTCGGCCAGGAGCTCGCGGCTCGTGCCCCGGAGTCGGTGCGCCGGCTGCGGGACGAGGTGCGCACGCGGGTGCTGGTGCCGTTCCGGACGACGGACTGGCACTGGTCGGGTCTGGGTCGCCCCGGGCATCCGGTGAACAACTGGAATCCGTGGATCCACTCCAACGTGCTGGCTTGCTCGCTGCTGCTCGACGACGAGGACGACCGTCGGACGACGGTGCAGCGCGCGCTCGAGGGGCTCGACGTCTTTCTCGACAGCTACTCCGAGGACGGCGGCTGCGACGAGGGGCAGAGCTATTGGTGGCGCGCCGGAGCGTCGCTGTTCGACTGCCTGGACCTGCTGCTGCAGAGCAGCGGCGGGGCGTTGGACGGGTTCGACCTGCCGCTGGTCCGGGAGATCGGCCGTTATCCGCACCGCATCCACATCGGTGAGCGCTGGTATGTCAACGTCGCCGACGGATCAGCTCGCTCCGACGGCGCCAACGAGCCGGAGTTGCTCTACGCCTACGGCCGCCGGGTCGGCGACGCCGAGATGCGCGCCCATGCGCGGTCCATGCGTGGCGCCGGACCGGCCGTCAGCATGGGCGGGGTGCTCTCGCCGATGCGCCAGCTCCGCGCGTTGACCGACCGCGAGTGGGCGACCGAGCCGGACCAGCCGCCGCCGCTGGTCGGCGCGGCGTGGTGGCCGCAGACCGAGCTGTGGGTGGCTCGCGAGCGGGCCGGCGACACCGCGGGGCTCTTCGTTGCGGTGAAGGGCGGCCACAATGCCGAGTGCCATAACCACAACGACGTCGGCAGCATCCTCGTCGCCGTCGACGGTCAGCCGGCGCTCATCGACGTGGGCGTCGGTGAATACACCCGGGCGACCTTCGGCCCGGAGCGGTACAGCATCTGGACGATGCGCAGCTCCTACCACAACCTGCCCGAGGTGGACGGCGTCGACCAGGCACCTGGCCGCGATCATCACGCCTCGGACGTGGCCCAGGCCGTCGACGGTGACTCCGCGTCGATCAGGCTGGACATCGCCGGCGCCTATCCCGCGGAGGCCGCGATCACCTCGTGGGTCAGGGAGGTGGGGCTCGACCGAGCCGACCCGCGCGTGACGCTGCAGGAGCGTTGGCAACTCGACCGGGATCCCGTGTCGGTCGTGCTGCATCTGATGTGCGCCGGGCCGGTGGATACGTCGACGATCGGACGGATCGTCGTACGTCCGCCCGGCAGCGGTCGCCCGCTGGCGGTCGACTACGACCCGGACACGCTTGCCGTCATGGTCGAGCCGATTGCCGTCGACGACCGGCGACTGACGCCGGTGTGGGGCCCCACGCTCTACCGCGCGACCCTCGCCGCTCGCAACCCGGGCAGGGACGGGTCGTGGCGGCTGTCGATGTCGGCGGGCTAGTCGGCGGCTAGAGGTACTGCCCGGTCGAGCCGGGCTGCTGCATCGTGCCGCCGGGCTGCGACCCGCCGGGCAGCGCGCGACGACGCATCTCCTCGAGCTGCACGCGCGCGGCCATCTGCTGCGCGAACAACGCGGTCTGGATGCCGTGGAAGACGCCCTCGAGCCAGCCGACCAATTGCGCCTGGGCGATCCGCAGTTCCGAGTCGGACGGCGTCTTGTCATCGGAGAACGGCAGCGACAGGCGCTCGAGCTCTTCGCGCAGCTCGGGGGCGAGACCCTGTTCGAGCTCGCGGACGGACGAGGCGTGAATCTCCTTCAGTCGTTGCCGACTGGCCTCGTCGAGGGGAGCAGCGCGCACCTCCTCGAGCAGCTGCTTGATCATGGTGCCGATCCGCATCACCTTGGCCGGCTGCTCCACCAGATCGCTGACCTCGGGGTGTTCACCCTCGGCCATCGCCGCCGCATCGCCCGCCGCTCCGGGGACCTGGCCGAACGGCATCTGACCCATGGGTTGCCCGTCCGGCCCGACCACCACTACGCGTTGTCCCTGCTGTTCGCTCATGCCTCCATCCTCACCCACCCGTTCCGAGGGCGCACACCACCCCACAGGTTCGCCGGAGTCCGTGCACGACGGTGGGTCCCCGCGCAGACCGGCCCGTGGACAAAACCCACTACTAGTGGGTTTTGGGCAGCGGGCACGGCGTGTCGTGGACCAAAACCCACTACTAGTGGGTTTTGGGCAGTGGGCCGCCGGTGCCGTAGGCGGTCAGTTCGGGCATCTTCCTGACGCACAGGTAAAGCGCGGGTAGTGTCCAATTTGTCGTTGTAGGGGACCCAGCGAACCCTCGTTTCGCCGTCTGGCGTTGCAGGACCTCCCTGTGCGGCACCGGAGGTGCGTATGTCCCGGAAACCTCTCATCGCTATCGCCGTTCTCGGTGCGCTCATCGCCGCCGGGTGCAGCAGCGGGAGTACCGCGTCGGCCAACTCCGGCGAGGCGTCGAAGTCCGCGTCGACCATCCTGTCCGACGCGAAGCAGGCGGCCCAGTCCGCGTCGTCGGTGCGGGTGAAGGGAAGCGTCGGCCAGAGCGGCCAGACCGTGACCCTCGATCTGCAGCTGAACAAGCAGGGCGACGCGACCGGCAGCGTGCAGGCGCAGGGCCGGACGATCAAGGTCGTGAAGGTCGGCAGCCAGCTCTACGTCAAGCAGGGCGGCTCGCCGTACATCAAGCTGCCGATCGGCAGCAGCAGTGCCACCCAGCTCGCCGGCATCGTCGACAAGAACGCCCTGATCAACCAGGCGCTCAAGCCGAAGGGCACGGTCAGCAAGGCGGGGACCGCTACCGTCAACGGCCAGGACGCCGTTCAGCTCAAAGACAGCACCGGCAAGGGCACGCTGTTCGTCGCGAACAACACCGCGCATCCGTATCCGTTGAAGATCAGCGCGAGCAAGTCGAGCGGGAGCAGCGGGTCGATCGTGTTCACCGACTGGAACCAGACCGTCGTCGTGAAGGCGCCGACCGGCGGGTGACCCGAGCTGCGGTCAGACGGTGAGCAGCACCTTGCCCACGTGACCGCCGGACTCGATGATGCGGTGCGCCTGCGCCGCGTCCTGCACCCGCAGCCTCCGATCGATCACGGGACGCACCTCGCCCGCCTCGATCGCCGGCCAGACGTTGGCGAGCACCGCGGCGACGATCTGCGCCTTGCTCTCGCGTGAGCGGGCGCGCAGGCCGGTCGCGGTGACCAGGGCGCGCTTGGCCATGAGTGCGCCGAGGTCGAGTTCGCCGGTCCGGCCGCCCTGCATTCCGACCACGACAAGACGCCCGTCGGCGGCGAGCGCCTCCATGTTGCGGGGCAGGTACGACGCCCCCATGTTGTCCAGAATCACGTCGGCGCCGTGACCACCGGTCTCTGCCGCGATCCGCTCGACGAAATCCTCCTCGCGGTAGTCGATCGCGACGTCGGCGCCCAACTCGCGGCAGCGCTCCCGCTTCTCCGCCGTACCCGCGGTGCAGAAGACGCGGGCACCGTGGCGCGCGGCGAGCTGGATCGCCATGGTCCCGATGCCGCTCGACCCACCGTGCACGCAGAAGACCTCACCGGGATGCAGGCGGGCGACCATGAAGACGTTCGACCACACCGTGCAGGTCACCTCGGGCAGCGCGGCGGCGTCGACGACCGAGACACCGGCCGGCACCGGAAGCAGCTGACCGGCCGGCGCGGCGACCTTTTCGGCGTACCCGCCGCCGGCGAGCAGCGCGCACACCTCGTCGCCGACCTCCCACCCGGTGACGCCGTCGCCCAGGGCGGCGATCCGTCCGCTGCACTCCAGCCCCGGGTACGGCGGCGCGCCGGGCGGTGGCGGGTAGTGACCCTGCCGCTGCATGATGTCGGCCCGGTTGACCGCGGTCGCGGCGACGTCGATCAGCACCTCGCCGGTGTCGGGCTTCGGGTCGGGCACCTCGGCCCAGGTCAACACCTCTGGGCCGCCGAAGGACGGCAGCGTGATCGCATGCATGCGGCCAGCCTAGGAGCACCGCGCCGTACCCCGGTTGTTGCCCTCGCGCCGCCCCGACTCCCATGATCAAGAGGGGATTCCGGTACGAAACGCGGTACGAATCCCCTCTTGATCATGAGGGGAGGGGGGGCGTCACCCCGCCGAAGCGGGCAGGTGGACGACGACGCGCAGGCCGGGGCCGGCGTCGGCCAGGTCGATGCGCCCGCCGTGCGCCTGCACCAGTTCGCGGACGATGGCGAGACCCAGCCCGGTGCCGCCGGCGTCGCGGCTGCGGGCGTCGTCCAGCCGCGTGAAGCGATCGAAGACCCGATCGCGGTCGGCGACCGGGATCCCGGGCCCGTCGTCGACGACGGTGATCGCCGCGCCGTTGTCCGGCCGCCCGACGGAGACCGTGACCCGCGAGGTCGCATGCCGTACGGCGTTGTCCAGCAGGTTGACCACGACCCGGCGCAGCGCGTCGGGGTCGGCGTCGGAGATCGCCGGCCCGGCCGACTTCATCTCGACCGGCACCCGCGCCCCGGCGTAGCCCGTCGCGCAATCGGCGACGAGCGCCGCCACGTCGACCGGCGTACGGCGCAGCTGTTGTGCGGATCCGCCGCCGTCCATCCGGGCCAGGAGCAGCAGGTCGTCGATGAGCCGGGACAGCCGGGCGACGTCGACGAGCGCGCCGTCCGCGGTGCGCGGCCAGTCGGCCCGGTCGCCGAGGTGATGGGCCACCTCGAGCTGGGTGCGCAGACTGGCCAGCGGGCTGCGCAACTCGTGCGCGGCGTCGGCCACGAACGCCCGCTGTTGTGCGCTCGCTGCGTCGAGCCGGCCGAGCATGTCGTTGAGAGTCAGTGCGAGCCGGTGCACCTCGTCGTCGCTGGCGGCGACCGGGAGCTGCCGCGCCCCGCCCGCTCCGGTGATCTCCTCGGCTCCCCGGCGCAGCTCCTCGACCGGCCGCAACGCCCGGCCGACGACGTACCACGACAGCAGCGCCAGCAGCACCAGCAGGATCGGTACGCCGATGAACAGCGCCGTCCGCAGCACCCGCACGCTCTCGCCGGTCTGGCTCGCGTCGACGGCGACCACCACCGTCCTGCGGTCGCCGCGCGGGCCGGCGGCCACTCCGAGCACCCGCAACGAGCCGGTCACGCCGGCCTGCTCCCCGGAGATCTCCAGGATGTGCCCGGCTCGCACCTCCGCCAGCGCCGGCGGCGGAAGCAGCGGCACCAGGTGGTCGGCACCTGCGGATGCGGCGTCGACGCGTCCCGCGGAGTCGATCACCTGTACGACGACGGTGTTGCCGTCACCGACCGGCAGCGGCTCGGGCAGCGCCTCGCCGTTGTTCACCAGGACCGCCACATCCTGGGCGGTACGCCGGGCGCTCGCGTCGAGCGCGCTGGTCAGGCTGTGGCCGAGTGAGATGACGAGCAGCAGGGCCCCGGCGCCGAGGCCGATGGCCAGCACCGACGTCGCGAGCACGGTGAGCCGGGCGCGCAGGCTGCGGGTCTGCCACCACGCCGGACGGCCGACCGATCGCTGACCGACCGACCGCTCCGCGGCGGAGGTCTCAGCCATCGTCGCGCCGGTCAGCCACCGTCGACCGCCAGCCGGTAGCCGGCGCCCCGCACCGTCTGCAACGCGCGCCGGCCGAAGGGCGTGTCGAGCTTGCGGCGCAGATAGCCGATGTAGACCTCGACGATGTTGGGGTCGCCGTCGTAGTGGGCGTCCCAGACGTGGGTGAGGATGTCGGTCTTCGACACCACGTCGCCGGCGTGCCGGAGCAGATACTCCAGCAGCGCGAACTCCTTCGGGGTCAGCGGTACGTCGGCCCCGGCGCGGGACACCTGCCGGCTCGCCGGGTCGAGGGTGAGGTCACCGGCGGCGAGGACGGCCGGACGCGGCGGCGCCGCGCGGCGCAGCAGGGCGCGCAGCCGGGCGATGAGCACGACGAAGGAGAACGGCTTGGTCAGGTAGTCGTCGGCGCCGACGTCGAGCCCGTCGGCCTCGTCGTACTCGCCGTCCTTCGCGGTGAGCATGAGCACCGGCACCCAGTTGTCCTCGGCGCGCAGCGCGCGGGCGATCCGGTAACCGGAGAGCCCGGGCAGCATCACGTCGAGCACGATCGCGTCGTAGGTGTGCTCGCGGGCCAGGTGCAGTCCGTCCGGGCCGGTATGGGCCACGTCGACGACGAAGCCCTCCGCCTCCAACCCGCGGCGGAGCGCGTCGACCAGGCGGACCTCGTCGTCGACGACCAGCAGGCGCACCGTCACTCCTCTCCGGGCCGACCCCTCGGGACCGACCTCTCAGGCTCCTCACAGCATGCAACGGGCAGCATGGCGTCACGAACACCGAATAGGCGAATCTCACGAAGAGGGGTGGTTTGGGTGTTGTCAGCCCGAGCTCGTCGATGGACCGCGCCGGTCGCGGTGGCGGTCGTCATCGGCGCGGGCGTCGGCATCGGCGACGCGCTCTCGGCGAACGCGTCGCCGCCGCTGCCGCACAAGACGGCGGCAGCGCTGCTGGCCGAGGTACACAATGCGCATGTAACCGGCATGTCGGGAACGGTGGTTCAGAACGCCGACCTCGGCCTACCGTCGCTGCCGTCGACCAACGGTGGGCAGGGCAGTTCCAACCTGTCCTCGTTGATCACCGGCTCGCACACGCTGCGGGTCTGGTACGCCGGCCCGGACAAGGTGCGCCTCGCGCTGCTCGGGACGCTCGGCGAATCCGACGTGATCCGCTCCGGGCGCGACCTGTGGCAGTGGTCGAGCACGACCAACTCGGCGAACCACACCCGGTTGCCGGCGCAGCTGGGCGGCCACCACGCCGACGCCATGCCCTCCCAGCAGGGGGCCATGACTCCGCAGCAGGCCGCCAACAAGGCCCTCGCGGCGATCAGCCCGTCCACCAAGGTCTCGACCTCCGGTACGGCGACGGTCGCCGGCCGGCCGTCGTACGAGATGACGCTCGCCCCGCGCGACACCCGGTCGCTGATCGGCTCGGTGCGGATTGCGATCGACTCCGCGACCCACGTGCCGCTGCGGGTGCAGGTCTACAGCACGGGCTCCACGGTCAAGCCGGCCTTCGAGGTGGGCTTCACCCACGTCAGCTTCGCCAAGCCGGACGCGAGTGAGTTCCGGTTCACCCCGCCCGCGGGCGCGACGGTGCATTCATCCGCGCCGGGTGCGCACCAGCGGCACGTCGGTGCCCGGCCTGAGGCCAGGCACGCCGCGGGTCAGGCGAAGCCGGAGGTCGTCGGCAAGGGCTGGACCCAGGTCGCGATCCTGCACAACGTGAAGCTGCCGGCCACCAGGGGTGATGGTGAACTGGCCACCGTGATGGGCTCGCTGCCGCACGTGAGCGGTTCCTGGGGCAGCGGCATGCTGCTCAAGTCGTCGCTGTTCAGCGCGCTGTTCACCAACGACGGACGGCTGATCGTCGGCGCGGTCGCGCCGGATCAGCTCTACGCCGCAGCGGCACATCGGTGAGCACAGTCAGCCAGGTGGCTGCGATGCCGGGGGGCGGTCTGGACGACCGCCTCTCCGGGCGCGGCCCCGCCGGCGGTCACCAGCATCGGGCTCACCAAGCAGTTCCGGGGCGGCCAGGTCGCCGTCGACCACATCGATCTCGTCGTACCGCACGGCAGTGTCTACGGCTTCCTCGGCCCCAACGGGTCGGGCAAGACCACCACGATCCGGATGCTGCTCGGCCTGATCGCGCCGACCGACGGCACCCACCGCCTCTTCGACCAGGCGATGCCGCAACACGCCGCCGACGTGCTGCCCCGGATCGGCGCGCTCGTGGAGGGCCCGGCGTTCCACCTGCACCTGTCCGGCCAGGCCAACCTCGAGCGGCTCGACGCCGCCGACCGGACCGCCGACCCGGCCACCGCCCGTAACCGCATCGGCGAGGCGCTGGACAAGGTCGGCCTCGCGGCCGCGGCCAGCAAGCGGGTGCGCGCCTACTCACTCGGCATGAAGCAGCGGCTCGGCATCGCTGCCGCGCTGCTGCAACCGCGCGACCTGTTGGTGCTCGACGAGCCGACCAACGGGCTCGACCCGCAGGGCACCCGGGAGGTGCGGTCGCTGGTCGACCGGGTCGCCGACGAGGGCACGACCGTGCTGCTCTCCTCGCACCTGCTCTCCGAGGTCGACCAGGTGTGCTCGCACGTCGGCGTGATGCAGACCGGCCGGCTGGTGTGGCAGGGATCGCTGGATCAGCTCCGGTCCCAGCAGTCCGCCCAGATCCGGGTGGTCAGCGCCCACGCGGCCGATGCCGTGAGTGTCCTGGAGCGGATCGGCATGGCCGGCATACACCGGCAGGGCAACGACGTGACCGCCGTACTCGACGGGCGGGCGCCGGAGGAGATCAACGCGGAGTTGGTCACGAGCGGCATACCGGTGCGCGGGTTCGTGGTCGAGGCTCCGACGCTCGAGGACGTGTTCGTGTCGTTGACGGGGGAGGGTTTCGATGTCAGCGGTTGAGGCGCCGGTCCGGGTGACTACGCCGACGGCACCGCATCGGGCGGTGAGCAGTCGGTTCTTCCGGTCCGAGCTCGCGATGATCTACCGCCGGCGTCGTAACCAGGTGATCCTGGCGATCCTCGCCGCGGCACCGATCCTCATCGCGATCGCGGTGAAGATCTCGGCACCGAAGAACGGCGACGGCCCGCAGTTCCTCAGTCAGATCACGCAGAACGGCGTGTTCGTCGCGTTCACCGCGTTGACCGTGGTCATCCCGTTCTTCCTTCCGCTCGCGGTCGCCGTCGTCTCCGGCGACTCCATCTCCGGCGAGGCCGGCTCCGGCACGCTGCGCTACCTGCTCGTCGTCCCGGTCAGCCGCACCCGTCTGCTCGCGGTCAAGTACGCCTCGGTCGTCGTCTACTGCCTGACGGCTGCGCTGGTCGTCGCGGCCTTCGGCGTGATCATCGGACTGATCCTCTTCCCGTCCGGCGCGGCGACACTGCTGTCCGGCTCGACGGTCAGTTTCGGCGCCGCGGTCTGGCGGTTGTTCCTGGCCGCGCTCTACGTCGCCGCCTGCATGGCCGCGCTCGGTGCCATCGGGTTGTTCATCTCGACCCTGGTCGAGTCTCCGGTGGCCGCCATGGCCAGCACCGCCGGCGTCGCGATCACCGTGCAGATCCTCGACAACGTGCCGCAGCTGCACGCGATCCAGCCGTATCTCTTCAGCCACTGGTGGCTGTCCTTCGGTGATCTGCTGCGTACGCCGATCGCCACCGGCGACGTGGTGCACGGGTTGGTCGTCGCGCTCGCCTACGCCGCGTTGTTCGGAGCGCTGGCGTGGTCGCGGTTCACCACGAAGGACATCTCCAGCTGACGGCCGGCGTCAGCCGAGGCCGAGCTGTTCGCGGCCGGTCGGAGTGAGCTCCTCGGGCGTCGGGCGACCGGTCCACGCCGTCTCGTAGTCCTCGGCGGCGAAGTCGCTGGGGCTGGCGCCCTTAAGGAATGCCTGCCCGCACCCGGCGGCGTATCGCGCGTTCTTCTCGCAGTGCGGGCTGACCGGGATGTACATCACGTTGCCCCAGCCCTTCTGGTCCTGTACGGAGCCGACCGAGTGGATCAGGTCGCCGTGCCACCACACCGTGTCGCCGGGTGCAACGGCGGGGATCGGCGTCAGCGCCGGCAGCAGCATCGAGTGCCACCGCTCGCTGATCGGCAGCGCCTGCCCGTTGACCGCGCCGCACAGGTCGTCGTCGGCGACGTCGTCCTGCAACGCGCGCAGCAGCAGATAGGCCATCGCCGCGGGGATCGGCACGGTGTGCAGCACGCCCTCGGTCGGCATCATGTCGGAGAGCGCGGTCCATCCCTGGAAGGTGCGGAACGCCGAACACATCACGGTGGATTCGAACTCGTCCACCTCGGTCCGGTAGGCGCCGTCCCACGGGTCGTAGGCCGCCGGGTCGCCGGCGAAGACGTGCCGGAAGACGTCCTGGTAGGCGCCGGTGAGCCAGCGTTCGATCGATCCGGAGTCGGTGTGCGGCGACAGCCCTCCGGAGCTCGCGCCGGGCTCCCGTCGGCGTACCCGGTCGGGATAGGCGGTGTCGCGGTCGGGGTCGAACCACACTCGGCCTTCGGACTCGTGCTTCCAGAAGCTGTTGAGGAACTGACGCACCGTGGCCATGTTGTCGTCGCCGCGGGCCTCCATCTGCGGCCGGGACCAGTAGATCGGGAAGATCGACGGCTTGCCGGCGGCCAGGCCGCCGAAGACCCCGTCGTCGAGGTAGCGGTAGGTGTCGGCGAAGTTATTGCGGTCGAGGTAGTCGACGAGTTGGCGGTCCCACGACTCGGCCCGGGTGCGCGGGAAGGTGCCGGTGATGACGGCGCACCCGCGGCGGCGTACGGCGGCGCGCTGGTCCTCCGGCACCGTGCCGGCGGCGATGTCCGCGAACGCGATGATCGGCCAGACCTCCTCGCCGCGCTCCCGGGTCGCGACGACCTCGTCGACCTCGGCCCGGATCACCGTCTCGATCGAGGCAAGAGCACCCGCCACGTCACCGACCCGGTCCCGCAGTGCGGCCTTGGTCGCCCGGATCGCGTCCGGGATCGCCTCGGGCTCCGGAGTCACATCGAGTGCTCGATAGCTCGTCATCGGACTCACTCTCATTTGGTTAGGAACCTTTACTAGATTACGGTACGGTAGACCCGGCGGGGCCGAAAGCGCAAGAGCGAGGCGGGAGCGGATGCGATGACGTCGGCGGGCGACAGCCGTTCGCTGCCCCGGCCGCAGCTGCTCCGTCAGGTCTCCGACCGGGCGGTCTTCGACGCGATCGTCACGTCGGGGGCCTCCACGAGGGCCGAGCTGGCGACGGCGACCGGAATCTCGAAACCGACCGTCTCGCAGTCGATCCGCCGGCTCGAAGACGCCGGTCTCGTCGTGGTGAGTGGGAGGCAGTCCGGCCGACGGGGGCGGGTCGGGACCTACTACGACATCGGCGTCGGGGCCGGGATCGTGCTCGCCGTGGAGCTCGATCAGGCGGGGATCGCCGTACGCACACTTGATCTCGCTGGTCGGGTGCTCGACGACACGACCTCATCCGCCGACCGCCGTCGGCGACGACCGGGCGCTCGCATCGGGCCTGCGCGACGCCGTCGCCGATGCCCGGCGAGTCTCCGGCGCTGCGGTCGACATCCGGGCCGCGGGCATCTCGGTGGCCAATCCGGTGGAGCCCGCGACCGGGCGGGTCGTCACGATGCCGGATTCACCGTTCCCGGAAGGGATCATCCAGCCGGTCGAGATCCTGGGCGACCTGGTCGCGGGTCCTGTCCTGGTGGACAACGACGTCAACCTGGCCGCCCTCGCCGAGCGGTACGACGGCGCAGCGGTCGACGCCGACAGCTTCGTCTATCTCTACCTCGGCGCGGGGCTCGGCGCCGCGGTGTGCATCGGTGACAACCTCATCCGGGGGGCGCACGGTCTCGCCGGCGAAGTCGGATACCTGCCGGCTCCGCACGCTTCCGGCGCGGACGAGACGCTCGCCCAGCGGCTTGCCCACGGGAGCACCGGTCCGGCCAGCCCGCCCGCAGTCGACGTCGACCAGGTCGCCGCCGTGCTCGACTCGCCGACGGGGCGGAAGCGGGCGGCCACCATCTCGCGGCTCACGTCGTCGGCGGCGCACGCGGCCGTCGCCCTCATCGCGTCGGTCGATCCGGCGCTGGTCCTGCTCGGCGGGCCGCTCGGCGCTCACCCGGCGCTGCTCGAACCCTTCCGCGAGCACCTCGCCACCCTCTGGCCGCACCCCGTCCGGGTCGAGGTCAGCACCGTCGGTCCCGGCGCCCCTCTGCACGGCGCGACCCAGGTCGCCCTGACTGCGGCGCGACAGGCCGGTCTCGCCCAGGTCGGCCCAGCCCGCTGACCGGCGTACTCGTCGGACTCGGCGAGATCAGGCCGGGCGGTCGGGTGGCCGACGGCTGCGGACGCTGACGCCGCCGATGATCGAGAAGATGCGGAGCCGGAGGGTCGGTGCGTCGGGAGCGGCTCGTTCGTCGACGTCGACCTTGCGGCCGCCGAGCAGGCTGAACCCCTCGACCTCGACCCGCATGCCGGAGGGGACGACGACGTCGAGGCCGCCGATGACCGTCACCGACGTCACGGTCACCTCGCGCGCCGCGAGTTCGGCCTCCCGCAGATCCATGCTCACCCCGCCGATCACCGTCACCGAGACGGTGCTCTCCGGCACCCGCCACCGCCCTCGACGGCTCATACCCCCGAGCGGCAAGACGTGCCAATGCGTGTGCCCGCGTCCCTGGGTCGACCGGACAACCGGTGCCGAGCCCGCTACCGGTGCGACGCCGGACGAGGCGGGAAGATCGCGCACGAGATCGTCGAGCTCCCCGCGGGTGCGCGCCTGGTAGGCCCGATCGACCCGTTCGCTGAACTCGTCGAGCGCCAACCGGCCTTCGCTGGTCGCGGTGTTCAGCCGGGCGACGACGGCCTCGCGTTCGGCGTCGGAGGCGCGGATCTCCTCCGGCGGTACGTCGCTTTCACCATCGCTGGTGTCAGTCATCACCGATTCCTGGCCGATCGGAACGTGCGGGCCCGGGCCATGCTATCGGCGGCCGAACGGGCGAGCGGGGCCGGTGGATAGGGTCGGGTAGGCATGACGACGAAGGGATGACGATGACGCACATCGCGGTGACCGGAGCCAGCGGGAAGGCCGGCCGGATGGTCGTGCGCGATCTGCTCGAGCACGGCATGCAGGTACGAGCGACCGATGTCGCCGCGGGGCCGGACCTCGGCGTACCGCTGCTCGCCGCCGATCTGACCGACTACGGGCAGGCGATCGAGGTGCTCGAGGGCGTCGACGCGGTCGTCCACCTGGCCAACATCCCGGCCCCCGGTCGCCACACGCCGGCGGAGACGTTCGCGTCCAACACCGTGATGAACTTCAACGTCTTCCACGGCGCGACGAAGATGGGTCTCAACCGCGTGGTCTGGGCGTCCAGCGAGACGACCCTCGGTCTGCCGTTCGACGAGCCGCCGCTCTATGCCCCGGTGGACGAGGACCACTATCCGCATCCGACCTCGACGTACGCGCTGTCGAAGGTGGCCAGCGAAACGGTCGCGGAACAGATCTCCCGCTGGTCGGGGATCCCGTTCGTGGGACTGCGATTCTCCAACATCCTCGGCCCGGACGACTACCAGCGGTTTCCCGACTACTGGAAAGACCCGGAGCTGCGCCGGTGGAACCTCTGGGGCTACGTCGACGGCCGCGACGTCGGGACCGCCTGCCGGCTGGCGCTCGACGCGCCGGTCGAGGGTGCGTCGAGCTACATCATCGCGGCTGCCGACACCGTCATGGCCACGCCGTCGGCCGATCTGCTCGCCGCGGTCTATCCGGACGTCAAGCTGAGCCGACCGGTCGAGGGGTTCGAGACGCTCCTCGCGATCGACCGGGCCCGGTCCGCGCTCGGTTTCGAGCCCGCACACAGCTGGCGGGACCACGTCGCAGCCCCTGCGTAGCCTCCGCCCAGGCCCGCCCCCACGTTCGGCTTGAACGTCACGTTCAAGCCATCTAGCGGCATCAACGTCACGTTGATGCCGAACGTCGCGGCGCGGGGACGGCCGACCTGGCGCCCGGTTCCGCTTGAACGTCACGTTCAAGCGCTCTAGCCGCATCAACGTCACGTTGAGGCGGAATGGATCGGCGTACGCCGCAGGGTGCCGGGCGACGTCGTGCGTCCCTACTCGCCGATCCGCCCCGTGGATGCGAGTACGGCGCACGACGTCGACCCGGTTCGCGGCCGCCCCCTCCATTCGGCTTGAACGTCACGTTCAAGCCATCTAGCGGCATCAACGTCACGTTGATGCCAAACCCGGGGCACCCGCATTCCGCGCGTTATTCGTTCTCGTCCTCGACGTGGTCGATGCCGAGTACGCCGTCGACCGCCGCGAGTGAGTGGAGGTCCCGCGGCACGCCGTCCCCGGACACGCCCATGACGACGCTGACCGGCCGCGGGCTGCCCTCCGCGGCGAGCGCGTCGAAGTCGTCGATCTCCTCCGGGGACCGCGATCCCTCGACCGCCAGATCCGTGATCGTCCAGGAATGCTCGGTGCAGGCCTCGAGCAGCTGCCGGAGCACGCCCTTTCCGTCCTCATAGGTCACCCGGAGCGTCGACGTACCGCGTCGCTGGTTGGGCAGATGTCTCATCAACGGCGTGTAGCCGAGCACGATGACGAAATGCAGCGCCGTCACCGTGAGGGCGAGCAGCGGGAGTCCGGCGCCGGCGGCCATGCCGATCGCCGCGGTCTCCCAGACGGCTGCCGCGGTGGTCAGTCCGCGGATCGTGCCGCGGCGGGTGATGATCAGTCCCGCGCCGAGGAAACCGATCCCGGACACGATCTGGGCGGCGACCCGGGACGGGTCGAGCACGACCGTCCCGGAGCTGAGCACGTCGGCGAAGCCGTACTTGCTGACGAGCAGGATCAGGGCGGAGGCGGTGCCGACGATCGCCTGCGTGCGCAGGCCGGCGCTCTTGCCCCGGATCTGTCGCTCGAGCCCGACGATCGAGGACAGCCCGAACGCCAGGACCAACTCACCGACCTGCCGCCAGGTCTGTCCGTGGGCGGCGGCGAGTGCGGCCGAGGCGGTAATCATTTAGCTTCGTCTACCCAACATCAGTCGGGTTCGCACCTCACGGCGGCCGATTTCGGTCCGTTGCCTTATGCCGTCCGCCGGGTGGCCGACCCGGAGTGCCTCCGGCCGGTCGTGAATGACGCTGGAAGACCGTGTTCGACCTGATGGAACGCCGTCCGGGCGGAGCGGCGTAGCGCGGCGATGATGTCGGATTCCTCCTCGCCCGCCAGCAGTCGGCGGCGCCCCTCGTAGTAGAGGATCCGGAAGACGCCGGCCAGCTGGGTCGCGGCCATCCGGGGCCGCACGTCGCCGGGGGCGGCTCTGGTCTCGGCGGCGAGGGTCTCCGCCAGTGCGCTTTCGCGCTGCTCGAAGATCTCCCGCTCCCGCGCGCGCAGGGCCGCGCTGTCGTCGACCATCCGGGCGAAGGCAAGCCCGCGGAAGCCGAGGGTCGGGTCGACCCGGGCCAGCGCATCGGAATATGCCCGTCGTACGGCGCCGAGCACGCTCGTGCCCTCCGGGCGGTCGGACACGGCTTTGGTGAGCAGCGTGGTGATGTGTTCGTGCTGGTCGAAGACCAGATCCTCTTTGAGGGAGAAGTAGTTGGTCACGGTCATCTTCGACACGTTGGCCGCTTCCGCTACGTCGGAGATCGTGACGCGCTCGAAGCCGCGGGTGGCGAACAACCGCGTCGCGACCGCCGAGATCGTGTCGCGGGTCTGTTGCTTTTTGCGCTCCCGTAGGCCGGTCGGCAGGTCCGTCATGGAGCACAGCATACGCAGGATCGACCTGCTTGTGGATCGGTGCTACTATTAGGTCCGACATAAAATATGCGGACGCGAACCAGGAGTCGGGATGAACATGTGGCGTCGGTGCGGCCTGGTCCGCACCCCGGTGGTCACCATGGTGATCTTCGCGGTCACGGCGACGGTCAATGCCGTGCAGTTCGCGGTGCCGGGCACGCTGTCCGTCCTCCAGCGCACGCCGGCCGGCATGCACAGCGACTGGTGGCGGTCCGTCACCTCACTCCTCGTCCAGGACGGCGGCCTCTTCGGGACGGCGTCCAATCTGGCTTTCCTGCTGGTCATCGGCGCGGTCGCCGAACAGGTGATCTCCCGTCCCCGGTGGGTGACCTGCTATCTCGGCGCCGGGCTGGTGGGGGAGTTGTTCGGCTACCTCTGCCAGCCGGTGGGCGGCGGCAACTCGATCGCGATCTGCGGACTGGCCGGCGCCGTGACGGTGGCGGTGATTCTGCGCAGCCCCGCAATGCCCCGCGGCGGCACTGCCGCGCTCATGCTCTGGCTCGGGGCACTGTTGTCGACCTGGTTCCCGCCGCTGATCGCGGTGGGCATCACGGGCGCCGGCTTCGTCCAGAACACGGAGAAGCGTGGCGCGGAGGCGACCACGATCGTCGTCACCACCGCAGTCGGCGTCGCTCTGCTGCTGTGTGCGATGCGAAACATCCACGGCGCCGCACTGGTGACCGGCCTGCTCATCGCGGCGTCGACGGCTGCGCTGTCCCGCCGTCCGATCCTCGCCGGCCGCGCGTAGCTGACCCCTATATCGTCGTGCCGTGCGGATCCGTGCGGCGATCTTCGACTTCTTCGGCACCCTCACGGTGAGCGCCTCCGTCAGTGAGCGGCAGGGCGGCCACCAGGAAGTAGCTCGGATCCTCGACGTTCCGGCGCATGAATACGCTGACGCGGTGCTCCGGTCCTGGCCGGAGCGCTCCACGGGACGCCTCGGCGACCTCGAAGCGACGATGCGTTGGCTCGCCGCAGAATGCGGCCGGGATCTCGATGACGAGACCTGCGCCGCCGCGTGTGCCGCTCGACGCAGAGGTCAGCGCGGCTACGTCCGGCTCCGCCCCGAAGCCGAGCCGGTGCTGCGGAGCCTCGCGGCGAACGGGCTGCGGATCGGGGTCGTGAGCGACTGCACCCATGAGGTGCCCGAACAGTGGCCCGAGCTGGCGATCGCGAAGTATGTCGACGCCCCGGTGTTCTCGGTAGATGTCGGCGTGAAGAAGCCCGACCCGGCGATCTATCTGCGCGCCTGCGAGCGCCTCGGCGTCGCGCCGGTGGACTGTGTGTACGTGGGAGACGGCGACAGTGACGAGTTGCGCGGCGCCGATGCGGTGGGGATGACCGCCTTCCGGTTGCTCGCACCCGATCACGCGGACGGCACCGTCATCGTCCCGGTGACCTGGGCCGGTCCGACCATCGACAGCCTGGGCGTGATCGAGGATCTTTGCCGGCAGGGTGGGTCGGTCAGGTGAGATGCCGCTCCGCGAGATCCAGCTCCTGGCCGATGCGCTCGGGCGGGAGGTTGTTCTCGATCGCCCAGTGGACCCGGTGCACCGTCACGTGCGCCCAGTAGAGGCGCAGCAGGGCCGGATCGATCGTGTCAGCCAGGATCTGGTCCAGCCGGTCGACGGCCTCGGGCTTGGCGCCGTACCCGTCACCTTCGTTGGTGAGGTGGACTTTCATGCCGAGTAGGGCGAGTCGCCGGTCGCCGCGGGCGACGCCGAAGTTCCAGTCGATGACTCCGGTGATCTGCCCGTGCTCGTCGAACAGGATGTTGCCGACCGAGTAGTCCAGGTGCACGACGTCGTCCCCGGTCATCTGAACTGCGCACGTACGGTCCATTTCCGTCAACCGGCCAAGCAAGCGTCGGCTGTGGTCGCTGTAACGGCCGAGGGTCTCGTGCCAGCGGTGGTCGCCGGGCGGTGGAAAGGCCGGTGGGCGCGGGACGTCGGGGTGATCGGTGAGCAGGCCGGCGAAGCGGTCGTTCATGGCGACCATGACGTCGATGACGTCCGCATCGACATGGCTTGCATGACTGCCGGGCATCCGCTCCTGTACGACGGCGACCGCGCCGTCGGCGAGTTCGAGGACGAGATCGTGTCGCGGGACGGGCAGGCCGTGGGACCGCACCATCGACACGACGTCGGCGGTCAGACGCATCCGGGCGAGCGGCGTCCAGGTCCTGGTGAGGGCACCGGGCCGGCCGTCCGGCCACTGCACGTATGCGGCGCTACTGGTGCCACCGGTCTGCTCGGCAAGCCCGACCAGCTCCAGGCCGCTGCCGGTGCGACCGTTGATCTCGGCAATCACCGCCGTCGGAGCCCACGGGTTCTCCGACTCGGTGAACTCGATCCGATGATCCATGTTCCTCGTTCCGCGACCTGGGCGAGCGGCACCCGAGTGTGCAGCAGTCGCGGCGTGTCCGGCTACCCGAATGGAGTCTGGTCCGGTTGGCAGACCGTGCCGTTCCGCGGGGGGATCAGATGGACGAGATAACGCACGCGCGCTGCGTCGAGGCACTTGCTTGGGACCTGGTAGCTCGGGTGGCCGAAGCCGTTCAGGGTGATCAGCACGGCGTTGCCGAGTCGGTGCTGCGCGACCACGGCATTGAGGTATGGGGTGCCGGGGTCGTAGCGGGCGCCGACCAGCATGATCGGGTTTTTGGTCTTGGCGTTCCAGGGGCCGGTGTAGCCGTCGGTGTGGTGCGAGCCGAAGGCGGTGCACTGTGCCCACAGCCCCCAGCCCAGCACCGGACCCCACAGCCGGCCCACGTGGTTGAAGCGCGCGATCTGCGCGGGCCATGCCGACAACGGCACCCGGGCCGGAGCATCGGCGCACGAGATCACTGCGGAGGCGGTGTCACCGGCCATGCCCGCCGGCGATTGAATCGCCTTCGCATCCGTCTCCAGAGCCGACGCGTCACCCTCGACGGCGGCTTCGAGACCCTTCGCGAACGCCGGCCAGGTGAGCGGCAACCGCAGCGGGGTGAACGTCGAGGCCTGCAGGTCCGCGTAGTTGAGCTCACCGGGGGGAGTCGCATGTGGTGCGGGGATCGGCGCCCGATGAACCTTGGCGAACAGTCCGGCCACCCGCTGTGCGACCGTCTCGCCATGACCGGCAAGCGCACAGCGTTTGGGGCCGGCTCTTTGGCACTGCGCGACGAACTGTTCGAAAGTCTCGTCGGAGGACGAGACGGCGTTGCTGATGTTCGTCTCCATGCTCATGGTTTGATCGACCGGATCGACGATGCCGTCGAGCATCATCGCCCGCACCTTGGTCGGGAACAGATTGGCGTAAGTCTGGCCGATCATCGAGCCGTAAGACAGGCCGACGTAGGTGATCTTCTGATCACCGACGAGCTCGCGGAGTCGATTGAGGTCACGAGCCGTGTCCGCGGTGGAGACGTGCGCCAGGAGCGGTCCACTGAGCTTTTTGCACCTGCCCGCCAGCGCGACAGCTTTGCGTTCGTACAGCAGCGACCCGGCCCGTGAATCGGGAATCGTGACGCCCTTCCAAAACCGATCCTGGTCGGCGGTGCTGGTGAAGCATCTGACGGGTGTGCTGTCGTTCGTGCCCCGGGGATCCCAGCCCACGAGATCGAAGCGACCCCCGCCCCACTTGTCGAAGTCGGCGCTCGCGGTCCGCACCAGGTTGACGCCGCTCTGGCCCGGACCGCCCGGATTGAGGAACATCGATCCGATCCGCTGGCTGGGCTTGCTGGCGAGGTGACGCATCACCGCGAGTCCGATTTTCTTGCCGTTCGGTTGGCTCCAGTCCAACGGCACCGAAACCCGCGCACACTGGAACTTGTTGCCCAACCCCGTGCAACTCTTCCACGCGATACCGCTTTGTCCGGCCGCGGATGCCGACGGAGTTCCGGACGAGCCGGTACACGCGACAGCCGTCGACGTCACGACAATCGCCACGACGGCCAGCACCGCGCGCCCTTGCCATCGAGCGGCGAGCCGGTGGAGGTTGCGTGTCGCGGTGGTCATGAGGTGCCTCCCGCTGGGGATACCGCCGACGCGCAACACGCGCCAGATGCGGTCCAACCAGCCCGGATCGACGGATCTCATCCTGCTCACGCAAGGCGGACGGGTCGTAGTGAGGGTTAAAGCAGTGGCGTCGCCCTCGTAAACCGTGATTTTGATAGTAGCGGCCAACCATCGACGTCGGCCGTCGTTTGGAACAGTCGCGCTATGAATCTTGAGGTGAGCGTCAGAGCTGTGTGACGAGGCGCAGTTCGCGGATCGGAGTGCCGTTGAAGTCCGATTCGCGAATCGATCCATCGGCGTGATAGCCCGCGTTTTGGTAGACCGCGAGTGCTCGTTCGTTCTGCACGTGGGTGAACAGATAGGCCCGCCGGCAGCCCTCGGTACGCAGTGCATCGTGTGCGGCCCGGAGGAGGGTGCGCCCGATGCCGCGCCCGCCGTACTCAGGGTGGACGAAGAGCAGGAACAGCTCGCCGTCTGCCGGGTGGGCGGCGGCGTAGCCGACGACCTGTCCGGCTTGATCGTCCGCGACGAGCAGAACATTCGGCGGGGCGTGGTCGATGACGAGTTGATCCCAGTCTTGTGGTGTGAACATTGCCGCTTCGGCGAGTGCGCCGAGGTACGTCCAGCCCGCCTGCACCGCGGCGTCGAATACAGCCCCGATCGCCTGGGCGTCGTCGGTGGTCGCGCGGCGCACGGTGAATCCCGATGACTCGAGCGGGGAAGGGTCGTCGCGCAGTCGGCTGTAAAGGTGACCGTCGCGCCATGTTCCGGCGCGGAACTGTGCTGCGCGGATGACACCTTCAAGCGTGAAGCCCGCCTTCTGCAACGAACGCTGCTCGGCTGTGTTCTCCACGTGGGTACTGGCCTGGATCCGTTGTGCAGGCGTGTGCCGGAAGAGGTAGTCGCACAGCAGCGCCTGCGCCCGCCATCCGATGCCGCGGCCACGCCATTCCGGCAGTAGCGCGATGCCGATCTCCCAGTACTTGCCGAGTCCGGCGTAAAGGCCGCTCTTGTAGCTGACGAGGCCGGCCGCTCCTCGATTGTCGCCCGTGTCGACCATCAGCCGGCCGTCGTCCGGCCCGAGATAGCCGTCGGTGGCGAACCGGCGCGCCGGGGCGGTCGCGTCTCGGAACCCCTCCCAGTCCAAACCGACCAGACCTGGTTCGGTGGCGAACCGGCGGAACATTGCGAGATCGTCTTCGCACACCGGCCGCAGCCGAAGGGTCAACTCGCCGACCACGACGGACGGTTCGGTGGGCATGCCGGCAGCCATGCTCACACGGTATGCCCGGGCGCCAGGATCGACGGCGGCGCGCCGGCCACGGCCGTTGACGCGTCGGTCAGCGGCAGCGTAACCAGAGCGGTGCAGGTGGATGCCGCACATTCACAGTCGAATTCGAGAACAGCATCGCTCACATCGCCACCCGGTGTGTAGTGCGACCAGCCGAGACACTGGGCGACGAGCGCAAGGTTGGCGTCGCGGAGCAGATGCCGGCGCTCGTCGATGGATTGCGCCACCGGACCTCGCGCGAGACCGCTGGCGAAAAACCGTTCGACCTCGGCGATCGTCTCTTCGACGCTGAGGTCGTCGACGACGATCACGTGAGTGTCGGTATTCGCGAGTCTCTCGGTCGTCGTCTGCCAGCTGCGGAGGTAGCGCGGCGGCACACCGTGTGGGTGTCGATGTTCAAGCCTGGCGCGCTGAACCTCTTGTGAGGGCATGAGGCACACGGCCTGCCCGACTGGCGCGGCGACCTGGTGTGGCGGTATCAACTCCGCGAGAGTCACGGGCGTCGTCGGCAGCGAGCGCAGATCCTCGATGACCATCGGTCCACGGTCGTAGCCGATCTCGTTCGGTGGCGCGGCTGCCCGTTCGGCGGGCGTCATGGCGGCGAACCTCTGGGCGGCCGGATTTCCCTGGGCGAGTGCCTGAGCGAGATGGTTCCAGGTTTGCGTGTCGGGGTTGTACCGCCGTAGACCGTAACGTCGGGCAATCCGGCGCGCGACCGTCGTCTTGCCCGCACCGGCGACTCCGCCGACCCACAGCACGTTCGGAAGTTCGTCCATTGGTCTACGCCACCCTGGAGAGTCGGCTCGTTCGTCAGCTGAGCGGAATTCGCGCGGCATTAGCATGGGGATGCAGGTCCGGGCTTCGTCGTGATGGGAGCGATGCCACGATGGTCACGGTAGGAGTTCTCGCCACCTTCGAGTTCAAACCGGGCAACGAATCAGCCGCGGCCGAGTTCTTTCAGCGTGGGTTGCAGATCGTGGATGACCAGCCCGCCAGCACCGTGTGGTTCGCCTTCCAGGTCAGCCCGACCAGGTACGGGGCGTTCGCTGCGTTCGCCGACCACGACGATCGCGCGGCCCTGCTTGCAGCGGGAGGGCCGAAGCTCTCGCAGGCCAACGTCGAGCTCTTCGCGACACCACCGACCTTCGAACTGGTCGACGTCCTCGCTGCTCGCCAGCCAGGCGTCGTGGTACCCCCGCCACTCGCGTAGGCCCGAGGTCGTTTTGCGGTCACCAGAATTGGGATCACCAGAAGCGGGGTTGCCCGGGGATCGTCTCCAGGTCGGCCATGACGAGCGCGCGTTCCTCGTCCTCGGCGATGTCCTCCGCCGCGGCCAGTGCCTGTTCGGTGTAGTCGCGGGCGGTCTGGGGGTCACCGGACACGGCGTACGCGCGGGCGATGGCCTCGTAGGCGAAGGCCAGGTCCCAATCGCCGATGTCGTTTTCCCGGCAGATGTCGAGCACGCGCCGGGCATGGTGCAGGCTCGGCTCGCCGCGCCCGAGGATGGCGTAGACCCGTGAGCACTGCCACTCGCCGCGGGCCAGGTTTGCCTCTGTGCCCACCGCCTCCCAGTGGTAGCGCGAGGCGTGCGCCATGTGGATCATGCGGTCGTCCTCGTCGCGGGTGCGGTCCTCCTTCTCCATCAGCGTCCATACGCCGTTGAAGAGGTCGGCGGCGAGCCGCCGCTGGTCCGGTGGCTCGGTGGGTCGAGCGGATTCCTCGGGTTCGGTGAGGGCCATCGTGATATCTCCTTCTGCGAGCAGGTGGTCGAGGCGGTGGAGGGAGCCGCGGACCCGTGCGGAGCGCGCGGACAGCCGGCGGCCGTGTGCGGTCAGGACGGCGGTCAGTGCTGCCTCGTCGTCGATGGCGTGCAGACAGGTGCGCACGTCGTCGAGCGGTACGTCGAGCTCCCGCAGCGCGGCGATCAGACGCGCCGACCGGATCGCGTCGGACGAGTAGTAACGACGCCCGTGGACCGGGTCGACGGTGTCCGGGGACAGCAGACCGAGGCGGTGGTAGTGCCGCAGGGCCCGCGACGTCAGCCCGGACAGCCGGGCGAGCTGGCCGATGCTCAGCAACTGTTCGTCCCGGTCGTCCGCACGGAGAGCACCCACACGAGGAAGGCTAGAAGGTTGACGCGCGGCAAGGGCAAGTCCCGCGTCAGCGGCGGAGCAGGATTTCGGCCAGGCGTTCGGGGGATTCGACCGGTGTCATGTGCCAGGCCCCGGCGAGGACATCCAGTCGGCCATGGCGCAGTCGGGCGGTCATGTCCCGCATGATCGCCGGAGTGGAGATGGCATCATGCTCCGCGGCGACCAGTTGCACGGGCGCGTCGATGTCGCCCAAACGGTGGGCGACGTCGTAAACCGCGACGGTCCGCAGGGCATTTGCCCAGACGTGCGCATCGATGTCGGTGATGCAGGATCGCGCGTAGCGCACCGCCGGCGGGTTCGCGATGATTGCGGCCGGGCTGAACCACCGGCTGAGCGTGCCGGTGACGGCGCGGTGTCCGTCGCTGTGCGCGATCTGGTCCGCCGCGACCTCCATGGCGGGGATCGGGCTCGACCGCGTGCACACGAGGGTCAGCGCACTGATCCGCTCCGGATAGGCCAACGCCGCGGTCTGGACGACCTGTCCTCCGTAGGAGTGCCCGATCAGGTGGGCCCGGTCGATTCCCAACCGGTCGAGCAGGGCGATGAGGTCATGGCTCAGGGCCGGATAGCCCGACGGGGGACAGTCGCGCGCGCTCCCGTGACCACGCAGGTCATAGCTGACGACCCGGAAGTGGCCGCGCAGCAGCGGTTCGATGCCCGCCCATGCGCGCTGGTCCAAGGGGGTGCCGTGGATCAGGACCACGGCGGGTCCGGTGCCTTCGTCGGTCACGGCGGTCGCGTATCCGGGGGCCAGTTGGATCCGGCGCGCATCGCGCACCGCCACCTCCGCCACCGCGCTCGCCCCCGATCCTGCCGAGCCGGTTGGCTGTCATTGCCAGCGTATCCCGGTTCGGGTTGCGAATGGCGACCTCGCGAGTAAGGGTGGAGGTGAGGACGGTCGAGCCCTGGCCGCCCCCGCACCGACCCGCGGTCTTCCGGAGCACGGAGACCGGTCCGGACCTGGAGGGGGCGGATGTCCGCTCAATCACTGACCGACGTACCCGCGCGTCTGAATTCACTCGAGATCGCACGTGAACACGTGGTGTCCCGTGCGCTGGCACCGTCTGCCACCGGGTTGGTCGGCCTCGAACTCGAATTCCATGTCGTCGACCGACATCGTCCGGCTGCCCGCGTCGAGTGGTCGCGGCTGATGACCGTGCTGGACCGGTTGCCTGCATTGGCCGGCGGCAGTCGGGTGACCGTCGAGCCGGGTGGGCAGGTCGAGTTGTCGACGCCGCCGCTCGCCGGTGTCGCCTCCGCCGTCCACGCCCTGCAGCGCGATGGCGCCGGGCTCGCCGAGGCGTTGGCCGCCGATGGCCTCCTGCTCGCCAGCCTCGGCGCCGACCCGGCCCGGGAGGTACGCCGGATGAGCCCGGGCGGCCGCTATGTCGCGATGGAGCGGCACTTCGCGTCGATCGGCGCGGCCGAGCCCGGTCTGGCGATGATGTGCGCGACCGCCGCCCTGCAGATCAACCTCGACGCCGGACCGGAATCCGGCTGGGCGGCGCGAGTCGCGCTGATGCACCGGCTGGGCCCGATCCTGGTGGCGATCTCGGCCTGCTCGCCGCTCATCGCCGGTCATGCGTCCGGGTGGCGGTCGATGCGCCAGCAGGTGTGGGGCCAGATCGACCGAGCCCGGTGCGGACCATTGCTCGACGGCAGCGAACCGGCCGCGCAGTGGGCCCGCTACGCCCTCGTCGCGCCCGTGATGCTGACCCGCGATCCCGAGACCGCGACGATCTGCCCGGTGACCCGTCGGGTGCCGTTCGCCGCCTGGGTGAGCGGGGAGGCGGAGCTGGGCGAGCGGCGACCGACGACCACCGACCTCGACCTGCACCTGACCACGCTCTTCCCGCCGGTGCGGTTGCGTGGCTTTCTGGAACTGCGCTGCGTGGACGCCGTACCCAGCCGGTGGTGGCCGGGACTTGCGGGCCTGGTGGTGACGCTGCTCGACGATCCGCGCGCCGCCGACGTCGCCGCGGAGGCGGCGCAGCCGGTGGTGGGCGCCTGGGAAGCCGCCGCGCGGGACGGGCTGCGCGATCCCGCTCTGGCCCGCGCGGCCGCCCGCTGCGCCGAGGTCGCCGTGCAGCGCTGCCCGGCCGAGCTTCGGCCGCAGGTCGAGTCCTACGCCGAGCTCATCGCCGACCGTCGGAGTCCGGGCGACGAGCTGGAGACGCGCGCGGCCGCGACCAGCCCGTTGCGTTCACTGGAGGAGGAAGCCGGTGCGTGAGGATCTCGCGCGGGGCCTGGAGCATGCCCGCACGCGCACGCTCGCGCTGACCGATCTTGACGACGTCGAGTTGACCGCGCAGGTGTCACCGCTAATGAGCCCGCTCGTCTGGGATCTGGCGCACGTCGGCCAGCAGGAGGACCTCTGGCTCCTGCGCGGCGGCGACGGTCGGCGGGAGGGTCTGCTCCCGGCCAAGGTCGACCAGCTCTACGACGCCTTCCTGCATCCCCGCGCCACCCGCCCGGATCTGGGGCTCCTGTCGCCGGCGCAGTCTCGCCGTTTCATCGCCGACGTCCGTGGCCGGGTGCTCGACCAGCTCGAGCGCGCCGAGGAGCCGTTCCCGTTCGCGATGGTCGAGCAGCACGAACAGCAGCACGACGAGACGATGCTGGCGACGCACCAGTTGCGGGACGGGCCGCCGCTGCTCGGCAGCGGCGTGGTGCTCCCGCCGGGACGCCAGATGTCGCCCCGCAGCGTGCTCGTGCCGGCCGGTCGGTTCGTGCTCGGCGTCGACGCCGACGACGAACCGTATTCGCTCGACAACGAGCGTCCGGGACACGTCGTGGACCTGCCGGCGTTCCGGATCGGTCGCGGCCCGGTCAGCAACGGCGAGTGGGCGGAGTTCGTCGCCGACGGGGGCTACGCCCAGCGGCGTTGGTGGTCGGAGCCCGGCTGGCAGCACCGCGTCGACGCCGGTCTGGAGCGGCCGCTGTTCTGGTCGGCGGACGGCACCCGCCGCCGGTTCGGCATCGAGGAGACCGTCCCGGCGGACGAGCCGGTGCAACACATCTGCTTCTACGAGGCGGAGGCCTACGCGGCGTGGGCCGGAGGTCGGCTCCCGACCGAGGTCGAATGGGAGAAGGCCTGCGCCTGGGATCCCGCGGCCGGTCGCCGGCGCAGGTGGCCGTGGGGCGACCAGCCGCCGGACGCGACGCGCGCCAACCTCGGTGGGGAAGCACTGCGACCGGCACCGATCGGGGCCTACCCGGCCGGCGCGTCGGCGTACGGCGTGGAACAGTTGATTGGCGACGTGTGGGAGTGGACCTCGTCGTCACTTCAGCCGTGGCCCGGCTTCACCCCGATGCTCTACGGCACCTACAGTGCGCCGTTCTTCGGCGACGACTACCGGGTGCTGCGCGGCGGATCGTGGGGAGTGGCGCCGAGCGCCGTCCGGCCGTCGTTCCGCAACTGGGACCTGCCGATCCGCCGCCAGATCTTCTGCGGTGTGCGCCTGGCCTGGGACGTCTGACGTGTGTCGCCACTCGGTCTGGCTCGGCAAGCCGCGCACCCTCGCCTCGCTTGTGCTCGACCCGCCGCTCGGCCTGCTCACCCAGTCATACGCACCTCGGCGGCAGCGCCACGGGCGGGTGAACGCCGACGGCTGGGGGGTCGGATTCTGGGCGGACGGGCGGCCGGCTCCGGTCCGCTGGCGATCGGCTCGTCCACTGTGGACGGACGCGTCCTTCGCCTCGGTCGCGCCGGTGATCTCGGCGTCGAGCATTCTTGCGGCCGTACGCTCCGCGACGGTGGGGATGCCCATCGAAGAGAGCGGTACGGCGCCGTACACCGACGGACGGTGGCTGCTCTCGCACAACGGCCGGGTCGATCGTGCGGTGCTGCCCGCCGCCGCGGGCGCCGAGTCCACGGTCGACTCCGCGATCCTCGCCGCGTATCTGTTCGACTGCGGCGTCGAGGCGACCGCCGACGTCGTCGTCTCCGTCGCCGCGCGTGATCCATCGGCCCGGCTCAACCTGCTGCTCACCGACGGCGAACGTGCGGTCGCCACCACGTGGGGCGACACCCTGTCCTACCTCGCCGACGAGACCGGCACCACGATCGCCAGCGAGCCGCACGACGACGATCCGCGCTGGGTCGACGTACCTGACCATCATCTGCTCGAGGTGACTCCCGACGGGATCACCCTGACCGCATTGGAGTGAAAGCGTGACGGTCGTCCTCGACACGCATCTGCGCCCCTCGTCCTACCGCGAGGCGCTGCGGGCCGATGTCCTCGCCGGACTCACCTCGACGCCGAAGACCCTTCCACCCAAGTGGTTCTACGACCAGCGGGGCAGCGAACTCTTCGACGAGATCACCCGCCTACCCGAGTACTACCCCACTCGGACGGAGCGCGCGATCCTCGAGCGGTACGCCGACGAGGTCGCGTCTCTCTCCGGCGCCGAGACCCTCGTCGAGCTCGGCAGCGGTACGTCGGAGAAGACCCGACTGCTGCTCACCGCTCTGTGCCGCGCCGGCACGCTGACGACGTTCGTTCCGTTCGACGTGGACAGCAACGTGCTCAGTGAGGCTGGAGCGGAGATCGCGCGTCGGTATCCCGGCGTGCAGGTGCACGCGGTCGTCGGGGACTTCGAGCACCACCTCGAACTGCTGCCGCGCAAGGGTCGCCGCCTTGTCGCCTTCCTCGGCTCCACGATCGGCAACCTCGAGCCGGCCGCCCGGCACCGGTTCCTGGCCGACGTGCGCGCGACGCTGCAGCCCGGCGAGAGCTTTCTGCTCGGTGTCGATCTGGTGAAGGACGCCGACCGGCTGGTCGCCGCCTACGACGATGCCGCCGGGGTCACTGCGGAGTTCAACAAGAACGTGCTCGCGGTCGTCAACCGTGAGTTGGACGCCGACTTCGACCTCGACGCGTTCGAGCACGTTGCGCTGTGGGACGACGCGGCGGAGTGGATGGAGATGCGGCTCCGCTCACTGCGTGCCCAAACTGTCCACGTCGGCGGCCTCGACCTCGACGTCCCGTTCGGCGACGGCGAGGAGATGCGCACCGAGATCTCCGCCAAGTTCCGCCGCCAGGGTGTCGTCGACGAGCTCACCGCGGCCGGCTTCGACCTTCGGCGCTGGTGGACCGATCCGGACGGCGACTTCGCCTTGTCGCTCTCCGTGGCGGTATGAGCCTTCCGCACGACGACGTCGCGAAGGAGTGGCGGGAGGCGCGGCCGCCGGTGCGCGGCGTACACACCGACACCGCGGCCTGTGGCCGACCGAGCCTGGCCACCATCGATGCCGCTGCACATCACATGCGCAGAGAGGCCGAGATCGGCGGCTACGTCGCGGAGGCCGAGGTCGAGCCGCAACTGGATGCGGGCCGGGCGGGCCTCGGACGGCTATTGGGTCGCCCGGCGCGTGACGTGTGCTTCGTGGAGAGCGCGGAACTCGCGTTGCACCGGTTGCTCCGGGCGTGGCCGGCAGCGCACGGCGCGACGATTGCGGCCCTGCCCGGCGAGTTCGGCCGCAACCTCGCCGCCTTCGCGGCGCACGGGCTGCGGGTCGTCCCGTTGCCGGCCGACAGCTTGGGACGGCTCGACGTCGCCGCCGCGGCGAGATCGCTGCGCGAGCATCGGCCCGATCTCGTGCACCTCACCAACGTGGCGAGCCATCGCGGTCTGCTGCAGCCCGCCGGCGATCTCGCGGCGGTGTGCCGCGACGCCGGTCTCCCCCTGGTCGTCGATGCGGCGCAGGGCCTTGGCCACGTCGACTGCCGGCTCGACGTCGACGCGATCTACGCACCCTCGCGCAAGTGGCTGACCGGCCCCCGCGGTGTCGGCGTACTGGCGGTGTCAGCCGACTGCGCTCGACGGCTGCGTGTCCCCGGGACCGGTGAGCCGCTCGGGACGGCGCGGGACCTCGAAGCCGGAGAGGGTTCGGTCGCCGGCCAGCTCGGTCTCGTCCACGCCGTGGGCGAGTTGTTCGCCACCGGTCCCGACAAGGTCTTCGAGCGGCTCGCCGCCATCGGGCGGCTGACCCGCGAGGTGCTCGACGGGACCGGCGGCTGGCGGGTGGTCGAGCCGATCGATGAACCGACGGCGGTCACCACCCTGGTGCCACCGGACGGGGCGGATGTCCATGCCGTACGCGCGCGGCTCATCGAGCGGCACGGCATCGTGACCACGGCCTGCGGCGTCGAACGTGCGCCCGGGGAGATGCGCGGTCCGGTGCTGCGGATCAGCCCGCATATCGACGCCGAACCGGAGCAACTGGAGCGGGTCCGCAGCGCCCTCGCCGACGCATGGGGCGGTAGTGTCCATCCGTGCCGGTAGCTCCTGACTGGATCGAGCATCGGCGCGGCGATGGCGAATTGCTCGGGTGGATGCGCCCCGAGGGCGACGAATTCGTCGCCGTCGATCTGCTCGGCCGATCGCTGACCGACGCCGTCGACTGGCTCACGGCGGAGGAGACTCTGGAGGCGACAGGTATCGGCTATCTCGCTGATCGTTACGAACTCCTCCTCGATGACCAAAGCTGGCTTCGCGTGCGCATCATCGAGGTCTCGTCCGACGCAATACGGGTCAAGAGAGAGGACGGGGGTGCCATCGACGTGCCGATGGTGGAGTTCACGTTGCCGTTTCCTGTTTCGGACCGGCTGCGCCCTCTCACGGGCGCCTAGACACGCCTAGTCGTCGAAGCGGATCGCGACGGCGGTGATGTCGTCCTCGCGCTGACCGTCGTGGACGACCTCGATCAGCTGGTTGAGGCCGGCGGACAACGAGGTGGTCGCGAGCATCGCCGCATGCTCGGCGAGGCGGCCGAGGCCGACATCGATGTCTTCGTCACGGCGTTCGATGAGCCCGTCGGTGTAGATCAGCAGCGTCTGGCCGGGAAGCAGCGTGACCGCCGCGTTGTCGCGCCGTTCCGGTCGCGCGCCGAGCGGCACGGACGGTGGTACGTCGAGGAATTCGGCCGCACCGTCGGAGTGGACGAGCAGCGGGGGCAGGTGGCCGGCGTTGCCGATGGCGACCTGCGTGCTGTGTGGATCGGCGACGAGATAGAGAACGGTGACGAGCTGGGAGATCGCGTAGGTGGCGAACATCCGGTCGAGCCGGCGCAAAACCTGCGCCGGGTCGGAATCCATGGCGATGTAGGCGCGGAGTGCGGAACGGATGTGGGACATTGCGGCGGCGGCCGCGACGCCGCGCCCCATGACGTCGCCGATGACGACGCCGATCCGGTCGTCGCCGAAGGCGATGGTGTCGTAGAAGTCGCCGCCGACATCGGTACGCCCGGCCGGCTGGTAGTGCGCGGCGATGTCCCAGCCGGGTACGTCGACGAGCCGGTCCGGCAGTACGGCGCGCTGCAGCAGCATCGCGGCGTCCCGGGTCTGGCTGTGCAACTCCGCGTTGTCGATCGCGACCGCGGCCCGGTGCGCCAGGTCCTCCGCCATGGCGAGGTCGGCCGTGCCGTAGGTCCGCCCGGACTCGGCGTGCACGAGCGTCATGGTGCCGAGGATGCGTGGGCCGGGAACGGTGAGCGGCACGACCAGCGCGCTCCGGAGCTGCAGGGCACGGGACATGCGCAGGTGGTCGTCGTCGCGCGTGCTCGCCACGAGCATCTCGTCGGTGATCTCCGGATACAGCTCGCTGACGCCGGTGCGCAACACGTTGGGCGATCCGGTCGGGGAATCGGGGTCGGGAGGGTAGCGCTCCTGCAGCTCGTGGGCCATCGCGACCTTGGCCGGGTCGACGTGGGCGACCGCGAGGGTGTGCAACCGGCCGTCCTCCACGATCTCGACCGATGCCCAGTCGGCGAGGGCGGGGACGGCGAGCCGGGCGACATTGGCGATGGTGGCCCGGTAGTCGAGGCTGGAGGCGAGTTCCTCGGACGCATCGGCCAGGATCGCCAGCCGGGTGGCCGCAGTGCGCGCTTCGGTCAGCGCGTCGACCCGGTCGAGGGCCTGCGCGCAGGTGTCCGCCAGTGTGGTCAGGAACTCCAGCACGCGCTCGTCGAGCATGCGGCGGCCCGGAAAGACGAGTCCGATCACTCCGATCGGGCGCTCGGCGACCTGAAGCGGAAGGCACACGAGGGAGCGTTCGTCGGGAATCAGGTCGGCGAGGTCCGGGTAGGCCTCGAGGATCGCCGCGCGACCGATCAGGACGACCGGCATCCCGGCGCGGAGCGCGTCGGTGGCCGGGTTCTCTTCCTCGATCGGATAGCTGCTCCACCGCTCGGTGATCTCGACCCGGCCGCCGCGGATCGCGACCAGGTCGAGCGTCTTTCCGTCGACAAGGAGGGAGACGGTGGCGACGGCCGCCTCGATGGCGTCTGCGGCGTGGGTGACCACGATCTCGGTGACCGACTCGGTGTCGCGGGCCGCCGCGAGCTCGGCGGTCGCCCGGGCCAGCGCGCCCAGACGGGCGCTGGCCGTCTCCGCGTCGGCGCGGACGGTGGACGTCGCGGTGATGTCCTCCGCGAACTCGATGAGCCCGGCCACCCCGTCCTCCCTGATGAACGGGGAATCGGTCAGCCGCAGGCGACGGATGCCGCCGTCGGCGCACCGCACGTTGACCTCGCCGCTCCACCGCCGGCCGGCGCGCACGGTCGCCAGGATCTCCTCGGCGCGCTCCTCGGCATCGATGCCGGCATGCAGGTCGGCGATGCCGATGCCGCGGATCTCGTCGCCGGTGAGGCGGTAGAGGCCTTCGGCAGCCGCATTGATGTAGAAGATGCGGCCGTCCAGGTCGGCGGCGACGATGGGCAGGTGCAGCGCATTGAGCACAGCAAGATCAGAGACGTCCGGCATAGAGCCCTCTGTCGGGTTCCGTGCTGGCCCGTCGACGCGATCCATGACTCCCCCGCCGGCAACGCAGCCGGCAACAGCTGTGCGCACCGTCCGGCCGAGGCGCGTCGCGATCGACGCTAGTCGAGCGGAGGGTGCGTTGTCATCGACGTCACCAGACTCAGACCACCAGGCCTTTGCCGCCGCGGACGTCGAGTCGGACCTGATCGGACATTCCTGCTATCAACGGGCGCGCCTGCCCGATGATCGCCCGGATGTCGTCGGGCTTGAGTGACGCGTCGTGCGCGGCCTGGTCGGTCCACACCTCGCTGACCCACACCGCCTCCGGCTCGTCCGCGGTGCTGACGACGTAATGCAGGCAGCCCGGGTCGCGCTCGAGCAGCGCCGCGGCCCGGAGCAGGTGGTCGACGAGGTCATCGCGCCCGTCCGGCACGGCGGAGAACTTCCCGATCAGTCCGTAGGTCATGGCCGGAGGCTACGGGTCGCCACCGACGGTTGACCGGCCGTCCGAAATGGTCCTAATGTGCGGTCGCCATCGCCCATCCACGAAGGGGTCACCGGTGCCGTCTCACGAGTCCGACCGCACGGACGTCACCGTCGACTGCGCAGCGGCGATCGGGCCGCTCGAGCGGGTGTGGGCCGGCTTCGGATATGACGAACTGAACTGGACGGCGACTCCACGCGGCAAGCGGAATCTGGCCCGGCTGCGCGACGTACTCGGCGGGGGCACCACCGTGCGGGCGCACAACATCTTCACCAGCGGCAGCGGCCGTGCTGTGCCGCACTGGAGCAGCGGCAACGTCTACCACGAGGACGACTCGGGCAACCCGTTCTACGACTGGCGCCTGGTCGACGAGGCGTTCGACGCCTGGGTGGAGTCGGGGCTGCGCCCGATTGTCGAGTTGGGGTTCTGCCCGTTCGCGCTGACCCGGGAGCTGCCCGGACCGGACTTCGTGTCGATGCCGCCGCTGTACGGCCGCTACGAGGTCGATCTGTGGGCGTCACCGCCGAAGGACTTCTCCCGCTGGGGTGCGCTCGTTGCCGAGACCGCGCGGCACTTCGCCGACCGCTACGGGCGGTCCGAGGTCTCGCGTTGGTACTGGGAGCTGTGGAACGAGCCGGACATCGCCTACTGGCAGGGGACGCTCGAGGAGTACTGCGCGCTGTACGACGTCACGGCGGCCGCGGTGAAGTCGATGCTGCCGGACGCTCCGGTCGGCGGACCGGCGACGACGGGCGGCGGCCAGGACTTCCTGCGCGGCTTCCTCGAGCACTGTGCACACGCCGGTACGCCGGTCGACTTCGTCTCCTTCCACACCAAGGGAGCGCCGGGATTCCCACGGCTCTACACGCCGGCGGGTCCCTACGGCGCCGGCGGCGGAGCGAAGCAGTCGCCGAGCAGCGCGAAGATGCTGGCCGAGATCGAGGGAAATCTCGACATCGTCCGGTCGTTCCCCGCGCTCGCCGACGTCCCCGTCCTGGTGGACGAGTGCGACCCGGGGGTGCCCGCTCATTACGGAGTCTTCGACAATCCCGACTACGCGTTCCGCAACACCGCCTACTACCCGGTCTTCCAGCTCCAGCTGACGAAGCGACTGCTCGACCTCGACAGCCCTCGGCGTCGCGGCATCACCGGAGCGACCGCGTGGGCGTGGTATCTGGAGGGTGATCGCTACTTCGAGGGAACGCGTAGCTTCTTCACCGCAGGTGATCTAGCGGCGCCGGTGGTCAACGGCTACCGGATGCTCGACCGGCTCGGTCCGACCCGGCTTTCGGTCGAGTCGCAGGGGTCGGGCCCGGGCGAGGTCGGTGGTCTCGCCTCGGTCGCCGAGGACGGTCGGGTCGCACTCATCGTCTGGCGGCACGACGACGACCAGTACCGGACCGACACAGCGCCGGTGAACGTCACCGTCACCAACCTGCCGGCGGTCCACCGTGCAGTGACGATCAGCCGACACTGCATCGACGCCGACACCAGCAACACCCACACGCTGTGGCTGCAGGAAGGCGCGCCGCAGGACCCGACGGAGGACCAGCTGGCCAGGATTCGGGTCGGCGAGGAGCTTGCCGAGCCGGAGCCTGCGCGGAAGGAGGCCCATTGCCCGGCCGAGTTGTCGTTCACCTTCCGGCTGCCGATGCCCGGCGCTGTCCTGATCGAGATCAGCCCGAGCTGACGACGCACGCCGCCGTGCGGATCCGGTCGGGTCGGGCGGGTTTGTCCGTGGCCCTGCCGCTAACGACGGCGCCGTGAGAGAGTTGCTTCGCGGTCCGACCGACGTGTGTCCGGAGCCGTCACGGGGGGAGTTCTGAATGGGTGCACTCCGTCGGTTCGTCGCGTCCTACGGCTGGCGGATAATCGCCGTTCCGGTTCTCGTCGTCGCTACGGTCCTGGTTCTGGCTCCTGCCGATTCGATACTTCACTCCGGGACGGTCGACCGCACGGCCTACGACCGGTCCGCGCTGGCCGCCCGCTCGGGGACCAGCCCGGTGCAGGAACGGCCGGAGGCGCTGCGACCCCCTCGGCATGCGCGGACCGCCCCCGCGCCATCGCGCTCGCCGCACCCTCGGGTCGACGTCTGCGCCGGGAATACCGAGCCCCAACTCATCCTGGTGAGCATCGGCAAGCAGCGGGCGTGGATGTGTGACCGCGGTCGTCAGGTGAAGACGAGCGCGGTCACGACCGGCAAGGTGGCCGACGACAGTTCCACCCCGACGGGCACCTGGGAGATCACGGGCAAGGAAACCGACCGCTACCTCAACGGCCCCGGGTACTCCGACTTCGTGCACTACTGGCTGCCGTTCTATGGGGATTTCGGTTTCCACGATGCGTCCTGGCAAACCATGTCGTTCGGCAGCCCGCGGTATCGCACGCAGGGCTCGCGCGGCTGCATCCACCTGCCGACCCCGACGATGGCGTGGCTGTACCACTGGGTGCAGATCGGGGCGACGGCCACGGTGGTGGCCTGACATCTCGAGGTCAGCGTGGCATTCGGCCCTTAGGCCGCCGAACTGATTGACAGGCTAAGGGCCGTGCGGCACTGTTACTGAGAGTAGGCACAGTCACACTAAGTGCATCGTCAGGCAGCGGCGAGGTCGTGAATCATGACCACCAGCGCGGCGAGTCGTCAGCAGCACCTGCTGAATCGGGCTCGACGACAGCTCACCGAGCGGATCACGGCTGGTGAACGAGCCGCGCACGACGGCCTGGTCGCGGCAAATCAGCGGCGCCACGGGCACGGTCAGGAACTCGCCGACCGGATGCACGCGCACGACGCCGCAGCCAGAGATGTCGAGACCGCCGAACGCCCCGGTTGGCACGCGTTTGTGCTGGCAGCGGTTGTCGCCGCGGCGTTCCTCGCAGCCGTCGAGGGGGCACAGCACGACGGCACGTGGAACCTGCCGATTCTGCTCGGGGGAGCGCTGATCGTCGGCCTGCTCGTCTGGGCCGGGCGGTCCGGCATCACCCGCCGACAGCAGCGGTCATCGCGAGTCGACCGGGAGGTCGCGGCCACACTCTCGCCCACGATCGGGTGCGGGGTCGATGACTGTGGGCGCGAACCCTGCGCGACCTACCGCCGACGCGAATGACGGACCGGCGACGCGATTCCGCTAGGGCACGGTGCGCCGGTTGCTGCTATCGGCGGGGTCCGCGGGCGATAGTTCCGGACGGGCGGCCACGTCCAGCGCTGACGACCTGTGCCCGCAGACCGACGGAGATCCGTTCGAGCAGGAAGCTCGTCTCCTTCAGCCGATCCGCCGGCTCATCCACGAGTGCCTCGCCAATGTCGGCCGTGAAGGCCGCGAAGCTGTCGTTCATCAACTCGGTGCCGGCCGGGGTGAGGGCGAGGACGCTCTGCCGACGATCGCGCGGATGGGGCGTGCGGCTGAGGTAGCCGGCGGCGTCAAGCCGGTCGGCGAGGGCGGTCACGCTGGCCGGAGTCAGGTTGAGCCGGGCGGCGATCTGACTGGGGCT
Organism: uncultured Actinomycetota bacterium; assembly: GCA_963775655.1. GTDB lineage: Bacteria > Actinomycetota > Actinomycetes > Mycobacteriales > QHCD01 > DASXJE01. The sequence goes on along the minus strand of CAVZJT010000014.1, from coordinate 62,147 downwards.
TTGCGGGCCACTGTGGAAGAGGTGTCCGAGCGCCGATGCATCCGTCAAACCGATACCGGCGCGGCGCGCGAAGACAAACCGGTACTCCTCTCCGGCCACGAGCAGGTCTCGGACACGGTGTGCTAGCTCCTCCACGGCCACACTCTTCCGTTGTCGTTCGAGCGCTGAATTGATTGACACTCTAGCGACACAGCGAGTGAAATGTAGCCCTGTCGTCGGGTTCACCCGACCGAGCTTCCCGGTGGGTGGACCGGCCTCGCCTCGTCAGAGTGACGCGTCGAGCAGAGCCTCGCTGCGCTCGCCACCTCGCGCAATGGCCGTCGTGGTCCATACGTGCCGCGACACCGGCCCGTCGTAGACCAACTGAAGCTGCCGGGCGAGCCGTGCCGGATTGGCGGCGCCGGCATCCCGGGCGAGGTCGGCGAGGAGGTCCAGCATTTCCGCCCGGTAGTCGTCAGCGGCCTTGTCGATCAGGCTGCCGTCGGGTGCCTCGGCGGTGGCGGTGACGATGGCGCAGCCACGAAAGCCCGGGTCGGCGAAGAGCTCGGCCTGTGCGTCGAAGACAGCCAGCAGTCGTTTGCGCGGGTCGCGGTGTCGCGCGACGGAGGCCTTCAACGATTCGAGCGTGCCGCGGTGACGGGACTCCAGATAGGCGTTGACGAGCGCCTCTTTGCTCCCGAACAGGTTGTACAGCGAAGCCTTCGCGACGCCGGCGTGCTCGATGATGCGGTCGATGCCGACGCTCTGCACGCCCTCGGCATAGAACAGTTCGTCGGCCGCGGCCAGCAGCCGATCCCGCGCGGAAGCCCGGCCCACGGTCGGGGTCGTCGCGGTACTGCTCATCGAGTCCTCTCCTTCAGACAGACCTGTCTACTTTAGCGCGCATGTCGGCATCTGACCACCGGCCGCGCGGGCGTTGACATGAGTAGACAGACCTGTCTATGGTATTCGATATAGACCAGACAGACAGGTCTACCCAAGCGAGGGAGGAACCATGACTGAGCGAATGGACCAGGAACTGCATACTCGGATCGCATTGGTCACCGGTTCCACCAGCGGTATCGGCAAGGCGACCGCGATCGCCCTCGCCCGCGAGGGCTTCGACGTGGTCGTTCACGGACGGGATCCGCTGCGTGGCGCCGCTACGGTCGAGGAGATTACCGCGGCGGGTGGGCACGCACGTTCGTTGGCGCCGACCTCTCCGATGCCGCCGACGTCGAGCGGCTCGCCAACGAGGCCGGCGAGGTCGACGTCCTGGTCAACAACGGCGGCTTCTCCTGGTTCGGACCGACCGACCAACTCGACACGGCCACCTTCGATCGGCTGTTCGCGAGCAACGTGCGCTCCGCCTACCAGCTGGTCGCCGCACTCGGTCCGCGGATGGCGAAGGCCGGGCGGGGCAGCATCATCAGCGTCGACAGCATGCCGGCCGCGTCGGTCTCGCCGGCGGCGCCGCCTACGGTGCGACCAAGGCCGCGCTGACTGCGATGAGCCGGGCGTGGGCCGCTGAGTTCAGTCCGGACGGTGTCCGGGTCAACACCGTCGCGCCCGGCCCGGTCTTCAGCAACGGCGCCGAACCAGAGCGCATCGAGGCCCTAGGCCGCACGACGCTGGTGGGGCGGGCCGCCGAACCCGAGGAGATCGCCGAGGTGATCGTGTTTCTGCCTCGGACAAGAGCGGCTACGTTACCGGTGCTGTCTTCCCGGTGGACGGCGGCCGCACCGCCGTCTAAGCCTGGCAACGCGCCGCAGCTACGCCGACCTAACAGGAGGCAGAACGGTGGCTAACCAGATACTGGTCCCCGACCGGAACCACCCGATCTCCATCGATCGCGACACTCACCGCGTCACCGCGCGCGTCGGCGATACCGTCATCGCCGACACCACGGCAGCGCTCACCCTGCGCGAGGCCGGATACCCACCGGTGCACTACATCCCGGTCGACGACGTCGTCCGCGGTTCACTTCGCCCCAGCAGCAGACGAACTTACTGCCCGTACAAGGGCGATGCGTCCTACTACGACGTCGTACTGGGTGGCGGCAAAGAAATCGCGGACGCCGTCTGGACCTATCCGACACCGCACCCCGCAATGGCCGCGATCGCCAACCACGTCGCCTTCTACACCGACCGCGTGCAGGTCACAGCCGACGCTCAGCCCTCGCGCGTGTAGTCGAGCACAAACTGCGGTACGTGCCCAGCGTGATCCGCCGCTGCCCGACTCGCGGGAAAATCGAAGACTCCGATCATCATCTGCATCGGGTAGTCGGGCGCTCGCTGGACGGTGCGCAGGTGCTTCTCGTCGACGAAGAAGTCGACGCGGCCGGGTCGCCAGTCGGCGGCGTAGACATGGAAGTTGGCCACGTCGATCGGCAGTCGCGGCGTGCCGAAATCCTCGCGCAAGGCAGGGTCTCGGAACACGTGGATGCCCATGCCAACCGCCGGTCCGGTCGAGTCGATCGCGTCACCGAACACTTCGAAGATGCAGATCTCACCCGAGCGATGTGGCTCGTCCTCGATGCCCACCAGCCATGCCGAGGCCATCGAGCGAGGTGTCAGCTCCATCCGTGCGCGGGCCTCGATGACGCCGTAGTGCGGCGTCCAGCCCCACTGTGTCGGTTGGGCCTCGCGCACCCGCAGCCCGTCACGAAACGGCTGCTGGCCGACGGTGCTGCCGACGTCGCCGGAAAAAACGCCGGATTGCACGCCCGAGACGCGCAGCGGCTCCTCGTGCTCGTCGGGACACCACAGACCCTGCTCGGGCGGAATCGACAGCCGCAACTGCGAGTCAGTGACGTCGTACGTCGCGGCGCTCTCGGCGCGCGAGCTCCAGTGCGGCAGATAGTGGGGTATCCAGACCGAGCGGTCGAGGTCGTGGCCGTCGAAGTCGTCCCTGAAGGTCACGGCGTGATCGTAACCGGGTGTCCCACCGGTCAGCCTCCACGGCGCTGCGCAGCAGCTGATCGGCGAACCGCCGTGCTGCCGACTGATCTCGCCCGGCGAAGGCAGGATCAGATAGATGTGCCTTTCCAGGCGCACACCCTCGACCGCGACGAGCCGCAGAAGGCCGTCTGGTGCGGTCAGCACCGGGTACTGCAGGCCGGCCGGAGCGAAGCCGATGCCGACGCCCGCACTGACCAGATCGAGGAACAGTTCCCAATCGCCGATCTCACAGACGACGCGGCGGGTTATGCCTTCGCCGGCGAACGCGGCGTCACTCAACAGGCGAGCAGTCCACCCCGGCGGCACCTCGACGAACCGCTCGTTGGCGAGTTGCGTCAAGTCGACCTTTGCCAGGTCGGCCAGGCGGTGATCAGAACGGCAGACGAGATGCAGCGGCTCGTGCGCCAGGCGCGTCATTCGGAGGCCTGGAACCTGACTGACGCAGGCCGATCACGCAGTCCAGTTCTCCGGCCTGGACCATCGAGATCATCGTCAGTCCGGCGCGTACTGCAGGTGCAGGTCGATGCCGGGTGATCGCGAGTGAACTCGCCGAGGTAGGAAGCGAACGGCACCAGATGCTGAGCGGAGAGCGAGACGCCGATGCGCAGTGTGCCGATGAGCGCGTCGCGGTGTGGTGCACGGCCTCTTCCGCCTGCGCGGCGCTGGTCAAGGTTCGGCGGGCCGCGCCGACCAAAGCCTCGCCGGCCGCGGTGAGTCGAATGGGCCGAGTTCCGCGGATGTACAGCGGAGTTCCGAGTTCGCGCTCAAGGCCTGGATCGAGTTCGACAGGCCTGACTGCACGATGAGCTCGCGCTCGGCCGCGCGTGATGCTGCGTTCCTCGACCAGCGCCAGGAAGTGACGCAACTGTCTGAGTTCCATCGGCCACCGCTCTCCTCGGCCTGAACCGCAGCCTAGCCCGACAGCATCATCTGTCAGGCAGATGAAATGTATCTGTGCAGGCTGCCGCCGGACGGCATCGGCCCTCTGACGGCCGTGGTTGACGCAAACGAACCCAGGAAGGAACACCCGTCAGGACAGGAGACTGGCCAATGACAGAACACTCGACGATCGCTGCGGCACCGCAGAGGTTGTCAACCATCAGAGCCGCACGGCGTCATACCGCACAACATCGTCATTCTGGTTGGTGGCTGCCGCATTCGTGTCGCTGCAGGCGTTCGGCACCGTCCCGACACCGCTGTGGCCGCTCTACGCCGCACGCACGCTCAGCTCGACGATGGTGACACTCGCCTTCGCCTGCATAGTCATCGGTGCAAGCACCAGCCTGTACTTCTTTGTCATCTCTCCGATCGGCTGGGCCGCGGCGCATCATCGTTCCTGCCCTCGCGTTCGGCATCGCGGCCGCCGCGGTCATGGCGTGGTGGCCGACGCTACCCGGCTGCTGATCGGACGCGTCCTGACGGCTTCGCCGTCGGTTTGATGGCCTCGACCGCGACGAGCTACCTCACCGATCTCTATCGGCGGCCACTCCGCGCTGCCGCACTCGCGCCGGCCGGCGACCGTCGCCTCGGTGGCCAATCTCGGCGGCCTGTCGCTGGGCCCGTTAGTGGCAGGTGCTCTCCTGCGCTGGTCGGACACCCTTTCACCACGTCCTACCTGCTGTTCATCGCGCTGATGGTCATCGGCGCGATCTCGGTCAGCGTCAGCCCGGAAACGGTCGACCGCGCGCTGCCAACCTCCACCCGCCCAGCCAAGTTCGTCCTACGCCAGGCGCAGAAGACCGTCTTCATCGGCGCAGCGGCGGTGGCATTCTGCTCATTCGCAATCTTTGGGCTGTTCTCCTCGGTCGGTTCCCTCATCGTGCACGGCGAGCTGCACGAGAGCTCCCCCTTCATCTGGGACTAGCCGGCTTCCTCGTTCTCGGCGTATCCGCCCTCGTCCAGACCCTCTTCGCGAAGCTGGCCGTCGTTCCGATGCTCGTGCTCTGACTCATCTGCGTGCCCGTCGGCATGGCCCTAGTCGTCGTCGCTCTCTACAACCCATCGCTGACCGTCTACCTGCTCGGATCGGCGATCGCGGGCGCCTGCGCGGCCTGCTGTTCAAGGCTGCCCTCACCGTCGCAATCACCACCGCCAAGCCGTCGTCGACCGCCGGAGTTCTCTCCATGTTCTTCCTCGTCGCCTACCTGGGCCTCCGCCCGGCGCCCGTCCTGCTCACCGCCGCCACGCACGTGATAGCAGCCCGTCCGCGTTGATCGTCTTCAGTGCCGTCATCCTGGCGGTCTCCGTCATCGCTGCGCGGCTCCAAGCGGCAGCACTGCGCCGCTGACCACGCGGCTCGCCGGTCCAGGAGGACGACAGGACTGGTTGCTGTACTGAGTCCTTACGGACGAACACGGATGATCGACTTCCCCTTGCGCCGCCCGGTCGGGTTGAGGGCTGCAACGGCGTCGTCGAGGCTCGCGACGTCGCCGATGTTCGTCCGGAGTCGTCCGTCCCGTACCCGCTGGACGATCTCACACAGTTGGGCGCGATCGGTCTCGACCACGAAGTCGATCGCCAAGCCGTCCGCGGGCCGTGCCTCGATCGGCCCGACGATGGACACCAGCGTTCCTCCGGCCCGGATCAGGCCTGCGGACCGCGCCTGGATGTCGCCGCCGATGACATCGAAAACCAGATCGACTCCGCCGATGTCTTCCAGGGCGTCGTCGTCGAGGTCGACGAACTCCTGCGCGCCGAAGTCGAGCGCCTTCGGGCGATCGGCAGCGCGACCGGTGCCGACCACGTAGGCGCCGAACTCACGGGCGAGTTGCGTCACCATCGTCCCGACCGCGCCGGCCGCGCCGTGCACGAGCACGCTCTGCCCCGCATGAAGGCGGCCGTGTGCGAACAGACCTTGCCACGCCGTGAGTCCCGAGATTGGCAGGCTCGCGCCCACGATGAAGTCGACATCACCTGGCAGGGGCGCGAGGTTGCGTGCCTCGATCGCCACATATTCCGCCAGGGTGCCGTCGCGATGCCAGTCGGCGAGGCCGAACACCCGTTGTCCCACAGACAGCCCAGTCGTGCCATATCCGAGGGCAGTGACCACTCCGGCCAGCTCGTGCCCGGGGATCGACGGTGTTCGGTCCCGGTCGGCGCGATCGACCCAGGTCGACGGCCACTCCATCTCGGTCGGGACGAATCCCGACGCATGGATCTGAACGATGACGTCATTTATCGCTGCCGGCGGCTCGGGCCGCTCCGCCAGCGTCATCCCGGCTGTTCCCGCAGCCTGGTCCGTGACCACGATCGCCTTCATCTTCGACACCTCTCCTTATCAGTCCTCACCGAGCGATGACGTCGCCATGGGTGCGTACCACATCGGCATCCACCGGCCGAGTGGCAGGGGCGGGGCTGGGTCGCCCGGACGGGCGATGCCGACGCTACGGAATCCGCGCTGGTGCCGACCGCCTCGACCGCCAGCAGGAGGTCGCCGACGCCCGAATTGATGCAGTCCTCGCTGGCGACCGTGAAACACTTCACCCCGACCTTGGCACTGTCATCCCCCGACGGGTGCCGGTGTCGACCCTGCGCGACAGTCGCGGGACCATGGGCCTGATGGGCTCAGACCCTGCGACTAAACCGCAGGTCAGGAGGGCTCGCATAGTGGCCTAGTGCGGCGGTCTTGAAAACCGCTAGGAGCGCAAGCTCCTCGTGGGTTCGAATCCCACGCCCTCCGCTCTGAATGCGGGTAGCCAACTGGCCAGTTCGGGGAGATGGAGCAGCAGCAATGGGTACGACGTACGTCCTCCGTCTGCGTTATCCGGTGAAGCGGTGACGCCGGATCCCGTCGTGCGCTTTGGACGACGGGCGGCCCGCGCCATCTTGATCGACGACCACGATCGACTGGTGTTGATCAAGCGGACGAAGCCGGGACGGGCCCCGTACTGGACCGCGCCGGGTGGCGGCGTCGAGGACACCGACGCTTCGGTTGAGGCTGCGCTCCATCGGGAACTGGCCGAGGAACTGGGCGCCGAGGCGTCCGGCGCTGCTCGGTATTCCTGTTCAGCGCACCGTCCGGTGCGGGCGTGGCCGTGCAGCACTTCTTCGTGGCCCGGCTCACGAAGCTGGATATGACGACCCGCAATGGCCCGGAGTTCGAGGACTCGTCGCGCGGTGGCTACGACCCGGAGCGGATAGATCTGCGTGGAGAGGACCTCGCGTCGATCGACCTGAAGCCGACGGCGTTGAAGGACTTCATCCTGGCCAACCGCGAGGCGTTGGTGGCCGAGGCGGCCGCCGCAGGCTGAGACGCCACCAAGTTGATCGTGATCGGATAAAGCCGCGAAACGCCGAGCGAATCCGATCACGATCATGGGAGGGGAAGCGAATGATCCACGCGTGGACAGGTGCGGTACGGCACGACTGATGCGGAGTTGACGGCGCGGATCACCGATTGGCACCCTGACTGCGGTGACTCGGGACAGGTTTGCCGAGGAGCCTCCTGCGGCTCGAAGGGGAGAGGTTCATGATCTTCATCACCGCCAAGTTCCGGGTCCGGCCCGAGGACGCAGACGCGTGGCCCACCATTAGCCAGGAGTTCACCCAAGCCACCCGAAACGAACCCGGCTGCCTGTGGTTCGACTGGTCGCGCAGCGTGGACGACCCTTCGGAGTACGTCGTGGTCGAGGCCTTCCGCGACGATGACGCCGGCGCCGCCCACGTACAGTCCGCGCATTTCGCGAACGCCCGAAAGACGCTTCCTCCGCATCTCGTCGAGACGCCTCGAATCGTCAACATGACGGTTCCGCAGGACGACTGGTCCCGGCTCGGCGAGATGGCCGTCGAGAACTGACTTAGTCCGGGCGAGGCCCGTCAGGCAGCGGCTTCGGAAGGTGGTCGTTCGTCATCAACAAGTAGCCAGACAGCCTTGCCGACCAGTCGATCCCGTACGCCCCAGGACTTCGCGACAGCGTCGACGACCTGCATTCCGCGGCCGTCGACGGCGTCGCGGGAACGCGGACGAAGCACAGGCCACGTCGGATCGTCGTCGGCAACGGTGATCTGCACGTCCGACCGGGCTCGTTCGACGCTGAGCACGATGGGCGGCCGACCGTGGACGACGGCATTCGTGACGAGCTCGGAAACTGCGAGTGTTGCTGCCTCACGAGCGGGCTCGGTCACGAATACCGGGCTCTCCCGGACGAAGTCACGGGCCCGGCGCGGTGCGTGTGGCCGGCGCGCAAGGCCCAGCACCGACGACGTCGAAATGAGTGGGCTGGCCATGAGTGAAACGCCTCCTCGGACCAGGTTGTCCCGGGCCGTAAGTAGTAGTTTCCTACCCGTCGGTATGGGCCCCAACCCGAATGTCGCTGATCGATGACGGTGTTGGTGGCGGGGGTTGTCTGCCTTACGGAAAGCAATCATTTGTGGGTCGTACGCCGACCATGACGTTCCGTACTTGAGTGCCGCGAATTCCGATGTTTCCACCGCGTCGCTCGGGGATGGTGAGTAGAACTCTTTCTAACGTGGGTTCGGCGATCACAGCAGCCGTGCAGACGCTGCTGACGGACCTCCTGCGTGGAGTTCGAGGGGGGATTGTGACCATCCCCTCTCCCTCTGCCGAATCGCGCCTCGATCATCATGATGGGGCAGACGCGCCGTACGAGTTGCTGATCGGCACGGACACCTTCGACGAATTCCTCGAACGAATCGCCAAGCTGGCCGTCCGCGAATTCGGCTCGGAGACATCCTGCGAAATCACTGCCCGCACGGACCAGCGAAACGGATGTGGGGCAACGAGAGGAGCGTTCGCCGGCCGGTTCGACAGGGTGCAGTACGCGCCTCGTTTTGGCCCGTCCTTACATGCCCTCAACACGGGCGAGGTCGTGCAGGTCGACGACTTCTCCGGCGACGACCGGTGGGGCAGCGGTTCGACGGACGCCTACGCCCATGGACTGCGCAGCTCCTTGTCGGTCCCGATCGGCCCACCGGGACAAGTCGTCGGCGCGCTCAGCGTCTACTCCCTCGAACGGCATCACTTCGCTGCCGAGCACCGTCGACGGGCAGCGCACTTCGCTCGGCGGGCTGCTGGTGCATTGGCCGTCGCGGCCCGGATCTCAGCCCAACCTCGCCCCGCGACATAGATTGGCGGTTCGGTCACCATCGCTCCGGGTAAACCGTCCTTGAGGGTTGGATTAGCCAACCCGGTGGAGGAGATCTCGGATGGCTGGCACGCACGGACCGACGTCTTCGGTGCTGCGCCTTCGTGCTGAGCCGTCCGCGATACGTCGCGCCCGCGACTTCGTCTGGGACAGGTCTTCAGCCATCACCGAGTCGGCGCGCGACGCGGTGGTCCTGATGGTTTCCGAGCTGGTCACGAACTCGGTGCGCCACGGCAGCCCGCCGATCGCGGTCATGATTCACGGCGCCCGATGGGGTGTGCAGGTCTCCGTCCTCGACGACCACCCCGGCCGGCCCGTGGTTCGACCCCACTCACTCCGCGCAACCGGCGGCAGGGGAATGCAGGTCATCGACGCCTTGGCCACTGCGTGGGGTGTGCGGGCTCGTCCGACCGGCAAGGCCGTGTGGTTCATCCTTCTCGACGACGAGCAGGATCCGGTCGCGATCTGAGCGCCGCTATGCAGTCCTGACCACTCAGCCGGCGCGAGCCCGACCGGCCAGCCGGTGCCACCACCTCGGCGGCGCGGGTGCGACGGCCTCGGTGACAGTCGGCTCGACCGGCGCGGCCGCGGCCCGCTGCCGGACAGCGTCCCGCCAGTCGGCGACGACCCGCTCGACATCGAACGGCATCAGATTCAACGGCGGCCCCGAGGTCGGCCGCCGGATCGCCGCCCGGATCTTCTCGTTGATGTCGGTCATGATCTGGCGTACTTGAGTCTCCGACTTCGCCGTGGCGACCGCGGCCGCTGCGTCTTCGGCCTCCTTGCGCAAGGCCAGCGTGGGCGGCAGGAACGACAACTTCTCGCGGCGCAGTTTCTGCTTGATCCACCACAGTTCGTCGTACGGCCTGTCGAGGTCGGGGATGGGCTTGCCCGCGCCGGGCAGGTTGTCGAACTCGCCGCGCTCCATCGCCTCGCGGATCTGTACATCGATCCACGTCTCGAAGCTCATCCCGGGCGGCTTGCGCTCAGTCATGCGCTGATTATCCCCGAGCTCATTGCAGCAGTGCCTGCACGGCCTCGGCGACGGGCGTATCGCCGCCGATCAGTTCGAGCACCATTCCGGCGGTGCGCGGCTCGTCCAACAGCGCGACCAGCACCGCCGCGACGTCGTCACGCGCGATCTCGCCGCGGTGACCGGCCGGCGGTGCGAGCAGGACGCGACCAGTAGCCGCCGCGTCGGTGAGACTGCCCGGACGCAGCGCGGTGAGGTCGAGGTCGCGGGCGAGCAGGTCGACCTCGGCGGCCTTCTTCGCCCGCAGATAGGCGGCGAACACCTCGTCGGTCCCGGCCCGCGGCGGCGTGTCCACGCCGACGGACGACACCAGCAGATAACGTCGGACGCCGGCCTGCATCGCGGCGTCGGCGAACAGGACGGCGGCCGCGTGGTCGACGGTCTCCTTTCGCGCCGCACCACTGCCCGGACCCGCGCCGGCCGCGAAGACCACGGCATCGGCTCCGGCGAGGTGCCCCGCGACCTCGTCCACGCCGGCGGCCTCGAGATCGCAGAGCACCGGCTCCGCGCCGGCCGCGCGGAGGTCGTCGCGGTGATCGGGGCTGCGGATCAGACCGACGGCATCGTCCGAGCGGGCGGCGAGTAGACGCTCGAGCCGCATGGCGATCTTCCCGTGTCCACCCGCGATGACCACCCGCATACGGTGACGGTACAACCTGGCGTGTGATGTCGTTACCGCGACGGATATCGGAGAGGATCGTGCTCCAGGCAGATCTCGTCGGCAGCAGTGCCGCGGCGCGAAGGGATTTTTCGTGATCGAGGTCCGAGCACTGCAGGGCGGGCAGACGGGCGCCGCCGTGGCGCTGCTGGCGCGCGGAATGCGCGACAACCCCGTCCATCTCGCGGCATTCGGCGCCGATCCCGATCGACGCCGGCGTTCGCTGGAGCAGATGTTCGCGACGTTCTTCCGGGTGTTCAGCAGGCAGGAGCCGCTCTGCGCCGTCGACGGGACGACGCTGGTGGCCGTGTCCGGCGTCGCCCCGGCCGGGACCTGTCAGCCCTCGCCGGGCCAGCGCCTCCGGTTCCTTCCGGGCCTGCTCATGATGGGCGCCGGAACGAGCAGGCGGGTCAACACCTGGCTCGGGATCTGGGCCGAGCACGACCCCGACGAGCCGCACTCCCACCTCGGTCCGCTCGCCGTGGACGCGACGTTGCAGGGTCGAGGGATCGGGACGCGGGTGATGGGCGAGTACTGCGCCCGACTCGATGCCGCCGGTCAGGTGGGATACCTGGAGACCGACAAGCCGGAGAACGTGCGGTTCTACGAGCGGCACGGCTACACCGTCACCGGCGAGGCCGCCGTGCTCGGCGTACCCAACTGGTTCATGCTCCGTCGGCCCACGCGATGAGATCGCGCACAATGTCCTCGCGCCGGCAGCGGCCGATGACTATCCTTTTCGGTATGCCGCTCGCCCCGCGTACGTGGTGGTCGCCGTCTCTTCGGCGGCCCTGACCCGACCTTGTCCCGAGCCGCCTCCGGGTGGCTCGAGAGCGGCTGGTTTCGGCTGACGGACACCGGGGGCGGCTCCCCGATCCGGGAGCCTTCCATGACGATCACCGCAAGCGATTCCTTCACTGCATCAGCTGAACGCAGTGCCCACCTCGAGAACGAGATCGCGGACCACCCCGACCGGTTCCGGGTGCTCACCGGTGATCGGCCCACCGGCGCCCTGCACCTCGGGCACTATTTCGGGACGCTGGTGAACCGGGTCCGGCTGCAACGGGCCGGCGTCGGGACGATCGTCGTCATCGCTGACTACCAGGTGATCACCGATCGGGACGGTGTCGGCGCGCTCTCCGCGAACGTCCGCGCCCTGCTCCTGGACTACCTCGCCGCCGGTATCGACCCCGACACCGCGACGGTGTTCGTGCACAGCGCCGTTCCCGCGCTGAACCAGCTGATGCTGCCGTTTCTCAGCCTGGTCACCGCCGCCGAGCTGTCGCGCAACCCGACGGTCAAAGCGGAGGCAGCCGCGACGGGATCACGGGCGCTCAGCGGACTGCTGCTGACGTATCCGGTCCATCAGGCTGCCGACATCCTGTTCTGCCACGCAAACCTGGTACCGGTGGGCAAGGACCAGCTCCCGCACGTCGAGACCACCCGGCTGATCGCCAGGCGGTTCAACGAGCGGTACGGCGACGTCTTCGCCGAGCCCCATGCGTTGCTCACCAGCGCTCCCGTCCTCCTCGGTGTGGACGGCACCAAGATGAGCAAGAGCCGCGGCAACGCCATCGAACTGCGCGCGACCGAGGATCAGACCGCGGCGCTGATTCGTCGAGCCCGGACCGACGCCGTGCGCACCATCACCTACGACCCGGAGCAGCGTCCCGAAGTCGCGAGTCTCCTGCTCATCGCGGCCCTGTGCACCGGGACGGATCCGACGGACCTCGCCGACTCCCTCGGGGACCGCGGCGCCGCGGCGCTGAAAGCCCTCGTCACCGAAGCCGTCAACGAACATCTCCGTCCGCTGCGGCGGCGGCGCGCAGCTCTGTCGGCCGACTCTGCCTACCTGCACGGGATTCTCGAGCGGGGGAATGCGCGGGCGAACGACCTCGCCGACCGCACGCTCGGTGAGGTGCGGGAAGCTATGGGAATGATCTACGACGGGCCAGGGGAGTTGTGACCGAGCCACCGGCCGACCGCGTCGCCCTCGTGACCGGTGCCGGACGGGGACTGGGCGCCGATATCGCCCGGGCGCTGGGGGCCGAAGGATATGTGGTCGCGGTCAACGACCTCGCCGGATCATCGACCGCGCCCGAAGTCGCGGCCGGGATCGAGAAATCCGGCGGCCGCGCCGACTTCTTCGCCGCCGACGTCACCGATGAGCAGGCAGTGAGCGGCCTGGTCTCCGACATCGAGAGCCGTTGTGGCGCGGTCGACGTACTGGTGGTCAACGCCACTGGCCCGCAGCCGGCCATCGCGGTCGAGGACCTCACCTGGCACGACCTTCTCGACCAGCTGATGTTCTTCGTGAAGAGCCCGACCCTGCTCGTGCAGGCGGTTCTTCCGGGTATGAAGGCACGCGGTCGCGGCCGGATCATCAATATCGGATCCGACCTCTTCGAGCGGGCCGAGCCCGGGTTGTCGGCGTACTCGTCGGCCAAGGGTGCGCAGCTGGGCCTGACCCGGACATGGGCCCGCGAGCTCGGCCCGCACGGGATCACGGTCAACCTCGTCGCCCCCGGCTGGATCCCGGTCGAGCGTCATTCGGCAGCGACGGCGGAGGAGCTCCAGGCGTACGCCGAGGAGGTCCCGCTCGGGCACCTCGGGAGTCCCTCCGACGTGGCCGCGGCGGTGCTGTATCTCGCCTCCGACGGGGCCGGCTTCGTCACCGGGGAGCGGCTCGCGGTCAACGGCGGTCACATCATCGCCTGAGCGGTCCGAAGCCCTAAAGTGTTGACCCGTGGCCACCTGGGAGGACGTCCGTCGGATCGCACTGGCGTTGCCGGAGACGAGTGAGCAGAGCTCATGGGGTAGTCCGCACTGGCGGGTGAAGGACAAGGGATTCGTGTGGGAACGCCCGCTGCGACGCGCTGATCTCGACGCCCTCGGCGACGATGCCCCGGACGGGCCGATCCTCGGCGTCCGTGTCGCCGACGTCGGCGTCAAGGAGGCGCTGGTCGGCGACGACCCCGCCGTCTTCTTCACGACACCGCACTTCGACGGATACCCGGCGGTCCTGGTGCGCCTCGAGCGGATCGCCGTTGACGAACTCGACGAGCTGATCGTCGACGCGTGGCTCTTGCGGGCACCGAAACGATTGGCGAAGGAGTACCGCGACGCCACCGGGTGACGTCCGGTCAGCCGGTGCGGCCGAGCACGTGACGGAGCGCCGGCTCGAGGTCGGGATAGCGGAACTGATGGCCGGCATCGAGCAGCCGCCCGGGGACGACCCGCTGGCTGGCTCCGGCGAGCTCGGTCGAGCCTTCGGCGCCGAGGAGCAGTCGGGGGCCGGCGGCCGGGACGGGGAGCAGCGCGGGTCGGTGCAGCACCCGGGCGAGAGTGGCGGCGTATTCGCTGTTGCGCACCGGGTGCGGAGCGACCGCGTTGACCGGTCCGGACAGGTCAGGGTCGACGAGCGCGCGGTGATAGACGTCGACGAGGTCGTCGATACCGATCCACGAGTGCCACTGCCGGCCGGACCCGAGACGGCCGCCCAACCCGGCGGCGAACAGCGGGTAGAAGATCTGCAGCGTGCCGCCCCGGGGGGACTGCACGATTCCGGTGCGGACGTTGACGACGCGCACGCCGGCCTCGCGCGCCGGCGCGGCCGCCGCTTCCCATTCGGCGACGAGCTCCGCGAGAAATCCGGTCCCGCCGCCGTCGGACTCAGTGAGCTCCTCGTCGCCGCGGTCCGGTCCGTAGAAGCCGATCGCGGAGGCCGCGACGAAGCTCAGCGATCCGCTTGGTGCGCGGCCGGCGAGCTCGGCCAACCGGCGCGTCGGCCCGATCCTGGTGTCGCGGACGGCTTGCTTGTGGTTGTCGCTGAACCGGCCGGCGATGGAGACTCCCGCGAGATGCACCACGGCGTCGACGCCGTCGAAGAGGTCCGGCGCCGGGTCGTCCGGCCGCCAGGTGCGCTCGGTGTCGTCGGTCGCGGCACGGCGTACGAGCCTGATCACCCGATGTCCACCGGTCGTCAGGAAGGCCGCCAGCGCCGACCCGATGAGCCCGGAGGAGCCGGTGATCGCCACCGTGAGCGGCTGTTGCCGGAAGCGGGCGGCCCGCCGGTGCGCGGCCAGGTCGTCAGCGAGTTGGCGATGGCGGTACAGAAACGTCGAGCGGAGCAGGGCGGCGGGAACGGGGGTGTCGACGCGATCGGTGACCCGGGTCGCGTCGGCGCCCTGCTCGGCGAACTCGTGCGTGTGCCGCCACGGCAACGGCAGGGAGATCAGTTCGTCGACGAACCGGTACGGCGGGTTGTAGCCGCTGTGCTGGGCCACCCATCGGATGCCCGGCGTCACGGAGAGCACCGCACGCCCGTCGCGTAACGACGACGCCTCGCTGACGACCCGGATCGGCTGCCAGGGCGGACTCAGCCGGGTTATCGCACCGGGCCGTTCGTGCCAGGCGAACACGTCGGTCAGCGGAGCGCCCACCACGCTGGAATGGACGATGCCCATCAGCTGTCTCCACTGCGGTCGGCGACGGGTGTCCCGGCCCGGGGGGCGACCCGGGCCGCGGCGGAGGTGACGTCGGTGAACTCGCGCATGGCGCCGGTGACGTCGTCGAGAAAGGTGAGCACGGTGCGTGCCTCGTCGGGATCGAGCCGTTCGGTGATGCGGGCGAGGGGATGGAGGAGTGGGGCCAACGTCGCGCGGACCTCGGCGCGGGCGGAGTCACTCGCGTGCAAGACGATACGACGGCGGTCGCTCGGGTGGCTGTCCCGGCGTACGTGACCTGCTGATTCGAGCCGGTCGACGAGGGCCGTGGCCGACGCGGAGCTGATGTGCAGTCGGTGGCTGAGCTCGACCGGACCCATGGGCGCGGGGCTGGACGTCAACGCGTCCAGGGCGGCCAGGTCGGTCTCGCCGAGCTTCAGCTTGTGGGCCATGGCCGTCTGCATCTCGCGACCCGCCTGCATCAGAAGCCGGATGGCGAGCGCGATCTCCCGGGACGTGCTCGGGGTTCCGGACGGCGCGGTCACCTCTGCAGCCTAATGACTCGTCAACCTAGACATTTGCACAAATCGCTAGACTGTCTTGCTACCAGCGAGGGGATCCGATGGTCCGCACGGCGATCGCGCTGTTCACCCGCGACCTTCGGGTGCATGACAACCCGATGCTGGCGGCGGCGGCCGCTGCCGACCATGTCCTGCCCCTCTTCGTCCACGACCACGCCATCTCCGACCTGGGGTTCGCCAGCCCGCCGCGGGCCCGGTTCCTTGCCGGAGCGCTCGCCGACCTCGATGCCGAACTCCGTCATCTGGGTGGCGAACTCGTCATACGCCGGGGGCGGCTCGTCGAGCAGGTTTGCCGGCTCGCCGAGGTGACGAACGCGGCCGAGGTGCACCTCTCGGCCGACGTGAGCGGCTACGCGCAGCAGCGGCAGGCCCGACTCGCCCGGGAGCTCGCGGCACAGGGCCGCATTCTGCGGTGCCATGACGAGGTGATCACCGTCGTCGGGCCGGGACGCATCACCCCGACCGGCGCGGACAAGGACCATTTCGCGGTCTTCACGCCCTATCTCCGCCGCTGGCGGGTCACGCCACGTCGACCGATCTCGGCGGCGCCACGGCGGCTGGTGCTGCCCTCGGCTGCCGCTAGGCGGCGGGCCATCGACCGAGCCGTTCACCGGGCCGTCCACCGGACCCGGTGTCGTGGGTCGGCGGAGAATCCGAGGGTCGGCGGCGCTCCCGTCGCTGGCTCGCTGCCCGGGTCGGTGGCTATCACGAGCGGCACGACGATCTGTCCGGTGATGCCACGTCCCGGTTGTCGCCATACCTGCACTTCGGCTGTCTCTCACCGCTCGATCTTGCGACCCGCGCGGCCGCGAAGGCAGGCGACGGCGCCGAAGCGTTCGTGCGGCAGCTTGCCTGGCGGGACTTCTTCCACCAGGTGCTGGCTGCCCGGCCCGCGGCGGCCCGCGAGGACTATCGCTCGCGCGGCGGTCGGTGGCGCGACGACGAGCAGGCGCTGCGCGCATGGCAGGACGGGCGCACGGGAATTCCGATCGTCGACGCCGGGATGCGGCAACTGCTCGCCGAGGACTGGATGCACAACCGGGCCAGGTTGATCACCGGTAGCTTCCTGACCAAGACGCTCCACCTCGACTGGCGGGAAGGCGCCCGGCACTTCTTCGACCACCTCGTCGACGGCGACATCGCCAACAACTGCCTGAACTGGCAGTGGCTGGCCGGCACCGGAAACGACACCCGCCCGAACCGGGTTCTGAACCCGGTCCGGCAGGCGGAACGCTACGACCCCGACGGAGACTACGTACGTCGGTGGGTTCCGGAACTCGCCGACCTTGACGCTCCGGCCATCCACCGCCCCTGGCGGCTCGAGGCCGCCGACCCGCGCCGCCGGGGTTACCCACCGCCGATCCTCGACTTCGACACCGCCCGCCCCCGCCTATCCTGAGCGGAGCATGTCCACCCCACCATCGCCGCCGTCGCTCGCAGATCTCGGGAGCGACTCGGGTCATTGACGCTGCGCGACGAGGTCGCGCTAGGCCGCCGGCTCGAGCAGGCTCGCCGGATCCGCCGGCCCGCTGCTCGCGAACGCGCCCTGAGCGAGGCGGCAGATCAGATCACCCGCGCCGAAGGACGGGTGGAACGCCGCCGCGCGGCGCTCCCGACGATCGGCTACCCGCCGGAACTTCCGATCAGCAGCCGACGCGCCGACATCGCCGACGCGATCGCCGCCAACCAGGTGGTCATCGTGGCCGGCGAGACCGGTTCGGGGAAGACCACGCAGATCCCCAAGATCTGCCTGGAGCTCGGCCGCGGCGTCCGCGGGATGATCGGGCACACGCAGCCCCGTCGGATCGCGGCGCGCACCGTCGCCGATCGGATCAGCGACGAGTTGCACACCCCTCTCGGGGGAGCGGTCGGCTACGCGGTCCGCTTCACCGACCAGGTCAGCGACACGTCATTGGTCAAGCTCATGACCGACGGCATCCTGCTCGCGGAGATCCAGCGCGATCCGCGGCTGCTCCGCTACGACACGCTGATCATCGACGAGGCGCACGAGCGGAGCCTCAACATCGACTTCCTGCTCGGCTATCTGACTCAGCTGCTGCCCGAGCGGCCCGACCTGAAGATCATCATCACCTCGGCGACCATCGACCCCAAGCGGTTCTCCGACCACTTCGGCGGGGCACCGATCGTCGAGGTGTCCGGGCGCACCTACCCGGTCGAGGTCCGCTACCGCCCCCTGGTGGTCGAGGGTCCCGCGGCGCCGGACCGGGACGACCCCGATGACCCCGACGGCGACGAGGTCGGACGGGTGGGGGTGCGCGATCAGGTCGAGGGCATCATCGACGCCGTCCGTGAGCTCGGCGCGGAAGGGTCCGGCGACATCCTCGTCTTCCTCAGCGGGGAGCGGGAGATCCGAGACACCGCCGACGCGCTCCGGGCGCTGCGGCTACCCGGTACGGAGGTGCTGCCGCTCTACGCCCGGCTGTCGACCGCCGAGCAGCACAAGGTGTTCGCCGCGCACGACACGCGGCGGATCGTCCTCGCGACCAACGTCGCCGAGACCTCGCTCACCGTCCCCGGCATCCACTACGTCATCGACCCGGGCACCGCGCGGATCTCCCGGTACAGCCACCGGACCAAGGTGCAGCGACTGCCGATCGAGCCGATCTCGCAGGCATCGGCCAACCAGCGCGCCGGGCGGTGCGGGAGGACGGCCGACGGCATCTGCATCCGTCTCTACTCCGCCGA
Source organism: uncultured Actinomycetota bacterium (assembly GCA_963775655.1). GTDB lineage: Bacteria > Actinomycetota > Actinomycetes > Mycobacteriales > QHCD01 > DASXJE01. The sequence goes on along the minus strand of CAVZJT010000014.1, from coordinate 43,681 downwards.
CGACTACGCCGGGCGCCCGGCATTCACCGAGCCGGAGATCCTGCGCACCAGCCTCGCCTCGGTGATCCTGCAGATGACCGCGCTCGGTCTCGGCGACCTCGAGAAGTTCCCGTTCGTCCAGCCGCCGGACCGACGCAGCGTACGAGCAGGAATCCAGCTGCTGCAGGAATTGGGCGCGCTCGACCCGGAGCAGCCCGATCCGCGCCGCCGGCTCACCGACATCGGCCGCCAACTCGCGCAGCTCCCGGTCGACCCGCGGCTCGGTCGGATGATCGTCGAGGCCGGGCGCGAGTCGTGCGTGCGCGAGATCCTGGTGATCGCCGCGGCGTTGTCGATCCCCGATCCACGGGAGCGGCCGGCCGAGCAGCAGGAGGCCGCTGCCCAGAAGCACGCGCGGTTCGCCGACGAGCATTCCGATTTCGTGAGCTTCCTCAACCTGTGGAACTATCTGCAGGACCAGCGGAATGAGCGCTCGGGCAACCAGTTCCGCCGGATGTGCCGGGAGGAGTTCCTGCACTACCTGCGTATCCGGGAGTGGCAGGACCTCGTGGGTCAGCTGCGCCAGATCGCGAAGTCCCTCGGCATCACCGAGTCCGATCAGCCCGCCGATCCACACCGGATCCATTCCGCCGTACTCTCCGGGCTGCTGTCGCACGTCGGGCTGCGGGCCGGCGAGTCACGCGAGTATCAGGGCGCGCGCAACGCGCGGTTCGTGCTGGCACCGGGATCGGTACTTACCCGACGTCCGCCACGGTGGGTGGTGGCGGCGGAGCTGGTCGAGACCGGCCGGCTCTACGCCCGGGTTGCCGCCCGGGTCGACCCGGGACAGGTCGAGCGGCTCGCCGACCACCTCGTCGCCCGGATCTTCAGCGAACCGCATTGGGACCGCAGCCGCGGGGCGGTCATGGCGCTCGAGCGGGTAACCCTGTACGGCGTACCGCTGGTCGCGGGTCGCCGCGTCAACTACGGCGGAGTCGACGCCGAGGTCTCGCGGGACCTGTTCATCCGGCACGCACTCGTGGAGGGCGACTGGAACACCCATCACGAGTTCTTCCACGACAACCGGGCGATGTTGGCCGAGGTCGCCGAACTCGAAGACCGCACCCGGCGGCGCGATCTGGTCGTCGGTGACGAGGAGCTGTTCGCGTTCTACGACCGGAGGGTGCCGGCCGAGGTGGTGTCCTCGCGGCATTTCGACAGCTGGTGGAAGAAGACCCGCCGGAGCGACCCGCAGCTGCTCACCCTCCGGCGCGAGGATCTGCTCGACCCGAAGGGCGGCGCGGCCGACGCGGAGGACCACCCGGACGTCTGGAGTGAGGGCGGCCTGTCGCTGCCGGTCAGCTACCGGTTCGAGCCCGGAGCGGACGACGACGGCGTCACCGTGCACGTGCCGATGGATGTGCTCGCCCGCGTCGGTGGCGCCGACTTCGGCTGGCAGGTGCCCGCGCTGCGGCAGGAACTGGTCACCGCGCTGATCCGGTCGCTGCCCAAGCAACTGCGACGGCGGTTCGTTCCGGCAGCCGACACCGCGCGGGCCGTGCTGAGCCGGCTGACTCCGGGGCAGGAGCCGCTGCTCGACGCGGTGCAGCGGGAGCTGCACCGCATGACCGGCGTCCTCGTGCCGCGGGACGCGTTCTCCTTCGACCGCGTGCCGGAGCATCTGCGGGTGACGTTCGCCGTCGAGGACACCGGCCGGCGCGTCGTCGCGAGGGGGAAGGACCTCGACGCGCTACGCGCCGAGCTCGCCGGTCCGATGCGGGAGACCGTCGCGGACGCGACGGGAGCCGGTGTCGAGCGCGACGGGCTGCGCGACTGGCCGGACGATCTCGACCCGTTGCCGCAGGTCGTAGAGCAGGTGCGTGCGGGTCACACCGTGCGTGGCTATCCCGCCCTCGTCGACGCCGGTGGGGCGGCGGTGATCCGGGTGCTGGCGAGCGAGAGCGAGCAGCAGGCCGCGATGGCGTCGGGCACCCGCCGGTTGCTGCGCCTCGTCGTACCGTCGCCGGTGAAGGCGCTGCGACGGGGACTCGGCACCCGCGCCCGGCTCGTTCTGGGCATGAATCCCGACGGGGGAGTCGGCGAGCTGCTCGACGACTGCGCGGACGCCGCGGTCGACGCGATCGTCGCGCGCCATGGTGGTCCGGCGTGGGACCGCGCGTCGTTCGGCGTCCTTCGCGACGCGACCCGCGCGGAGCTGCCGCAGCTGGCGCAGGATCTCGTAGGTCGTTGCGAGCAGATCCTCGCGGCCGCGGCCGAGGTGCGCGCCGCGCTTCCCGCGCCGGCTCCGCCGTCCTACGCCGATGCGGTGTCCGACATGCGGGCTCAGCTGGATTACCTTCTGCCCCAAGGGTTTGTGACCGCGACCGGCGTCACGTCGTCTGCCGCATCTTGTGCGCTACCTCAATGCCATCGGGCGCCGGCTGGACAAGCTGCCCGGGGCGGTCGAGGCGGATCGCACCCGGATGCTGCAGGTGCGGCAGGTGCAGCAGGCCTACGACGATCTGCTCGCTGCCCTGCCGCCGACGCGGGCGGCCGCCGCCGACGTACGCGACATCCGTTGGATGATCGAAGAGCTCCGCGTCAGTCTGTTCGCGCAGCAGCTCGGTACGGCGCAGCCGGTGTCCGAGCAGCGGATCTATCGCGCCCTCGACGCCGTCACGCCGTAGGTTCGCGGACGGTGGCCGCGGTGTCGAGCCCGGCGAGCGAGATGACCGGCGCGACGATTCCGTCGCCGGGCACGATCAGCGTGAGCGCGGCACGGTGTGTCCACTCGAACAGCACCTTGATCGCCGCGCTGTCGAGGTAGGTGGTCGCCGACAGGTCGACGGTGAGCCGGCTGCCGTCGCGGAGGGCCGCCCCAAGGGCTCGGGAGAACTCTTCGGCGTTGGCCAGATCGATCTCGCCGGTCACCTGCACCGATGGGGCGACGTCGGAGTCGGTGGGGCGGGTGGTGTGGAACGCGGCGGTCATCCGGCCGCAGCCCTGGTCAGCAGGTCCTTGGCCATGCGCACCGAGGTGCCGTGCTCGTCGTGCGTGAGGGCGACGTGGTCCATCAGCGCCCGCATCATCATCAGGCCGCGGCCCCGGTTTCCGGGGTCCGGGTCCGGGAGCTTCCACGATCCGGTGTCGGTGACGACCACGCTGAGTCGGTCGCCCGCCAGCTCGGCGGTGATGCGCACCGGCGGGTCGGCCCGGGTGAGCCCCGCATGCTCGATGGAGTTGGTGCAGGCCTCGCTCACCGCCACGAGAACCGCGTCACGGTTGGCCGGCGCGGCACCGATGGCGTTCAACCAGGCGCGCAGGTCGCGTCGCATGTCCGCCAAGTCGGTGGCGGCCACCGGAAGGTCGCGTTCGAGTGGACCGATCGTCTCGTACCGGTAGATGAGAACGGCGACGTCATCCTCGTATCCACTGGTCGGCATGAGCTCGGCGAGGAGCCGGTCGGCCAGTTGGTCGGGCAGCAACTGCGGATCCTGACTCAGGGTACGTCGGGCCGTGTCGATCCCCACGGTCAGCGGCTCGCCGCGACGTTCGATCAGGCCGTCGGTGTAGAGCAGCAGGGTCGCCCCTGGTGCCAATGTGGCGGTCGCCTCCGGCCGGGGCGCCGTGGGCAGCGTGGCGAGCGGTAGCGAGCGTGCCTCATCGAGCAGGCGGGCCCCGGTCCCCTCGGCTGTGAGGACCGGCGGAGGGTGCCCCGCGCTGCTGTAGGCGATCGTGCCGGTGGCCGGGTCGATCGTTGCGCAGAACACGGTGGTGCAGGCCGCGTCGGGGATCCGGTGGGCGAAGGCGTCGAGCTCGTCGAGGACCTGGCCGGGGTGCCCGGTCCGCAGCAGCAACGCCCGGCAGGCGCTGCGCAGTTGTCCCATCACGGCTGCGGCAGCGAGCCCGTGACCGACGCAGTCGCCGACGACGACCCCGATCTGTCCGTCGGCGAGCTCGGTCACGTCGTACCAGTCGCCGCCGATGTCGAGCGGCCGGACGGCCGGCTCGTAGCGCGCCGCGAAACCGGGCGGCAGATCGGTCGGCGCCAGGATGGCGTGCTGGAGCGTCAGCGCGACCTCCCGGGCCTGGTCGTAGCGGCGTGCGCGGTCGAGAGCCTGGCCGAGGTTGGCGACCAGGAGTTCGAAGAGCATCTCGGTCTCGGCGGTCAGCAGGCCCGGGTCGCCGAGATCCAGCCACACCGCGGCGTCACCGTTGCTGCCGAGCGGCGCCGTCACCCCGACCACCGGGGCCCCGCCCCGCGCCGGCGCCTCCACGCGCATCCGTCCGACCGGATCGTGGCGGGCGGTCTCGAGCGCGACGCGGGTCGACTCGGACAGGCCGGCCCAGGATTCGACCGGCTGCGCGGCGACGACCAGCACCTCGGCGCTTTCCGACGGCCAGACGGCTGCGACCGCCTGCACCGCGTCGAGGGCGGTCTGCAGTTCGACGAGGCCGACCCCGAGCACCTCGGAGACGCCGGTCGCCGTCGCGAGGCCCTCGACGAACGACGTGACCGCGGACTCCCGCTCGGCCGCGGCACGAGCGGCGGTGATGTCGCGCAGTGTGCCGACGATGACCTTGCCGGTGCGGTCCTGGTCCGGAATGGCGTGGATGGTGGCCGCTGCCCACACGAGCCGCCCGTCACGGTGCTGCAACGGCACGATGAACTGGCCGGCCTCGCTCTGCAACGCCTCGGTGGCGGCGGATTCGAACAGCTGCCGGTGATACGGATCGTCGGAAAGCCACGGGTAGGGCATATCGAAGGGGGCGTCCTCGGGTCCGTAGCCGGTGATCTCGCCGAACGTAGTGTTGACCTCCACGACGGTGCCGTCCGCGGCGGAGACGAAGAGTCCCTCCTGGAGGGAATCGACCAGTGCGCGGCGGAACTCCGACTCCCTTGTACGCAGCCGGGCGAGCTCGAGGTTGGACCGTACCCGCGCGACCAGCTCGGTCGCCGAGAACGGTTTCGGCAGGTAGTCATCCGCACCGGCGCCGAGACCCTCGACCGTCGACTCCTCCTCGGCCCGGGCGGACAGGAGGACGACCGGTATGGCGGCGGTCGCCGGGTAGGACCGCAGCTCGCGAAGCAGGCCGAACCCGTCGAGCTCCGGCATCATGACGTCGGAGAGCACGAGGTCGGGTCGGTGGGACTGCGCCATCCGCAGGCCGGTCCGTCCGTCCGCCGCTTGCAGCACCCGCCAGTGGGGTTCGAGCAGTCGGGCGAGGAACGCGCGCAGATCGCTGTTGTCCTCGACGACCAGCACGCTCGCCCCGGCGGTCCGGCCCGCGCCGCGGGTCGGCTCCGGGAGGACTTCCTCCCCGGTGTCCCACTGCAGGGCCTCGTCCATGTACTGCAGCGCCATCGACCCTCGCGGCGCGTCGGCAGACGACGCCGTCGCGGCGCCGTACGGCAGGCGCACGGTGAAGACCGCGCCCTTCCCCTCGCGCGGCGCCACCTCGACGGTGCCGTCGTGCAGCCGGACCATTTCGTGCACGAGCGCGAGCCCGATGCCGGCACCCTCGTGCGACCGTCCGCCGCCGCCGCGCACCCGGTGGAACCGTTGGAACACCAGCGGTCGCTCCTCGGCCGGGATGCCGATACCGGTGTCGGCGACGGTCAATTCAACCCGGTCGGCGCCGGGGTCGTCGCGCAGGGCGATCTCGATGCTCCCCTCCAGGGTGTATTTCACCGCGTTGGAGAGCAGATTGAGCAGGACCTTCTCCCACATGTCCATGTCGATCGACACTGGCCGGGTGAGCGGCGGGCAGTCGACCCGCAGGGCCAGGCCGGCTCGATCGACGGCCGGCGCGAACGACTCCACGATCTCGGTGGTGAACCCGGAGAGATCGACCGCGGTCTTCTCCGGATGCAACCGACCCGCCTCGATCCTGGCGAAGTCGAGCATGTCGTCGACGAGTCGGCGCAACCGCCCGGCGTTGCGCCGGATCACCTGCATCCGTTCGCGCTGGCTTGCCGGGAGCGGACTCGCGGAGTCGGCCAGCGCATCCTCGGCGGGGCCTGCGATCAGGGTCAACGGCGTGCGGAATTCGTGGCTGACGTTGGCGAAGAACTCGCTCTTGGCCCGGTCGAGCTCGGCGAGCGCATCCGCTCGGCGCCGTTCGGCCTGATATGCCAGCGCCTCCGTGGCCGCGGTCGACACCTGCGCGGCGAGGAGCTCGAAGAAGGTCCGGTAATCGTCGTCGAGCGCCCGGCATGGGCTGACCGCCGCGACTAGCACGCCCACGGGCCGGTCTCGGCCGGCGACGGCGATCGGCAGCACCATCGCGTCGTCCGGCGGGATGTCGCCGAGTGGGGTGCCGTCGAGCGGGCCGGGCGGAGCAAGCAGCATTCCCGGATAGCGGCGGCGCAGGCCGGTGGCCAGAACGACCGGGACCGCGTCCGGCCGCACGAGCGCCCGGCCGAGTTCCGGCTCCGGCAGGATCGGGATCGGTGCCCCGGGCTCCGAGCCGATTCCGTATCCCCCGGCCGGTCGGAGGGCACCGGTGTCCTCGTCGACCAGGTAGGCCACGGCGGCCGGCACGTCGGAGGGCTGAGCCGAGAGCACCTCGAGGCCGGTGGTGAGCACCCGCTCCGGCGTCGACGCGCTGGACGCGGAGATTCCCCCGAGCTTGCGCAGGGTCTGCAGTCGGCGTTCCCCGATGACCCGCTCGGTGTTCTCGCTGACCACCGTGAAGACGCCGGACACGGTGCCGTCCGCCGCATGGATCGGGCTGTAGGAGAAGGTGAAGTAGGCCTCCTCCCAGTAGCCGTGCCGGTTCATCGGGAGCAACTGGTCCTCCGACCAGGTCGCCTCGCCGGTGGCGATGACCCCGTCGAGCATCGGCCCGATGATCGGCCAGAGCTCAGCCCACACCTGCTCGCCGGGGGCGCCGAGGGCCGGATGCTTCTCCCCGAGCATGGGCAGATAGGTGTCGTTGTAAAGCATCCGGAGCTCGGGACCGCACCAGAGTAGGATCGGGAATTGCGAGGTCAGACAGATCCGGCAGGCCGTTTTCATGCTCGCGGGCCACTGTTCGGGCGGCCCGAGCGGCGTGGCAGTCCAGTCGAATGCCCGCATCGCGACGGCCATCGCACTGTTTCCGGCGAACGGTGACGATCTGTCCTGTTCGGGATCCTCGGCGAGCCGCTGGTGGGTCACCGATGCTCAGACCTGACCACGCCGAGCCATGCGCCACCCACCCTGTGGACGATACGTCAGGTCACCCATCCTGGGTGATTCGCGGTCGCCCGGCAGAGCGGCAGCATCTAGGCATGACGAATAACGAGGTCGCGCGGGCAAGGCTCCAGGTCGACAAGCGATTGCTCACCGTGTCGGCCGTGCTCATCGGCGTCGGCGGCGCACTCGGGTTCGCGGGGATGATGCTCGGGGGCAGCATCGTCCTCAGCGCCGGGCGGAAATGGATGCAACAGATGGATGCGTCCCCGCGTGAACTGGCTACTCTGAAGTGGCAGCAGGCCAACGCGGCCTCCCGGGCCGGCAAGCAGGCGTGGCAGGCGGCACGTTCGTAACTATCGCAGCCCGTTCGACTCCGTCCCGGGCCGCGGTGGCGGAGGATTGGGGAAGCGGTGGCAGAACGCCTCGATAGATACCGCTGGGTGACCGGCAGTCGTCGCGCCGTCGTGGCCGCCGAACTCCGAGGTCGCTACGAGCAGGGCCAGTCGATCCGGCAACTGGCCACCGCGATCGGACGGTCCTACGGGTGGGTGCACGGCCTGCTCCGCGAGGTCGGGGTGCCGTTGCGCGGTCGAGGCGGTCCACGGCCGCTGCCGCGCAAGAAGCCCGCCTGAGATCGGGTTCGCCCGCCTCTATACGGCGAGGGAACCGACCACCACCGCGAGTAGCAGCGCGACGGGAAGTGCCGGCGCCGCTGTCGGGACATGGACGACCAGCAGCGCGGCGAGGGCCGCCCCGACGATCAGCGCGGCAAGAATTGTCAGGCTGCGCCGCTGCAGGCGGCCGTCCGTAACCAGCGTCGCAAGGATGCCCGCCAGAGTCCCGGTCAGGTACGTCGTGGACAGCCCGCTGATGCCGATCGCGCGCACCGCGCCGGTCTGCACACCCATTGCGGCCGCGGCCAGGAGCAGCAGCACGACCTGCACGGTCCCGTCCGGCCGGCCGGACCGCACGGCCCAGCCGGCGAAAAAGCCCGCGAGGAGGGCCAGTTCGACGGCGAGGGCGGCGCTGACTCTCGGCGGCCAGCGGCCGGTCGCGCGCGCCGGCGGTCCGGTGATGACGCCGGCGAGCAGGACGCCACCGACGAATCCGGCCACAGCGACCGCCACGTGGATCGCAAGGGCGCCGTCGGCCCGGCCGGCGGACACGCCGAGCAGCACCAGGTTGCCGGTCATCACGCTCGAAAAGACCTCGCCCAGGCGGGTGAAGGTGATGGCGTCCATCGCGCCGGTGACCACGGTGAGCGCGACCGAGAACGTCAGCCCGAGGGTGAGCGGTGGGCCGCTGTCCCGGTCGGCGTCGATCCCGCCCGGACCCGCCATTCCTGGAGGATGCCAGCATCGGCGGCCGAGGCGGTGCTGCCACGTCCGAGCGCCGACTCTTCCACGGAAAGCGCCCGACGCCGACGACCCCGGGATTACCGTTGCGGGCAAATGCGGTCTTGGATCGCACCCGGGATGAGGGGGATGCCGTGCCCAGCGTGACGGTTCAGCGCGAGGATGTGACGTCCGACGAGGCGATGGAGGCCTTGCGGACCGAACTCGGCGACCACTACACCCTGAAAAGGTCGGGCGGATCCGGTGACGTCTTCACGGTCAAGGCGAGCACCATGGCCTACGCCAAGGTGCACGTCCACCGGCAGCCCGGCGGCACCAAGTTCCGGGTGAGCGGTGGCGGAATCATCATCGGCCGCATCATCAACGAGTTCGGTATCGCCCGCCGGGTCGTCGTCGCGATCAAGCAGTCGCCCGGGCTGGCCGGTGACCAGTAGCCCTCCGGCGGCGGCCGACGCATCCGATCCTTCGTCGCCCAACGGGTCATCGACCGGCGAGCCGGCCATCAGCGTCAAGGGTCTGCGGATGCGCTACGGCTCGCACGAGGCCGTTCGGGGCATCGATCTCGAGATCGCATACGGCGAGGTCTTCGGATTCCTCGGCCCCAACGGTGCCGGGAAGACGACGACGATCGAAATCCTCGAGGGCTACCGCAAGCGCAGCGCCGGTGCGGTCAGCGTGCTCGGAACCGATCCGGGAAAACCCACCCGAGGCTGGCGGGAGCGGGTCGGGCTCGTCCTGCAGGAATGCGAGCTCAACCCGGTGCTCACCGTCCGCGAGACGCTGGACCTTTTCGGCAGCTTCTACGAGCACCCGCGTCGCATCGACGAGGTGGTCGCGCTGGTCGGGTTGCAGGACAAGATCGGTGCCCGGCTCGGCACGCTCTCCGGCGGCCAACGCCGTCGGGCCGACGTCGCCGTGGCCCTGATCGGCGATCCCGACCTGGTGTTCCTGGACGAACCGACCACCGGTTTCGACCCGACGGCGCGGCGGGACGCGTGGAACATGATCGAAGGGTTGAAGGACCTCGGCAAGACCGTCTTCCTCACCACGCATTACATGGAGGAGGCCGAGCACCTCGCCGACCGGGTGGCGATCCTGCGGGCCGGCCAGATCGTCGCGACGGGCGCCCCGGGCGAGCTCGGGATCGGCGATGCGGGCATCACCCGGCTCAGCTTCCGGCTGCCGGCCGGCGTACCTCTCGACGAGGTCCGGACCCAGATCCCAGACAAGCTCGACGTGTCGGGGAACATCGTCACCATCGATGCGTCCGATGCGCAGAACACCCTGTGGCGGTTGACGTCGTGGGCGCACGGAGCGAACATCAAGCTTGAGGGGATCGAGGCGCGCCGGCCGAATCTCGAGGACGTCTTCCTCGAAGTCACCGGGGAGAACCCGCATGCGTGACTTCCGGATCCTCCTCATCCAGGCCCGCTACGCGATCACCGCGACGCTCCGCAGCCCCCGGATCATCTTCTTCGCCATCATCTTTCCGATCGTGTTGCTGGTCCTGTTCAACTCGATCTTCTCGGGCGGCGACAACAAGACCACGCATTTCGCGGGCGGCACCATCTCGACCGCGGCGTATTTCACCGCCGGCCTCGCCGCCTACGCGATCATGCTCCAGACCTTCTCCTCGCTCGCCGTCTCGTTGACGACGCAACGCGAGTCCGGAGAGCTGAAACGGCTCCGCGGTACGCCGATGCCATCGTGGACCTTCATCGGCGGCTACATCCTCCGCTCGATCATCCTGGTCGTGGTGATGGTCGTGGTGCTCTTCGCCATCGGCATCGGCTTCTACCACGTGCATCTGACCGGAGCCGGCATCGTCGGGATCGCTGTCTACGTCATCGTCGGCACGTTCAGCCTCGCGACGCTCGGTATCGCGATCACGACGATCACGCCCACCGCGGAAGTGGCGTCGACCGTCGGGCCCTTCACGGCGGTCATCCTGTCCTTCATCTCGGGCGTATTCATTCCGGTCGCGACCCTGCCCAACTGGCTCGAGGCGATCGGTCGGGTGTTCCCGCTCTACCACCTCGCCGAGGGCATGCAGCGCAGTGTCGCGTCCGTTGGCGGGAGCACCGGGCTCTCCGGCACCAATCTGGCGGTGCTCGCCGGCTGGGGGATCGTGGGCCTGCTGGTGGCGGCCCGGGCCTTCCGCTGGCAGCCGCAGGCAGCGACCGCCTGAGTCCACGGAAGTTCTTCCGGCGCTGGGATTCCGGTCTCCCCATGATCAAGAGCGGATTCGTACGGCGTTTCGTGCCGGAATCCCCTCTTGATCATGAGAAGTGCGAGTCAGAGCGGTGATCTCCGCTGGTTTCCGTGCGCGCAGGGTGAGGGCGGCGATGATCGCGGCTGCGGTGAGCATGGCCGCGCCGACGCCCCAGCCGAGGTGGTAGCCGCTGACGGTCGCGTCGGCTGCCGACGTGCCGTGTGCGGCGAGGTGGGCGGTGGCGGCGGCGGCGATGGTCGACAGGACGGCGATGCCGATCGCGGCACCGATCTGCTGGGACGTGCTGAGCAGACCGGATGACGCGCCGGCCGCGTCGGGCGTCGTCTCCGACATGGCGGTGGACATGATCGCCGGGAGGGCGATGCCGCCGCCGATAGCGAAGAGCACCATGCTGGGCAGCACGTCGACGGCGTAGTTGCCGTGCGTGGGGGCGAAGACGAGCAGGAGCATCCCGAGCGCGACGGTGACCATGCCGGGGACGATGAGCGCACGCGGTCCGGTGCGCTGGCTGATGCGCGGATAGACGGCCAGGGACAGTACGGCGATGCCGGCGGCGATGGGCAGGATGGCGCTGCCCGCCTGGGCGGGGGTGTAGCCGAGAACGTTCTGGAAGTACAGCGCCACCAGGTACTGGAAGCCGAGCATCGAGCCGGCAATGATGCCCAGCACGAGGTTGGCTCCGATCACGGGACGCGAGCGCAGGACCCGCACCGGCACGAGGGGGCGGTCGGCCCGGGCCTGGCGGACGGCGAAGGCCGCCAACAGAGCGACCGCCGGCACCGCCATGATGCGCCGACCCGGATCGACGACGGCCAGGATCGTCGCCCCGAGCCCGGCCACCAGCAGCAGCGCGCCGGCGTAGTCGGCTCCGGCGCGCAGTCCGGCTACCACATTTTCTCTGGTGAGGACGCGGCAACCGATCACCAGCATCACCAGACCGATCGGCACGTTGATGAAGAACGCCCGCCGCCAACCGGCGAGGTCAGTGACGACTCCGCCGAGAAAGAGTCCTGCCGACGCGCCGGCTGATGCCATGAAGGAGTAGATCCCGATCGCCCGGGCGCGCGGTGCGGGGTCGTCGAACAACGACACGATCATGCCGAGCGCGACCGACGTGGCCAGCGCGGCCCCGGCGCCCTGGGCGAAACGAGCCCCGATGAGGGCGCTGGTCGTAGGGGCCAACCCGCAGGCCAGAGACGCCACGGTGAAGAGGGCGAGGCCGCCCAGCAGGACGCGGCGGCGACCGATCAGGTCACCGATCCGTCCGGCGAGCAGCAGCAGGCTGCCGAAGCTGACGAGGTAGGCGTTCACGACCCACGACAACTGGTGCGCCGTGAATCCGAGGTCCCGCTGAATGGAGGGGATGGCCACGTTGACGACGGTCTCGTCGAGCACGGTCATCATCGTCGCCGCGCACAGAACTGCCAACGCGGCGAGTCGCTTGCCGGTGAATGCGGGGTTCGAGGTCATGGACCGGACGCTAGCAGATCGTCTATCAGTAGACAATCTTCGGATGTCCGATATTCACATCGACCGTCCACTAGCAGATAGTGTCTCTGTCGATAATCCAATAGAACCGGACTATGCTGGGCGGCATGCCGAGCGACGTCCGTACCCCACCTGCCGTCGACCTCTCAATGCTTCTGAACCAGGCCGCCTACGCCGTCTCGGTCCGGCTCGGTGCCGCGCTGGCCGAGATTGGCACCACGGTCAAGGTCTACTGCGTGCTGATGAAGGGTGTCGAGGGCGACTTCACCCAGGCCCAACTTGCCGAGCGCGCGTGGATGGACAAGACCACGATGGTCAACGTTCTCGACGAGATGGAGCGGAGCGGGTTGGCGAATCGCACGATGTCGCCGACCGACCGGCGGGTACGCGTCGTCGCGATCACCGCGAAAGGTCGCTCGCTGCTCGCGCGGGCCGACGCGCTCGTCCAATCCATCTACGACGACGTGCTCAACGCGCTGTCCCGCACGCACAAGTCGGAGTTTCTCTCCGCTCTTGCGTCGTTGGTGGATGGCCCGCTCGCGGCTCCGTTCCACATGGAGGAACAGCTCCCCCGCACCCGTCGATCCAAGCGCTGAGTGGCGTGGCCTTGTTTCGTAGCCCGCAAGTGATCCTGCTCAGTGACGATCTTCCTCGGGCCGCCGCCTTCTACGAGGGCCTGGGCTTTGTCGAGACCTTTCGTACGCCGGCTGACGGCGTACCGATCCACGTCGACCTTGCCCTCGACGGCTACACGCTCGGCATTGCATCTGGCGACTCCACCCGCGACGACCACGGCCTGGATCCCATCACCACCGGCCAGCGGGTCGCGGTAATTCTGTGGACCGACGACGTAGTCGCGACGTTCGCCGAGCTGACCTCAGCCGGCATCCCGGCACTGATGCCCCCACACGAATGGCTCGGCCGGCTTCTCATCGCCTGGATCGCCGACCCCGACGGCAACCCGGTGCAGATCGTCCAGCATCTGTGAGTGGTCCCCTTGCGACGCGGGGATGCGGTAGGTGAGTACGACGATCCCGCTGGTCAGCGGCTGGCTGGCGACGAGGTCGAACTGGGTGAGGTCGTTGTCGCGGTAGAGCAGGTCGCTCGGCCCGCCGTGGCCGACGAACAGCGGATGGACCCAGAGCCGCAACTCGTCCAGTAACCCGTGGGCGAGCAGCAGGTAGGACAGCTGCCCGAAGCCGTATTGGACGATGTCTTGACCGGGTTGCTGCTTGAGCTTGGTGACCTGGGTGATGACGTCGTCGGCGATGACCGTGGTATTGGTCCATTTCGGGTCGGTGAGCGTGGTGGAGACGACGTACTTGCTCATGCTGTTGATCCGGTCGCTGAGCGGGTCACCGGAGCGGGCCGCCCATACGGGGGCGAAGCCCTCGTAGGTGCGCCGGCCCATCAGGACCGCGTCGCAGGCAAAGAGCAGCTCGGACTGGATCCGTCCGAAGGTGCCGTCATCGGGCAGCCCTGGCCAGTCCTGCGGGTTCTCGATCACGCCGTCGAGCGAGATGTAGGTCGAATTGATGATCTTCTTCATGCCGCCATCTTCGGCGGCGACCAGCCGCACGTATTGAACGAAATGAACCTGGCCGAGCATCGGGTGGTGAGCGGCGTCCTTCGGATGAGCTCGATGCTGGCGTTGATGCCCTTCTCCTCGTTGTGGTGAGCACGGGCCCGGCATTGTCGCTCCGTCTAATGTCAGGGGATGGATCGTGCCATGGTGGTCGTCGAACGTGCCAGGGCTTGGGTGAGCGAAGACGAGCGGGTGCTCGGTGCATTGGTGCATGGGTCCGCCGCACGCGGCGACGTCACGCCGCTTTCCGACGTCGACCTGGTAGTGGTCGCCCATGCCGGACGGCGGGACGAGATCTGGGCGGATCGCGAGCGGATCAGCCGAACCCTGCTCGGAGCCGAGGTCGTCGAGGCCCACGACGTTCCGCATCAGCGGCCGTTTCGCTGGCAGGCTCGCACCGCCGACCTGCGGATGCTCGATCTCGCGCTCGACGAGGGTGCGATCGACCTGTGGCCCGGTCTGGCCGGCGAGGTGAAGTTCCTCGCCGATCGGGGCGGCCTGGAACAGCAGCGGTTGGACTGGCTCGCCGACTTCACGCCGCCCAGCTACGACGTCGCCGGACGAGATGACGAGACGTGGGCGATTCTGTCGTGGCTCGCCGGTGCGCTCCTGCACGGTCGGGTGTGGCTGGTGCGTTGGGGCATCACCGAGCTGATCGGTCAGCGGGTCCTCCCGGTCACAGCCCGTCCTGGCTACGCGGTCGGTAGCACCGGTGAGGATGCCACCTTGATGAGGGAACTCGAGGAGGCGTTGCCGAATTCGATGTTGCGGACGGAGTTGGCGCGTTCTCTGCAGCAGACCGCACGGCTGTACAGCGATCTCGTTGCCGACTGGGCAATGCGGACCGGTGTCACCGCGCCGTCGTCACTGTTTGCGCCGGCGGTGCTCGACGTATTGGGCCGCCTGGTCGCCGGCAAAGGCGAACGACTCGACACCTGACGTCGTATCCGGCGTAGGCCCTAGGCGCCGGCGGGAGAGGAAGTCCCCAGCGGTGGTGATGAACTCCCCAGGGCGATCCTGATGGACATGATGGCCCACCGGAATGGTGACCAGCACAGAGTCCGGAATCAAGGCGGCGACCTGGGCGACCCGGTCCTGCGGGACATGACTGTCAGGTCCACCCGCGATGATCAGTGTGGTCACGGAATATTGCTGGCCTGATCCCACCAGGCTGGATCAGGGTCGTTGAGCTGACCGATTATCGCCGGGACCACCGGCCAGTCGAACGGCAACGGCGCATCCGGGCGTTGCCGGGCCGGCAGCCGGTCACCGCCGACGTAGGGCGGCGGGGTGTCCCCCACGATCAGTCGTTCGATCCGGGCCCGATGGTTCTCGACGAGCAGCAGCGCCACGGAGCCGCCCATCGAGTGCCCGATCAGCGTCACCCGGTGCAGGTCGAGGCGCGTCGAGGAACCCCACGATGTCGTCGCGCATCAACTCGAAGGAATAGCTCCCCGGCCAGTCGCTGGCCCCGTGTCCGCGTAGGTCGGGCGCGTAGACGCGGTAGCTGTCCGAGAACGCGGCGGCGACCTCCTCCCAGCTGGACCCGTCGGACCCCAGCCCGTGCAGCAACACCATCGGGGGAGCATTCAGATCTCCGGCCACGCGGTAAGCCAGCCGCGCACATCGACGTCGACATCGTGCATCTTGTCCACCGTCGCGACGTTGCCCGTCGGTGGCCGTCCGACGTAGCGTCCGCAAGGCGCGCAGGGGCCGAGCCTTCTTCCGGTGGCTTCTGGCACGATCCGTACCGTGGTCGATCAGAGTGGACTGCACGTGGAGGCGGTGACTCCGGACAACGTAGCGGCTGCCTGTCGGTTGGCCGTGCGCCCGGACCAGGAAGAGTTCGTGGCACCGGTGTCATGGTCGCTTGCCGAGGCCTATGCAAACCCCGACATCGCGTGGCCGCGCCTGATCGTTCGCGGCGCGGATGTTGTCGGCTTCATCATGGGTTCCTTCGACCCCGGGAACGAGATCCCCTTCTTCCGCTGTGGCATCTGGCGGCTCAACGTCGACGCGGGCGCACAACGTGGGGGTGCCTCGACTGACGTGACGGCTCAATGTCCGTCGTGCTTCTAGCCGCGCCGTCAAAGCGGCGACGTCAGTTAGCCGGTCGCGGCGACGCCCCGCCACAGAGTGTGCGCAATTTGGTGCCTTACAGATCGTCGTAGCGTTGTCGTGTGCCCGTGGTGAACTTCAGGACCGACGAGCAAGCCGAGCGTGCGCTCGCAGAACTCACCGCCGACGGTCCTGGTTGCCCCGACGTCCCGCTCGGCGCAACCTCGGATCTTCCGCCCCACGATCACCATCGGCAAGGAAAAGACGCAAGTGCTCACCGAACAGACCGCCGCTGTAGCACCCGAGCGCCTCGGGGAACTCGTCGGCCACGTCAGCGGCACCAACTCCAAGACATCGACGCGTCCGTGCGGTTGGCGTTCGGACTCGACTGATGTCTTTCCAGAACACGAACATGTCTGCAGGCGGCGCCTCTGCAGGGAAATTGGCGGGGCCAGTTCCACGCATCGGCGGCATCGGCCGAGGGCCTTGATGCGGATAGTTACCAGTTCACTCCCAGGCTGGCGGCGGCGGTCACGCCGGATCGGCAGGCATCCTCGTGGAATCCCCAACCGTGGTACGCGCCGGCGAAGGCCAGCCGGCCGCCGTTGAGCTGCGGCAGGAGGGCTCGTGCGGCGACCGACCGCGCGTCGTAGACGGGGTGCTCGTAACGCATCCGGGCGAGCACCGAACGCTCGTCAATCTCATCGTCGCCGTTGAGGGTCACCACGTATTGCCGGTCGCTCTGTAGTCGTTGCAGCCGGTTCATGTTGTAGCTGACCCGCACGGCGTCGGGCCGGGACCTGCAGGTCGGCAGCCGATAGTTCCATGATGCCTGCGTGCGGCGGCCGTGCGGCAGGTCGGAGCCGTCGGTGTGCAAGGTGGCGGTATTGCGGGTGTAACTAATGGCGCCGAGGATCAGCGTCTCCGCCGGCGTCGGCGTCGCCAGCAGGTCCAGTGCCTGGTTGGGATGGGTGGCCACGACCGCGCCGTCGTAGGTCGTGCCCACACCAGAGTCGTCATACACCTCGACTCCGGTCGACGTGCGGGCTATGGACCGGACCGGTGTCGCGGTCGCGACTGCGGTCAGACCCTTAGCCAGCCGTTCCACGTATCGCGCCGAACCGCCGACAACGGTGTACCAGGTCGGAGATCCGGTCACAGACAGCGCACCGTGATTGGCGAGGAACCGAAACAGATACCGCGCGGGATAGTCGCCCGACCTGGTCGGGGCGCACGACCACACCGTCGCCACCAGCGGCGTTACGAAATGCGCCCGGAAATAGTCGCCGAACCCGCGCGCAGTCAGGAACTCGTCCAACGTCGGGTCGGTGCCCTCAGTCGCCAGCAGCCGGTGGGCAGCCCGATAGAAGCGGACCACCTGCGCGAGCATCCCCACGAACCGGGCGCCGTTCCCGCCACCGGTGGGCACCAGGCCAGACAGCCCGCGGCCACCCGCATAAGCCAGACCGCAACCGCCGCACCGGATCGACATGCTCATATCCGATTCCTGGGTCGCTACACCGAGCTCGCGGAACAGCCGCAACAAGGTTGGGTAGCTGCGTCGATTGTGCACGATGAAACCACTGTCGATCCCGACAATGCCGGCGCCGTCCACGATCGCGTGGGTGTGCGCATGCCCACCCAGGCGGTCATCGCTCTCGTACAGCGTGATGTCCGCTGAACGTTGCAGCACGTAGGCGGCCGTGAGCCCAGCACCGCCGCCACCGATGACCGCAATCCGACGCCGGCCCGTACCCAGTCCCCTTCGCTGGTGTCCATCCATTCTCACGGGCGCCCGACGGATCTCTGGTGCCGCCGCGCCACGTCGATTCCGCCGACCTGCATAAGCCGGCCACGTGCGTGTTCGCGTCGCGTCGCGCCGCTCGTCGGTGTCTGCGCTCTGGCAGCGGCGACACCTGCCAGGACAGATGAAGGGGTCATCTGTGCACGCCCGCAGTCGCCGTGGGAGGCGCGGCGGCCGGTGCCATGGCCCACCGGATGGTGGAGACGACGCCGGTGCCGGCGATCCGCACCATGGTGGCCTCGATGACAGGGAGATAGGGCAGCCGCAGTGGCCGGCGTGCCCAGACCGGGAGCAGACCGACCGCGGCGCCCGCGAGCAGCGCGTACGGGGGGCGCGCGAGCATCGGCAACGGCGGGTGGAGAAGCAGAAACCGGGCACTGGCCCGCGCCGCCGGGGTGCCGGCAAGTTCGGGCCGGTAGGTGGCCAGCTGGGTGCGCAGCGCGGCCTCGGTGCGCGGCGGACGGTCGACGCCGAGGGCGCAGGCGACCCGGGCAGTGTCGGCGACGTAGCCGTCGCGGCCGTGCTGGTCCAGCGGCGCGGCGCCGTAACGCTGGTAGGCGCGTAGGAAGCTGTCGACCTCGGCGACGTGTACCCAGCGCAGCAGGTCTGGGTCGGAGGCGGCGTAGCTGCGACCGTCGGCGGTGCGTCCACGGACCCGCTCGTGCACGGCCCGGACCCGGTCGATCATCTGTTCCGCGTCGGCGGCGGTGCCGTAGGTGGTGACCGCCAGAAAGGTGCTGGTGCGTTGCAGCCGACCCCACGGGTCCCCACGGTAGCCAGAATGCCCGGCGACCCCAGCCATCGCCAGCGGATGCAACGACTGCAGCAGCAGCGCACGCAACCCACCGACGAACATCGCCGCGTCCCCGTGCACACGCCGGATCGGACGATCCTCGCCGAACCACCGCGGACCCGGTGCGTGGTGTATTCGCTCACGTCGTGCCGGGCCCTGCGCACCGGCCACCCGCTCGAACAGGCGATCACCGATCTGACGGCGGAAACCGCCCAGGCCGCGGTCAACATTACTCATCGACACCCTTGGCCCCTGTCGCCTGCGCTGTACTTCGCTCGCGCCGCGCCAGTCATCGTCGCTCCGCGACCCGGCTCAAGTAGCTGATCATCCGATTCGCGATGGCGATCGCGGTAGTCAGGTCCCGGTCAGGACCGCCGGCCGCCGGCATGTCGTCGACGGCGGCCTGCACGCCACGAAGATCCGGGTCGACCCGGACAGCCAACGAACACGCCGCACCGACCAGCAGGCGCACAGGATCACGCTCGACCGTCCAGACGGTCTCGAAGCTGCGCCCGGCATCGGAGGATGGGTGTTGGCCGGGTGGCTCCCAGCCGACAAGGCACGCGGCGTACGCCGGCCCGTACGCGGCGATCACCCATTCCCGCCGGACCGGATCGTCGCGTTCCAGCGGAACCTCGATGGGCCGTCCGGCGCCACCCGTGGGTCGGGCGAAGTCGGCGAACACGAGAACAGCCGCGGCAGTGCGGGCGAACTCACTCCAACGACGCTCGGCCTGCCGGTAGTGCTGCTCGCGTTGGAAACACCCGATGAGCACCGCCGGCTCTGCGCGGACGCAAGCCTCATCCTCGATGGCATGGCTCAGAGCTGCCAGCGCCCGTTTGGGCAACCGTTGAACCGCCAGATCCGGTCGGAAGACACGCAACTGCGCGAACAACGACGGGCGATCGGCGGCGATGTCGTGACCGCGGATCCGGTCAATCGCGGCGGCCAGAGACAATCCCGCATCGCGGGCCGCGACAACCTGGCGGACACGCTCGGCGGCCGCCTCCGGATAGCGGCGTTGCCGCCCGGCGCTGCGCGTCGACTCCGGAAAGGCGTACCGCGTCTCCCACATGCGCAGCGTCGCCGCCCGCACCCCGGTACGGGCGGCGAGCTCACCGATAGTGAGTTCGGCTGCAGCCACAGCCACCCTCCCAGAGTGAACAGGTTGTTGAACTACACTGTAACAGCATGTTTGATGCTTGGCGGCCGGGGAACCCTCCATAAAGGTCACGCGATCGGCCGTGACATCGGGGTTCGAACCCACGGAGGACAATTCATGATCAGTCTCATTCGCCGCCTAGGCATAACCAGCGACCTCGCTCACGCCGCCGCGATCGCCTCCATCGGCGCCAGCATCGCCGCCTGGGCAACATCGCGGAGCAAAGAAGATGCACCCGCGGCCAAAGCCGAACGGTGGGGAATCTTCATCGGCCTCTGGGCACCGACGTTCTTCCAGCTTGGCACCGCGCTCAAGCTCGAGGAATCCGACGCCGCAAGCTGACACCCGCCACAAGCCGCGGCTGACTCGAGGAGGCGCCGAGTGCGTGTTGCCGTGCGAATTCTGGGAGCCCTGACCGCCGGCTACGGCCTGTTTGAACTGACCCGGCCCGCGACGATAGCCAGGCAGGCCGGGCTGGACGCATCCGCGCCCGCACTGCGGATCCTGACCGGCACCCTCGGGGTACGCGACATCGTCAGCGGCTCCGCCATGTTCGCGGCACGCACGCCCCGAGGCCGGTCGGCCGCGGTGACTGCACGTGTCCTATTCGACCTCGGAGACGCTGTCCTGTTCGCCGCGCTGCTCCCCGACGGCGCTCGGAAGGCCAAGGTGGCCGCGGTCGCGGGCGGCTGGGGCGGGCTGTGCGGCTTGGCGCACCTCGCCGCCCGCGAAAGACCGAGCTCAGCGACGGTTAGGCCGAAGAAGCTATATTTTCGGAGAAAGCGGGCCAGCGACGGTCCGCGAGGAACAGGCCTTCAGGGTGCTGCGGCCAGCCTTCCGCGACGTGAACCCGCGCAGCGTCGCCGCCGGGCAACTACACGGCGCCAGGTTGCTTCGCGCGGCCCGTGCCGCGATCGCGCATCGCAAGGCTGAACGGCTCGAATGGACGATCCGCTTGTGGGAGCGACACTGGCTCCACATGCTCGACCCGGTATGACGTAGTTGTAGTGTCTTACAGATCGTCGTAGCATTGTCGTATGCCCGTGGTGAACTTCAGGACTGACGAACAAGCCGAGCGCGCGCTCGCAGAACTCACCGCCGACGGATCGACCGTCTCCGAGGCGATACGCCGTGCGCTCGTCGACGCCGTCCGGCTGCGCCGCCGTGAACAGATGCGCCGCGAGTCTCTTGACGCCGCGAACGATCCCGCCGATCTCGCGGAGAGTCGACAGGTGCTCAAGGAGATGGAAGAGCTCCGTGCGTGGTGACATCCACCATCTGCGCGCGCCCCGTGGCGCCCGCGGCAGCGAACAGCGTGGCTCCCGCTACGCAGTCGTGGTGCAATCCGATGACCTACTTCTGTCGACAGTCCTGGTTGCCCCGACGTCCCGCTCGGCGCAACCTCGGATCTTCCGCCCCACGATCACCATCGGCAAGGAAAAGACGCAAGTGCTCACCGAACAGACCGCCGCTGTAGCACCCGAGCGCCTCGGGGAACTTGTCGGCCACGTCAGCGGCACCGAACTCCAAGACATCGACGCGTCCCTGCGCCTGGCGTTCGGACTCGATTGACGCGTGTTCGGAAGCAGGCCTCGGTCCGCACCGGGATGCGACGAGGTGACCGGGAGATACTTCGCTCCACCCGCGGCGGCTCCTACGCCGTCGGATGTCCGCTCCGATGGAGTGCGTTCGCCCTCATGTACCGGCGGTCGGCTGACTGCTCAACCAACCAAACCCGTACTCCGAAGATCCGCTAATTACCTGACTGACACCAACTACTTCACACCGTCACCTGCCAGATACCCCTGGTAGGACGAGCGGCGACGTCTCCGGGGGGACCGGACGGCAGCGACGGTGCCGGCGGTGGCGGCGAGAATAACGACGACGATCCAGGCGGTACGGGGCTGGAGGGTGGTCGCGATCAGCAGAACGACTGCGGTTCCGATTGCGGTGCCGAGCTGGGCGGCGGTGTTGAGTACGCCGGCAGCGGTGCCTTTGATCGCGTCGTCGACGGTTGTTCCGAGGACGGTGGCGGCGACCGATCCGACACCGATCCCGAGTCCGCAGATGCCGGCCGCCGTACCGATCCCGATCGTGTGCGGCCATACGGTGAGCACGGTATTGCCGGCCGCGATGGCGCCGAGCCCGGTGCCGAGGACCGGTCCCGAACCCCACGCAGCGATCAGCCTTGGCGCGCCGAGCGAGCCGGGCACCACCAGAATGCTGAACGTGACGAGCAGCGTGGCCGCGCGCAACGGAGTCAGGCCAAGCTCCTTCTGAAGGTAAATCGCGGCCAGGGTGATCGATGAACTCGTCGTCGCAGTGTTGACGAACGATCCGACCGCGCCCCAGCGCAGCCTCATCGATTGCCGGGCCTCGGCGGCGATCAGCGGATATCGGGCGTGGCGTTCGACGAGAACGAAACCCACCGCTGCCAATACCCCGACACCTGTCACGGCGACGGCCAGCACCCATGGACGGTGCTCGCCGAGCAACGTGGTCCCGGCGACGATGCCCATCGTTCCACCGACCAGCAGGATCGACGAGCGCCACCCGATGGGCACCACGGTGCGCACCGGACGGTCGACCGGAATCGTGTAGGCGATTGCGGCAGCCAGCAACCCCGCGAGCGCGATGTTCATCCAGAAGACCGAGCGCCATGACGCGAGCTCCGTCAGTACGCCGCCGATCACGAAGCCCGACGCCCCCGCGGTGGCCCCGGCCGCGCTCCAGCCGGCGACCGCCCGCCGGCGGGCCGGCCCTTCGGGGACGACGGTGGTCAGCAGCCGCAGCGCCGACGGCACGGCTGCCGCGGCCGCGACTCCCTGCAACGCCCGGCCCACAACCAGCAGCCACACCGACGGGGTGCCCGCGGCGAGAGCCGATGCGGCGGCGAAGAGAGCTAGTGCCGCGAGGACGGTACGCCGGTGGCCGACCCGGTCGCCGACCCGCGAGGCGACCATCAGCAGACCCCCGAAGAACATCGCGTAGGCCGTAACGACGGCGGTGCCGTCAGCGGGCGCGGCACCGAGATCCGCCAGCATGCGCGGCAACGCCGTCACGACGACCGTCACCCCGAGGACGTCGACGAATTGCACCCCGCAGAGCACGACTGCGGCCGGCACGTACCTGGCGACCGTCGGGGACTCCGCCGATGCGGTGTTACCGGCTAACTTTTTCACACCGGGAACACTATAGACCCAACCAGATCTCGCAACTGGTAAAGTGCTCTTTGATGGAAACAGGACCGAACGCCCAGGCCGCCGTGCGCGAGCTGCCGATCGTCGCCGGTCACCTCGCGCTCGACTTCGCCAATACCGTCGACGACCCGCTCGGTCCGGCGCGCTACGACCATGCGGCGACCTATGCGGACCTCGTGCGATGGGCGGTGAGGACCGAGGTCATCACCCGCCCGCGCGGCTCACGGCTGCTCCGCGCGGCCGCCGGGCGCCCCCAGGACGCCGCGGCGGCCGCGACGAGTGCCCACGAGCTGCGCGACGCTGTGAACCAGATATTCGGCGCGGTCGCCGACGGCGCGGCCGACACGCCGAAGCGGTGGACCAGGCTCCGCCCGTTCGTGGCCGACGCCTTAGCCTGCGCGACGCTGGACGACTCCGACCCGACCGCACCGCAGTGGGCATGGCCGCAGACCGACGATCTCACCGTCGTCCTGCACCCGATCGCCTCAGCTGCGGCAGACCTGCTGATGAGCGACCAACTCCGCCGGGTCAAGCGATGCGCCCGCTGCCCGTGGCTCTTCCTGGACAGCACCAAAAACCGGAGCCGCCGCTGGTGCGACATGAACGACTGCGGAACCGCACAGAAGATCGAGCGCTACGTCGCGCGTCGCGCGGCTGCCCGGCGAGGTCCTCCCGCTACTCGCCGGTGACGGCGCCCAGCGTGAGGCCGCGCACCAGGTACTTCCGCACCGCCAGCCCGATGACGACCATCGGTAGCGCGACGACCGTGCCGATCGCGGTCAGCTGTCCCCAGTTCACGCCGGTTTGGGTGATCAGCTGAGAAGCGGCGACCGGCAGGGTGGCGCTGCCGGGACCGCTGAAGGTGACGGCAAAGGCGTAGTCGTTCCAGGCGAAGACGAGGCAGAGGATCGCCGTCGTCACGATGCCGGGCTTGGTCAGCGGCACGGCGATTCGATAGAACGTCTGGAACCGGTTGGCCCCGTCGACCCTGGCCGCCTCCTCGATGCCCTGCGGCAGGTCGGCGAAGAACGCGTTCATGATCCAGATCGCGAACGGCAGGTTGAAGCTCAGGTAGGCGACGACCAGCGCCCAGATGCTGTTGATCAGATGCAGGTAGGTGAACCCGATGTACAGCGGCAGGATCACGGCCGCGATCGGAACCATACGGGTGCTGATGATCCAGAAGGCGAGGTGACGCTTGCCGCGCCAGCGGCTGCGGGCCAGGCCGTAACCGGCGAGGCTGCCGAGGACGGTCGCGAGGATCGTCGAGATCCCCGCCGCGAGAACGCTGCTGCGGACGTAGGTCAGGAGGCTGTTACCGCCGCTGAAGAGACCGGCGTAGTTGGCCCACGTCGGCGAGAAGTTCAGCAGCGGCGTGCGGGACAGCACGTCGGCCGGGTTCTTCAGCGACGAAATAGCCATCCACGCCACCGGAACGACGGTCCACAGCAGGACGAGTGCGAGTACGACGTACAGCACGATGCGCCGGCCGGGGAGCCGCATCCCGCGGCGCGCGGTCTGAGTCTGGCTCATCCGATCAACCCCCGACGTCGCAGGATTCCGGTGAACAGCATCGCGATAGCGATCGACAGCGCGAGCATCACGATCCCGATCGTGGCGGCGTATCCGAGGTTCAGGAACTGGAACGCGACCTCGTAGAGCCGCAGCGGGATGATCTTGGTCGCGTTGGCCGGGCCACCGGCCGTCGACTGCCAGATCACGTCGAAGTAGCGCAGTGCATCCATCGAGCGGATCAGCAGGGCGACGAGCACGATGCCGGAGATCGACGGGATGACGACGTGCCGCAGCCGCTGCCAGTAACCGGCACCGTCGACCTTCGCCGCCTCGAGGACCTGCCCCGGGACGGAGACGAGGCCGGCGAGGGTGATCAGCACGATCAGCGGTGTCCACTCCCACACGTCCATCAGGACCACAGCGATGAACGCCGACACCTGCCCGCCCAGAATGTTGCCCGTGAAGATGTGCGTCTCCCGCAGCACCCACGCATACATGCCATAGGTCGGGTTGACCAGGAAGCGGCCGAGCAGGCCGACGATCACGGGCGCGACGAACATCGGGATCAGCAGGATGGACAGGACGATGTTCTTGCCCCACACCATCTCGTAGACGAGCAGCGCGATCCCGATGCCCAGCAGCATCTCCAGTCCGACGGTCGCCACGAAGAAGATCACCATCGTGATCCAGCCGGCACCGACGTTGGAGTCGGTGAACATCTGTGCCCAGTTGTGGAACCCGATCCACTTCGGCGCGATGCCGACGCCGCCAACCAAGCTGATCTTGTTCAGCGTCATGTAGATCAGATAGAAGAACGGCACGATCGAGATGGCGGCGAGGATGATCAGGGCCGGCAGCATCATCTTCAGCTCGAAGCTGAACCGGCGCTTGCCCTGCCGGATCGGGCGCAGCCGCGCGGCTTCCAATGCTCTAGACGCCACTGGAGCCTCCATTGACCGCGTCGTCGACGCCGTGTTTGGCGTCCCGCATAGCGTCGGCCGGCGACTTGTGGCCGGCGAGCATCTTCGACAGTTCGGTGAAGATCACGGCATCACACTGGTTCCAATACGGCACCTTCGGACGCAGCCCGATGTTCTGCGGCTCCCACGCGACCTTCACCGCGTCGTACGGGATCATGTTCGGCGCGTCCGACGGCGGCTTGGTCGCCTTCCGCACCTTGGGCATCTGGTAAACCGACTCGCGGGTCGGCGTTCCGCCCCCGACCTTGCTGAACAGGCCGGCCTCCTGGGTCTGCGGCGACGTCGCCCAGACGAGGAAGAGCCAGGCCGCACGCTGCTCGTCGGTGGTGATGTATTTGTTGATCGCGATGCCGGTTCCGCCATAGTGGTTGGCGCTTCGCGCCGGGCCGGTCGGCAGCGGGGAAAACCCGACCTTGTCGCCAAGGCCGCCCGGCGCGAACCAGCTCGCGGCGTCCTCGTGCCAGCACGGGCACATCGCTATCAGGCCGTCGCCGAAGGCTTCGGCCAGGTCGTTCCAGTCCCAGCTCACGCTGCCCGGATGCGCGACGCTGAGCATGTCGTTGTAGAACTCGGCCGCGCGGATCGCCTCGGGTTGATCGAGCGTGCACGGTCCGGGATCCGTGCTGCCGTACTTGCCGATGTGCTGGCCGTTGTGGAAGTAGTCGCCACCGTAGGCCCACAGCACGTTGGCGAAGTCGTCGTTCAGCGACGTGAACTGCTTCGCCTGATGACCGGTGCCGTAGGGAACCTCGTCCTGGTTCGTGTTGAACCACTTCGCCATCTGGAGGTACTGGTCCCACGTCGTCTTGATCGAGGGCGTCGGGTCGAAACCGAGGTCGTGCTGCATCGCGTCGTGGTACTTCTCGAACAAGTCCTTGCGATAGCACCAGATGATCGTCGGGCAGTCGTAGGGCAGCGCGAGCAGCTTGTCACCGAATCGGCCGGCGGCCAGGAGCTGGGTCGGAACGAAGTCGGCGGTGCCCTTCGGCACAGAGGGCAGGGTCTTATCGTGCATGAACGTCGCGAGATCGGCGAAGCCGTCGGAGAGCGGCGCCATGATGTTGTAGGGATCGGCGTAGATCACTTGGTACTGGCCGCTGTGGGCGGATAGGTCGAGTGCGACCTTCTGTTCTACCGAGGTCAGTACCAGCTGCGAGATATTGACATTGATCCCGGTCAGGTCGATGAACGGCTGCAGATTTGCCGCGATCGCCGAGCTCGGCCCGGTGTTCTCGGAGATGAAGTTCAGCGTCATACCGCTGTATTGCTTCCAGCCGCTTCCGCCGTGGCTGGCGGTCGAACTGCTGCAACCGGCAAGGCCGGCCGCTGCCGCACCGGCGATGCCCACTCCAGCAGTCTTGAGAAAGGCCTTGCGAGTCATGGCATTCGGGCGATCGACTCGCATTCGCTTCCCTCCCTCGCGGACCGCCCAACGTAAGAGGGGCGCCCGGACGTGTCAAGGGAGCGAGTCAGGACTTCTGGCCCTGTTCGCGCCCTTCTACAGAGAGGTCTCTTACCCCGGCTGAGGGCTCCAAACCGCTCGTTTTCAGTCGCTGAAGTGGGCGAGGGCGCGCAGCGACAGGGCGGTGAGCACGATGCCGGTGACCACGATGGTGAGCACACAGGCCCCCAACGATCCCCACCGGATGTGCGGGCTGAGCACGAGATCCCGAAGCCCGGTGATGACATAGGTCACAGGGTTGAACCGCGCAATCACCTGAAGCGGGCCGGCGAGCTGATCGAGGGGGACGAAATTGGGAGTGAGGAAGAGCAGCGGAAAGAAAATGATGAATGACGCGTTGGTGGTCTGCACATTCTTCGTCTTCAACGCGATGGCAATCGCGATCCCGGCGTAAGCAACACCCCATAGTGCGGACAGCACGATGAGCAGGACCACGCCGATGACGCCGGTCTCGACCCGCGCGCCGAACGCGAAGCCGACCGCGAGGACGAGAGCCGAGACCGCCAGACCACGGGCCAGGTCGGCGGCCAGACGTCCCCACACGATGGCGGTACGGCGGATCGGCGCGGCCAGAAGCTTGTCGAGGTATCCCACGTCGACGTCGGTGACCATGGCGAGCCCGGACGTGGCTGAGCTGACCGCGAACACCAGCGACACGGGGATCTGGAACGCGACGTAATGCTGACCGTGCAGGAACGGCGTGCTCGGCGGGAAGACCCGGTTTACCTGGCCGAGGTTGACGACGAGGAAGAACACCGGGATGAAGAGGGCGGGAATCGTCGCAGCGGGAATACGCCACACTTCCCGCACGGCCCGGCGGGCCAACAGCACCGTCTCGTTCATGACGTCATCTCCGGGACGCCGCCCTCGATGCGCCGTCCGGTCGAGGCGAGGAACACGTCGTCGAGAGTCGGCTGGGACAGCGAAATCGTCGATGGCCGGATGCCGGCCTCCTCCAGGAGCCGTGCCACGTCGGCGACCGCCGCCGCGCCGTTGCCGATATACACAGCCAGACCCTCCGCAGCGTCGGTGACGTGATCCAGACCCGGGAGCGCCGCCAGCGCAGCGTTCGCCCGATCGTGTTCGGCCGGGTCGAGGCCGATGGTGAGTACGTCGCTCCCCAGTTGCGACTTCAGTGCTGCCGGGGTGCCCTCGGCGACGATCCTGCCGTCGTCGATGATGGCGACCCGGTTACACAGTTGGTCGGCCTCTTCCAGGTACTGCGTGGTCAGGAAAACCGTCGTACCGACTGCGTTGATTCGGCGGACCTCCTGCCACACCGTCACCCGGCTGGCCGGATCGAGGCCGGTCGTCGGCTCGTCGAGGAACAGGACGTCGGGCTCGTGGACGAGTGCCGTCGCCAGGTCCAGTCGCCGCTTCATGCCGCCGGAATAGGTGCCGATCAGCCGGTCGGCGGCGTCGTCGAGCCCGACCAGCCGTAACAACTCGGCACTACGCGCGGGCGGGTCGGGGATCTGGTAGAGCCCGCACTGCAGCTCCAGCAGTTCCCGGCCCGACTGTCGCTGATCCAGCCCGGCGTCCTGCAGCGCCACTCCGATCCGCCGTCGTACCTGGGCCGGATCATGGCGTACGTCCACTCCGGACACCGTGGCTTGACCGTCGCTGATCGGCAGCAGCGTGCACAGCATCCGGACCGTCGTCGTCTTTCCCGCGCCGTTCGGGCCGAGGAAACCGAAGACCTCGCCCCGGTGCACGGCGAGGTCGATACCGCGGACCGCCTCGAGCTCATCCTGACCCCGGCCGCCGCGATAGCGCTTCACGAGCCCTTTCACCTCGATGGCGAGGTCGTCCGACGACTGGGTGCTCACGCCGCTCCCATCTCCTGGCCACACCGACCGGTGACCGATCCAAAGAGCACTTTAGGCCGTCGGTCGTTACCGGCGGCCGGCGTGGGCAAGTGCGCGCTCGGCGGTGCTGACGAGGTTCGCGACGATCTCGCCGGCCGGTGGTACGTCGGTAATGAGGTCGAGGCCTTCGCCGGCCCACACCGGGCGGACGTCCATGTCGCCCCGGGCCGACGCGTCGGCATACGCCTGCCTCGCGGCGGCGTCACCGGCAAGCTCACTCTCCTTGTCCCGCCACCGATCGAGGAACGGGTTCCGCAGCGAGCGACCGGTGTAGGCGTGCGGCCAGTTCGTGCCGCCGGCGATGTCGAGAATCCGGCTGCGTTCGGTGTCTCCACCCCGCCCGTCGACGAGCGCCTTGGTCACCTCGAGAGCGACGAGAGCCTCCTGGCTGGCTTGGAAACGGGTGCCGATCAATGCACCCGCCGCGCCAAGGGCCAACGCAGCGGCCAGACCGCGACCGTCGGCGATCCCGCCGGCCGCGAGCACCGGCGTCGGTGTCGCGAGATCGACGACCGCAGGGACGAACGGAAGTGTTGCGCGGGGCACGGAATATAGGGGCCGGCCGCTGACATGACGGGCGCCGAGGCTCCGTGATCAAGAGTGGATTTCGGTGCGAAACGCCGTACGGATCCGCTCTTGATCATGGGGGAGGTGGGTGGGGAGGGCGTGGCCCGTGGCGCGTCGGGACGGACACGGCATGGCGGCGAGGCCGTAGGGTTGGCAGCCGTGCTGCCGCAGGTCGTCGCCACCCGCTACGTCACGCCCCTCAGGGAGGGCGGATCCCTTCCCGGGCTGATGGAGGCGGACGACCTCGGGACCTACGTCGTGAAGTTCCACGGCGCGGGTCAGGGGCGCAAGGCGTTGATCGCCGAGGTCGTCAGCGGGCAGCTGGCCCGCGCACTCGGCTTCGCCGTACCCGACCTGGTCACCGTCGACGTCGACCCGGTGCTCGCGGCGGGCGAGCCCGACCAGGAGGTGCAGGACCTGCTCCGGGCCAGCGGCGGGCTGAATCTCGGGATCGACTACCTGCCGGGCGCTCTCGACTTCGACCCGGCGGCCTTTCCGGTCGACCCGGCGCTCGCCGGACGGGTGCTGTGGTTCGACGCGTTCGTCGGCAACGTCGACCGGTCGTGGCGCAACCCGAACATGCTGTATTGGCACGGCACGCTCTACCTCATCGACCACGGTGCGACCTTGACCTTCCACCACAACTGGCCCGGGGCGGCCAATGCATCTGGTCGGCCGTACGACGCCAGCGATCACTCGCTGATCGGGTTCGCCCAAGAGGTCGAGGCGGCCGACGCGCACCTCGCGCCGCAGGTCACGCGCGACCTGCTGCAGGATTCGGTCGCAGAGATCCCCGACCGGTGGCTCGAGGACGAACCAGGGTTCACCGACGCAGCCGAGCTGCGCGCGGCGTACGTCGACCAGCTCGCCTCCCGCCTGCAGAGGCGCGAGAGTTGGGTGTCGGGCCTGCGATCCGGCGCCGCCGGCGATCGGGATCCGCAGCCCGCCCGGCGCGGATCGGGTCGGCCTGGCTGGCTGTCGGAGGCACTCGGGGTGCGCCCGGAGAAGGGAACGCCGCGGTGACCGGCAAGCGCGAGGCCTTCGAATACGCGGTCCTGCGGGTGATACCGAGAGTGGATCGCGGCGAGGCCATCAATGCCGGCGTGGTCGTCTACTGCCGCCCGCTGGACTACCTGGGGTCGCGGATCCACCTCGACGAGGCCCGACTGCATGCGCTGGACCCGACCGCCGACCCGCGGGTCATCGACCAGGCGCTACGCGCGGCGGCCGATGTCTGTGCGGCGAGCGGCGACGCGGGGCCGGCCGCGCGCGAAGACATCGGCCGGCGGTTCCGGTGGCTGACCGCGCCGCGCAGCACCGTCGTACAGCCCGGACCGATCCACACCGGGTTGACGTGTGATCCGGACGCCGAAGCCGACCGGCTCCTGCGGGTGCTGGTCCTCTCCGTGGAGGATTGACGGGGCGTCAGGCGCTCTTGCGACGCGGCTGCGCGGTGGAGATCGTGCGCCGACCGCAGACTTCCCAGCCGGAGTGCGGCCGGACGATGACGTGCTGTCCGGACCCGGCGCCGTGGATCACGGCCTCACCCTTGGCGGAGAAGCAGCTCAGCAGCCACCACGAATGCTCGCGACAGGCGCGGAGCGTGGTGCGGGCCATCCCGCACGCCTGCTCGATCTCCCAGTCTGCGCGGCTCCGACATCCGATCTTGTCGCACAGGACCGACTTCGGCATCGCGCTGCTGGTGATCTCCGCCATGCGGACCTCCGTGACTCGGGGCGGCGACTTGGCGTGAATCCGACGGCGTCGTCATCACGCGGCACATGGCCGATCCGTCGCACGTCCGAGTTGCGCCAACCACTGGCCTCCTTTCTTCCCCGTTCCCGGTGACCCAAACGCTCTTGGGTCTGGGCGGATCGGACGGGTGGCGGATCGTCGGCCGGGCCAATCGGCGTACTAGATCGATTCACAATCGTGGAGATCCTGGAAATGGCCACCCAGACGCGAAATGCGCCCGAAATAGTACGAGGAATCAGACGAGCATCCGGGATTCGGCGAGCGTGAGTTCCCGCTCGACCTCGGTGGGTCCGAAATGCCGGATGGCCCAGTCGACCTGGCGCAGGCTCATGGCGGCCCAGTAGGCCCGCAGGGTCCGCCGGTCGAGCCGGTCGTCCATCAGCCGGTCGAGCCAGGCCACCGTGTCGGGGTCGGCGCCCAACGGGCCGGCGGAGAACCGCAGGGTCACGAGCATGAATCGGCGGTCGCCGCGGGCGATGCCGTCCCAGTCGATGATCCCGGTGATGGCGCCGTCCTCGTCGACCAGGACGTTCTCGGGGTGGAAGTCGAGGTGGACCAGATCGTCGCCGTGCGTCGTCGCCTGAGCGGACTCCCCGACCTCGCGCACCCAGGCGAGCAGCCGGGCCGTCCGCGGACTGTAGGCCGCCAGCGACTCGTGCACGCTGAAGCCCGGGCCGCTCCGCCGCAGGTGAAGGTCCGGCGGCGGTACGTCGACGCGGTCGGCGAGCAGCCCACGGCACCGGTCGATCAGCGCGACCATCTCCTCGACCACGGGGCGGCTGGCGCGCTCGGGCAGGTGTCCCGCAAGCCGCTCCTGCACGATCGCGACCGCTCCGGGTACCTCGGTGATCAGCTCGTAGCGCGGTACGGGCAGGCCGCGGGAGCGTGCGATCTGCAGGATGTCGGCGGTACGGCGCAGCTCATCGAGGCTTCCGTGGCCCCGGGTCAGCACGCCCTCCCGGCCGTCCGGCCAGCGGACGAACGCCGCGCCGACCTGTCCCCCGGGAGCCGGACCGAGCAATTCGAGGTCCGTGCCGGCGTATTCGTTGACCAACTGGACGAAGGTGCGCGCGTCGAGCCGCGCGACCGGCGCAAGAGCGGGATCGTCGGGCACGAGCGAGCAATGTAGTAGAGATCCCCGCTGGAGATCCCTCACGGACCGTCGAGGAGCGCGATGAGCGACCAACTGGAACCGATGCCCGAGGACTGGCGGCGTGCCCTCGCCGTGGTCGCCCACCCGGACGACCTCGAGTACGGCGCCGCCGGGGCCGTGGCGGCCTGGACCGCGGCCGGGCGGGACGTCATTTATGTGTTGGTCACGCGTGGTGAGGCGGGGATCGACGGGATGGCGCCGGAGGAGGCCCGGTCGGTCCGCGAGGGCGAACAGCGGGCCAGCGCGGCGGTGGTCGGGGTGCACACCGTCGAGTTTCTCGACTACCGCGACGGCCAGATCGAGGCCGGCCTGTCCCTCCGGCATGATCTCGCCCGGTCGATCCGCCGGCACCGACCCGAGTTGATCGTCACCCTCAACCACCACGACACCTGGGGTCCGGGCTCCTGGAACACCGCCGACCACCGTGCCGTCGGGCGGACCGTGCTGGACGCCGCCGCAGACG
Organism: uncultured Actinomycetota bacterium; assembly: GCA_963775655.1. Lineage (GTDB taxonomy): Bacteria > Actinomycetota > Actinomycetes > Mycobacteriales > QHCD01 > DASXJE01. The sequence goes on along the minus strand of CAVZJT010000014.1, from coordinate 11,080 downwards.
CCGGCAACCGCTGGATCTTCCCCCAGCTCGTGGACGAGGGCTTCGAACCGTGGGACGGGACCCGCTGGGTCGCCGTCGCCGGCTCGCCGCAACCCACCCATGCCGTCGACACGACCGACACCCTCGACCTCGCGGTGCAGTCTCTCGCCGCGCACCGCAGCTACATCGAGGCGCTGAGCGATCAGCCGCCCGAGGCGTACGCCCGCGAGTTCCTCACCCGGGTGAGCACGGGCATGGCCGACCGGTTCGGCGGGCGGCCGGCCGTGTCGTTCGAGCTGATCGGCCGCTGAGCGGTCAGGACCGGTCGAACCCCCACGCGTTCCACGCGTCGACGTCGATCCAGGCGCTGACCCGCGGCCGGTCCCGTTTGCCGTACGGCGAACCGGTGTAGTGCCGGGAGATCCGGTCGATGTCGGCCAGATCGGGGTCGTCCTTCAGCGCCGCCACCGAGCCCTGCAGGCTCACGTGCCGGTACCAGTCCGGGCCGTCCAGGACGGTCAGCGAGACCCGTGGGTCCGAGCGCAGGTAGTGCAGCCGGCGCCGCTCGGCGTCCATGTTCACCAGGATCCGGCCGTTGTCCCAGACGTACCAGGTCGCGACCGTGACCGGCGCGCCGTCGGGGCGCACCGTCCCGATGACCGCGGGGTTCGCTTTGGCCAGTACGGCGTCGATGTGCGCCGGGACGGGCGGCTTCGCCATGTCTGATGCTCCTCGGGTGTCTCGTGCGAGTTTCCTGATCCTCTCGTGGCGCGCAACACACCGTGCCCACGAGGGCCGCGCCGAGCCGGTCGGAGCTCGCCCGGTCGCGCGAGACCGTCAGTTGTCGGTCAGCGGGAGGACCAGCTGCGGCGTCGTGATCGTGTGGTCGGCGCGCAGCGGGCGCACGGCGGTGCCGATCGCGAAGAACTCGGTCGTATGCCCGCCCCACCGGTGCGGCAGCGACAGCAGCTGTACGCCGACGATGCCCTCGGCCTGCAGCTGCTCGGCCTCGGCCTGCATGCGGCTCATCGCCAGCTCCCGGGCGTCGTACAGCGCCTCGGTGAACTGTGGGATCTCGACGTTCTGCCCGATGTTGCCCATCGTCTGCCAGAACCGCTGGTGCGCGATGTGGTAGACGCACGAGCCCATGACCATGCCGAGTGGCGCATAGCCGGCCTGCACGAGCGTCCAGAAATCCTGGCCGGTCAGGTCGGAGGTGAAGGGCTTTCCCGTGTTGTTGCGCCAGTTGTCGCCGCCGTCGGCCTTGACCGCGGTGCCGACCGCGATGAACTCGGCGAGGTCGCTGCCGAACTCCTTGAACTCGATGTCGAGCCGGACCCCGACGATGCCGTCGGCGCCGAGCACGTCGGCTTCGGACTCCATCCGGGTCATGGCCAGCTCACGGGCGTGGTACATGGCGCTGGAGAGCGTGTCGAGCTCCTGGTTCTTGCTCCAACGGCCCATCTGGAAACCGACGTGGTAGATGCTGGTGCCCAGCACCAGGCCGAGCGGTCGGAAGCCGGCTTCGCGGACGAGCAGGAACTCGTTGACGCTCAGGTCCGAGGTGAACAGGCTCGTGGCCTGACCCGGTCGCATCTCGGCCAGGCGGCGCATGGCATCGGTCGGGACGCCACCCTGTTCGGTAGGGATCTCGGTCACGTGCGCTCCGTTCTGCCGGATGGTTGGGTCCGCGGTCGCAGCGGGAGGATGGTCAACGCCGAGGTCGGCGCCGCCTCCTCGCGGTGGAACCGCGCCACCGTGGTGCCGAACACCATCGATTCACAGACGTGGTCTCGGTGCCCCTCGCCGGGCTCGATCGACCACACGTGCATGGTCATCCGGGACACGATCGCGCCGTCGGCCCCGGCCCCGCGCACCGCGCCCTCGAAGAGGTGCCGGGCGTCGGCCCGGACGTGGGTGACCAGCTCGGTGTAGCCGGTGACCTCGACGTTGCCCGCCCCCCAGGACGACTGGGCCATGGTGCGGTAGTCGTCGTGCCGCACGCCGACCGAGATGCCGATGCCGATCGTGACGGGCACCCATCCGGCGGTCATCAGCTTCGCGACGTCCTGGCCGGGCAGGTCGGTGACGAAGGGCCGGGCCGGCCGATCCGGCGAGTGGGCTCGGACCGCGGTGCCGAGGGCCACGAACTCGCGGTTGCCGCCACCCAGGCGCTGCGCGGACAGCCGCACCCCGACGATGCCGTCGGCGCCCACCTGGACCGCCTCGGTCAGCATCCGCTCCAACGCCGTGTTGTAGCCGCGGTAGAGCGCGTCGACGTAGGGCTTGTAGCCCGAATACTGGCTGCCGGCCTGCCCGCTGGTCACGGTCGGTGTCGAATAGCCCCCGCCGTAGCCGTAGCCGCCGTACTGATAGCCGTAGCCGTACCCGCAGCCGCGATAGCCCTGCCACCCGATCTGCTCGACCATGCAGCCCATGACCTCGCCCACCGGGCTGAGGCCGACCGCCTCGACTCCGGCCGCGCCGGCGACGGGCAGCAGCGAGGTGCGGAGTCCGGACCGGCCGAACCGCTCCATCCGGGCAGCGGCCGCCGGGGGCAGTCCGCGACCGTCCCAGTCCGCCACAAGACCTCCCGACCCGCCCGAACGATGACCACGGTGGTGACGGGCCGCGGTGGGCCGTCTCCTCGCTTCGACGATACGCGCGCGGACCAGCACCCTCACTGATCGCTGCCGACGGCGGAGCGCTCGCGCTGGTCTGCCACGATGGCTTCCCGTGACCACTGACAACAGACAGGAAGGGCGCCGATGACCCGGCTGCGGGTCGGCGTCGTCGGCGCCGGCGGTATCGCGTCGCCGCACATGGCCGCCTGGCGGCGGCTCGGCGCGAGACTGGCGATCTACTCGACCGACGACCAGGCACCGGCGCTGGCCGCGCGGCACGAGGCGACGGTGTGCCAAAGCCTCGACGAGTTGCTGGCCGCCGCTGAGGTGGTCGACGTGTGTACGCCGACCTTCACCCACGACGACATCGTGATCGCCGCGGCCCGAGCCGGCCGGCACGTGATCTGCGAGAAGCCGCTGGCCCGCACCCACGCGAAGGCCGCGGCGATGATCGAGGCCTGCCGCTCGGCCGGCGTGGCGCTCTACCCCGGCCAGGTCGTGCGGTTCTACCCGGCGTACGCCGCGGCGAAGCGGGCCGTCGACGAGGGAGGCATCGGCACCCCCGCGGTGCTGCGGTTCTCCCGCCGGGGCGCCGGCCCGAGTCGGGGCTGGTTCCACGACGTCGACCTGTCCGGCGGGATCATCGTCGATCAGATGATCCACGACATCGACTTCGCCCGGTGGATCGCCGGGGACGTCGAACGGGTCTTCGCCCGGATCACCGGTGGCGATCCCGAGCCGACGACGGCGTACGCCGTCCTGACGCATGAGAGTGGTGCGCTCACCCACATCACCGGCGCGTGGGGTCACCCGAAGACGGTGTTCCGCACCAGCTTCTCGCTGAGCGGGTCGAGTGGCCTGCTCGAAGACGACTCGACCCGGCGGCCGGCGGTGACGTGGGACCTGGCCGAGCCTGACCAGCAGGGCGGTGGGTTGTTGCCGCTCGACGCGAACACCGAGTCGCCGTTCCTCACCGAGCTGCGCGAATTCGCCGCGGCGATCGACGGCGGGCCGCCGGCCCGGGTCGGAGCTGACGACGGGCTGGCCGCGCTCGACATCGCGCTCGCCGCCCTGGAGTCCGCCCGCACGGGCCGAGCGGTGAGCCCGAAGGAGATGACCGAGTGACCCCGGCACCGATGACACCCGACCGGCCGCTGAAGGTCGGCCTGCTGTCCTTCGCCCATGTGCACGCCGCCGGCTATGCATCGCTCTTGCGGTCGCGACCGGACGTTTCGCTGCTGACCGCCGACCCGGAGTCCGCGCTCGGAGCGCCCGGGGAGGTCCGCGGTCGGGAGTTGGCGGAAAAACTGGACGTCGACTACGTCGACGACTACGACGAGCTCTTCGCCTGGGCGCCGGACGCGGTGGTGGTGTGCAGCGAAAACGCCCGGCACCGCGGCCTCACCGAGCGGGCCGCGGAGGCCGGAGCGCATGTGCTGTGCGAGAAGCCACTCGCGACGACGCTGGACGACGCCGACGCCATGATCTCCGCCTGTGCGCGCGCCGGGGTCACGCTGATGACGGCGTACCCGGTGCGCTTCCACCCGGGGTTCCGGGCCATGCGGGCGCGGCTGCGCGGTGGTGGGCTCGGCCCGATCCGGTCCGCGTCGGGCACCAACAATGGGCGGATCCCGATCGCCGCGCGCAGCTGGTTCGCCGACGCGGAGCTGGCCGGCGGCGGCTCGTTGATGGACCACACGGTGCATTTGGCGGATCTGCTCGACGACCTGCTCGACGCCCGTGCGGTGGAAGTCTACGCCCAGACCAACCGGATCGTGCATCCCGAGGTGGAGGTCGAGACCGGCGGACTGGTCACAGTCACCTACGACGACGGCACGGTGGCGACCATCGACTGCAGCTGGAATCGGCCCGAGACCTTCCCGACCTGGGGAGGTCTCACGCTGACCGTGGAGGGAGCCGGCGGATCGGCGTCCTTCGACGCGTTCGGGCAGGCGGTCGACGGTTACGACGACCGCAGCGGGGGAGCGGTGTGGCGGAGCTACGGCACCAACCTCGACGCGCTGATGATGGAGGAGTTCCTGTCCTCGATCCGCGAGGGACGGCCGGCCCGGCCCGACGGCGCGGTCGGCCGGCGCACGCTACAGATCGTGCTCGCCGCCTACGCCTCCGCAACCGAGGGCCAGCCGGTCCAGCTCCCGCATTCCGCGTGAACGTAACGTTGATGCGGCTAGAGCGCGTGAACGTGACGTTCATGCGGAACGGGAGCCCGGCCCGCCGCTGTCATTCGGCATCAACGTGACGTTGATGCCGCTAGAAGGCTTGAACGTGACGTTCAAGCCGAACGGCGGGGGCGAACCGGCGGTCGAGTTGGTCGGCGCCGACTCTGCCCGTACTCGTATCCACGGGCGATCGGCGAGTAGGCGCACGATGTCGGCCGGCACGTGCGGCGTACGCCGACATCGGTCAGCTACTCGCCCGATCTCCCGCACCCCATTCCGCATCAACGTGACGTTGATGCGGCTAGAGCGCTTGAACGTGACGTTCAAGCGGAATGGCGGGGCACCTGCGGCGTACGCCGTCATCGACCCACGTGACGTTCAAGCCGAATCGTGCGCCACGCGGTACTTGATGTGGGTGACGCCGGGTGAGGCGACCACCTTCACGGGCTCGAGGCTGGGGTCACCGACGTTCTCGAGCAACCGTTCGCCGGCGCCGAGAACGACCGGCACGATGTGCAGATAGAGCTCGTCAAGCAACCCCGCCGCGAGGTACTGCTGTACGGCGTTCGCTCCGCCGGCAACCAGGATGTCGTTCCCACCCGCGGCAGCGCGGGCCTGCTCCAGCGCGGACTCGACCCCGTCGGTGACGAAGTTGAAGGTCGTGCCGCCCTGCATCGGCAGCGGCTCGCGCTTGTTGTGGGTGAGGACGAAGACCGGCACGTGGAACGGCGGGTCCTCGCCCCACCAGCCCTGCCACGACTCGTCCCATGGTCCGGCCCCGGCGAACATCTTGCGGCCCATGATGACCGCGCCGACGCCGGTGGAAACCTCGTCGATGACGTCGGAGCTGGTGGTCCGCTCGCCTTCGTCCAGCCCGTGCCGCCGGCGCCAGCTGTCGGTGGCGAACGCCCACTCATGCAGACGCTCGCCGCCTTGTCCGAGCGGGTCCTCGGCGGTCTGGTTCGCCCCGGCGACGAAGCCGTCGACCGAGATCGAGATGTGGCAGGTGACTGTATTCATGCGGCTATGACCTCCCGCGGTCGAGGAACTCATCGGCTCCGGTACTCGGGGTCAATCGTGTCGACCGGTCAGGGCGAGCCGGGTGCCGAGGCCGATCATCACCAGCCCGCCCGCACCACCGATTCGTTCGAGCCGTCGGGGCGAGCGGGCGAACCATGTGCGCAGGCCGCCCGCCGCAATTCCCCACGCGGTGTCGGAGACCAACGCGATCAGGATGAAGATCAGGCCGAGGACGATCAGTTGCAGCGGAACGTGGCCGGCGGATCGGTTGGCGAACTGCGGAAGGATCGCGGCGAAGAAGACGAGCGACTTCGGGTTGCTGAGCCCCACGACCACGCCGTCCAGGAACGTCCGCCGGTCGCTGCGTGGTGCGGCGGCGGCCCCGAGGAGCGTGACCAGCGACCGACGGTCCCGGATCGCCTTGATCCCAAGCAGGATCAGATAGGCGGCACCGACCAGCTTCATGACGGTGAACACCAGGACTGACTCTTCGACCAGCGCACCGACACCGACCGCGACGGCGACCACCAGCGCGCTCTCGCCCACCGCGTTGCCGACCACGGTCCGCAGCGCCGCGCGGCGGCCGTAGGAGAGTGCGCGGCTGACGACGAACAGGACACTGGGGCCGGGTACGACGATGAGCACGAACGCGGTCAGAGCGAAGACGGCGAGGCGGTCCGGCGGGATCATCCCGCAACGCTAGCCGCTGGGTCTTCCATGGCGCGACCCTGCGGGTTAGGGTTGCCTAACCTAATGCTGGTACGGTTCGCGCCGTTGGCACCGCCGCTCCGGAGGAGTTACTCGCCATGGGCCTCGGACAGACCCTGCTGCTCGGCTTCATCGCCGGGGTCACGATCGTGCTCGGCCTCCCAGTGGGCCGGCTACGCCGACCGGCACCCAATCTGCGGCTCATGCTCAACGCGATCGCGGTCGGCGTACTGCTGTTCCTCATCTGGGACGTGCTGTCGGCGGCCTACGAGCCGATCGACACCGCGCTGACCCACCTGCACGATCACAGCGGCGGGATCGGGCCGGTGTTCGGCTACGGCATCCTCTTCGGCGCCGGGCTGATCGTCGGGCTGATGTCGCTCGTCTACTACGAACGGTCGCTCGGCAAGCGGGCGGCCACGCCGCGCCGGGCGGGGCCGGGCGCGATGACGGCGGGGGAACTCGACGTCGCGAGCCGGCGTGGGATCGCGAGCTGGGCGCCGGCTCGCCGGCTCGCGCTGCTGATCGCCGTGGGGATCGGCCTGCACAACTTCGCCGAAGGGCTGGCGATCGGCGGGTCGGCCGGCAGCGGCGACATCAGCCTCGCCGTGCTGCTGGTGATCGGGTTCGGTCTGCACAACGCGACCGAGGGGTTCGGCATCACCGCGCCCCTCACCGCCGACACGGAGGCCGACCGGCCGACCTGGCCGTTCCTGCTGATGCTGGGTCTGATCGGCGGCGGCCCGACCTTCGTCGGCACCCTGATCGGGCACTCCTTCACCTCCGAGCCGCTCAGCGTCATCTTCCTGACCCTGGCCGCCGGCTCGATCCTCTACGTCGTCATCCAGCTGATCGGCGTCGGGTCGCGGTCCAGTCGGCGCGATCTGCTCGCCTGGGGCATACTGATCGGCCTGCTGGCGGGCTTCATCACCGACTTCATCGTCACGGCCGCCGGCGTCTGAGGCTCTCCGGTTCGCCGGAGCCGCGCCCGGGACCGGGAGGTGCTGATCGTGGGTACGGAGCACGGGCCGGTTGCGGTGTCCCGCCGCATCAGCGCCCCGGCGGGCGACGTCTTCCGCATCCTGGCCGATCCGGCGGGACACGTCGCGATGGACGGTTCGGGGATGGTGCGGGGAGCCGTGTCCGAGGCCGCCGTCTCCGGTGTCGGGGACGTCTTCGTGATGAAGATGTACTACTCCGAGCACGGCGACTACGAGATGAACAACCACGTCGTGGAGTACGAACGCGACCGGCGCATCGGCTGGGAGCCGGAGGCCGGGCGCGGACACCCGGACGCCGCCGCGCCCGATGCGCGGTGGGGTCAGCGGTGGACCTTCGACCTGGCCCCCGACGGCCCGGACGCGACGATCGTGACGGAGTTCTACGACTGCTCCCGCGTTCCCGCCGACGAGCGCGTGGCCATGGACGGCGGTCGGATCTGGATCGACAGCATGACCAAGTCCCTCGAGCGGCTCGACGAATTGTGTATCGGACGCCGGGACACGGCAGAGACACGTACTTCGTCGAGCTAAGTGTCCTGATGCGCGGCGTCCGTCGAGCGCCGCCGCCGTATATAGGTCGTTAATTCTTCCGTCGCCCGCGTATCAGGGCTGTCTGGGTGGCTGATCAGTGCCGGTGACCGCGCGTTGAATCGGTGGCGTCGTCGAGCGCGCGGCGAAAGGTGCCGAGCGTCTCGGGTTCGTCTCGAGAGCGAGGAAGTCATGACGGACTTCATCTTCGTCCTGGTGATTCTGGGCGTGTTCGGCCTGCTGGCCCTGGCGGCGAAGGGAGCCGAGAAGCTGTGAGCGCCGCCAATCTGGTCGGGCTCATCCTGGCCGTTCTCCTGACCGTCTTCCTCGTCCTCGCGCTAGTGTTCCCGGAGCGGTTCTGAATGAGTGACACCTCCGCCGTCATCATCTTCGTCGCCTCGCTCGCGGTGGCGTTGGCCATCACCTACCGCTACCTCGGCGACTACATGGCTCGGGTCTACACGCGGACGAGCCACAGCAGGGCCGAGCGCGCGGTCTACCGACTGACCGGGGTCAACCCCGATGTCGAACAGCCGTGGCCGACCTACCTCCGCAGCATGCTGGCGTTCTCGTTGGTGTCGGTGCTGTTTCTCTACCTGTTTCTCAGGATTCAGCACGCACTGTTCCTGAACCTCGGCTTTCCGGGATTCAAACCGGACCTCGCGTTCAACACCGCCGCGAGCTTCACCACCAACACCAACTGGCAGGCGTATTCCGGTGAGTCCGCCGCCGGCTACCTGGTGCAGATGGCCGGTCTCGCCGTGCAGAACTTCATGTCCGCCGCGGTCGGGATCGTGGTCGCGATCGCGTTGGTGCGAGGCTTCGCGCGGCATCGGACCAACCAGCTGGGCAACTTCTGGGTGGACCTGACCCGGACCTGCCTGCGGATCCTGCTTCCGATCTCATTCGTGATGGCGATCGTCTTCATCGGTGCCGGCGCGATCGACAACTTCCACGCCTTCACCACCGTCACGACGATCACCGGCGGCAAGCAGTCGATCCCCGGCGGCCCCGTTGCCTCTCAGGAGGCGATCAAGGAACTCGGCACCAACGGCGGCGGCTTCTTCAACGCCAACTCCGCGCATCCGTTCGAGAACCCCACGACGTGGACCAACTGGATCCAGATCTACCTGCTGCTGGCCATCAGCTTCTCGCTGCCGCGGACGTTCGGACGGATGGTGGGCGACCGGCGCCAAGGACGGGCGATCGTCGCCGTGATGGCTCTTCTCGCCCTGCTCAGCGTCGGCATCAATGTCGGCTACCAGGTCGCCCATCACGGGACTGTGCCGGTCGCCGTCGGCGCCGCGTCCGAAGGGACGGAGACCCGGTTCGGCGTACCGCAATCGGCGGTCTTCGCGTCCTCCACCACGCTGACCTCGACGGGTGCCGTCGACTCGTTCCACGACTCCTACACGTCGATCGGCGGCATGGTGACGATCGTCGACATGGGGTTGGGCGAGATCGCGCCGGGCGGCACCGGTTCCGGTCTGTACGGCATCCTCGTCCTCGCGATCATCGCGGTATTCGTCGCCGGCCTGATGATCGGGCGAACACCGGAATACCTCGGGAAGAAACTCGGCGGCCGGGAAATCAAGTTCGCCGCGTTATACATCCTCGCGACGCCGTTCTGCGTGCTCGTCGGGACGGGGGTGGCGATGGCCTTACCCGGTGAACGGGCCAGCATGCTCAACTCCGGCCCGCACGGTCTGTCCGAGGTGCTCTACGCCTTCATGTCGGCGAGTAACAACAACGGCTCGGCGTTCGCGGGGCTGTCGGTGGACACCACCTGGTGGAACACCGCCCTGGGCCTGGCGATGTTGGTCGCGCGGTTCCTGCCGATGGTCTTCGTGCTAGCCCTGGCCGGATCGCTCGCTCAACAGAAACCGGTGCCCGAATCGGCTGGAACTCTCCCGACCTATCGCCCGCAGTTCGTCGGCATGGTGGCCGGTGTCGTCATCATCGTCGTCGCTCTCACCTACTTCCCCGCGCTCGCGCTGGGACCGCTCGCAGAAGGGCTGCACTAAATGACCGTCATTCCTGCCGAGGCGCCCTCGACCGCGGCAGCGTCGGGCGAGCCGACCGGCCCGCGCCGGGTCTCCGGTGGGCTGCTCGACCCGAAGCAGCTGTGGCGATCGACGCCGGACGCTCTGCGCAAGCTCGATCCACGCACCCTGTGGCACAACCCGGTCATGTTCATCTGCGAGATCGGTGCGGTGTTCACGACGGTGCTGGCGATCGCTAACTCCAGCGTCTTCGCCTGGCTGATCACGGCGTGGCTGTGGCTCACGGTCTACTTCGCGAACCTCGCCGAGGCGGTCGCCGAGGGACGGGGCAAGGCGCAGGCCGAGACGCTGCGTCGCGCCAAGACCGACACCATGGCCCGGCGGCTGCTCAGTTGGGACCCGGACCGGCCGGTCGCTGTCGACCGGGTGGAGTCGGTGTCCGCGCCCCAGCTGCAGATGGGCGACCACGTGGTCGTCGCCGCAGGGGAGACGATTCCTGCGGACGGCGACGTCGTCGACGGCGTCGCCAGCGTCGATGAGTCCGCGATCACCGGTGAATCCGCGCCAGTCATCCGCGAATCGGGCGGTGACCGGTCGGCGGTGACCGGAGGGACGAAGGTGCTCTCCGACCAGATCGTGGTCGAGGTGACGCAGCGGCCGGGGGAGAGCTTCATCGACCGGATGATCGCTCTCGTCGAAGGCGCGTCGCGCCAGAAGACCCCCAACGAGATCGCGCTCAACATCCTGCTCGCGGCGTTGACCGTCATCTTCCTGCTCGCCGTCGCCACCCTGCAGCCGCTGGCCATCTTCTCCAAGGTCAGCCAGCCCGGAGTCCCCGACAGCGCCGCCCTCGGTGCACAGGGCCTGAGCGGCATCGTTCTCGTCAGTCTGCTCGTCTGCCTGATCCCGACCACGATCGGAGCGCTGCTCTCCGCGATCGGGATCGCCGGCATGGACCGGCTCGTGCAACGGAATGTGCTCGCCATGTCCGGTCGGGCCGTCGAGGCAGCGGGCGACGTCAACACCCTGCTGCTCGA
>CAVZJT010000013.1:0-35308 GCA_963775655.1 uncultured Actinomycetota bacterium | reverse complement strand
CCACCGACAATCGCAGTCGGCAAACCACCCAACTTAGCGGCACCGTCCCGGCGCGTAGGTCGATTTCCCACACACCGGCGCGAGCCGCACCGCGCGATCAGAAGATCCTTCCCTTGGCGGAAAAATCACGCCATGATCCTGAGGGTCGGGAGGGGGGTCGCGATGCGAAACGCGCTGCGCGAAGCACGGCGGTGACACAGTCTTCGGGCAACGCGTCGCGCACAGGCTTCCGTTCCGGCACTGCGCTCCCACATCACGCCGGGGAGCAGCCTCGTTCGCAATTCGACGGTAGGTCGGGCGAATGACTGCGCCGGAAGGGTCGACGGAGCAGCAGGAACCGGCGGCCGCCGGCTTGTCGCGATTGCTCGGTGCCGTCGGGGGCGCCGTAGCGCAGGCGCCCAGCGCACCGATCCTCATCGTCATCCCGCCGGATGGTGGCGGGATATTGAGACAGGGTCCGCCGGCCGACGGCGGGGTCGCCCAGCCGGCGCCCACCGAGCCGGTCGCTCCCACTCCGGTCGCACCACTGGCCGCCGGCGAAGCGGCGGGTCAGGTCGTGCTCGACGCCAGCCGACTGACCGACCTCTTCCAGGTCGCGCTCGCCGCGGCCGTCCCCGCGGTCGACGGCACTCCGCCCACCCAGGTCGTCTGGTACGACGGCGACAGCGAGGTGCTGGTGCATCTGGACCGGACCCGGGTCGTCGCGCAGCCGGGACTCGTGCTCGTCGCGATGACTCTGGAGTCGAGCGAGACCGGATCAGGCGAGCTCCTCGTACCGTTCGCCGTCGGGGCGCCGGAATCACCCGCCGGGATGGTCGCGGTCACCGAGCCCCGCCCCAGAGGTCCCGCGGCCCTCGCCGACCGGTGGGGCGAGGCGGTGGTCGCGGCGGCCTACCGCGCACTGCTCGACGTGAGCCACGCCGTGTCGCTCCTCACCGGCGTCGACGAGGCGGGTGCCCGACTGATTCCCGGCGCTCTGCTGGTCGACGCCACGACGGTGCAGGTCGTGCCGCAGGCCCGGCACGCCTCCGACCAGATCCCGGGACGGTGACCCGGTGACGGTCGACCAGGACGCCTTCGAGGACGTCGCCGATCTCGCGACGGCATTGGGGTTTCTCGACGCGACCGGTCAGGTCGACGCGGGCTGGTTCTCCGACCCGGCCAGCCGGATGGGCGGGGTGCTGCGCGATCCGCGGCAGCGGGCGGCGCTGGTCCGCTTCGTGCAGGACCTCATGGCCGACGCCGGGCCGCCGCCGGCCGACCTGCCCGGCGGCAGTTGGCTCCCGCTGCTGCAACTGACGCAAGCCGCCCACTTGTCGCTCGTGCTGGGGACCGGTACCCAGGGTGTCGTCGTCTCGGTCGGACTGCAGCTCTCCGCCACGACCCCCGGCGCGACGCACGCGTCGGCGACCCTGTTGCTTCCTCTTCTGCGGGTGCCGACGGCGGCCGGAGAGCCGGTGCACTTCCTGCCCGGGTCGACCGACGCCGCCGACCACGACGACGCGACGGCGCTGATCGCCGGCACCGTCACCGTGGGCGATGCGGCGCTGCGCGACGTCAGCCTCACCGCGAAGGTCCCGATGACGGCGGGCGGCATCCCATCCCTCGGCGTCGCGTTGCACGGCCTGACCCTTCCCGGTACGACGACCCCGGTCGACGTGGCACTCGACACCGCGGGCAACCTCGGCGGGCAGCTGTCCCATCTGCTCACGACCTTGGTGCAGGCCGAAGCCGCCGCGGCCACCGGGGCGGTGCGTGAACTGCTCGGCCTCGCCGGGCTGCTTCCCGGCGACGGTGCGGTGCCGCCGCTGCCGGTCGGCGACCTGCTGGTCCGCGGGCTGCCGGCCTTCGTCGACTGGCTGAAGGCGCTCGCGACCAGCCCGCAGGCGACGCACGACTGGCTGGCCCACATCGCCAGTCTGATCGGCGGCACGGTGTCGGCGACTGCGCCGTACGCCGTCTCGCTCGCGGTCGGCCGCGCGCAGCTCGCGGTCAGCCTCGGCATCGGCACCGATGACACCGGCGGCTTCGTGCTCACCCCCGGCATCGCGTTGTCGGTCGCGACGGCCGGGACCCCGGCCCTGTCGGTCGGCATCGACGCGCTGCTGTTGCGGGCCGAGCTCGGTCACACCCCGTCGGTCCGGGCGCTGCCGCATCTTGAGCTGTCGGCGCGCTACGGCGGCGATACCGGGTCGCTGGTCACGATCAGCGGCCCGCCGTACGTGCAGGTCGGTGCGCTGCGCGCAGGCCTCGCCCTCGACGGCGACCGGCGCCCAGTGCTCGTCCTGGCCGCCGAGCGGGTCGACCTGGGCACCGACCAGCCGACCGCACACCACCACGACGTGTTGGATCTGACCTCACCGGACGCGCTCGCCGAGGTCGGCAAGGAGGCCGTCGCCGGCATCCTCGGCGGCCTCGGCCCGGCCGGTACCGCGGTCAACGTGCTGCTCGGCTTCGACCCGCCGCCCTCGCACGCCACCGACCCGGCCTGGCCGGCGGTGTCGCTGCCTGCGCTGGTCACCGACCCGATCGGTGCAGTCGCCGCCTACCACCGCGACGTGTTGGCGCTCGGCGGGACCGGCTACGCCGACCTGCTCGCGGTCATCCCCGCCATTGCCGGGCGGACGGCGGCGATCGTGGGTTCGGGGACCGACGATGCGCCCTGGTCGGTGCCGCTCGTCGGCGGGGTGGCCATCGCGGTGTCGGCGACCGCCGGCGTCCTGCACGTCGGCCTGCGGTGGGCGCCAACCCTGCCGGCGCTGGGATCGGGCGGTCCGGATCCCGGTTTCGCCGTGTCGGTCGGCCTGCTCGGCCTGGCGTTGCCGCCGGCCGGTGCGACCGCCAGCCCGCTGCCGGTGTCGGTCACGGCCCTTCCCGGTGTCGGTCTCGAGGTGTCGCTGCGCGGACCGGGTGGTGCACCGTTCGCGGCCGGTGATGCGGGGCTCGCCCTCGCCGTACCAGCGGCGATCGCGTCTCTCGCCTGGTCTCCCGCCGACGGACTGCGCATCGACCTCGGTCTGCCCGGCGCAACAGTCACCGTCGACGGCACGGTGTCGGCGCTGCCGGTGCCGGCTCTGGTCGGTGGGCAGTTGGTGCTGCCCACCGACGTGCCGTGGCCACTGCTGGAAGCGCTGCTCGCGCACGCGTTGCGCGCGGCGCGTCCCACCTGGGTGCAGGGGCTACCGGACCTGCTGCATCTCGGCGCGCCCGGCGGCGGTCTGGCCGCGCACCTGCCCGGGGGGCTGGCCGCGTTCGTCAACGACCCGATCGGGTCCCTGAAGACGCTGCTCGCGTCGGTCGTGACCGGTGCCGACGGAGCTACCGCGCTGCGCGCTCTTGCCGCCCGACTCGGTGAGCTCGCCGGTCCGGTCGGTGCGGTGACCGTCGGCGGCCGCGGTACGCCGGACGACCCGTTCGCCGTCGAGATCGACACCGGTGCGGCCGGGTCGCCGGTCGCCGGCGCCGTCGAGGCCGCCGTGTGGCTCGACCCCGCCGGACCACCGACCGACGCCGCCGCGCTCACCGCCGTGCTGGAGCCCGCCGGGCTGGCGGCATGGTTGGACGGTACGGCCGGTGCGGCAGCGCTCGATCTGCCGACCGTCGCCGGGCTCGTGGCCACGGCTGCGACGACAGCCGGCGGTCCATTGGCCGTGCTGGTGTCCGGCCGGGACGCGACCGGACCTGGACTGTCGGCCCTGGCGACCCGGCTGAGTGGCGGCGACGGGCTGCTGCCGGGCGGGCTCCCCGACCTGCCGGGAGCCACCTCCTCGACGCTGGCCGGCGTCACCCACGGCCAGCTCTCGACCCGGGTCGACCTCGCCGCACTGCTCGGCGGCGCACCCGACCCTGCGTCGACGATCTATGTCACCGGCCCGTTCACCCCGCCCTGGCCGGGGATGGCCGACCGCACCCTCGACCTCACCGCGCCCGGCCTCGCGGCGACCGCGTTCGACGTCACCGGGCCGACAAGCTCGGACGGGCCGTGGCACGTTCGGTTGCCGACCCGGGCCGCATGCGGTGGCGCCGATGCGGATGCGCAGCTCGCCGCGCAGGCGAGCCGACTGGCGCGGGTGGTCGACGCGGTCGGCACGCGGCACCCGGACGGGGTGATCCTGGTGGCGCACGGCGCCGTCGGTCAGGCCGCCCGCCTCGTCGCGGGTGGGGACGCCGCGGTCGCGAAGCTGGTACTTCTCGGCGTTCCCAACCAGCCGGTGGACCTCGATGTGCTCGACGTCGGACCGGGCGCCGACGCCTTCCAGCTGCTGCGTCGACTGCTACCGGCCGCCGACCCGGCGCACCCCGACACCGCCGACCTCGCCGTCGCGCGAGACCTCCTCGGCACACTCGGGCAGGCCTACGGCAGCGCGGCGCCCGCGACCGAGTTCACGCCCCCCCGACCGACACCGACCCGCACGCCGCCGACCTGGTCGGTGCGCGGGACGGTCGATGCGACCCGGCCACTCGCGGCGGTGATCCGGGCCGGGCTCGCCGCCGCTCTGCCGGCGGCGTCGGCGGCGGCGCCCGCGCCGACTGCGCTGCGCGCCGGGCTGCGGGCCCAGCTCCATGCCGCGCCGGTCGCCGCGGCCGCCGATGCGACCGGCGTCGCGGTCGACACCGAGGTGCGGCTCGACCTCGGCGGGCTCTCCCTGGCCGGGGGACCGCTCGTACCGCCGATGCTCGCGGTCACCCTCGCGCTGTCCCGGCCCGGCGGATGGTTGGCGGGCGGCCCGCAGGGCATACCCCTGCCCGCCGGCGGTTCACGGACCCCGGCGCTGCGCCGGGCCGAACTGCAGGTCGAGGTCGACCTCAGCGCCGATCCCGAGGTACGGGTCCGGCTTACCCTCACCGACGTCACCGCGCTCGGTCTGGACCAGGCGGCACTGACTCTCGGCGACGGCGGGGAACCGTTCGGCCCCGAGGCCCGAGTGCTGCTCGGCCGCCTCGCCGCGAGCCTCACCTCCGCCCCGCCCGACAGCGCAGTCGCCGGCGTCGTCGACCTGCTCACCGCGGTGGGACTGGTCGATCCGGCGGCCGCTCCCGACGTCGGCTTCTCCGTCGACGCGCTCACCCGGCTGTTCCTCGATCCGGCCGGCCAGCTCCGTGACGCGCTGACCGCACCGGCGGCCCGCGGGGCGGCGGCCGACGCGTTGCGCCGGGTCGTGCCGGCCGCGACCGGAACCGGCACCGACGTCACCGTCGAGCACGGCGGCCTGGGGCTCACCCTCTCGCTGGCCGACCCGCCGGCACTGCGCGTCACGACTGCCGCCGACGGCATCGATCTTCCGGGCGGCGTCGCCGTCGTGGCCGACCTGTCGGTCGACGCCGACGGCTCGTGGTCGGGCGCCCTCGACCTCACGGCGAGCGGCCCACCCGGCCCGGCCGGCCGGCCCGGACTCCGGTTCACCGCCGCCGCGGGAAGCCCACCGGCCCTCGCCGTGCACGTCGACGGCGGGCTGCCCGGACTACCGACCGAGTTGCCGCTGTGGCCGCTGCCCTCCGCGGGCGCCGTGGTCGACGCACTCCCGGTGGCGGCCGCGCTGCTGCTGGGCGAGCTCGGACGGCTCGTGCTCACCGCCGCCCGCAGTCACGTCGCCGACCCGACCACCGGCATCGCGACCCGGCTCGATCCGGTGCTCGGCTTCCTGGGCCTGCTCGACGCGGGCACCCCGCCGCGGATGCGACTGCCGGCCGGGCTGTTCGCCGATCCCGTGCACTGGCTGGAACACACCTTCGCCGGCGACGGCCCCGGCATCGACGGTGAACGGGTCGCGCAACTGGTCGACGCCGTACGCCCGCTGCTCGCCCTGCCCGCCGCACCGCACGGCACGCTGCCGTTGCCGGGCGGAGTCGGTATCGCCGTGGCCAAGGACGGCGACGGCGCGCGGCTCACCCTCGAGGTCGCCCGCGGGCAGGCCGCCGCCGCCGGCCATCTCGCCGTCGAGGTCGACGCCGGGCTCACCGTCTACGCCGCCCGCGCGCCGATACCGCATCTCGCCGTCACGGTCGGCCCGGCCGGGAGTACGGCGGCGCTCACCCTGACCCTGGACGGCACCTCGCTCGGCGCGGCGCTCAAGACCGGCGCCGGCGACACCGTGCCGCTGTTCCCGAACACCCCGGGGCTGGGCAGCCTGGCCGGAGGGGCGGTCACCTTCGCGCTCCCGCTCGTCCTCGACCGGCTCGAGGCGTCGGCGCCGGCCCCGATCCCGTCGGCGATCGCCGCGGCGCGTACGGCGCTGGGACTCGGCGCCCCGCACGTCGATCCGACCCAGGTCCGCCAGCTCGCCGCTGATCCCGCCGGCGAACTCACCCGGCGGCTCGCGGCAAACGGTGCCGGCGCGCTCGGTCAGCTCATCGGGGTGGTGCGCCCGGCGCTACCGGGGGACTGGACCGTCGACACCAGCGATCCGCACGCGGTCGCGATCACGGTCGGGATCGGACCGACCCGGCAGCGGGTGGCGATCGGCTATGCGGTGAGCCCGCCGAGCTTCCGCCTCGACGCGAGTGTCGGCATCACGCTGCCAGGTCTTCCCGGCGGACCGCACGGCGCGACCGCGAGCCTCGATGGCAGCATGCGGGTGATCGTGGACCAGACCGGCCTCCGGCTCGTCGACGCGACGGTCGGCGTCGATCCGGCGAAGCCGCTGGCACTCGGCCCGATCCCGCTCGCTCCGTTGCTCGACGTGCAGGTCGGCCCGGAGGCGGTCGGCGGATCGCACGTCGCAGCCGGGCTGGCCACCGGCGACGGTGCGCACACCAGGGCAATCCTCGGTTCGATCGGCGTCACGGCGCCGGTGCACGTCGCGGTCGGCACCCGCACCGACGGCGTCGACGACCCGACGCCCGACCTCGGCGCCGTCGCAGGCAGCCTCGTGCTGCCGTCCGTCGTCGACATCGCTCTGCAGAACCCGACCGTGCAGTCGCTGCTCGCTCGTCCGGCCGTCCACGGCGCGTCGTTCTCCGCCGGCAGCCTGACTCTGCAGGGTGTCCTCACCGGTGTCCTGCTCGACGACTCCGACGGGCTCGACACCGGACTGTTCGCGCTCGACCCGGCCGACCTGCTCGCCCGGGTGATGCGCCTGGCGCACAACATCGCCTCGGGTGCGCCGTCGGTGACCATCGGCGAGCACCTCACGGTCGGCATCGCGAGAGAAGGCACCGCGCCCGATGCGCACGTCGGCCTGGGGATCTCGGTCGCCGCCGGCCAACGGGTCGCGCTGTCGCGCGGCGCGCTCCAACTGTCGGTCGAGGTCGACTCGACGTGGGTCGACGTCGTCCACGCCACCCCCGGGCTGTCGCTGCTGATCTTCGACGACGACGGCACCACGTTCACCCTGTCCGCGGCACCGCGGCTGGTGATCGACGGCGTCGGCCTGCGCGTGTCCCGGGCCAGCGGTCCGTTGCTGGCCACGGCGATCTCGGTCGGCTCGTTGGCCGTGTCCGGGCTGCTCGAGGTCGGGCCGGGCGGGGTCGAGGCCGGCGGCGCGCGTCTCGAACTTGCCGACCTGTCGATGGCGCCGGCATCGGCGTCAGGCGGAGACAACGCCGTGGCGCAGGGGTTGCTCGGCAACGCCGCACAGGCCGGCAGCGGCGGCGACGCGACCGCGTTGCGGCCGGCGTTCAGCCCGGCGTTGGCGCTGCAGTACGCCGTCGGCGGCCAGCTGGAGTGGTCGTTGCGCGCCGGCCCGGGCGACGGACCGTGGTGGGTGCAGGTGCAGCGCCACTTCGGGCCGTTGTCGATCGAGCAGATCGGTTTCGGCGTCGACCAGGACGGCCATCAGGTCACCGGCGTACGGGTGCTGTTGGACGGCGGGATCTCGCTGGCCGGGCTCGCGCTGTCCGTCGAGCAGCTGTCGGTCGGCGCGCACTGGCCGACAGCAACCGACGGCGGCCCGCCGCTGACCGATCCGGCCGCCTGGAGCATCGACCTCGGCGGACTCGCCGTCGGTGCGACCGAGAGCAGCGTCAGCCTCGCCGGTGCACTGCGCAAGCGCACCAACCCGCCGGACTACGTCGGCATCCTGGTCGCGAAGGTCGGGCCATACGGGCTCACCGCATTCGGCGGCTATGGCAAGTACGCCGTTCCGGGCGGCGACCAGTTCACCGCGCTCTTCGTCGTGGCGGCCGTCAACGCGCCGATCGGCGGCCCACCGGCGTTCTTCATCACCGGGCTCGGGGGCGGCGCAGGCGTCAACCGGCGGCTGGTGCTGCCCGCGACGCTGAACGACTTCCCCAACTATCCACTCGTCGCTGCCCTTGATCCCAACAGCGCGCTGGCGCGCAACCCCGACGGCGCACTGGACAGCCTCGCGGTGGCCTTCCCGCCGGAGCGCGGTTCGTTCTGGCTGGCCGCCGGCATCAGCTTCACGTCGTTCTCGCTGGTCGAGGTCGTCGCTGTCGTCGCGGTGTCGATCGGCGACGACCTGCAGATCGCGCTGCTCGGCCTCGCGCGCCTCGCGCTGCCCGCGCCGGAGGCACCGATCGCGCAGCTGGAACTCGCGCTGCAGGCGCGTTTCGCGTTGAAGGAAGGCGTGGTCAGCGTCCTCGCGCAGCTGACCGACAACTCCTGGCTGCTCTCGCCGTCCTGCCGGCTCACCGGCGGCTTCGCGTTCGTCTCATTCTTCGGCGCCAACCCGCACGCGGGCGAGTTCGTCCTGTCGATCGGCGGCTACCACCCGGCGTTCCACCGCGACGGCTATCCCGTCGTGCCGCGGGTCGGCTTCGTCTGGGCCATCAGCGACGTCCTCACCATCTCCGGACAGTCCTACTTCGCCCTCACCAGCGAGGCGATCATGGCCGGCACGCGGTTCACCGCGTCGCTCCGTCTCGGTCTCATCTGGGCGTCGCTCACCCTCGGCGTCGACGCGATCATCTACTTCGACCCGTTCCACTTCGTCGCCGACGGCTACGCGGCCATCGAGGCCGGTGTCACCATCGACGTCGACTTCGGGTGGTTCGGCCACCTGCGCATCAGCACGTCGTTCCACCTCGGTGCGACGGTGCACGTCGAGGGCCCGAACTTCCACGGCTCGGCCACTATCGACCTCGACGTCACTTCGGTGACGATCGCGTTCGGCGAGGCGAGCGACCACAGCACCGGGGCACTGGACTGGGCCGGCTTCAGCGCGAAGTACCTCACTGCCGGCGGCGCACCGGTGCTGTCGGCGATGCCGCAGACCGGCCAGGTCATCGGCAGTCCGCAGGCCAGCGGTACGGCGAGCGACGACGGCAGCCAGGACCGCCCGTGGCGGTTCGCCCCGGAGTGGTCGCTCGCCGTCGCGACCACCGCGGCGACGACGCACCTGTTCACCGCGGCCGGGGCATCGCCGTACCCGGTGTCGCAGACGGTCGGGATCGCCTCGATGGGGATCGCCAACCTGACGTCGGACCTGACCGTCGAGATCGACGGACCGGCCGGCCCGCAGCCGATCTCCTTCGGGAACGGCATGCCTGGGCTGCAGGCCACGCTCACGACGGCGCCACTCCCGAAGGGAGTGTGGACCGCGAATCCGCCGCAGGGCCAGCTGCCGACCGGCGCCACCATCACCGCCGGCACCGGTGCGGTCCTGAGCGCCGTCGCGAGCGCGCCGACCGAGGCGATCGTGCTCGGCTTCCATCGGGTTGAGGTCACCGCCGACGCCCGGAAGGTGCTGCCGTTCGGCCCGGAGCGGGCCGACCGGGGCGAGCGCGAGACCGACGCCGCCGTCGCCGAGACCTTCGCCACCGGTAAGCCGGTCGACCGGTCAGCCGCGAACGCCGCCGCAATCAGCTATCTGCAGTCCGGAGCGCTCGCATCCGGGCTCTCGCCGCTCGGCGTGGCGACCTTCACCCGCGATCGGGTCGCCCCGCCGAGCATCGGGTTGCTCACCGAGGGCATAGTCGCCCCGGTCACGCCTGCGCCGCCGCTCGAGGCGGTCCCGCCGCCGGCCGCTCCGGTGCCGATCGACCTCACCATCTACCCGCCGATCGTGACCGCCGTACTCGCCTCCGAGCCGGCGTCGACACAGCGTGCGGTCGACCGGTCGGGTCTGGCGACGGTGCCGGCGGCCGCGGAGGAGGCGACCACCCTCGCCGCAGTTCCGGCCGCCGTCACCGCCGACGTCGCCTCGACGGCGAATGGCAACGGCGTGCCACGGATGGCTGCACCGCAACTGGCCACGGTGCTGGCGGCCGCCGATCCGGCGATCGCCCAGGCGCTGCACCGCCAGGCGCCGACCGTCTCGGCAACGGCCTCCGGACTGCACCCGCCGGACGGCGGCCCGGTGACCCTCCGCGCGGGAGCACCGGCCGAACTCGTGCGGGGGCCGGGCGTCCTCCTCGACCATCGTGCGCGGCTCGACGCCGCGGGATCGTCGTTGTCGGCCGCCGGGCTGCCGCTCACGCCCGGACAGCTCATCGTCGCCGAACTCCCCAACGCGCACCGGGACCTCGACGGCACGGCCACCCGACCCGAACTGACCGTGGCCGGCACGGCCGCGGTCAGGATGGTCGCCCTGTCCCGCGCCGGCGAGCTGCTCGCCGACTCGACCGTCGCGGCCGGCGCCGTACCGGTGCCGCAGCACACCGGACGGGTCGCGCTGTGGTGCGTCGGTGGCGACGGGGCACGGCCGGCCGGACTCGCCGGCTGGTACGGCGACGCCCGGCTCCCGCACGTCGGATCCGGCGTCGCACTCGCCGCCGACGCCGTCGTCCGCGGCGCCACCGCGCCACGCCGTGGATCGCGGCAGGTCGCCGTCGGCCAGGTGCCCGCCGCATCGGCGGTGCGCGGCCGCGGCGTGGTGACGACCAGGCTGCCGGCCGACACCCGTACCGTCGTGGTCGCCGTGCACCCGGAACCGGGCGCCGACGTGCGCGGCCTGGTGCTCGGGATCGACGGTGCGCAGCGTGCCGTCGGCGCCGACGGTGCCGAGGTCGCACCGACACTCGTGGCAGCCGGCACTCGGTCCCACCTGATCTATCAGCTCATTCCGGCTCCGGGCGCACCATCGATCGACGTGAGTGTCGGCAGCGACGACCGCTGGCGGCTGCTCGGGGTCCTCGGTGGGCCCGACGGCGGAGCGGACGGCGCGGGGACGGTTGCACAGCGCCTCGCGGCCGAGGGCGCCGAGGCACTGGTGGCTCCGCTGCTGCGCTCACCGGTCGGCGCCGCCACCGTGACCTGGTCAGCACCGCAGAAGGAGGCCTGAGGTGGTCGACCCCGGCACGTTCGTACTGCACGACGCGGTTCGTCCGTCGCTGCCCGACGGCAGCTACACGCTGCACGTGTCGCAGGCCGTGTCGGCGCCGGGCGCCGCGATCCCGGACCTGCAGCGGCGCCTGCTGATCACCGGGCCGCGCTACGCGCTGCCTCCGGACCAGGTGCTCTCGACCTTCCCGCCGAACGACGCGGTCGGTGACTTCTCCACCCGACTGCCGCAGATCGTGTTGCGTCGTCGGACCCTGCCATGGGAACGGCGCAGCGGCGACGCCCAACCGGATGCGCCGTGGCTCGCGCTCGTCGTTATCGCCGAGGGGGAAGGCGAACTCATCACCGGTCAGCCCGCCGGAGTGGGAATGCCCGATCCACAGGACCGTGACGCCGACACGTGCACCGTGCTGCGGGTCAGCGAACGCGTCGTCGGCCAGGTGTTCCCGCGGCCGGCCGACCTCTCGTTGCTCTGCCACGTCCGTGAGGTCGACATCGCCGACACCGAGCTGGCGATGGGCGATGACGACGGCTGGGTCGCCGTGGTGCTCGCCAACCGCATCCCGCAGCCCGGCATCCGCTACACAGCCTGCCTGGTGAGCCTCGAAGGCCAACTCGACCTGCTGACCAACGCCGACACCATCACCGATTTCTTCACCAGCAGCACCGTCTACACCAGCGCCGGGCAGCCGCCCGCGGCCCAGCCGTTGGCTCCGAGTCCGGCGTCGCCGCGTCCGGTGCCGGTCACCGACGCGTGGTCGACGGCCGGGTCGCCCGACGTCACGATCGGCGCCGGAGTATCGAGTGACCCCGCCGCGCCGACGGTCACCGGTACCAGCCAGTTCTTCGGGCTCGGCATCGGTCCGGTGATCATCGATCCCGACACCAGCATCTTCCAGTTCACCGTGCTCACGCACTGGTCGTTCACGTGCGCGGACGGCGGTGACTTCGCGTCGCTGCTGCAGGGTCTCGACGTCGGCGCGCTCGGCACGTTGCCGCCGGTCGATGCCGCGGCGCCGCCCGCGACGCGGCCCGACCTGACGGTTACCGACACCGGTCACGTCGAGGTGACCTCGGTCAGCCGAAGGGGAGAGTCCCGACCGGCCTGGTATCGCGGACCGCTCACACCCCGGCAGGTGCTCCGGTTCGAGCCGGACACTGGCGCAGTGCTGCCGTTGCTGCACACCGCGGACCAGGCCCGCCGGGTCGGGCCGGACGGCAGGGAGGATCTTTCGCTCGCCACCGCGTTCGAGATCGGCCGGCTGCTGGCGGTGTCCCAGCCGTCCGTCGTCGCGGCCCTGCTCGCCTGGCGGCGGGACGGATTCGGCGCGAGCCGCCTGCAGGCCCTGCTCACCGACGGATCGGCGTTCTCGCAACGCGTGCTCACCGCGTTCGCTCAGTCGCCGACGCAGCTGTCCGGTGTCGTCGCTGCCGGCGTACTGGCCCAGCTCGGCGCGGACTCCGCAACGATGCTCGGCCCGGTTCGTCCGATCGATCCGGTGCCCGTCGTCGCCGGCATCACGACCGACGCAACCGGAACCCTCGCCCGCGGTCTGGGGCTCGACCCCGCCGTCGCGAGTCAGCTGGTCGCCGCCGCGCCCGGGACGGCGCTCCCACCGGACGCCGTCGCGACGACACTGCCGAGCGACATCACCGCGGTCGGCAGTCAGGACTTCGCTCACCTGACCGCGCGTCTGGCGGCGACGGTCGCCGCCGCGGCCCAGCCGAATCCGCAAACCGGCACCACTCCGGAGGGAACCGGATGACCATCGACGCCGCGCAGGCACTGGCGGTCCCCTGGGTGACCGCCCAGCTGTTCGCCGATCCCGCGCAGCAGCAGGTGGCGTCGCTGCCGGTGCTACCCGACGGCGTACGCGACTGGCTGGCCTCGTTGCGGTTGCTCGAGGGAGTGCCGTTCGCGCACCTCGTCGTCGACGACCGGCTGTTGCCGCCCGAGTCGGTACGGTTCTTCTATTTGGACCGCAACTGGACCGATGCGCTGGTGCAGGGCGCGCTGTCGGTCGGCGCGGTGACCGCGGCCGACCGCGCCCAGCTGCAGACCGCCTACCCGCGGGTCCGGGACGAGCTCGATACGGCCGAGCGGCAGGTGCGGGTGCCGGGCAACGAGCAGGCGATGGTCGGTCCGGCCGACGTCCCGACCGGATTCCTGCTGCGATCGCGGGCGGTGAGCGGTTGGCCGGCGCTGCACGTGCGTGCCTATCGGACACCCGTCGCGGACGACTCCGACGACACGCTCGACGGGCCGGACCGGCTGCATCTGCTCCGGCTGGAGCGGCTCGCACCGGCGGTACTGCTGGCGATCTTCGACGGCGTACCGGCCACCGTCCACGTCGAGGAGCCCAGGACCGGCCTGCAGTTCGGCGTCGATCTCGGCCCGCCGCCGCCGGAGGTGACGGCCACCCCGGCCCCGCCGCGCAGCGGACCGGTCGAAGTCGCGACCCCGGACCAGCCGGTGCCCTCGGCGCCGGCCGCCCCCTCCGCCGACACCGTGACTCCGGCCCCGGTAGCCGCGCCGCCGGCCGCGCAGACCTATCACGTGCTGCTGCGCGATCCGGTCTCCGGCGCCGACCTCGGCGGCGGCGTGCCGGTGCCGTTCCGGGCGGGCGCACCCGGCGTCATCGACATGGCCGCGCTGCGCGACCGGGTGGGCACCGCATTGGCGCTCCCGGTCGGCTCGCTGACCGTCACCGGCCTCGTGCTGCAACTGCTGCGGTTTCCCTACCGGCAGGTGTTCGGCGAATCGACGGAGGGCGAGGTGCCGTTCAGTCAGGTGTTGGCGACGACGATCGACATCGACCAGATCAGGGAGTGGCCGTCCTACGGCGTCGCCTCGACCTCCGCGACGGGGACGACACCGTGACCGCCCCGCCACGGCAGCCGGGTCAGCCGAGGCTTCCCGACCCACCGCAGCAGAGCTCGCCGACTCCGGTGCCGTTGGAGCAGACCCTCTCGCCGGGGTTTTCCCAGCAGGTGCGTTCCGGTACGTCACCGGACGCGCTCGCGACCTGGGATCCGAACCTGCCCCGCCCGCCGCGCGTCCTCGTCCCGATCGACGTGCAGGCGCTCGTCGTGCCACCCGGCGACCAGACGGCGTACGTCGAGGTGCTCCCGCCGCTCCCGGATCCCGCTCCGCAACCCCCGGCGGACGGGACACCGCCCACCCTTCCGGCCCCGGTGCCGCCGTTCGAGCCCGGACAGCAGCGTGCGGTCGGCGTCTACCTGCACTGGGCCGCGCCGGACGCCCTGACCCGAGCCGGTGAGCGAACTCCGGGCGCGGACGGTTCACCCGGAGTGGATCCGGGGCTTCCGCCGCTCGCTGACCGCTACCTCGTCGTGCGGCTCGGCGGTGGGATCCCGCGCCGGACCAGGGCGTGGGTGATCGAGGCCGAACGCGGCCGGAGCACCGACCTCTCTGCCTGGTCACCGGACGGCCCGCCGCCGGACCAGCCAGGTCGCACGCCGCACCTCAGCGCCGGCCGACTGACCGCGACCTGCGGCGGTGACCCGGCCTGGGCCGCGGTCTACGACGCCGTCGAGGACCGGTTCGCCCTGTACGACCCGCTCGACGACCTCACACCCGAGGACGCCGGCGGTCCGTTGTCCTATCTCGTCTGCGGCTGGTGGTCCGATCCCGCCAACGATCCGCTCGCCGTCGAGCTCGACCGCACGGCCAGGCTGGCCGACCTGCAGTGGTCGGTGCCCGCCGTACCGCCCGACCTGCAGACGACCCGCATGTTGTTCGTCGCGCAGGGCGGCGCCGTGGGGACCCCGACGCCGTCCATCGCCGAGCCGGCCACGCCCGATCCCTCGCTCACCGCTGCCGCATCCCAGGTGATCGCCGCGGAGAGCCCGGGGGTCGGCCAGACACTGCTCCACGGCAGCGTTCTCGGCGTGAATCCTCTGCAGGGCCAGGCGGTCCCGGCGGCAGACGGTGTGCAGGCGGCGGTCGGTGGCAGCGCTACCGAAGCGTTCGCGGCGATCGTTGCCGCCGGCCAGCCGGTCGATCAGCGCGCGGCCGACGAGCGGCTGGTGGCCGCGTTCAGCGCCGGCCTGCTCGACCGTCTCGACGCACCCGATGGACTCGTGACCCTCGACGAAGCCGAGCACGCCGGCGAGTTCACCACCGCCCCCGGCGGCGTGGCTCGGACCGACCGGGTCGTCGATGCCGACCGGGTGCGGGCGATCACCGACGCGGCACGGGCCGCACCAGACGTGTCGACCGCGCCGCCGGTACCGCCACCGCCGGACGTGTCGACCGCGCCGCCGGTGCCGCCGCCGGACGTGTCGACGGCGCCGCCGGTGCCGCCCGCGCCGGCCGCACCGGCCTCGCCTGCCGCATCGGCCCCGACGCCGACGCCGACAGCCGCCGCCGTAGGGCAGCAGGATGGATTGCTCATTGTGCGTAGCCCGGCCGACGTCCTCACCGCGCTCCGGGAGCAGACCGCCACCACACCTGCCCCGCTAGCCGGCGGACCGCCGCTCGCGCCGGGAACCGTGCCGATCCCGCCGGCAGTCACCCCGCCCACTCCGGGCGTCCGCGACGTCGATGTCGCAGCCGATCCGTGGCGGGTGCCGGGAGAGCAGGTCGTCACCCTGCAGGGCCTGCAGCGCTCGCTGCGGCACGGTAATGACGGGCGGTTCGCCGCCGACGGAACGGTGGCCTGCCGGGTGAGCGGTCAGGTGCCGACCAGCTATGCCGGCGTGGTCGACGGGTATGAACTTGTGCTGCCTCTTCCGCACGGCGGCCTTCCGCCCGAGTGCGACGACCTGTTGCGCGAACTGGTCCTCGACGACGTCAGTCGCATCGACGAGGTCAGCCAGTACATCGCGGGCCGGCTGGCGCTCGATCCGGCGGCCGTGCGGGACCGGCTCGGCGCGGAGTGGCTCCTGCTGCAACCCTGGATGTTCACGCCGTTCACACCCTGGCCGCAGCTGCTTGCCCCGTCCATCCGGGACGGAATGCTCGCCAGCCCGCTCGCCCGGACGACCTGGGGCCCGGCATGGGTGCCGCTCTACCTCGAATGGGAGGCCACCCTCGTCGTCGACGACCGGCTGGACACGTGGTCGCTCGGGGAGGTCGACTTCGACGTGGCCGCCAGCGGTGCGGCGCCCCCCGTCGACGCCACGCCGACCGTCGTTCGCGGCCGCACCCTGAT
Organism: uncultured Actinomycetota bacterium; assembly: GCA_963775655.1. GTDB lineage: Bacteria > Actinomycetota > Actinomycetes > Mycobacteriales > QHCD01 > DASXJE01. The sequence goes on along the minus strand of CAVZJT010000013.1, from coordinate 18,949 downwards.
GACGTCGGTCGCTGCGCGCCAGTTCGCCGCGCAGGTGCAGGCGTTCGTTGCGGCCGAGGACCAGCGGCCGGACGACGCCAAGGTGCTGCGTGCCGACGAGGACCAGGCGCTCGCCGCGGTCGGTGCCGCGGGCGACCAGCTCGACCTGCTCTCCGCCGCGCTGAACGGGATCCGCGAGCAGTTGCTCGGTCTCGACCCGGCCGCCGTCGGTCGTACGACGGCCCGCGCAGACGGCACAAATGCGCTGCCCACACCGGTGCGGCCGCCCTTGCTGATCCGCGCCGGCAGCACCGCCGTGTCGCGGCTGCGGGTCGTCGACGCGTTCGGGCAGACGTTGGAACTCCCGCCCGAACGTCTCGTCGTCGCGCAACGTCTGCAGCCGGCGTCGCCTGCGACGGGTGACGCGCCGCCGTCGACGTTGCTTCGGCCGCGGCTGACGCGCCCGGCCCGATTCGATCTGAGCTTCGTTGATCCGGCCACACCCGACGGTGTCGAGCCCGGTCCCGCCGTCGTCGACCAGAACGATCCGACCGGCACGGTGAGTCCGGTGTGCGGCTGGCTGCTCGCCGACCATCTCGACGGTTCGCTCGAGGTCTACGACGCGGCGGCGGAGCCGCTCGGGATGTTGCTCGAGGACGTCGACGGACGTGTGGTCTGGGAGGGCGCTCCCGGGCAGCCCGGACCGGCCGGTGCGCCGCCTGCGCCACTGCGACCCGACGACAGTGGTGCCCGGCACATCGTCCGGCTGGCCGCCGGAATGGTCGCGGCCGACAGCCGGCAGCGCGCGGACGCGGCGGCTCATCCCGCTGCCGACGGCGAAGCTGCGGAAAGTGCGCTCGCCGCCCTTCTGCGCTGTGTCGACACCACGTTGTGGAGCGTCGACCCGTTCGGTAGCACGGGGACCGAATACGTCGCCGGTCTTGTCGGCCGACCGCTCGCCGTCGCTCGGATGACACTCCGGCTGTCGGTTCGCGACGATCTCGGATCCGGCCCGGACGCCGAGCTCGAGCTGGACGACGCGGCTCACGCCATCCGGCGGGCGGCCTACGACACATTCGCCGCGCGCCAGATCGCCGTCCGACTTGGCGAACTCACCCGCGCCGACGACGGTGTGCTGGGCTACTTCGTCGACGACGACTACGCCTGCTTCACCCCGGTGTCACCGGAGGTGCTGGCCGCGGCACGCGCCGGCGGCCGGCAGGTCGGGCAGCTTTCGGTGCTCGGCGCGACCAGCGCTGCTGCGCCGGACGTCGAGCCGGTACGCCATCCCTACGTCGACGACACCGAGCAGCCGCTCGCCGTACGACCCGGCCAACTCGTCCGGCTCACCGTCCTGATGGTGCCCGGGGGCGCCGTACACGCCACCAGTGGCGTGTTGCCGCGGGTGGCGGTGCAGATGGCGCGGGAGTGGGTTTCCGGACCGTTGCAGCAACTGTCGCCGTCGTTCCGGATCGGGCCGGTGCTGGTCGACCCGAGCACCGTGCAGCTGCCGAAGACCAGTGGCCTGCCGCAAGACCAGGCGTTCACGTCTCGCATCGATCCACAGGCGTGGCGGGACGATCCGATCGCCGCGGCGACCCAAACCGCATTGCTTCCCGACGTCGCGCCAATGCTGCGCGAGGGTTATGTACGGGTCGCCAAGACCGACTAGCTATCGTCGTGCCCGCTCTTCGCGGTCTGGCTGAATTGGCCGTGCCACGCCGCGGTGGCACCCGACTCGCCGATCCGGTAGACCTGCACGACGGCGCCGACGGAGACCACGATCGCGAGAATGGCCGCCCCGACATGGATGAACGGCAGCGCCCTCCGGCCGCTCGACGCCGTCCGCCGGTCGCCCTGGTCGGGCAGCGACTCGTCGACGACCGCCTTCCGGCGGCCGAGCCACCACACCGCCGCGGCGAGCACGAACATCCCGGCTGCCCAGGGCAACAACGTGTCACCGAGCGAGGTGTGCTTCTCCAGCAACGGCGAACTCGGTACCCGCCGCGCGAGCCACTCCCCGGCATGAGTCGTGACCGGGACCAGTGCGAGGGTGACGAGGGCGACGATCGGGGAAGCCACACCGATACGTCGACGCGCTGCCGGCCACACGGCCGACAGCACGACGAGAAGCGCACTGAGCGGAATCAGTACGACGACGGCATGAACGAGCAGGACATGTGCGGGCAGGCCGTGGATTTCGGTCGGCATCAATGATCTCCCGGATCACGGGCGAGCAGATTTGTGGACTATTGGTCGAGTGACCGGGCCGACCGTAATCAGATGGCGGCGCCGGTGCCAAATCCCCGCCACAGAAGGAAAGGCACGCCTAAATAAGGCGTGCCTCATCTCATTCGCCAATGCACCTTTACGCAGCCGCCCCAGTGCCAAGGACTCTTGGCGATGCGGGCCGGCGGAATGGGCGCGTGCCACACCGCCTTGGGGGTATCAGGCATGGAAACGACGACGGGAGCGAGCATGCGAATCGGCATCATCGGAGTGGGCCACATCGGCGGAACGCTGGCCCGGCTGTGGGTCGGGGTGGGGCATGACGTCACGGTGAGCAACTCCCGCGGGCCGGACACACTGGGAAAGCTGGTCGATCAGCTCGGTGACCACGCACATGCCGGCACCGTCGAGGAGGCGGCGGCATTCGGCGACGTCGTACTCGTGTCAGTGCCGTTCGGCCGCTACCAGGAACTCCCGTCGACCGGCTTCGCCGGCAAGATCGTCATCGACACCAACAACTACTACCCCCAGCGCGACGGCCAGTACGCCGAACTCGATGACGACCGGAGCACGAGCAGCGAGTTGCTGGCACGCCACCTCGAGGGTGCCAGGGTCGTGAAGGCGTTCAACTCGACCTTCTGGGAGCACCTGCGCGACCTCGGTCGACCGGCCGGCGAGCGCGGCCGCATCGGCATCCCGGTCTCCGGCGACGACGACGAGGCCAAGCGGGTGGTCGCCGGTCTGATCAACGAGATCGGTTTCGACGCGGTCGACGCCGGGACTCTCGCTGTCGGTGGCCGCAAGCACCAGCCGGGCACCGCCGTCTACACCAAGGATCTGCCGACCGAGTCGTTGCAGGCCGCCCTCCGCTGACCGGCGTCGTATACCCGCACCGGGTATAGTGCGGCCATGCACGGATATGCACATGAGAAGGACGCGTTGCAGAAGCGCCTTCGTCGGATCGAGGGACAGGTCCGCGGCGTCGAACGCATGGTCGATGAGGACGTCTACTGCATCGACATCCTGACCCAGATCTCGGCCGCCACGAAGGCCCTGCAGGCCGTGGCCGTGGGGCTGCTGGAGGACCATCTCAATTCGTGCGTGACCGACGCGATCGCCTCCGGTGGACCTGAGGCAACCGAGAAGGTGCGCGAGGCGAGTCGGGCGATCGAACGGCTCGTTCGCTCCTAGCTGCGGCGTACAGTCAGTGCACCGATGTTGGGGGGCCAGCGATGCCGTTGCGACGTCGCGACCAGAGTGACGGTCGGGCGGCCGTCCACGCCGTCCCGGAACCCGCGGATCCCGTCGGCGACCGGCCTTCGGGCACCGACGAGCCGGCGTCGGGGCGCACTCTGCTGCGTCGGCTGCGAGTGGTCTACGGCACACAGGTCGGTCCGGTGGAGCGCTCGTTGTTGGTGTCGTGGGCGGCGTTCGGCGTCACCTTCGGGCTGACCCGCGCCCTCACCTACTGGCTGCACGCCGGACACGGTCCGCCCGGCGGGGGAATCGTCATCGGCGGTCGGCACTTCCACCACTACAACATCGGCATCGCGATGCTCGCCGGTGTCGGAGCGGTCGCCGTACGCGGGGTGGAAGCGCAGCGCCATCCGATCACCGCCGCGACCTACGGCAGCGGCTCCGCCCTGATCGTCGACGAACTCGCGTTGCTCATCGACCTGCAGGACGTCTACTGGGCCAAGGAAGGCCGCGAGAGCGTCGATGCCGCGATCGGGGCGATCGCGATCGGCGGCATCTACCTGGCCGCCGCGCCGTTCTGGCACGGGGCCGCGCACGAGGTCGCCCGCACCGTGCCGAAGGTCCCTACGCCGCGGCGTACTCACCCGTGATGAGGTAGAGCAGGGCGAGACCGTAGGCCTGCGCCGGATCTTCGTGCTCCACCGACACCTCGCGGCCGGACACGGAGATAACGACGCGGTGGGTCGCGCCGTCGCGCTCGAGCCGGACGAAGGTTCGCTGCAGCCGCTCCCGGAGTTGTGTCTCGCTGGGCAGCCATACGGCGTCCTGCTGTTCCAGCGAGTCGAGCGCCCACTCGGTGGTCCCGTTGAATCCGATGACCGTGCCGGTGCGGGACTCGTGGACATCGATGGTCATGTCGCTGAGGACGAAGACGTCCTCATCCATCTCGCGTCCTGGCACGGAGAACCGGTCGCCGGCCGTCGGCGTCCATCGCAGGCCCGCGGCGTGCAGTCGGACGGCAAGGTCGATCGTCACCATGCCGGGGATTATCCCTCATGGAACGACGATCCGGCGCTCCCGTTCGCGGAACTCTCGCGGTGACACTCCGTGCGCCCGCCTGAAGCAGCGGGTGAAATATGACTGGGAGCTGAAACCGCACCGCTGGGCGACCTCGGTGACCGAGGCCGGCGTCGAGGTGAGCAGGGCCGCGGCATGGCGCAGCCGCACCGAGGTGACGAATTCCACCGGTGTCATCCGGTGGTGGCGCTGCATGCTGCGGGCCAGGTAGCCGTGACTGACCGCCGCCAGCTCGAGGAGCCGGGGGAGGCCGTCGCGGAGGTTGTCCTCGCTGCGCATCGCGGCGCAGGCCTGGCGCAGCCACTGCGGTTCGTAGCTGTCGACGGCTGCGTCCTGGCCGTCGAACCACGGCAGGCTGGCGACCCACAGCCGCACCAGGTCCAACGCGCTCGGCTCGCCGTCGTAGCCCGCGAGCGCCCGCCGGAACGCCGCGTCGGCCGTGACGGCGTCCGCGCCGGCGAGCCGGACCCGCGGGGGGAGGCGTTCGGCGTCCCAGCGCCGGGCGTCGATACCGGTCAGCGAGAGGAAGTCCGTCCACGCGGAGGCGGCGAACGCCACGTTGATGAACTGCAGGCTCGCGGTCGGACCGGCCAGGAAGGCGTGCCGGTCGGCGGGCCGGACGAGGACGAGATCGCCGGGCCGCAGGTCCTGCCGGGCGCCGTCGAGCCGCTGCTGCCCCTGCCCGGCCACGACGTACAGCAATTCGTAGAAGTCGGCGTGCGTGTGCGGCTCGGAGATCGGTGTCCTGGGCCTGATCACCACGAGCGCGGCGTGGTAGGGCCGACCGCCTGCGGCCTCGACGAAGCGGAGTGGTGCCCGGGCCATCAGGTCAAGATAGTGCACATTTTCGTTCGTTCAGTGGTATCGCCCGGGTACTCCTCGGGGCATCATCGAGCCTGACCAGCACGCCGATGCGCGACCGGGAGGTCGACGATGCCGACGGAGACCGTGGATCAGACGGTGCTCGAGGACTACGACAGGGATGGCTACGCCATCTTCCGCGAGGTGATCGACCCCAAGCTCGTCGCCGAGGCGAGCGACCACGTCGCGTGGCTGCAGACCAAGCATCCCGATGTCCGACCCGAGAACCTCGGCCACATCTACCTGAAGGACGACCCGTTCTGGGTCAGGCTCGTCAGCGACGAGCGCCTGATCGACCTCGCCTCGGTCTTCGTCGGCCCCGACGTGGCGCTGTTCGCGTCGCACTACATCTCCAAGCCGCCGTTCTCCGGGCAGCCGGTGCTCTGGCACCAGGACGGCGCCTACTGGCCGTTGGAGCCGATGCAGGTCGTCACGTTGTGGCTCTCCGTCGATGAGTCGACGCCGGAGAACGGCTGCATGCGGGTGATCCCCGGCAGCCATCGCGGCAAGCTGCATTCGATCCGGAAGAACACCGAGGTCCAGAGCGTCCTCGGGTCCGAGAGCGACGTCGAGGTCGACGAGTCCGAGGCCGTCGACCTGATCCTCTCGCCCGGCGACGTCGAGGTGCACCACCCGGGCATCATGCACGGCAGCAACGCCAACACGTCGCCGCGGCGCCGGTGCGGCCTGACGATCCGCTACATCCCGACGTCGACCCGGATCGTCAGCGACGAATCGCCGTACCCGAGCGCCTTCCACCTGCGCGGCAAGCCCGGCGTCAACGAGTATCAGCCGAAGCCGCATTACGTCGCCGGCCGCGACTTCCCCTTCGCCGACTCCGCCGCCTACGCCTGACCGCACTCCACCGCCGCTCTGTGCGGCGCGCTGCACCGCTCTCTGTTCGGCGCGCTGTTATCGCTCTCTGTTCGGCTTGAACGTCACGTTCAGGCCTTCTAGCGGCATGAACGTGACGTTCATGCCGAACGGGAGGGGCTAGAAGCGATCCGGGCGGCAACCGGAGAGAGCTGACTCGACCGTTCCGTCGACCAACTCCCGCGCGACCAGGCGGCCCACGGCCGCGGCGAGCGTGACCGCAGAGTGCATCACCGCCACGTAGAGGCCGGGGACTTCGGCGACCGGGCCGACGATCGGCTCACCGTCGACCGGCATCGGGCGCACTCCGACTCGGGTGCTGATCAGCTCGACGCTGCCGGCGCCGCGGAACGTGGACCGGACGGCGGCGAGGCTCCGTTCCGGCGAGTCCGCGGCCGCAATCAGCTGGTCCGCGGCGACCTGCCGAAGATCGAAGTCCTCGGTGTTGACCACGGTGCGGACCAGACCGGCAGGAGCGCGGAACCGGAACAGCGGCGACGGCGACGGTTCGACCGCGACGTGCACGCCGAGCGGCGCGCCCAGCGCGGCCGTGGCAACTCCGGCCGCCAGCACCACCGTCGCACCGGAGAGGGTTCCTGCTGTCGTCTCGACCCCGGCGATCTCACCCGCTGTATCCCGGCAAACCGCGGCAACCGGCGTGTCTAGATGTACCCGAGCTCCATGGGTGCACGCGCCGTCGACGAGCCGCTCGGTCACGCGCACCGAGTCAACAGCGCCGTCACCCGGTGCCCAGACAGCCCACTCCGGAGGCTTCCGGAGGCAGGGCTCGAGCGTCGCCACCGTGGCCGCGTCCACGATCGTCTGCCCGGGACCGGCGTCCGGCGCAGTGCCCTCCCTGGTCCAGCTCAGCGAGCCGGACCAGGTCACCGGGAGTCCCGGCAACTCGGCCTCGAGTCGGTGGTACTCCGCCGTTGTGGTGGCCCGCAGTCCGGCGGCCGGACCTGTGCGCACGCCAGACTCTCCGATCCATGCGAACGAGTCCGCCGTCACACCGGCGCCTGGCCGCCCGGCGTCGACCAACGTCACGGTCGCACCGGCGCGGGCGGCGTGATAGGCCACCGATGCGCCGATGATGCCGGCGCCGACGACGACCACGTCCTTACTCACCGGTGCGCTCGACACGTTCGGGACCTTAGCGTCCGCGCCCACCATTCCGCTTGAACGTCACGTTCAAGCGCTCTATCCGCATCAACGTCACGTTGATGCGGAATAGCACGGGGTCAGCGGGGGTTGGTCGGCCACGGATCGCGGACGAAGACGAACGTCCTGACATCCAGCGCGACGACGTCGCCGGCGTCGTCGCGCTCGACCCGGAGGTCCTCGCCGATATCGAGACCCTCGACGCACCGCCAGAGGTCCCGATCGGTGCGTTCGAACGACGACATGTCGCCCTCGTCGTCGTACGCCGAACTCATGATCAGCCGTCGCGCCGCGGTGTCATAGCTGACGGTGACCTCCTCACCCATCCACCACCAGCGGCCGGTAAGCGGTGCGATGTCGGCGGGCGGGTCGTCCTGGGGTGCCCACGGCTTCGGCGGTTCCGGCACGGCGTCCAGGACCGCCGTAAGTGCCTTGTGAGCAAGGGAAGTCACCGCTGCACCGGTGTAGCAGTTTGCGAAGGCGACCGTGGACCAGCCGGTCGCCGGATGCACCGCGAGACACGACACGAAGCCGGGCATCGACCCCGAGTGTCCACAGTAGACACGATCACCGCTGCGCGGGAGAGCGAGACCGAGCCCGGAGGCGAGCGTCCACGACTCCGGATCCACCATGGCGACCGGAGTGCGCATCTCCGCCGCGGTCTCGGGTGCAAGTACGCCGTCCGCCCCCTCGGCAAGCACCCGGCCCCACCGCAACAGGTCGTCCGCGGTGCTCCACAGCTGACCCGCCGGCGCCATCGCGCCAGAATCATAGGTCGGCTCCTCGCGCCGCGTGTCCTGCCAGGGATGCACCAGCCAGCCGCGCGCGGCCGGCGCCTGCGCCGAATACGTCGTGCGATTCAGCCCCAGCGGACCCAGGATCCGGTGCTGCAACCGGTCGCTCCATGGTTCGCCGGTCATGCGTTCGACCATGGCGCCGAGCAGGGCGAAGGCGAGGTTGGAATAGTGCCGCCACCGACCGGCGGGGAGTGTCAGCTTCCCGGCAGTCAGCCCGGCGAGCAGCGCCTCGACCGATACGCCGGGAGAGCGTTCCCACCACGGGCCGTCCGGCTCCGCCTGCAGCCCGGAGATGTGGGCGAGCATGTGCCGCAGCCGCACCGCACCTACCGGCGTACCGGGCAGGTGCTGGTCGAGCCGGTCGTCGAGGTCGAGCCGACCGTCATCGCGCAGCTGCATCACCAGCGTCGCGGTGAAGGTCTTGGTGATCGACCCGATGCGGTACTGCGTGTCGGCCGTCGGTTCGGGATCACGCCCGATCGCGGACAGGTGCTGCCGCACTCCCGATCGGCCGACCGCGAGAAGCAGCGACGGCGCCCGGCCGCTGCTCTGCTCCGCCGCGGCGAGCTGATCGATCTCCGCCGACAGCTCGGTCGGCAGCGACACCTGTCGCGCGCCTGTCACGCCGACCGGCCCAGGCCCTCGAGCACGGTGGCGCCCGGCAACGCGGCGAGCAGGCTGCCGGCGACGACCAGCTTCGATCGGCGTACGCCGCTGCCGATCACCACCCGCTCGGCCGCGGCAACGGCCGCGTCGACGAAGATCGGCCAGCCGTCCGGCAGGCCGACCGGGGTGATCCCGCCGTACTCCATCCCGGTCTCGGCGACCGCGACGTCGACCGGGGCGAACGATGCCTTGCGTACGTCGAGGCTGCGCCGGACCACTCCGTTGACGTCGGCGCGGGTGGTGGCCAGGATCATGCAGGCCGCGAGCCGCTCGACGCCGCCGCGTCGTCCGGCGACGACGACGCAGTTGGCGGACTCGTCCATTGACACGCCGTAGCGATCGCAGAACGCAGCGGTGTCGGCGAGGTCCGGGTCGATCTCCGCGACCCCGACGGCATCGGGCGGCCAATCGTCCGAGTGGGCGTCAATCGCTGCGCCGACGGGTGCAGCGAGCAGGTCGGGCCGTTGACCGGCGGGTACGGCGGAAAGGGTGCCGATGGCGAGGTCCACGCCGGGCAGCATAGTCAGCGGTCTGGTAGCGGTGCGCCGCCGAAACGATCACAATGGTCCCGAACCGGAGTCCGGCTCGTGCATCGAGCGCTCCGGACCGGAGGGGGATGTAATGACTGAGGCCCGAAAACTGGTCGCAGAGGCGCTGGGTACGGCGTTCCTGGTCTTCTTCGCGGTCGGTACGGCGACGCTCTCCTTCGGCTTCAAGATGACCGGGGCGAGCACATCCGCCGGCGTCGTGGCCACGGCCCTGGCCTTCGGGCTCGTCGTCCTCGTCCTCGTCTACGCGATCGGCGGCCTCTCCGGTTGCCACATCAATCCCGCGGTGACGATCGGTTTCCTCGTCGCGCGGCGGATCAGCGTCCGGGACGCGATCGGCTACTGGATCGCGCAATTCGTCGGCGCGATCCTCGGTGCACTCGTGCTGTGGGCGGTGGTCAAGCAGGCGTCGGCGCACACCAGCAAGACCGGACTCGGGGCCAACGGCTACGGAAAGAACTCGATGGTCGGCCTCAACCTCGGTGGCACGTTCGTGCTGGAGATCATCCTCACGGCGCTCTTCGTCTTCGTCGTGCTGACCGCCACGCGCAAGGTCGCCTCGCCCGTCGTCGCGGGCATCGCGATCGGCCTGGGGCTCACCACCGTGCACCTCATCGGAATCCCGTTCGACGGCACCTCGGTCAACCCGGCCCGCAGCCTCGGCCCGGCGCTCTTCGCCGGCAACGGCGCGCTCGGCCAGGTCTGGGTGTTCATCGTGGCCCCGCTGATCGGCGGCGTGATCGCGGCGCTCATCTCCGGGTACTTCTTCCCTGAGCGCCTCGACAAGGTCGAGCCGGCGAGCGGCGAACCGGCACCGCGGCTGACCGAGCCGTCGGTCTAGAAATCCGTTGGCGGTCGGCACACCGCCGCGGTTACCTTCTGCGGGTCTCGTCCAGATCCGGAGGACAACTCATGATCATGGTCCGTCGTGTCCGGGGGACGGCCGTCGCGGCCGTCGCCGGCCGGTGCGCACTTTCTGCCGTCGTGGCTTGCCGCTGACCTCGTCTCCCGCGCCGGGGTCTGTGCCGACGAACTCGTCCTCGACCTCGGTGCCGGTTCCGGCGCGCTGACTGCACCGTTGGTCCGGGCCGGCGCCCGGGTGCTGGCCGTCGAACGGGATGCCCGACTGGCCGGCCGGCTCCGTCGACGTTTTGCCGATCAGCCCGCGGTGCGGGTAGTTGCCGACGATGTCTGCCGGATTCCCTTACCACGCAAGGGATTTCGGGTCGTCGCCAACATTCCGTTCGGGGTGACCACGCGCCTGGTGACCCGGCTGCTCGACGACTCCTCGGCGCTGCGGGCGGCCGACATCGTCGTCGCGGCCGGTGTTTGTCGAGCGCTGAGTGCGCCGCGTCCCGGCAACCCGGCCACGCTCTGGTGGTCGACGCGGTACACCTTGAGCGCCGGCCGCCGGGTCGCCGCCACCTGCTTCTCGCCGCCGCCTTCGGTCGATGCCGGCGTGCTCGTCGTACGGCGCCGCCGTCACGACCTGGTCGTCGGGCCGCAGCGGCGGGCCTTCGCCGCATTGGTCGAGGCCGGCTACTCCCGGCCCGGTCTGCCCTGGGAACAGGCAGTCGGCCGGGTGCTGACCCGGCGGCAGATCGTCCGGCTCACCCGGGATCGGGAGTTGCCCCGCAACGGGCCCGCGACGGCGTTGACGGTGCATGACTGGGCGGAGATTGCCCGGCTCGCCGCCCGCTAGATCGTCGTGGCCGAGGCGGTCAGCCGGGACGACGGCAGCGCAGTACATCGTCGACGGCGACGACGTATCCGCCGGCTCCGCCGAGTTCGAGCAACCTCTCGCGCAGATCGTCGGCACCCGGGTCGATGTCGACGTCGACCGTGGATCGGTCCGGCCAGCGGGACCGCATCTCGTACGCCGTGGTGAAGAAGTCGGTGAGTCCCCGTCCGTCGACCAGTCGCGCCGCGGCGTCGGTGATCCGGCGCCGGGAGTCGTCGAGCGCGGCCAGAAGTGCGCCGGAATTCGCCTCACTCATCGCCGCGGTGAGCTCCGGCCGGGTCGCCGCCACCCGGGTGGCGTCGCGGAACGAGCCGGCCGCGAGGGTGCGCGCCAGCGGGTCACCGGCGGCTGCTGCGGCGAGCGAGGCGGCCAGCACGTGCGGGAGGTGACTGACGAGTGCCACCGCGGCGTCGTGGCCGGCCGCGGTGCACGGCACGACCCGGGCGCCGATCGCGGTGACCATGTCTGCCACCGTCAGCCAACCGGCGAGATCGGTGTCCCGTTCGAGTGCGAGCGGCCAGGCGGCGTCGTCGAACAACCGCGGATCCGACGCGGCGAAGCCGGACCGCTCCGTTCCCGCCATCGGGTGACCGGTCACCAGCCGCAGCCGCGGGATCCGTTCCGCCGCCAGCGCGTGCACCGGTGCCATGACCGAGACGACGTCGGTGAGCAGCGCGTCCGGAGCGGCCGACCCGTCGACGTCGGCCAGCAGGTCGCCGACCGCGGGCAGCGGTACGGCGACCACGATCAGGTCCCGGTCGGCGACCGCCTCGGCGACGCTCCCGGTGATCCGCAGACCGGCGTCCTGCGCGGCCGCGCGGGTGGCTTCGTCGGCGTCGTAGCCGATCGCGTCGTGGCCGACCGTGTCGTGGCCGGCGAGGCGGCGGAGCAGCGACCCGCCGATGAGGCCGAGGCCGAGTACGGCGATCGAGGGTGGTGGGGTCATCAATGCTCTCAGCAGTGCAGGAACCGGCGGATCGATTGCGGCAGGCGGTGGACGGTCGGGTTGGGACAGATCACGCCGCCGACGGTCACGAGGTGCAGTGTCCCACCGGTGCGCACCAGCAGCATCGATCCGGCACCGGCTTCGGAGGTCAGCAGTCCGGCGACGTAGCGGCCGGTGCACCGCGTGCCGACGATCCGCACATCGGGAGGCAGCGCACCGCCGTTACCGGCCTTGGCCGCCTGCAGGATCGTGGCCTTCGGCGGGCACGGAACGGTCACCACGACCGGCGCGTGCGTGACTCGCGGATGCGTGGGCGGGTGGGCGGGCACGGTCCGGTGTTTCGGTGTGCGGGTCGACGTCGGGGTCGCCTTCGGATGGGTGGCCTTCGGCCGGGTCGTCGGCGGTCGGGCGCTCACCGTGCGGGTGGGCGTCGCGCCGCGCTGCCGCGCGGCGGAGGCGCTGGCGGTCGGTGCAGCGTGGCCGATTCCGGGCCGGTGGGTCGCCGTGGCGCGATCGGTGGTGGCCGGTGCGTGGGTCCTGGTGGCCGCGGCGCTGGTCGACGAAGTCGGGCTGTCCGCGCGGGATGCCGGCGTGCTGGAGCACGCGGCGAGCACCCCCAACGGCACGAGCAGCACGACGAACAGCCGACGGTCGGTCACGTTGAGTAACTCTAGTCGGCATGGCAGCGCGCAGGTCTCGTTCGGCGTACCGGCGCGGGAGTAGGCGGGAGGGAGCCCGATCACTCCACGAGCAGGACGTCGAGGGTGCGGGGGCCGTGCACACCCTCGACGCGGGAGAGCTCGATGTCGCTGGTCGCCGAAGGTCCGCTGATCAGGGTGATCGGGCGCACCGGATCGAGCCGCCCGAGTGCCTCGGGGACCGAGCCGACCACGTCGTCGGCGGCGATGAGGCACAGGTGGTAGTCGGGCACCAGGCTGAGCAGCCGCCGGCCTTGTCGGGCGCCGGCGTCGAGCACCAGCGTCCCGGTCTGGGCGATGCCGACCGCAGCGGCGGTCATCGACCCGGCGACGACGTCGAGGTCGCCGGCGCCGAGCCCACCGTCGTCGACAACGACGTCGAGGTCGTCGGGCAGCCAGTCGCCCGGCAGGTCGGCGGGTACGGCGAGCCGGGTGATCCCCTGTCCGGCCAGGATCGCCGCGACAGCGGACGCGATCTGGTCCGGTGCGGATCGATGCAATGTGGCGCGGTAGTCCGAGACCGTCTCGGCGAAGAGGTCGAGCACCGCGGCCCGGTCGATGCCGAGCGAACGGCGGTAGTCCCGCGGCACGTCGGTGCTGTCGGAGGCCGGTACGTCGACCAGCGCCTGCCGGATCCGGCCGAGGATCTCCTCGCGCGCGCTCACGCGCCGCCCAGCCGTTCCCGGCGCCACCACTCGCGGAACGACTCCTGCGGCATCGCCGGCACGTCCCGGGAGTCGGTCCACCCGCCCAGCGGACCGGGCAGCCGGGCGATCCGGCCGTCCCGGCCGAGCAGTCCGGCCCCGCGCCGCCCGAGCCGCTGGGCGCGCTCGAGCCGGCCCGGATCGGCGAGCACCCAGGCCAGCCCGGCCATCGCCACGCCCTCGGGGCTCGGGGTCCGCGCACTGCGCTTGTGGTCCACCACCTGTCCGCGCAGGTGGACCAGCACCTCCGGGATGTTGATCTTCACCGGGCATGCGTCGTAACAGGCGCCGCACAGCGACGAGGCGTAGGGCAGGGTCGGGGCGTTCTCGACGCCGATCAGCTGCGGTGTGAGGATCGCGCCGATCGGACCGGGGTAGACCGAGCCGTAGGCGTGCCCGCCGGTGCGTTCGTAGACGGGGCAGACGTTGAGGCAGGCCGAGCAGCGGATGCAGTTGAGCGCCTGCCGGCCCACGGTGTCGGCGAGCACCCGCGTGCGGCCGTTGTCGAGCAGCACCAGGTGGAACTCCTGCGGGCCGTCCCCGGGAGTCACGCCGGTCCACAACGACGTGTAGGGGTTCATCCGCTCGCCGGTGGACGAGCGGGGGAGCAGCTGCAGGAAGACCTCGAGGTCTTCCCACGACGGCACCACCTTCTCGATGCCGACCACGCTGATCAGGGTGTCGGGAAGGGTCAGGCACATCCGCCCGTTGCCCTCCGACTCGACGACGGCGAGGCTTCCGGTGTCGGCGACGGCGAAGTTCGCGCCGGAGACCGCGACCCGGGTGGAGAGGAACTTCTCCCGCAGATGTCGGCGGGCCGCCATCGCCAGCGCCCGCGGGTCGTCGGTGAGATCCGGCGGTACCGACGGCATCTCGCGGCGGAAGATCTCCAGGATCTCGCTGCGGTTCTTGTGGATCGCCGGCACCAGGATGTGCGACGGCGTGTCGTGACCGAGCTGCACGATGAGCTCGGCGAGATCGGTCTCGTACGCCGAAATCCCACGTTCGGCGAGCGCGTCGTTGAGGCCGATCTCCTCGGTCGCCATCGACTTGACCTTCACGACCTCGCGGGACCCGGTGCGGACGACGAGGTCGCCGACGATCCGGCCGGCCTCGGCGGCGTCGCGGGCCCAGTGCACCGTGCCGCCGCGCTCGGTCACGGCCTGCTCGAGGCGCTCGAGGTGGACGTCGAGGTGCCGGAGGGTGCGCTCCTTGATCGCCGCACCGGCGTCGCGCAGCGCCTCCCAGTCGGGCAGTTCGCCGACGACCGCGGACCGTTTGGCGCGGATGGTGCTCGTCGCCTTGTGCAGGTTGCGGCGCAGTTGCGAGTCGGCCAACGCCTCGTGCGCCGCCGCCGGGAAGCCGCCGTCGCCGCGCCGGGGGAGACCGAGGAAGGTCCGGCTCACGATCCGTTCTCCTCGGTCGCGGCGAGGATCTCGGCGAGATGCACGGCCCGTACGCCGGTGCGCTGCCGCGACAGTCCACCGCCGATGTGCGCCAGGCAGGAGTTGTCCCCCGCCGAACACACCTCGGCGCCGGTGTCGAGGATGCATCGCACCTTGTCGGTGAGCATGGCGGTGGAGGTCTCCGAGTTCTTCAGCGCGAACGTCCCGCCGAACCCGCAGCAGGTGTCGGAGTCCGGGAGATCGACCAGGTCGATCCCGCGCACGGCCCGCAGCAGCCGGGTCGGCTTGTCGCCGACCCTGATCAGCCGGGCCGAGTGGCAGGTCGGGTGGTAGGTGACGCGGTGCGGGTAGTAGGCGCCGACGTCGGTGACCCCCAGAACGTCGACGAGAAGCTCGGACAGCTCGTAGGTCTTCGCCGCGACCCGAGCCACGTCGTCGGCGAGCGTCGGGTCGCCCGACTCGCGCGCCAGCCGGGCGTGCTGGTCGCGGACCATCCCGACGCACGAGCCGGACGGGCAGACCACGGCGTCGTACGGCGCGAAGGTCTCGGCATAACGGCGGACCAGTCCGTAGGCCTCGGGGCGGTAGCCGGTGTTGACGTGCATCTGACCGCAGCAGGTCTGCGCCATCGGGAAGTCGACGTCGTGGCCGAGCCGCTCGAGCAGCCGCACCACGGCCTTTCCGGTGTCCGGGAACGCCGTGTCGTTGACGCAGGTGAGGAACAAGCCGATGCGCATCAGGCTCCACCTCGGGCGTCGTCTCGGGCACTGCCGACCGTCCATACCCTAGTGCCGCTCCATCCGACCCCCTTATTCGGCTTGAACGTCACGTTCAAGCCTTCTAGCGGCATCAACGTCACGTTGATGCCGAACGGGGGTCGACCGATTCCGCGTGAACGTGACGTTCAAGCGCTCTAGCCGCTTGAACGTGACGTTCAAGCGGAATGGCAGGGCGCAGGAGGCGGGGCCGCCGCTCGACCGGCGCGGGCGGGCCACCAGGCTGTAGGCATATGTCGTCGAGACTGGGAGACAGCCATGAGCGGTCCTGCGGTGGTCAAGGCGCTGAGCGGCGTCGTCCTGGACAGTGTCGAGCCGCCGGCTTTGGCCCGGTTCTACGCCGAGCTGCTGGGCTGGGAAATCGCGGTCGAGGATCCCACCTGGGTGATCCTCAAGGGGCCCGGCGACGGCACGCACCTGTCCTTCCAGCTCGAACCCGAACTGCAGCGCCCGCAGTGGCCCTCGACCCGCGCCGACCAGCAGATGATGATCCACCTCGACTTCCTGGTCGAGGACCTGGCGGCGGCGGTCGGCAAGGTCACCGACCTCGGCGGGACCCTCGCCGACTACCAGCCGCAGGAGCACGTCCGGGTGTGTGCCGACCCGGAGGGTCACATCTTCTGTCTGTTCACCGAATAGTCGCGGCACCTTAGGCGGGCTTTTGGCCGTGCCGAGGGACGACACGCCGACCGGCTAGCGGAGGGCCATCCGACTTCACCCGACCCGGCTACGGTGGCTGCTACGGCATCGGCCGTCGCGTGGGCGGTCGCCGAGTGTGTGCGGATTCTGAACGACCGATCGGTCCATAGGCAGTGCAGGTCCGTTACCTCGGGGGGATCACCATGGCCGCCGCTGGCGTCACGGTCAGGGGAAGCGACTTCGCCGGACTGAGCCGCGAGATTCGCGCAGCGCGGCTGCTGGAACGGCGCCGCGGCGACTACGCCGTGCGTATCGGCGTCACCGTCGCGGTCTTTGCCGTGGTGTGGTGTGTCTTCGTCTGGGTCGGCGATTCGTGGTGGCAGACGATCGTCGCCGCGCTGATGGCTCTGGTGTCTACTCAGGTCGCGTTTCTCGGCCACGACGGTGGTCACCAGCAGGTGGCTCGCTCCAAGCGCGTGAACCGTGCGCTCGGCGTTGTCGCCGCCAACCTCCTCGTGGGGCTGAGCTACGGCTGGTGGGTCGACAAGCACAACCGCCATCACTCCCATCCCAATCAGGAGGGCCACGACCCCGACATCGGCGAAGGACTCCTTGTCTTCACCGCCGACCAGGCGCAGCTGCGGAGGGGTCCGGTGGGATGTTTCATCACCCGCCACCAGGCGTGGCTGTTCTTCCCACTCCTGACGCTCGAGGGTCTCAACCTGCATGCCCAGAGTGCGAGCTGGCTCCGGAAGAGCGAGCTCCGGCATCATCGGCGTACTGAGATCGCCCTGCTCGCAATCCACGTGGTCGCCTACTTCGGTGCGGTGCTTGTCGTGCTCTCCCCGATGAAGGCGCTCGTGTTCGTCGCCATTCACCAGGCGGTCTGGGGCTTCTACATGGGCTGCTCCTTCGCCCCGAACCACAAGGGAATGCCGACGGTGCCGGCGGACAGGGACATCGACTTTCTCCGCCGTCAGGTGCTGACCAGTCGCAATGTGCGTGGTGGCTGGTTGACCGATTTCGTGCTCGGCGGGCTAAATTACCAGGTCGAGCACCATCTTTTTCCGAGCATGCCGCGGGCCAGCCTGCGCAAGGCGCAGCCGATCGTGCAGGCCTACTGCCGCGCCCTGCAGATTGGTTACACCGAGACGAGTCTCTTCGGTTCCTACGCCGCTGCCCTTCGTCACATGCACGCGCTCGGTAAGCCGCTCCGTGCGCGCGGTCAGGGCTGATTGCGCGCCGCGGTCACCAGCGCGAACGTGAGATGGTCGCCGCCGTCCGTCTCAAGCGGCGCAATGCAGGACCGGGAACCCTCTCGTACGTCGGCAGAAGGCGAATGCTCGGCGCAGACCTCGCACCACAGCAACCAGTCGCTCCAACCCTGCGGTTGCGACCTGGCGGCGGTGACGGTGACGAGTTCGGTGATGGCCCACTCGAATCGCCACCACTCGGCGGTGTGCCAGGCGAGCGCCTCCCACCCGACGAGTTCCTTGACATGAACGGGGATCGCGCCGAGCTCACGGATCTCACGGTTGATGCCCGGTACCGCGATCGCCAGCGTCCCACCTGGCTTCAGGAAGCCGGTGATGTAGTTGAGGTAAGTGTCGGCGGTGCCGAAGTAGTGGTACGAGTCGATCGAGATGATCGCGTCGAACTCCTGCGCGTCGAACGGCAGGGCGTGCGCCTCGGCGTCGACCGCGGTGACCCGGTTCGCGACCCCATCCTGGGCGAACCGTTTCCGGTTGTCGGTGGCCGACACCCAGTGGTCGGCTGCGACCACGTCGACGTCGTACTCGCGGGCGAGGAACGTCGACGTCATCCCGAGGCCACACCCGAGGTCGAGGACCCGCATCCCGGATCTCAGCCGGACGTCGTGCAGGAGATCCTCGAGTAGCCAGATCGGGTTCGGACCCATGCAGCGGTCGACCTGCCACCGCGGGTCGTAGGCATGGGAGCGCGGATATTCCGGCTTGATCAGGGACTCGAGTGCGGGCATCGGCCCATCGTGGGGTGGGTGCCGCCGTCCGCCAAACCGAATTACCCGGCTCCGCTCCTCAACCGAGCAGCCGGCGAACCGGCTGCGGTGGTCCGAGGCTGGTGGGTGTCGTCGAGGGCCGCAGATACTCGACATCGGCCGGCCAGCGGGCGACGTGCTGCCCGCTGGTGTCGGGGTCGTAGGCGATGTAGGTGAGATCGTCGATCTCGACCGCGAAGAGCGTGAATTCGCCCACGACCGGCTGCCAGCCGATCTCGGTGGCGACCGCCGATGCGTACGCCTGGTGGATGGCCGGTTCCGATTCGATACGAACCGTGCCGCGCATCTTGATCTCGGCCGCCGGCTCGGGACCGGTGATGATGCTGTGCAGCAGAATGCGCGGATCCCGGTAGAGATCCCGTGCCTTGGTGGATGTGCGCATCATCGACAGCCACAGGTCGTCGCCCATCACCAGCGGCTCGACGCCACTGATCCGCGGCGATCCGTCGCGCCGAATCGTGCCGACCAGCAAGGCACCGGGCGCGATCAACTTCTCGTGGGCGACCGCACCGAGCTTCGGCTGGCGGGTCGCGATCTCCGACCATCTCATTCCACCGGGATACACCCGAGGACCGACAGGACCTGCGGTGCTCTACCGGGCGGCTGCGGCGGC
>CAVZJT010000012.1:0-114582 GCA_963775655.1 uncultured Actinomycetota bacterium | reverse complement strand
TAGGCCGCCATCACCAGCCAGGGCTGCGCGTCCCGGACGATCGCCTCGAACGGAGCGAGGTAGAGCTCCCGCAACGTCCGCTCGTCCACCAGGACGTCGACGGTCATGCGCTCGGTCTCGGAGTCGTTGGCGACGTAGTGCTTCACCGTCGCGGCCACCCCACCGGACTGCAGGCCGCGCACGTACGCCGTGCCGATGCGGGCGGTGAGCAGCGGATCCTCGGAGTAGCACTCGAAGTGCCGGCCGCCCAACGGCGTCCGATGCAGGTTGACGGTCGGGGCGAGCAGCACGTCCACGCCCTTACGGCGGGCCTCTCCGGCGAGCAGGGCGCCGAGCCGAGCGACCAGCGGCTCGTCCCAGGTCGCGGCGAGCGCGGTCGGGGACGGGACGTTGACCGACGTCGCGCGCTCGTCCCAGGTCTCGCCGCGCACTCCCGCCGGCCCGTCGGAGAGCACCATCGCCCGGAGCCCGACCAGCGGCTCGGGGTAGGTCGCCCAGAAACCGGAGCCGGTCAGCAGCCGCACCTTCGCTGCGAGGTCCAGCTTCCCGACGGCCCCCTCGACCCGCTCGGCGATGGCTGGGTCGGGGCTCGTGGGACACATGGCGATCTCCCAAGGTGAGGCTCCGCGTCGGGTGGATGTGGCACAGCCTCCGATACCGATCCACCGGCACCGATCCACCGGCGACCGGGCGGGCTGGCTAGGGTCGTGGGGCAGCACGACTCGACCCTCGGGAGATTCACGTGGCCGCCCAATTTGGTGTCACCGGACTGGCCGTCATGGGCCAGAACCTCGCTCGCAACGTCGCCCGGCACGGTGTCCCGGTGGCGGTGCACAACCGCACCACCAGCCGCACCACCTCGCTGATCGAGCAGTACGGCGACGAGGGCGAATTCATCCCGGCCGAGACGCTCAAGGACTTCGTCGCGGCGATGGACCGGCCCCGCCGCGCCATGATCATGGTGCAGGCCGGCCGCGGCACCGACGCGGTCCTCGACGAGCTGGTGCCGCTCCTCGACCCTGGCGACGTCGTGGTCGACGGGGGCAACGCGCACTTCGTCGACACCCGGCGCCGGGCCGAGGCGATCAACGCCACCGGCGTCCAGTTCGTCGGGTCGGGAGTGTCCGGCGGGGAAGAGGGAGCGCTGCTCGGGCCGAGCATCATGCCCGGCGGCACCACGCAGGCCTACGACGTACTCGCTCCGGTGCTCGAGACGATCGCCGCCCAGGTCGACGGCACCCCCTGCTGCACCCTCGTCGGCCCGGACGGCGCCGGCCACTTCGTCAAGATGGTGCACAACGGCATCGAATATGCCGACATGCAGCTCATCGCCGAGGCCTACGACCTGCTCCGCAGCGTCGGCGGTCTGGAGCCGGCCGAGCTCGCCGCCGTCTTCGCCGACTGGAACAGCGGCGACCTGGAATCGTTCCTCATCGAGACCACCGCGACCGTGCTCGGGCACGTCGACGCCCGGACCGGGCGGCCCTTCGTCGATGTGGTGGTCGACCAAGCGGAGCAGAAGGGCACCGGGCGGTGGACGGTGCAGAGCGCGCTCGACCTCGGCGTGCCGGTGACGGCGATCGGCGAGGCGACGTTCGCCCGGGTGGTGTCCTCGCTCGCCGACGAGCGGCGGACCGCCCAGGACCGCCTGGCCGGCCCCCGCCCCGCGCGGCAGACCAACGACCGGCTGGTCGACGACGTCCGCCAGGCGCTCTACGCCAGCAAGGTCGTCGCCTACGCCCAGGGGTTCGCGCAGATCGCCGCCGGCAGCGACGAGTACGGCTGGGGCGTCGACCCGGGAGCGATGGCCACGATCTGGCGCGGCGGATGCATCATCCGCGCGCGGTTCCTCGACCGGATCAAGCAGTCCTTCGACGATCACACCGACCTGTCCAACCTGCTCTTCGCCGACTATTTCGCCGACGCGGTCGGGCAGGCGCAGGATGCCTGGCGACGGGTGGTCGCGACGTCCGCGGAGTCCGGCGTACCGGCACCGGCGTTCTCCGCGAGCCTCGCCTACTACGACCAGCTCCGACGGGACCGGTCCTCGGCGGCCCTGATTCAGGGCCTTCGCGACTTTTTCGGTGCGCACACCTACCGGCGGGTCGACGACGAGGGCGCCTTCCACACCCTCTGGTCCGACGACCGCAGCGAGGTGCGGCCCTGACCCGCCGGCTCCTGATCTCGGAGCTCCCAGGAATCGTTTGCCTCAGGTGGTGGCCCACGGGCCACCGGCACGACTAGCCTTGATGATGGTTGGGCCGTCAGCCTCCTGCACCAAACAGCCGTGGTGCTGCTCGCCGGATCCCATTGCTCCGGTCGACATCGCATCCCTCCGAGGAGCGGCCATGCGAGACCTTGACAACCCGAGAGCCGACTCCTCCACTGCGATTTCGGCCCCGGGCGCCAGGATGCTCCGGCTGTCGACGAGCCACGACAGCAACCAGAGCTGGGTCGAGGCGTCGGGCGAGCTCGACATGTTCACCGCACCGATGCTCGACGAGGCGATCACCCGGCTCCGGCAGGACGGCTTCGGTACGTCGGTGATCCTCGACCTGCGGCACCTGACCTTCATGGACTGCGCCGGACTGAGTGTGCTGGTGCGCCATCACGGCGGATTGCAGGCCGACGGGGGACGGCTCCTGCTCCTGCACCCGTCCCGCCCGGTGGCGCGGTTGCTCACCCTCACCGGGATGGACTCCGAACTCCACATCCGCTGACCGCGCGGTCGCACCGACGGACAGGTTGACAGGCTCGCTCCCCGTCGACCAAGCTCTCCCGCACCCCTGGACGCTCGCCGAGCGTGTCGCCCGAATCGAGGACGTCATGGCCACAGCGACGTCGCGTTCGGTCTGGACGAACTACGTGCTCGACCCTCTCGAGCGGGCGAGCACGACCTTCGTGCAGCAGTTCGTCAACTTCCTGCTCGCGGTCGGAGCCGGCGGGTTGCTGGCCACCCAGAACTGGGCAGGGGCCGCGGACACAGCGGCATTCGCCGCAGTCATCAGCCTGATCCTGAGTGTCGCGACGTTCAAGGTGCCGCCGCTGTCCTCGGTGTGGGATCTCGTCCTCCGAGTCGTGCGGACCTTCCTGTCCTCGACGGCAGCAACCCTCGTCGCCGGCAAGGCGACCCACAGCATCGTGCACGCCGACTGGCAGGGTGCGGTCGCGATCGCCGTACCCGTCGCGTTCACGGCATTGCTCAAGGGGATCGCCGCGCTCGGACTGCAGGACACGCCTGGAGCGTCATTGATTCCGTCGTCGTGGCGCGCCGACGCCGTGTCGAGCCCTAGCGCCAGCCGTCCGGCTCAGACCTCGACGAACTCCAGTTCGAGGAGCTGCGCCACCGCCCGCAGGTCGGCGATCCGGTGGCCGGTCCCGAGCGCCCAGTGGTGTCCCACGCCCGACGCGCTCCAGTCGTCGGTCCACAGCGCCGGGTCGCGGCCGAAGTCGACCCGCGAGGTGGTGTTGCCGATCTGCAGGACGGGACCGGGCACGACCTCGCCCTCGGAGGCGATGAACCGCAGCCGGCCGTCGCGGGTCTGCCCGATCCCGAACGCGGTGACCGGTCCGTGCCGGACGTCGAACTCGACCGACACGCCCCACCCGCGCTTGCCGTGGTAGACCCCGAGGCCGCGTAGCAGCGGCCGGCGGGCGCTGATCGCCAGGTGTGCGGGTCCGTCGTGCCCCATCTCCACGACGTCGTCGAGGAAGTTCAGCGCCTGCAACTCGGTGAACGACCCGCCGCCGCCGAGCCGGTCCATGATCAGCATCGCCAACGACGTGCGCAGTTCGTACTCCCCCGCCGCCGGCACGCCGCGCGCGGTCAGCAGCGAGGCGCCGAGGATCATCCCGGCGCCGAGCCGCTCGTGGATCTCGCCGTCGAGGCCACGGTGGTAGTAGGCGAGGCTGTCCAGCGAGAAGTCCTCGACGAGCCGGTCGAGGCCCACCGACACCCGGGCGCCCCATCGCAGGTCGTCCTCCTCGACGGACTCGTCGAGGTCGAAGATGTTTCGGGCGACCTTGATCCGGTCCTCGGCCTGGTCATCGGTGACCTGCTCGGTGCGCACCCGCAGGTCGTCGAACTCCAGCACCTCGATGTGACCGCCGAGCTGCGCCGAGATCATGGTGAGGTCGGTCGAGACGTCGAGCATCCCCGGGTAGAGGTGCCCGAGCAGCCCGTGCCGGGTCTTGCGGAGCTCGCCGCGTACGCCGGCCGCCTGCACCCACCGGTCGATGCGCGCCCACGCCCGCTCGTCGGCGAGGTGGCCGGACACCGAGCGGAAGGGGATGCCGGCGCGCTCGAAGGTGTTGGCCATCTCGGGCAGCGGGCAGGCGCCGCAGTAGGCCAGCCACTGGCCGGTGTCGAAGGTGGCGTGCTCCATCGCCTCGGTCGGCTGCAGGTTGATGAGCAGGACCGGCGCGTCCGTGCGCTGGGCGACCGGCAGCAGCATCGAGGCGGTCATGTAGGTCGTGAGAAATCCGACGATCAGGTCGCAATCGGCCATCCGCAGTTCGTCGGCGGCGCGGGAACCCTCCTGGGCGTCGGAGATGAAACCGACGTCGACGACGTCGCAGCCCGACGCCTGGAGACGCTCGGCCACCGTGGCCGCCGACGCCTTCAGGGTCGGCAGCAGATCCGGGAACTGGGGCCAGTAGGCGCCGAGTCCGCCGGACACCAGCCCGACCCGGGTCGGGCGCCGGACGTCGGGCCAGAGGTCCACCGCGATCGGGGTCGCCTCGATCTCCTGTGCAGCATCCATGCGGGTAGACATACCCGGTTGGCGTGGCCGGGTACACGCTGGGGCCCGGAAACGTCGGTGCGGGCGATGCCGGCCGGGCGCGATACTCCGTCGGTGCTGACCGAGCCCGCAGACGTCGACCGCGACGCCCTGACCCAGCTGCTCACGCGGCACTGGTCGGTGCAGGTCGCCTCGCTGGATTATCTGGCTGTGGGATTCGGCAGCCATCACTGGGTCGCGACAGATGACCGCGGGCGCCGATCGTTCGTCACGGTCGACGATCTCCGCAACGCCCGGTGGACCGCGACGCCGTACGACCAGGTACGCCGGGCGTTCGAGACGGCGCAGGCGCTGCACCGCGACGCCGGGCTGGAGTTCGTCCTGGCGCCGACGCCCGACGACACGGGCGCCGTGGTGCGTCACCTCGGGGCGCACCACTCGGTGGCGGTCTTTCCCTTCCTCGACGCCACCAGCGCCGAGTTCGGCGACTTCCCCTCCGTCGCCGATCGGCGCGCGGTCCTCGGGCTGGTCGGGCGCCTGCACGCGGCGACCGACCGGATCCCCGCGGACCTCCCGCGCCGCGAGGACTTCGACCTGCCCGGCCGTCGGCACCTGCTCGCGGCGATGGCCCACACCGACGAACCGTGGCGCGCCGGACCCTTCGGCGAGCCGACCCGGGAGCTGCTGCGCGCCAGCGCCGCCGAGGTGCACGAGCTGCTGCGCCGCTACGACGACCTGGCCGCCACGGTGGTCGGCTCGGCCGGGTCGTGGGTGATCACCCATGGTGAGCCGCATGCGGCGAACGTCCTCACCGACCGGCGCGGCGCTCGGCTGCTGATCGATTGGGACACGGTCGCCGTCGGCCCGCGGGAGCGTGATCTGTGGATGCTGACCGACGACGTGGCCACCGACTGGGACGCCGCCGACCGGGACGCATACGTCGCCACCGCGGGCGACGTACCGCTGTCCACGACGGCCCTCGCCCTCTACCGGACCCGCTGGGCGCTCGAGGAGATCTGCGAATACGTCAGACTGGTTCCGCGGCGAGCATGTCCGCAGCAAGGACACCGAGACCGGGTGGTCGGGCCTCTCGGACTACCTGCCCGTCCCCGACCCGCTCCTGGCCTAGCTAGCCCGCTCGGTGGCTCCGGGCCGATCGCCGTTCGGCGGCGCCGTGCGCCTGCTGGAGGTTGGCCGACCGACGCTGGGCGACGATCCCGCTCACCAGTCCGGCGAACGTCGCGACGAAGAAGAGGTCGAACCCCATCTGGACAGTGACGATGATCCGCGCGCCCTGGCCGGTCGCGTGGACGTCGCCGAAGCCGACCGTCGTCAGCGTCGCGACGGTCATGTAGAGGCCGTCGACGCGATTGCTCAGACCGGCGAATGCGCCGGGGGTCTTCGCCAACACGTCGTAGATGAGGGCGAAGGTGATGACGACGAGGTACAGCGAGGTGGCGAGCGCCTCGAAACGCACCTGGCGCTGGCCGTGGGTCTGGACGAAGACCCGGATCTGGCGGACGAGCACGACCACGAACCACACCGCCACGACCGAGAAGACCGTCAGCCCGATCGGCCCCGGTACGTCGTCCGGCAGCGGCGCCGTGGAGTAGATGACGATCGTGAGGACCAGCGCCAGGAAGCTGCGGCTGAGCGCCCGCGTGGTGCTGTTCCGGGCGGCCGACGACGTCTTCGGCAGCCGGCCGGCGACCCGCTTCTCCGCGTCCGCCCCGGTGCCCATATGTGCCAGTCTGCGGACAGTGGCGGCGTGCTGGGCTCACCCGGATGGGGTGAACCCGCACGCTTACCCGCGACGGGTGAGGCGCCACCCGCCCCCTCGGCGCAGGCTGATGCCGTCGGGCGTTGGGCCCGATGATCATTCGGGGAGGAATCCGGAATGTCACAGGGAACACTTGGGGAGCATGCCGCAGGCACTCCCACCGGGAGTCACACGGCCGATGGCTACGTCGCCCCGGTCGAGCAGCGCGGTGTCATGTCGGGGTGGGTGATCTTCTCCGGGACGTTCCTGGGGTTGGCCAGCCTGTTCAGCATCGCCGCCGGCATCAGCGGACTGGTGAACCGCGCCTACTTCGACACCGCCGGGCTGCTCTACCACAACTTCACCGGTGGCGTCGTGGAGCTGGATCGGCATCGGTGCGCTGCAGCTGCTGGCCGCGATGATGATCTTCGCGCGGGTCGGCCTGGGCCGTTGGCTCGGCATCCTGCTGGCGTCGCTGAGCGCACTGGCGTGGATGCTCGCGATCGGCGCCTACCCGCTGTGGGGATTCGTCGTCCTCACCGCTGATGCGCTGGTGATCTACGGTCTTGCGGCGCACGGCGCCGAAGACTGAGTCGAACCCGAGACCGTGGGCTACGTGTATGAGATCCGCGTCCGCGGCCACCTCGGACCGGCATTGGCCGACGCGTTCGCGCCGATGACCGCCACCGCAGTTCCGGCAGAGACGGTCCTGGTCGGCCCCCTGGCCGACCAGGCCGCTCTGCACGGACTACTGGCGCGTGTGCAGGCCCTCGGCCTGGAACTCGTCGAGATCCGCCGTCGGATCGGGACGGCCAACGGCCTGACCGACCGCCGGGGCGGCCCGCGAGGAGCGGGTGGACCGGTAGCCGGGATCGTCAGAGCCGGTCAGCGGCTGACGCTCTCGGGAAGCAGTCCCAACTCGCGGGCGCGGCTTACCGCGTCGCGTCGGGTACCGACCGCGAGTTTGCGGTAGAGCGTCTTCAGGTGTGCCTTGACCGTGTTCGGCGAGACACACAACTCCTCCGCGATCTCGCTGTTGCTGCGCATGGTGGGAAGGAACCGCAGCATCGTCAGTTCGCGGTCGGTCAGCGGGTCCGGCCACCGCGGCGGGCGCGCGCGACGCCCGCTGCCGGCAGTGGCGCGTACGCCGAGCATGGTCGACACGAACTCGCTGGTGACCCCCGCCCACCTGGACGTGCCTGGACAGCAACGCCCGCAGCCGGGGCCCGAGGAGATGGAAGGGCAGCCGGATCTGCTCGTCCTCGGCCAGCGCGAGCGCCCGGGACAGGCAGCCGAGCGCGCGGCTGTCCTCGCGGAGCCGGTCGGCGATGAGGGCCTCGGTCAGCCAGGCGTGGATGAGGACGACGTGATCCACGGACGTCGCGTCGCGTACCGACCGCAGCACGTCCTCGGCTTCCTGCGGCGACCCGAGCGCCAGGTGGGCCCGCGCTCTCAGCACCCGTTCGCGATGAGCCGCCGGAGCCGGCTCGGAAAGGCTCTCGAGCCGACCGAGCGCGGCCGCGGGGTCTCCCGCGGCAAGATCGATCTCGACCTCGACCACCCGGCCCCACCGGCGCAGGACGCCGGGTGCCGCCGATCCGCCGTACCGCCGGCGTACCCGGGCCACCTCCGCCCGGGCCCGTCGAAGTCCCCGGTCACCTCGAGTACGCGGGCCCGGACCAGCCCGGCGGCGTGCGGCGAGTGCCGGTTCCATGGACGGCTCGATCGCCGTCAGCTCACTCTCGAGCAGCCTGCGCGCCTCGTCGATCTCCCACCGCTCGAGGTGCACGATGACGGCCGCGAGATATGCGGCGCCGATCTGCATCTCCGACCGCCAGCCGCGGTCGTCGGCGAACCGCGATCGCCTGCCGCACCAGCGCGTCGGCCGAGCGCAGCCGCCCGTCGACCGCGTGGACGAGGCCCAGGTAGCTCAAGGAGTTGAGTTCGACCAGCTCCAGTCCGGCGAGCTCCGCGGCGATCAGCGCGGAGTGCAGGCTGTGTTCGGCATCCGTGGTGTTCCCGGTCCAGGTCTGCGCGACACCCTTGTTGGTCAGCGCGATCGCGCGGTACTGCTCGATCATCCGCGGGTCCGGGACGAGGTCGACCCGGACAAGACGGAGGACGTCGTCGGCGGCCTCGCTCATCGCGTCGATGTCACCCTCGAGCCGGGCGACACCGAGGGCGAGCAACCGGCGCGCTGCAGCGAGCCTTCGGCGTTCGAGGCCGGCAGGTCGTCGATGAGCCGCCCGGCGAGACCGATCTGAATCGCGAGCTGGTCGGTCTCGGCCGGCCGGTGAGCGGCGCCCGCCAGGACGGCAGCTGCCTCATCGGCGGCGCCGGTCGGACGCGCGGGCAGTTGGTCCAGCATGCGCGACAGGGTCTGCCGATTGGCCGACAGCATCAGCGGTACTCCGACCCGCCCGATGATCGTGCCGGCCAGCCGCCAATCCTCACCGGCCATGGCATGGCGGACCGCCTCGATCGGCTCGCCATGATCGGCGAACCACTGCGCTGCAGAGGCGTGCAATTCCGGCACCTCGGCGGGTGATTCCACCGACAGCCGGTGGCGCAGCACCTCAGCGAACATCGGGTGGTAGCGGTACCAGGCCGGCCGATCACCGAGACCCGTGACGAACGCGTTGTCCCGCGCCAGCCGCTCGAGCAGCTGCCCGCCGCCGCGCCGCCCGGTCATCGCATCGGCCAGATCACCGCACAGCCGGTCGGAGACGCAGGTCCGCAGCAGGAAGCGCTGGACCTGCGGTTCGAGTCGGCAGAGCACCTCGGCGATCAGATATTCGGCGACGCTCCGGTCGTCGCCGGCGTACGTCGCGACGCCCCGGCCGATGTCGTCGCAGTCGACCAGCGACATGGCGGCCAACCGCAATCCGGCGGCCCAGCCCTCGGTTCGGGTCAACAGGGTGACGACCTGCGCTCGATCGAGCGGAAGCCCGTGACCGGCGAACAACTGGGTCGCCTCGTGCGGCGCCGAAGGCCAGGTCGGCCGCGCGGATCTCGGTGAGCTCACCGGCCAACCGCAGCCGATACATCGGGAGCGGTGGGTCGGCCCGGGTGGCGAACACCAGCCGAAGCTGTGCCGGCACATGTCGCAACAGGTCGGCGACGGCATCCAGCACCGCCGTGTCGGTGATCTCGTGGAAGTCGTCCAGGACGAGCACGACCGGGCCGGGCAGATCCGCGAGTCCGCCGATGATCCGGTCGAGGAATCGCGCGTCGACCGCGCTCGGAACCCGGAGTGCGTCGAGGGGGTCACCGACGGCGACCGCCCCGCTCGCCGACAGGGCGGCGAGCACCGACCCCCAGAAACGGGCCGGGTCGTCGTCGGCCGGATCAAGGGACAGCCAGGCCACCGGGCCCGGCGCATCACCCTCCATCCGCCACGAGGCGAGTAGCTGGGTCTTGCCCGATCCGGGCCCGGCGCTGACCACGGTCACCGGGCCCTGCGTGGCGTGATCGAGCAGCGTCACCAGACGCGGGCGGGCGACGAACGGGTCGGAAACCTGAGGCGGGGTGAGCTTCGCCGCCGCTACGTGGCCCTCGGCCGCGCTGAGCCGATCGCCGCCGGGGACAGCCCGGACGGCGTCGTCGTGCCCCGCCCGCTGGTCCGACTTTGCGACGTATGGCACACGAACTCCCCCTGTTACCGATCGTCCTCAACAAAACCGGGACATGTCACCGCTGAACGGGCCGTTCTCCACGGGTCCGGACAGCGCATGTGACACCCCGTCATCGGGACCGATCGGGCTCGTCCGAGTGATGTGGCCCCACCGGCCTCACCCGGAACGGGTGACGTCACGAGCCTCGCCGGTGCACACTTGTGCTGGGTGCACCGCCGACGGACGGGGGACGCGGGTGCCGACGAGGCGGGGTACGACGGCAGCAGGCTTGCCTGCGGGAGCGTCTCTCCTGCGCGCCAAGCTGACGGTGCCGCCGCCGTTGGCGCGGTCCATCGCGCGGCCGCGGCTGATGGCACTGCTCGACTCGGCGACCCAGCGCCGATGCACCCTGCTCACCGCGCCGGCCGGCTGGGGGAAGACCACCCTGCTCGCCGCGTGGGCGGGCCGGAATGGCGCGACCCGCCCCGTCGCGTGGCTGTCCCTCGATCGCGGGGACGACGACCCGCCACAGTTCTGGTCCTACCTCGTCGCCGCGATCCGGGCAGCGGTCCCGGACGACGATCGACTGCCGCTCACCACCCTGCGGCCGCCGCGCAGGCCGGCCGGCACCGACAGCTTCCTGGCCGACCTGGTCAACGCGCTGCACGATCTCAGCGTCGCGCCGGTCCTCGTCATCGACGACGTCCATCTGCTCACCGATCGGGGCCTGCTCGCCGGACTGTCCCGACTGCAGAGCTACGCACCTCCGACGCTCAGCGTGGTGCTGTCCGGCCGCTACCTCCCGGCGATCCCGCTCGGCCGGCTGCGGGTCGACGGGCAGGTCAGCGACGTGCGCGCCGACGACCTGGCGTTCACCGCGGCCGAGACCCGCCTGGCCCTCGCCCAGAGCGACATCGAGGCGACCGGAGCCGACGCGCGCATCGTGCACGAGCGCACCGAGGGCTGGCCGGCGGGCGTCCGGTTGGCCGCGATGAACCTCGCCGGCTGCGCGGACGTCGCGGAGGGGGTACGCCGCTTCTCCGGCGACGACCGCGCGGTCGCCGACTACCTCGTCACCGAGGTCCTCGACCAGCAGCCGCCCGAGGTCCGCGAGTTCCTCGTCCGCACCTGCATCGTCGACCGGATCTGCCCCGGACTCGCGACCGCGTTGACCGGGCGGCACGATGCCGCCGCTGTGCTGTCCGACCTCGCGACCTCCCAGGTGTTCGTGACCACGCTCGGACCGGACGGCTCGTGGTGGCGCTACCACCCGCTGCTCGCCGAGGTGCTCCGCGCCCAACTCGCGCTCCGCGACACCGACCTGGCCGCGGAGCTGCACGCCCGCGCCGCCACCTGGTTCGCCGCCAACCACCTCCCGGCCGACGCGGTGGCGCACGCCGAGCTGACCCCGGACAGCAGTACCGCGACCCGGATCCTCGCCGATCACTGGCTCGACCTGTTCATCCGGGGCGACCTGGCCGCCGTACGCCGGCTGCTCGGCGGGGTGCCGACGACGGTGCGGCTCGCCGACCCGGAGATCTGCTGCGCCACCGCGGCACTACGCCTGGCGATGGGGGACGGCGGCGCCGCCGAGGATCTCCTCCGGCTGCTGGATCCGGCCCTGCAGACCTCCGACGACCGGCGCGCCCAGCGGACGCTCACCGCGGTCCGGCTCTACCAGGGCCGGGTGACGGGCCATTACGGTGGCGCCCTCGCCGATGCGGTCGCGGCCCTCACTCCGGACGCCGAAGTCGAGATCGAGACCGCCTCCGGGCAACCCGTCGAGGAATCCGCGGCCCGCGCCTTCGGCCTCTATCTGCTCGGCGCCGCCGAATGCGACACCGGCGAGGTCGAGGCCGGCCGTATCCATCTGCGACTCGGGATCGCCGCGGCCCGCGCCGCCGGCCACGACTACCTCGCCGTGGGTTGCCTGGCCTACCTGTCGGCGCTGGCCCTGGTCGAAGGCCGGCTCACCGAGGCCGGCGCACTCGCCGACCAGGCGATCGCCGAGGCCGAGGCGCGCGAATGGGATCAGATGGAGCTCGTGGCGGTGGCCTACGTCGTCGCGGCCGCCGTGCACTGCCTGCGGGGAGAGGTCGCCGAGGCCGATCGCGCGTTGGACCACGCCGAGCTGTCCAACAACTTCGCCATCAATCCCCAGCTGCCGCTGGACATCGGGCTGGTGCGAGCCTGGGTGCACGCGACCAGCGGAGATCCCACCACCGCGTTCGCGATCGTCGCCGGCCTGCGTGCGCACCTGCGCCGCGGCGGGTCCGAGCACATCCTGCGCACCGTGCTGCTCTGCGGGGCACAGTGCCTGCTGCAGACCCAGCACCTGCTGGAGCTGGACGGCAACGGGGCGGGCGCGCCGGTCCTCGACGACGTCGCCTTGACCGCCTGCCCCTACGCCGCCCGCCTCGCCCGCGCCCAGGCGCTGCTCGTCGCCGGCCAGGCCGGAGCGGCGATCGCCGCGCTCGAGGACTGCCTCGACGGCACCACCCCGGTCGGGCACCTGCACGACACGGTGTCGGCGTGGCTGCTCGCCGCGGTCGCCGCCGACGACTGTGGCGAGGGGCCTCGCGCCGGGCAGTATCTCGAGCGGGCCCTCGCGACGGCCGAGCCGGAGGACGTGCGGGCGCCGTTCCTGGCGATGGCCGAGCGGATGGCCCCTCTGCTCGCGGCGCAGGTCGACATGGGGACGGCGTACCCGGACTTCGTCGCCCGCCTGCTCGACCTGACGCGGCGGGCCGACCGGGTGGTCAGCCCCGCGTGGGCCGAGCTCACCGACCGCGAGACCGAGGTGCTGCGCCGCCTCGTCGGCCGGCTCCCGAACGAGGAGATCGCGCGTGGCCTGTTCATCACCGTGAACACGGTGAAGACGCACAAGAAAGCGATCTACCGGAAGCTCGAGGTCAGCAGCGTCAGTGAGGCGGTGGCCCGCGCCCGGGCGCTGCAGCTGCTCTAGTTCGACTCGGGCGGTGCGGTGGCCGGTGGGGCGGAGAGTTGCCGAACGTCGACGAGTTCGAAGCCGAAGGACTGCAACTGGGCGAGCAGCGTGAACAGCTCCGCCTGATCGGCGACCGGACCGGACAGGACGGTCTCGACGCTGTGGGTCGACACGTCGAATCCGACGAAAGCGGATGCAACGACCTCTCCGATCCGTCCGCGGATGCGGATCTCGTAGGTCACCGTCATCGCTCTCACCCCCGCCTCCGACTGTCGCGGGAACGCGGCACCCTGGCATCACCCATGCGGAGTGAGCCTCGGCCGTCGGGTCGACGTGTTTCCCGAAGGGCGACCACCGGCCGGTCATCTCGGCGACGATGGATGGTGAGGCCGGCCCCACAGCCAGCAGTGGCCGACTCCTCCGAGGGAGCATCGACGATGACCGCAACGACCCCGCCACCGGTGAAGACCACCAAGAAGCGCTCCCGCCTGTCCCCCCGGTCGATCGTCGCGCTGGTGCTGCTCGTCCTGGCCATCGTCTTCATCGTCGAGAACACCCGTCAGGTCAAGATCCGGGTCATCGTCCCGGTCGTGAGCATGCCGCTGTGGGCGGCGCTGACCGCGATGCTCGTGGTCGGCGTTCTCGTCGGCGCCTTCCTGCATCGACAGTCGACGAAGCGCTCCGACGGCCGTTAGCCGCGACGGGAATCGGTCACCGGCCCCGGCGCCGCTCTGATCGCATGTGCTAGCTTTCTGGCCGTGATGTCAGATTCCCGGTCGAGCGGCCAAGAGGGCCGGTCGTTCATCGAGACCGCGCGCCGGGCCCAGCTGGTGCAGTGCGCCATCGACACGATCGCCGAGCACGGGTACCCGCAGGCGACCATCGCCCGCATCGCCGACCGGGCGGCGGTCAGCCGGGGCGTGGTGTCCTACCACTTCGCCGGCAAGGACGAGCTCGTCACGCAGGTCGTCACCGAGGTGTTCACCGCAGGTGCGCGGGTGATGCTCCCGGCCATCGCCGCCGAATCGACCGCCGCAGGGAAGCTGGCCGCCTACATCCGGTCGAACGCCGAATTCATCGCGACCCACCGGGCGCACGCCCTCGCGATGCTCGACATCTGGACCAGCTACCGGAGCGACACCGGTGACCGCCTCGATCAGGCGATGGCGGCGCAGCCGCCACCGCCGGAGCTGGCCGAGCTGGATCCCGAGTGGATCCTGCGACTGGGCATGGAGACCGGCGAGTTCCGCACCCTGTCCGCGCGATCGGTGGCGATCGCCGT
The DNA here is from genome assembly GCA_963775655.1 of uncultured Actinomycetota bacterium. Lineage (GTDB taxonomy): Bacteria > Actinomycetota > Actinomycetes > Mycobacteriales > QHCD01 > DASXJE01. Next base: position 100,238 of record CAVZJT010000012.1, on the reverse strand, counting down.
CCGGCAGGCCATCGACGGAGCCGTCCTGCAGATGTCCCACGACCCTGAGTTCGACATCGAGTCCTACGCGACCGAACTGGTGACCCTGTTCGATCGTGCGACCAAAGCGAAAGGCTGAATCGGTGTTTCCTGCGCTCGGACGTGTCGTCGTCCACCACCCCTGGCGGGTGCTCGGGCTGTGGTTGTTGGCGGCTGTCGCGGTGATCGGGCTGGCTCCGAAGCTGACCTCGACCAGTGACGAGGCCAGCTTCCTGCCGAGTCACTACGAGTCGATCCAGGCGCAGAACCTGCAGCATTCGGCGTTTCCGAAGGCCGCCACCCCGGCGGCGATCATCGTCGTCGAACGCTCCGACGGCCGCGGCGTTGACCGCCGCCGATTCCGCGAAGGTCGCCTCGATCGGAGCCGCGCTCTCGGGAGCGCACATCAAGGACGTCACCGCGGTGCAGGTGGGACCGCCGTCGCCGAACCGGTTGATCCAGCCGATCGCCGTACAGATGCCCGCTGCCCAGCAGTCCGAGCGACGAGTCGCAGCCGGACGCGGTCAAGGTGCTCCGCGCGGATCTGCGCGCACACGTGTCGGGTACGACGTTGAAGGCCGGGATCACCGGCACCGCCGCGCAAACGCTCGACTCGGAGAAATCCGGCAACCGCGCGCAGGTGATCATCGGCGGCGTCACCGTCGGCCTGATCATCGTGCTGCTGCTGATCATCTTCCGCAGCCCGATCATCGCGTTGCTCCCCGTCATCACGATCGGCGTGGTCTCCCAGATCGCCGACGGATTCATCGCCTGGGCGAACAACGCGTTCGACCTCAAGATCGACAGCTCGGTCACCGCACTGCTGATCGTCGTGCTGTTCGGGGTCGGCACCGACTACATCCTCTTCCTGCTGTTCCGCTACCGGGAACGACTGCGCGCCGGGGAGGACCCCAAGACCGCGATGGTCTCGGCGGTCACCCGGGCCGGCGAGGCGATCGCCTCGGCAGCCGGCGCGGTGATCATCGCCTTCCTCGCGCTGGCACTGTCCACCCTCGGTCTGTTCAAGTCGCTCGGCCCGGCGTTGGCCATCGCCGTTGCGGTCACCCTGCTCGCCGGGCTCACCCTCATTCCGGCCATCGTGTCGCTCCTCGGCACCGAAGGTCTTCTGGCCGTCGAAGGCGTGGCGCCGGGAACCCACCGCGGCCCGGTTCGCCGCGATCGGCGCGCGCGATGGGCCGCCACCCCGGCCGGTTCGCGGTCGCCTCGGGTGGCCTGATGGTCGCTGCTGGCGCATCGCCGCCTTCGGCTTCCACCCGAACTTCGACCTCACCGGCGGCTCGACCTCCTCGACGTCGGAGTCCACCGTCTACAGCAAGGAACTCCTCAAGGGCCTGCCCGCGGGCGCCGACCGAACCGTCGCAGGTCTATCTCCGTTCGACCACCAGCACCGACCTGGACCGCAATGAGCTCAGCGGCTACCGCGCCACGCTGAGCCGGGTGCCCGGCGTCGGGCAGGTCAGTCCGCCCGTGCTCTCGCCGGACCGATCCGTCGCCTACTTCGCAGGTCACCCTGACGTCCGGACCGCAGTCGAGCGCGGCGATCTCCACCGTGCGCGGTCCCCTACGCGACACGGCTCATCGCGCCGCGCCGACCGGCACCGACGGCCGTCGTCGGCGGCATCACCGCGGTGTACGTCGACATCCAGAAGGCGGTCAACCATGACTACCTCGTGGTGTTCCCCGTCGCCGCCGTACTCATCATGCTCATCCTCGGGCTGCTGCTGCGGAGCGTCGTCGCGCCCTGGTATCTGATGGCCTCGGTCGGGCTCGGTTTCGCCGCGACCCTCGGCAGCCACGGTGCTGATCTTCCAGCACATCGGCGGCGAACCCGGGCTCATCTTCCTGCTGCCGATCATCATGTATCTGTTCGTCGTCGCGCTCGGCACCGACTACAACATCCTCATGATCGCCCGGCTCCGCGAAGAGGCCCGCGAAGGGCGGAGTCCGCGCGACGCGGCGGCGATGGCCGTGCGGCACGCCGGTCCGACCGTCGCCGCCGCCGGCCTCATCCTTGCCGGCACCTTCGCCGTCCCTGATGCTCGCGGGCAGTTCCACCCTCACCCAGATGGGCTTCGCCATCTCGTTCGGCATCGCCGTCGCCGCCTTCGTCATGGCGCTGTTCTTCACCCCGGCCCTCACCGCGCTGATCGGCCATGCCGCCTGGTGGCCCGGTCACGCCGACGCGGCCCGCCGGCCGGCCGTCCCCGACGGCGACGAGGTGCTCGTTTCCGCGCCCGATGGCGGCCCGCACGACTGATCGCGTGCCGCCGGAGGAGGCCGGGACGAGGCGGGAAAGCCCGTGTGCGACGCTGGTTCCGGCCGCGGTCACGGCCGGGAAGGCGGGTAGGTGATGCCGGGAATGGGCGACCCTCTTCCGCTGCTGACCTGGTCCACCGGCTTCACCGAGTGGACCTTCGTACCGATCGCCACGGCGGCGGTCCTGGTGCTCGCCGCTCTCTACGGGTGGGGGGTGTGGCGGTCGGTCCGCCGGCCCGGCCGGAACTGGCCGTGGCTGCGGACGCTGTCCTTCGCGGCCGGCCTGTTCGTCATCGTCGTCGCGACCCAGAGCAGCATCGGGGTCTACGAGCACGACCTGTTCTGGGTGCACATGGTCCAGCACCTGCTGCTGATCATGGTCGCCCCCGCGTTCCTGGTCGCCGGCCGACCGCTGATTCTCATCCTGCATACGGCGAACCCTCCGATGCACCGGCGGGTGAAGCGGATCCTGCGCTCCCGGCCGGTCACCGTGCTCACCAACCCGGCGTTCTGCGTCGTCCTGTACACCGCCGTCGTCGTCCTGACCCACCTGACCCACATCATGGTCACCGTCATGGACAGCCCGGTGGCCCACGGCGCGGAGGAACTGGTCTTCCTCGTGGTCGGCTACCTGTACTTCCTGCCGATCTTCGGGGACGAGCCGATCCGGTGGCGGCTGTCCTACCCGATGAAGATCATCATGCTGGTCGCGGCCATGCCGGTCGACACGTTCACCGGGCTGACCCTCATCCAGACCAACCCGCCACTGTTCGGGATGAGCATGTCCGCCACCGACATCCACAACGGCGGCGCCGTCATGTGGATCGCCGGTGACTTCATCATGTTCGCCGCGATGCTGCTCGTCTTCGCCGTGTGGGCGTCCCGGGACAGCGGTCGGGTGGCCCGGCGCGGGTGGTTGGAACAGGTCCGGACGGCGACGTTCGAGGAGCGGTTCGCCGGTCGCGGCGCGGCCCGGTCGGCATCCGGCGGCCCGTCACGCATCGATCTCGACAACGACGACGAGCAGCTCGCGGCCTACAACGACTGGCTGGAGGACCTCGACCGCGGCGGGTCGCGGTCGTCGCCGGGCAGCTGACGTCGCGCGGTGGTCGGCCGCCCGGTCAGGCGAGCCCGACCACGACGGCGATGCCGTAGAGCGCGGACTGCAACTCGATCGAGGCCTGGGCGCCCTGTTCCGTCACGACCCGGAACGCCTCGGCGGCGAGCTTGCGGCCCGCCTCGGCGGGCCCGACGAGCGCGGTTTGCAGCGGGACCCCGCGGACGACGTGCCGGACCTGCACCCGGACGCCGTTGCGGTCGGCCGCGACGAACGCCCAGTCGCCGACGCTCAGCGTGGCCGGCGTACCGGACCGGAACATCCGGCCGGCCGTCGCCGGCTTGTAGTCCAGCCCGGACACCTCGCCGAGGCTGCCCAGGACCGTCTGCGCTCCGCCCGGCTGGGAGAACGCGGCGGTGAGGACCCCGGCCGCGTCATCGGCCGACAGCTCCTGCCCACCAGGTCCGATCACGCCATGATTTCAACACACCTGGCGGCTGCGGGCAGCCATGGGCGCCGCGGCGACCGGTCACAGGATCCCGGTACGACCCATGTCGTGGTGGAAGGTCGGCCAGTCGGCGTGGACGTAGGGCTTGTTCAAGGTCCACGCGAAGACCTCTCCGAAGGTGAAGTCACCCGCGGCGACGAAGACCTTCGCCTTGCCGTCGATGTTCACGTAGGTCGGCGCGCACATGTAGGGCAGGCTGCGCACCTTGCGGTCGGTCCACCAGAGCATCCCCGAGTAGGCCAGCGCGCCGTTGTTGTCGAAGACGTACATGTGCTGCTCTCCGCCGACCAGCACCTCTTGCCGCCCACCGGACAGGCCGGTGAAGTTCGCGATGCTCGGGCTGCCGTGGATCCGGGGACCCGTGGCGCTGCAGTTGGTCATCGTGTTGGAGATGCACTTCTTGTAGCGGATGTGCCCGTTGGCGTTGATGACGTAGAGGTAGCCGTTGTCATCGGTGACCGCGACCTCCTTGTTGCCGTTGTGGTCCAGGTCGCCGATGGCCGGGGAGCCCGTCGGGCGCCCGGAGACCTTGACCGGCCAGCCCGGGAGGAACTTCCCGGTCCGGTCGTAGGCCAGGATCTCGTGGCCGCCCAGAAGCATGTTGCCGGTGCCGACGACCACGTCGAGCTTGCCGTCGTGATTCAGGTCGGTGACTGCGGGGCTGGACCAGATCGTCTGTCCGTTCACGAAGCGCGGCCACCCGGGTAGCGGCTTGCCGGCGTTCGCACCGGCACCGTTCAGAGCGGTGACGTAGCCGCCGCGCTGGTAGTGGTCGCGGATCTTGTAGCAGGGTTGGCCCTGCACGCCGTCGCAGTCGTACCCGACGATGATGTCTTTTGTTCCGTCGTGGTTGAGGTCGGCGATGACCGGTGAGGACCAGATCGTGTCCTTGAGGAACACCGGATAGCCGGGGAGCTGGCGGGTGCTCTTCGTCGGGTTCAGGTATCTGCCGTCCCACACGTGGACGTAGTGGTCCCAGCCGGCCTGGATGATGTCGAGGTGCCCGTCGCCGTTGAGGTCGGCGACCGCGGTGGTGGCGAAGTTGCCGAACTGGTGCGGGCCGATCCCGGTGTGCGCACGGAAGATCGTCTTGTTGCCCAAGGTGAAGCCGACCACGTCACCCGCGGTGTCGGTGGTGACGATGTCGGGTTGCCCGTCATGGTTGAGGTCGACGATCGTCGGTGAGGCCTGCACCGCGCCCGGGCCGATGTAGCGGTCCAGCCAGAGATGGCCGGTGCGGGCGCCCCAGACGTAGACGTGGCCGTTCGGGAAGCCGGCGATCACCTCGGGGACCTTGCCGGATCCCATGTAGGCGACGGCCGGCGTACTGAACTGTTCCGACGTGATCGACTGCGAGTACTTGTGGTCGTAGGTCGGTGTCGACCAGCGGTCCACCTGGAATCGAGGATTCGTCGCCGACGAGGTCGCCGACGACGTCGACGCATTCGCGGACGTGAGCTGGGTGAACGCGATCGCACTTCCCGCGACCACGGCCAGCGCACTAGCCAGGATGACCGTACGACGCCACATGTCTACCCCCATGAGCGCTCGGCGGCGTGTTTGCACACGTGCCGGCACAGCGCCCTCGAGGGTGAACTACCCAGCGTGACCAGTTATAAACGTAGAGTTGCCTAGGCCGACGCCGGGACCTCGGCCGTCGAATGGTCGCCGACCACGGGCAGCCCGAGCTTCGCCCGGACCTCCTCGAAGACCTCGTCCGGCGTCCGGGTGCCGTCGACCTGCACGACGACCTCCTTGCGCTCGAACAGCTCGAGCACGGGGGTGGTCTTCTCGTGGTAGTCCCGGAGCCGGGTGCGCAGTGCCTCGGGCGTGTCGTCATCGCGACGTTCGAGGGACCCGCCGCATACGTCGCAGGTGTCCGGTTTGGCCGGTCGGGAGTAGATCAGGTTGTAGTCCAGCCCGCACTGCGAGCACAGCCGCCGGCTCAGTACCCGCTCCTGAACCACCTCGTCCGGCACCCAGACGTGGATCACGCTGTCGATGTCGTAGGTCTCGAGGAAGAACTCCGCCTGGGCGGCATTACGGGGAAAGCCGTCGATGATGAACCCGTAGTTCCAGTCGTGCTGGTCGAGCCTCGTGCGCACGATGTCTCCGACGAGGTCGTCGGAGACGAGCTCGCCCGCGGCGACCGTCCGGCGTACTCCCGCGCCGAGCTTGGTGTGGTGCTGGATGTTCCACCGGAAGATGTCGCCGACACTCACGTGCTCGAGCTCGTAGTCCTCCGCCAGCCGCTTGGCCTGGGTGCCCTTGCCGCTGCCCTGTGCCCCGATGATCACGTACTTGCGCATAGGTCCACTCTCTCGCATCCCGGTCCGGTCCGGCTGAGACCTCTACCACGACCACGCCACCGGCCGCGCGGATCGGCCGCCCGACCGGGTACCCTGTGGATGTCGGCCCTCAGCGGCCGATACACATGATGCGGCGCCGCCGCCATGAGGTCGCTTGATTCTCGCTCTTCGTCCGGGTATGTCCCGCGCGCGCAGCTCTCCACGCGGCCTGCCTGAGACGATCCGAGAGGACCCCTGTGCCCCGACGCTCCGCGTCCGCACGCCCGCACGCCCTACCCCCGGTGCAGACCCGCCCACCTGCCCCGCCGATCACCTCCTTCGCTGCGGCCGGGCTTCCGCAGCGCCTCGTCACTGCGCTCGAACGGCGCGGCATCCACGAGCCCTTTCCGGTCCAGGCCGCGACCCTGCCGGACGCGCTGACCGGCGCCGACCTGCTCGGCCGGGCGGTCACCGGGTCGGGCAAGACCCTCGGTTTCGGCCTGCCCATGCTCGCCCACCTCGGGGCGGCCGGTCCGCGGGTCCGGCGCCGTCCGAAGGGCCTCGTGCTGGCGCCCACCCGTGAGCTCGCCCAGCAGGTCACCGACGTCCTCGCCCCGCTCGGGCAGGCGATCGGCGTCCGTGTCGCGGCGGTGTACGGCGGAACCTCGATCGGCCGCCAGATCAACGCTCTCGACCGCGGAGTCGATGTGGTCGTCGCCACGCCGGGACGCCTGGTCGACCTGCTGGAGCGGAGGGCGATCTTCCTCGACGCGGTCGAGGTCACCGTCGTCGACGAGGCTGACCACATGTGCGACCTCGGCTTTCTGCCGGTCGTCCGCCGGCTGCTGGGCCTCGTCCCGACCGGCGGGCAGCGGCTGCTGTTCTCCGCGACGCTGGACGGCGACGTCGACGTCCTCACCCGCGAATTCCTCGTCAACCCCGTGCTGGTCGAGGTGACACCGCCGGACGACGGTGCGGTCGTCACCCACCGGGTGCTCACCCTGGCCGACCGGGCCGCCAAGACAGCGGCCGTGGCCGACCTCGCGGCGACCGCCGAACGCACGCTGCTCTTCGTCCGTACCAAGCGGGGAGCGGACCGGCTGGCCCGCCAGCTCAGCACCCCTTCTCTCCCCGTGAAGCCGTTGCACGGCGGACTGACCCAGTCCGCCCGCACCCGCGCGCTCGCCGCCTTCGGTGCGGGGAGGACCCGCGTCCTCGTCGCCACCGACGTCGCCGCCCGTGGGCTCGACATCTCCAACGTCGACGTCGTCGTGCATGTCGACCCGCCATCGGACCCGAAGGCGTTCGTACACCGCTCGGGCCGCACCGGTCGGGCCGGCGCCAGCGGCGCGGTCGTCACCCTCGCGCTGCCGGACGAGCGGCGCGAGGTGGACGCGATGCTCGCCCGGGCCGGGATCAAGGTCGCCGGCGAGCGCTCGAGCCAGCCGGCACCCGCCCGCTCCGAGCGCAAGCCACGGTCGCCTCGCGACCATGGGCAACGGTCGCCTCGCGAGAATGGCCAACGCTCCCCGCGCGACCATCGGCAGCAGTCACCGCGCGATGGTCGGCAGGGTTCGCCCAGAGGGCGCCGAGGGCGCCCGCAGGCCGGCCACCGGCAGTCCGGTGCGCCGCGCTCGGCCGGGCGGCGGGGTTGATCCGGCATCGGCTGCCCGCAGCCGGGCCCGGCGCGAGATGATCGCCCGGTGACCGATCCGCAGGCACGCACCGGACCGCTCCAGCTGCTCCGGCTGGAAGACGAGCTCGACGACGCCCAGCGCGCGGTGCGCGACGGGGTGCGCGCCCTGCTCGCCGACGCCGTACGACCGAACATCGCCGCGTGGTTCGAGCGCGGCGAGCTGCCGATCCGCGAGCTGGCCAAGGCCTTCGGCTCGCTGGGCCTGTTCGGGATGCACCTGACCGGCTACGGCTGCGCCGGCCTGGACTCCCTCTCCTACGGCCTGGCGTGCCTGGAGCTGGAGTCCGCCGACTCCGGAATCCGCTCGTTCGTCTCCGTGCAGGGCTCACTCGCGATGTTCGCCCTGTGGCGCTGGGGCAGCGACGAGCAGAAGGAACGCTGGCTGCCCCCGATGGTCACCGGCGAGGCGATCGGCTGCTTCGGCCTGACCGAACCCGACTACGGCTCGAACCCGGCCGGGATGCGCACCCGGGCCCGGTCCGACGGTGGCGACTGGGTGCTGGACGGCACCAAGGCCTGGATCACCAACGGGTCGGCCGCCGACGTCGCGATCGTGTGGGCGCGCACCGACGACGGGATCCGCGGTTTCGTCGTACCGACCGACACCCCGGGCTTCTCGGCGCACGAGATCAAGCACAAGCTCTCGCTGCGGGCGTCGGTGACCAGCGAGCTCGTCCTGGACGGGGTCCGGCTGCCCGCCGACGCGGTGCTGCCGGAGGCGAAAGGCATGCGCGGTCCGTTGGCCTGCCTGGACGAGGCGCGCTTCGGGATCGTCTTCGGCGCGCTCGGTGCGGCCCGCGACTGCCTCGAGACGACGATCGACTACGCCTGCAGCCGGGTGCAGTTCGACCGGCCCATCGCCGGCTATCAGCTCACGCAGCGCAAGTTCGCCGACCTCACCCTCGAGCTGGACAAGGGGTATCTGCTGGCGCTGCATCTCGCGCACCTGAAGGACTCCGGACGGCTGCGCTCGGAGATGGTCAGTGCCGGCAAGCTCAACAACGCCCGCGAGGCCCTCAACATCGCCCGCGAGTGCCGCACCATCCTCGGCGCCAACGGCATCTCCTTGGAGTATCCAGTGCTGCGGCACGCCAACAACCTCGAGAGCGTGATCACCTACGAGGGCAGCAGCGAGGTGCACACGCTGGTGCTCGGTAAGGCGCTGACCGGGTTCGACGCCTTCCGCTGAGGTCGCCGCGGGCCCGTGCGCGGCCATCGAAGCCGTCGGGACGCCGCCGTACACTGGCGCGCACTGACGAGCCGTGAGCACCTGGTGGGAGCAGCCGCATGGAGTCATTCACCGACCGCGTCGCCGTCGTCACCGGGGCAGGGCGCGGGATCGGCGCCGCGATCGCCGCCCGGTTCGCTGCCGGAGGCGCGGCGGTCGCCGTCCTCGACCTCGACCCGGACACCGCTGAGGCGAGTGCCAAGACCATCACCTCGGCCGGCGGCCGACGCCCTCGCCCTGGGCGTCGACGTCGCCGACGAGGCGGCCGTCGAGGCGGCGGTCGCACGGGTCGCCGAGGAGTTCGGGCGGATCGACATCCTGGTCAACAACGCCGGTGTGACGCGCGACAACATGCTGTTCAAGATGAGCGCGGCGGACTGGGACACGGTGCTCGGCGTACATCTGCGCGGCAACTTCCTGATGAGCCGGGCCGTGCAGAAGCACATGGTCGAGCGTCGCTACGGCCGGATCGTCAGCCTGTCCAGCCGCTCGGCACTCGGCAACCGCGGCCAGGCCAACTACTCGGCGGCCAAGGCGGGGGTGATCGGGCTGACCGCGACCCTCGCCATCGAGCTCGGGCCGTTCGGGATCACGGTCAACGCGGTCGCGCCCGGCTACATCGACACCGACATGACCCGGGCGACGGCCCGCCGGATGGGCGCCGACCCGGACGAGTTCGCGGCGGCGGCCGCGGAGCAGATCCCGGCCCGCCGGGTCGGTAAGCCCGAAGACGTCGCCGCCGTCGTGACGTTCCTCGCGAGCGAGGATGCGGGCTACGTCAACGGCCAGACGGTGCACGTCAATGGCGGTCAGCGCTGACATGGTCGACTTCGGCATCACCGACGAGCAGCGGGCGATCCGGGAGACGGTCCGGTCGTTCGTCGACGCCGAACTCATGCCGCAGGAGGCTGACTTCGTCCGCGCCGGAGGCACGGCGACGTTCGGGCACGCCGAGATCCGGGCGTTGCAGGCGCGCGCCCGGCGCGACGGCCTGTGGGGCGTGTCGACGCCCGAGGAGTACGGCGGCAGTGCGCTCGACGCCGTGACCCAGTCGCTGATCGCGACCGAACTCGGCCGGACGTTCCTGCCGTTCCGGTTCGGCGGCGAGGCGGACAACATCCTCTATTACGCCGACGACCGGCAGGCCAAGGAATACCTGCTCCCCACCATCGAGGGCGAGCGCACCTCGTGCTTCGCGATCACCGAGCCGGGCGCCGGGTCCGACGCCGCGGCGATCCGGACCACCGCGCGGCGGGACGGCGCGGACTGGGTGATCGACGGGGAGAAGACCTTCATCACCGGAGGCAACGACGCCGACTTCGCCATCGTCATCGCGGTGACCGATCCGGAGAAACGGTCCCGCGGCGGATTCACGGCGTTCCTCGTCGACCGTTCGATGGGGTGGACGTCCTCGCCGATCTCGACCATGGGTCTCGCCCGGCCGGCCACCCTGTCCTTCGCCGGGGTGCGGGTGCCGGACAGCAACGTGCTCGGCGAGATCGGGGACGGCTTCCGGCTGGCGATGGAGTGGATCGGCCGAGGCCGGTTTCTCATTCCTTCGCAGGCGATCGGTGCCGGTGAACGCCTCCTCTCGATGGCGATCGGCTACGCGACCGACCGCACGACGTTCGGCCGGCCGATCGCCGACAACCAGGCCATCGGCTGGATGATTGCTGATTCCGAGGTGGAGTTGGAGGCCGCCCGCTGGCTGGTCCTCAAGGCGGCCTGGACGGTCGACCAGGGCCGCGACTCGCGACACGACTGCGCGATCGCCAAGCTGTCCGGGACGACGATGGCCAACCGGGTCGTCGACCGCGTCATGCAGATCCACGGCGGTATGGGATACACCCGCGAGATGCCGATCGAGCAGTTCTACCGCGACATGCGGTTGTGGCGGATCTTCGAGGGCACCGACGAGATGCAGCGGCTGATCATCAGCCGCGACCTGCTCCGCGGCTACACCCGCGTCGGCGGCCACCTCGCCGCCCGCTGACCCACCGACCCCCCGCCGCCGACCCGCCGCCAATCGGCTTGAACGTCACGTTCAAGCCATCTAGCGGCATCAACGTCACGTTGATGCCAAACGGGGGCAGCCTGTGAACGTCATGTCCGAGCGCTGCACTGTGCCCTCGCTTCGCTGAGCGGAGCAAGGGCACAGCGGCATGGGGCTACCCCAGGCGATGGTCGACATCGTGCGTCCTACTCGCAGAATTGACCCCCGGATGCGAGTACAGCGCACGATGTCGATCCGCTGCCGAGGCGACCCCGCGCCCATTCTGCGTGAACGTCACGTCGAAGCGGAATGGGCGGTGTAGGCGGGGACGGCGATCTCGGCTCCACCGGCGAGCGCGGATTGGTGGGCGCAGATTCCCGGTGCGGTCCAGGTTGCCGCGCGATAGGCGTCGATCCGCGGCGCGCGGTGCTCGACGATGCTGCTGATGAACTCGTGCACGAGGAACGGATGCGACCCGCTGTGGTGGGCTTCCATGCGTACCTTCGCCGGCATCCCCGGCAGCAACACGTCCGCGGCACGGGTGAACGGGGCGACCTCCGCCGGGAGCGCATCGGAGAAGTCGCGAGGCGTGAGCGCCGCGGTCTCGACGACGTTTCCGCGGCTGCCCGTCGCCGGCGGGTGCATGTCGAAGACCGTCAGGTCTCCGTCGTTGTCGACCGGCCATTCCACACCGCGGCGTTCGCCGTAGACGGCGAACCCCTCGAGGTAGCTCCGCGCGGTCTGGAAGAAGGACATCGTCACGTCCGCGAGCACATCGCTGTCGCGCAGCGCGAACAGGCCCACCTCGGTCGGGAACGGGTTGTCGAAGCCGCCGGCGGTGCGATCCGGCGTCAGGCGGCCCGCGCCTCGGCACTGAACGCTCTGCACACCCGTCTCGAGCAGCGCGAGTATCGGCGACAGCGCGTGGGTGACGTAGTGCATCGGCGGATAGCCCTGCCAGTACGACGGGAAGCCGTCGAGGTTCTGGATGTGGAACCCTCGATACAGCGTCAGTGCGCCGAATTCGCCCCGGCGATAGGCGTCTTCGACCGTCAGGTATTCGCGGCCGAACACCATGGTCTCCATCATCATGTAGTTCCTGCCGCTGCTCTCCTGCGCGGCGATGATGCGGTCGAGGTCCTCGATCGTCGTCGCCATCGGTACGGCGCACGCGCAGTGCTTCCCCGCCTGCAAGGTCGCGACGACGAGGTCGGCGTGCAGGTGAACCGGAGCAAGGATGTGCACGGCATCGACCGTCGGGTCGGTGAGGACATCGTCGATGTCGGCGACACCGTCGTCGATACCGAAGCGGGTCGCGATCTCGCGGCGGCGTACGGCGTCCGGCTCGACCAGCACCACGGACGAGACCTCGGGATGGCTGAGATAGATAGGGACGAAGTCCTGCCCGAAACCCAGCCCCACCACCGCAACCCGCAGGCCAGCCCCGCTCACAGGAAGCTGCCTAGAGCGCCGAGAGTCGGCGTACCGCCTCGTCGATGACCTCGTCGCGCTTGCAGAACGCGAACCGCACGTAGGGCCGACCGGCGTCGGTGTCGTCGTAGAAGACCTCGCTGGGGATGGCCACCACCCCGGCCCGCTCCGGCAGCACCTTGGCGAAGGTCATCCCGTCGTCGAACCCCAGCGGGCGGACGTCGGCCTGCACGAAGTAGGTGCCGGCCGTCTCGTAGGTGAGGAACCCAGCGGCCGAAAGACCGGCCGAGAGCCGATCGCGCTTGGCCTGCAGCGAAGCCCGCTGCTTGCTCACCCAGTCGAGCTCGTGGTCGAGCGCGTGTGCCACGGCGAGCTGGAACGGACCGCCGACGGTGAACGTGGTGAACTGCTTGACCGTCTGCACCGCGCGGATCAGGGCGGCCGGGGCGCAGACCCAGCCGACCTTCCAGCCGGTGACGGAGAAACTCTTGCCGGCCGAGGAGATCGACACGGTCCGCTCGCGCATGCCGTCGTACGACGCGAGCGGGATGTGCCCGGTGCCGTCGAAGGTGAGGTGCTCGTAGACCTCGTCGGTGACGGCGAGGAGATCGTGCTCGACGCAGAGCGCGGCGATCGCGGCGAGCTCGTCGCGGGTGAACACCGTGCCGGTCGGGTTGTGCGGGCTGTTGACGAGCACCAGCCGGGTCCGGGGGCCGATCGCCGCCCGTAGCTCGTCCGGGTCGAAGCTGAACCGGCCGCCGGGACCTTCCGGCCGCAGGGTGACCGGGCGACGCACGGCGCCGGCGAGCGAGATCACCGCCGCGTAGGAGTCGTAATAGGGCTCGAAGACCACGACCTCGTCGCCCGGCTCGCACAGTGCCTGGACCGCCGTGGCGACCGCCTCGGTGGCGCCGACGGTGACGTAGACCTCGCGGTCCGGGTCGTAGTCGAGGGCGTACTGCGCGCGCCGGTGGCGGGCCACGGCCTCGCGCAGGGCCGGCATCCCCGGGCCGGGCGGGTACTGGTTGACGCCCGAGCGGATCGCCTCGACGGCGACCTCGAGCATCGCCGGCGGGCCGTCGGTGTCGGGAAATCCCTGCCCGAGGTTGATCGCCCCGATGCGGTTGGCGAGGGCGGTCATCTCGGCGAAGATGGTCGTCTCGAAGGGGCGCATTCGGGCGACGAGCGGGTCGCGGAACGGCGGAGCCGAAGTCACCGGGACACGCTAACAGCCGCCCGCAGGCGGTCCCGGCGACGCCCGCCGCCAGGAACGCGGCACGGCGCTACGCCGGGTAGTTGATCGGGCCGGGACGACGCGGTCAGGCGTGGTCGGCGGCCGCCTGATCGTTGGAACCGCCGGCCAGCAGCGCTCGCACCTCGGACTCCTTGTAGCGGCGGTGGCCGCCGAGGGTCCGGATGGAGGTCAGCTTTCCTGCCTTGGCCCAGCGGGTGACGGTCTTGGGGTCGACGCGGAACATCGTCGCGACCTCTGCGGGCGTGAGCAGCGGCTCAGCATCCGTGGTGGTTCGGGTGGTCATGGCTGGTCCCTTCTGCCAGGCGAGTCGGTGTGACGCCGTTGTATGCACAACCGACCCTTACCCACATTGCACCATTTTCCCGCAACGCTCGAATAGCCCGAGCAGAGCAACTTCGTGGTGTCCATACCAGGTCTCCCTAGCCGCACCGTTTAGGGGTAATTCGGGCGCTTCTGTGCAGTCGGTCCGGCCCTGCTGCCTATGACCCGATCGTACGCCGAATCCTTCGCTCATCGTGGCGGCACTATGGTGAAAGTGGACGCTCTGCGACCGACGTCGACCCGGCGGAGCGTGGCGTCCCGGCCTGCTCGGCCGACATCCACGCAGGGAGACACCCGTGAGCGTGTTTGCGATGGGCGATGTGCCCACCGGCCATGAACAGGTCGTGTTCTGCCAGGACCCCGGCAGCGGCCTCAAGGCGATCATCGCCATCTACTCCACCGCGCTGGGCCCGGCGCTCGGCGGAACCCGGTTCTACCCCTACGCCAGCGAGGACGAGGCGGTCACCGACGTCCTGAACCTCTCCCGCGGGATGGCCTACAAGAACGCGCTGGCCGGGCTCGACCACGGCGGCGGCAAAGCGGTCATCTGGGGCGACCCGGCCACGGAGAAGTCCGAGGCGCTGCTGCGGGCGTACGGCCGCTTCGTCGACTCCCTCGGCGGTCGCTATGTCACCGCCTGTGACGTCGGCACCTACGTCCAGGACATGGACGTCATCGCCCGGGAGACCCGCTGGGCGACCGGCCGCTCGGCCGAGCACGGCGGCGCCGGTGATTCGTCGATCCTCACCGCCTACGGCGTCTTCCAGGGGATGCGCGCCTGCGCCGAGCAGGTCTGGGACACCCCGAGCCTGCGCGGCCGGCGGGTCGGCATCGCCGGGGTCGGCAAGGTCGGCCGGCACCTCGTCGAGCACCTGCGCGGCGAGGGCGCGTCGGTCGTGGTCAGCGACGTCAGCCCGCGCGCGATCGACCGGATCCATCACGCCGACCCGGAGATCGAGATCGTCGCCGACGTCGACCAGCTGATCCGCGCCGACCTCGACGTCTACGCGCCGTGTGCGCTGGGCGGGGCCCTGGACGACGACACGGTGCCGGCCCTGACCGCCC
The DNA here is from genome assembly GCA_963775655.1 of uncultured Actinomycetota bacterium. Taxonomy (GTDB): domain Bacteria; phylum Actinomycetota; class Actinomycetes; order Mycobacteriales; family QHCD01; genus DASXJE01. Next base: position 85,101 of record CAVZJT010000012.1, on the reverse strand, counting down.
GGGTGATCTGCGGCGCCGCCAACAACCAGCTCGCCCATCCCGGCATCGAGAAGGTCCTCGCCGACCGGGGGGTCCTCTATGCGCCGGATTACGTCGTGAACTCCGGCGGCGTGATCCAGGTCGCCGACGAGATCGAGGGCTTCAGTTTCGAGCGCGCCAAGGCCAAGGCCGCCGAGATCTTCGACACCACGCGCCGGATCTTCGCTCTGGCCGCTGCCGACGGCGTACCCCCGGCGGTCGCCGCCGACCGGCTGGCCGAGCGCCGGATGGCCCAGGTCGGCCGGCTCCGCACCATCCTGGGCCGAAGCTGAGCGTGGGCCTGCCCGCTCCAGCCTTTTACCCGCCCCGGCGGAGGTGCCAGCGGAGAGCGGGCACGGTATCGTGGGCGCTACTAACGGATGCCATAGATCGGGGTTGCCGCAGCAACGGCGCCCCGTGTTCTGTGCGAGGGGGTCAAGCCATGGGCCGCGGCCGGGCGAAGGCCAAGCAGACCAAGGTTGCGCGTGAGCTGAAGTACTCCAGCCACGCGCCCGACTACGACCGGCTCCAGCAGGAGCTGTCGGGGCCGTCGACGACGTCGTCCTCACGCTCGTCGACCGACGATCGCGACGACAGCGACGACGAGTACGCCCGCTGGGAGTCCTCGTCCGGCTGATCCGGACGATCTGTATCCGGTCTCGCGCGCCGACCGGACGCCTGACCGCGCCGCCGGTTGGGCGATGATGGCCACCGTCGCCGCGGTCCAGGCGACCCCGGTATTCCTCGATCGTGCCGCGACGACCGACAAGGCGTGCGCGCTGATCGGCGAGGCCGCGGGTCGCGGCGCCGAGCTCGTCGTCTTCCCCGAGGCATTCATCCCCGCTTACCCGGACTGGGTCTGGCGGGTGCCGGCCTGGAACGACAGCAGCTACGTCGCGCGCCTGCACGACCAGTCGGTCACCGTGCCCGGCCCCGTCACCGAGCAGCTCGGTGAGGCGGCCCGAGCGTTCGGGACCTATGTGGCCGTCGGCGTGGACGAGCTCGACGGCAGCACCCTCTACAACACCTTGCTCTACTTCGCCCCCGACGGGTCACTGGCGGGTCGCCACCGCAAGCTGATGCCGACCGGCGGGGAGCGGACGATCTGGGGCTACGGCGACGGCTCGACGCTCGACGTCGTCCGGGCGCCGTTCGGGGTGATCGGTGGGCTCATCTGCTGGGAGAACTACATGCCGCTCGCACGGGCGGCGATGTACGCGCGGGGGGTCGACATCTACCTCGCTCCGACCTGGGACAACAGCGACAGCTGGGTCGCCACCCTCCGCCACATCGCCAAGGAGGGTCGGGTCTACGTCCTCGGGGTCGCGCCGCTGCTGCGCGGGTCCGACGTCCCGGCCGACCTGCGCGGCGACGTCTACGGCGGGGACGACGACTGGATGAGCCGCGGCTTCACGACCATCGTGGCGCCGGGCGGCGACATACTCGCCGGGCCGTTGCTCGAGGAGGAGGGCATCCTCTACGCCGAGGTCGACCTCGCCGAGGTACGCCGACATCGGCAGCAGTTCGATCCGGTCGGGCACTATGCGCGACCCGACGTCCTCGCCCTGCACGTCGACACCAGGCCGCGCCGGCCGGTGTCCTTCGACGAGTAAGCCGCCTCCGTCGCCGTACGGCGACGCTCAGTCGCGGTACTGACCGGTCAGCCGGGCGGTGCCCGATCCGTCGACGATCTCGCCGGCCACCCAGGCCGGCACGTGCCGGCCGATCAGGAGGGCGAGGGCGCGGTCGACGTCGTCGTGGCCGACGATCGCGACCATTCCGACACCCATGTTGAAGGTGCGCTCCATCTCGGCCTCGTCCACCCGGCCCCGGGTGGCCACCAGGTCGAAGATCGGCTGCGGGCGCCAGGTGCCCCGGTCGATGACCGCGTCCGCGTGGGCCGGCATGATCCGGGCCACGTTGCCGGCCAGCCCGCCGCCGGTGACGTGGGCGAAGGCGTGGACGTCGGCCTCGGCGATCAGCGCCAGGCAGTCCAGGCTGTAGATGCGGGTCGGCGTCAGCAACTCCTCGCCGAGAGTGCGCGCGCTGCCCAGCTCGTCGACCACGGCGTCGAGCGGCATCCGCCCGACCCCGAGCAGGATGTGGCGGACCAGGGAGTAGCCGTTGGAGTGCAACCCCGACGACCCCAGGGCGAGCACCACGTCGCCGACCTGGACCTTCTCCGCGCCGAGCACCGCATCGGCCTCGACGGCACCCACGGCCGTCCCGGCGATGTCGTACTCGTCGCGCTCGAGCATTCCGGGGTGCTCGGCCGTCTCGCCGCCGATGAGGGCGCACCCGGCCAGCCGGCAGCCCTCCGCGATGCCACCGACGATGTCGGCCATCCGCTCGGGGACCACCTGGCCGCAGGCGACGTAATCCTGCAGGAAGAGCGGCTCGGCGCCGCAGACGACGACGTCGTCGGCGACCATCCCGACGAGGTCCAGCCCCACGGTGTCGTGGATGTCGAGGGCGTGCGCGATGGCCAGCTTGGTGCCCACGCCGTCGGTGGAGGACGCCAGCAGCGGCCGCTTCCACCGGCTGGTGTCGAAGGCGAACAGCCCGGCGAAACCGCCGATGCCGCCGACGACCTCGCTGCGATTGGCCGTCTTCGCCCGGGCCCGGATCAGCTCGACGGCCCGCTCCCCGGCCTCGATGTCGACCCCGGCGGCGGCGTACGTCGAGGCGGGGAAGCCCTGCCCCGACTCGGAGTGGTGACCGCTCACGGCCGCTGCAGGGCGTCGTGGCCGCCGAGTCCCACGGGCAGGGTCTCCATGCCGCGGGCGATGCCTTCCAGCACGTGTTTGCCCATCATCTCGTCGGAGGGGAGCGGGATCGGGTACTCGCCGTCGAAGCAGGCCCGGCAGAGCCGGTTCTTCGGCTGTTCGGTCGCCGCGATCAGGCCGTCGAGGGTCACGTAGTGCAGTGAGTCGGCCCCGATCGACGCGCGGACACCTTCGACGTCGAGGCCGTTGGCGACCAGCTCCGCGGGGGTGGCGAAGTCGATGCCGTAGAAGCACGGCCACCGCACCGGCGGGCTGGAGATCCGCACGTGCACCTCGGCGGCGCCGGCTTCCCGCAGCATCCGGACCAGAGCCCGCTGGGTATTGCCGCGCACGATCGAGTCGTCGACGACGACCAGCCGCTTGCCGCGGATCACGTCCCGCAGCGGGTTGAGCTTGAGCCGGATACCGAGCTGGCGGATGGTCTGGGACGGCTGGATGAAGGTACGGCCGACGTAGGAGTTCTTGACCAGGCCCTGCCCGTAGGGGATGCCCGACTCCTCGGCGTAGCCGATCGCGGCCGGCGTACCGGACTCCGGAACCGGGATGACGAGATCGGCGGGGACCGGGTGCTCGCGAGCCAGCTGCCGGCCGACCTCGACCCGGGCGGCGTGCAGGCCCCGCCCGCTGATGGTGGTGTCCGGCCGGGCGAGGTAGACGTATTCGAAGAGGCAGCCGGCCGGCTTGGCCTCGGCGAAGCGGTGCGACCGCAGCCCGTCCTCGTCGACGGCGATCAGCTCGCCCGGCTCGATCTCGCGGACCACCGAGGCGCCGACGATGTCGAGCGCCGCGGTCTCGCTGGCCACCACCCAGCCGCGCTCGAGCCGGCCGAGGACGAGCGGCCGAACGCCGTGCGGATCGCGGGCGGCGTAGAGGGTGTGCTCGTCGCAGAAGACCAGGGTGAAGGCGCCCCGCAGGAGCGGGAGGATGTCGACCGCGGCGGCTTCGAGCGACTGGTCCGGCCGAGCCGCGAGCAACTTGGTGACGACGTCGGAGTCGGTGGTCGAGCCGGTGAGCCCGGGGGTGATCTCGGCGCCGACCTGACGGGCCAGCTCGGCCGTGTTGACCAGGTTGCCGTTGTGGGCGAGCGCGAGGCCGGTGCCGGCCTTGGTGGTGCGGAACGTCGGCTGGGCGTTCTCCCAGGTCCCCGCGCCGGTGGTCGAGTAGCGGGTGTGGCCGACCGCGATGTGCCCGCGCAGGCTGGCCAGGATCGACTCGTCGAAGACCTGGGCGACCAGGCCGAGGTCCTTGTAGACGAGCAACGCGCTGCCGTCGCTGACGGCCATCCCGGCCGCCTCCTGGCCGCGGTGCTGCAGCGCGTAGAGCCCGTAGTAGGCGAGTTTGGCCACTTCGTCACCGGGTGCCCAGACGCCGAATACGCCGCACTCGTCGTGGGGGATGTCGTCCTCGGATGGATCGCCAGTAGCTCCGGGCGTCAAGCGCACCAGTGTCTCCTCGGCGAGGTAAAGGGGGCGTCCCCGAGTGTAGCCACGACCGCGAGCAGCCCCCGGCACCCGCCCGCCGTCCCGGCACGCAGGACCACCCGCCACCCCCGCCCATGATCAAGAGGGGATTCCGGTACGAAACGCCGTACGAATTCCCTCTTGATCATGGGGGGAGTGCGGTGCCGGGTCAGGACAGCAGTGGGAGGTGGGCCGAGAGGTCGCTGCGTTCGCCGCTTGCGCTGACGTCTCCGCGGGCGACCGCCTCCGCCCACCCGAGCCGGCCGGTCGCCACCCGCAGCCAGGTCACCGGATCGGTCTCGATGACCGTCGGCGGGGTGCCGCGGGTGTGCCGGGGGCCGGCGATGCACTGCACTGCGGCGTACGGCGGGATGCGCAACTCGACCGCCCGGCCCGGCGCCCGCGTCGCCAGCACGCCGGCGAGCAGGCGTACGGCGGCCGCCGACGCGTCGCGGGTGAGTGGCGGGCCGGGCCGGTCGGACCGTGCGCAGGCGAGGTCGTCGCTGTGCACTACCAACTCGACGGCGCGGGTGGCGAGGAAGTCGCCGATCCGCAGCGGCCCGCGGGGAGCGGCCACGACCACGGTGTCGCCGACGTGGGCGAGCACCTTCCCGGCCCGGTCGCTCTGCTCGCGGTAGTCCGCGACGAGCTCCGGCGGGGTCCGGCCGGCCACGGCGCCGACGACGCGGTCGCGGATCTGGTCCGCCGCACCGGGCAGCGCGGCGAGGTAGTCGGCGACGGCCATTGGCGGGTCGGTGATCGGGCGCGGCACGATGTCCGCGATCAGCGCGAGGATCTCGGTCAGGTGCACGGCGAGCTCGGTCACCGACCAGCCCTGCAGCTCGGTGGGCCGGGTCCACGCCGGCGGATCGAGATGCTCGAGGTAGTCACCGATCGCCTTCGCCTGCGCCTGGATGGCGGCGCCGAGCTGGCGAACGTCGTGTCGACGGGGCGGCATTACCCGACGTTATCGCCACGGCGTTTGCCGGGAACGTCCTGTCCCGGTCAGTCGAAGAGAGCCGGCACCGTGCTCTCGTGCGCGGCCCGCAGTTCGTCCAGCGGTACGGCGAAGGTGCCGGCCACGTCGAGCGTCGGGCCGCCGACGACACCGACCGGCACGCACGGCAGTCCGCGCTCGATGCACTGCCGGGTGAAGCGTTCTTCGTCGGCGGGCGCCACCGCGACCACCGCCCGCCCGGCGGACTCGGCGAACAGCGCCACGAACGGGTCGACCCCGGCGGGGAGACGCACCGTCGCACCGGTGCGGCCGGCCAGGCATGACTCGACCAGCGCCTGGGCGAGCCCGCCGTCGGACAGGTCGTGGGCGGCGCGGAGCAGGCCGTCGCGCGCACCGGCGACGAGCAGCTCGGCGAGCAGCCGCTCGCGCTCGAGATCCACCGCCGGCGGCCGGCCGCCGAGATGCCGGTGCTCGACCCAGGCCCACTCCGACCCGCCGAACTCGTCGCGGGTGTCGCCGAGCAGCAGGAGGACGTCGCCGTCGGCGCCGAAGTCGATCGGCGTACGCCGGGACACGTCGTCGAGGACGCCCAGGACACCGATCACCGGCGTCGGGTGGATCGGCGCCGTGCCGGTGGAGTTGTAGAAGCTGACGTTGCCGCCGGTGACCGGCGTACCGAGCGTCGCGCACGCGTCGGCGAGGCCGCGCACCGCCTCGGCGAACTGCCACATGACGCCGGGATCCTCCGGGCTGCCGAAGTTGAGGCAGTCGGTGACGGCGACCGGGGTCGCGCCGGTGGCGGCGACGTTGCGGTAGGCCTCGGCGAGGGCGAGCTGCGCGCCGAAGTAGGGGTCGAGGCGGGCGTAGCGGCCGTTGCCGTCGGTGGCCAGGGCGATCCCGAGCCGGCTCCGCTCGTCGAGCCGGAGGATCCCCGCGTCCTGCGGCTGGGCCAGCACCGTATTGCCCTGCACGTAGCGGTCGTACTGGTCGGTGACCCATCGCTTGTCGGCCAGGTTGGGCGACGACACCATCCGCAGCAGGGTCGCCCGCAACTCGTCCACTGTGGACGGACGGGCGAGCCGGTCGGGCGGGTCGGCCTGCAGCGCGTCGAGATCGGCCGGGCGCGCCATCGGCCGGTCGTAGACCGGACCCTCGTGGGCCACGGTGCGCGGAGGTACGTCGATGATCTGCTCGCCGCGCCAGCTGATCTCCAGCCGGCCGGTATCGGTCACCTCACCGATGACGGTGGCGTTGACGCCCCACTTCGCGCAGATCGCGAGCACCCGGTCGAGCTTCGCCGGCTCGACGACGGCGCACATCCGCTCCTGCGACTCGCTCATGAGGATCTCTTCGGGAGCGAGCGTGGCGTCGCGCAGCGGCACCTCGTCGAGGGTGACCCGCATGCCGCCGTCGCCGGCGCTGGCCAGTTCGGTGGTCGCGCAGGACAGTCCGGCCGCACCGAGATCCTGGATCCCCACGACGAGGTCGTCGGCGAAGATCTCCAGGCAGCACTCGATGAGCAACTTCTCGGTGAACGGGTCGCCGACCTGCACGCTGGGGCGCTTCGCCGGCTTCCCCTCGTCGTCGAACGTCGCGCTCGCCAGCACCGAGGCGCCACCGATCCCGTCACCGCCGGTGCGCGCGCCGAGCAACAGCACCTTGTTGCCCAGGCCGCTGGCCCGCGCGTACTTCACCCCGTCGCGCGGCAGCACCCCGACGCAGAGCACGTTGACCAGCGGATTGCCGGCGTACGTCGGGTCGAAGACGAGTTCACCGCCGACGTTGGGCAGGCCGAGGCAGTTGCCGTAGCCGCCGACGCCGGCGACCACACCGGGCAGCACCCGCGCGGTGTCGGGCGCGTCGGCCGGCCCGAACCGCAGCGGGTCCATGACCGCGATCGGCCGCGCGCCCATGGTGAGGATGTCGCGCACGATGCCGCCGACACCCGTCGCCGCGCCCTGGTAGGGCTCGACGTAGGACGGGTGGTTGTGCGACTCGATCTTGAAGGTCACTGCGAGCCCGTCGCCGACGTCGACGACGCCGGCGTTCTCCCCCATTCCGACCAGCATCCGCTGACCGCGCGGCGCCTTGTCGGCGAACTGCCGCAGGTGGACCTTGCTCGACTTGTAGGAGCAGTGCTCGCTCCACATCACCGAATACATCGCCAGCTCGGAGCTGGTCGGGCGCCGGCCGAGGATCTCGCGGATCCGGGCGTATTCGTCGGCGGCGAGGCCCAATTCGGCGTAGGGCTGCGGGTCGTCCGGGGTCTGCGCCGCGTGTGCGACCGAGTCGATCACGCACCCACCAGCCGATGCAGGACGGAGGTGAAGAAGCCGAGCCCGTCGGCGCCGGGACCCGTCAGGGCCTCGGTGGCGTGCTCGGGATGCGGCATCAGCCCGACGACGGTGCCGGTCTCGTTGCAGACGCCGGCGATGTCGCGGGCCGAGCCGTTGGGGTTGCCGCCGACGTAGCGGACGACGACCCGGCCCTCGGCCTCGAGCGCGTCGAGGGTGCGGGCGTCGGCGACGTAACCACCCTCGCCGTTCTTGATCGGGACGACGATCTCGGCTCCGTCGTCGTACGCCGAGGTCCACGCCGTCGTGGCGTTGTCGACCCGCAGCCGCTGGTCGCGGCAGACGAAGCGCATGCCGGCGTTGCGGAGCAGGGCGCCGGGCAGCAGGTGGGCCTCGCAGAGCACCTGGAAGCCGTTGCAGATGCCGAGCACCGGCAGCCCGTCGCGGGCGGCCGCCACGACGCGTTCCATCACCGGCGCGAACCGGGCGATCGCCCCGGCCCGCAGGTAGTCGCCGTAGGAGAAGCCGCCGGGCAGCACGACCGCGTCGACCTCGGGGAGTACGGGGTCGGCGTGCCACAGCGGGACCGGCACGGCGCCGGCCAGCCGGGCAGCGCGGGCGGCGTCGCGGTCGTCGAGGGAGCCAGGGAACGTGACCACCCCGATCCGGGCGGTCATGCCGGCCGGACCGGATCGGACGCGGTCGCGGGCTCGGTGGTGATGGTGAAGTCCTCGATCACCGGGTTGGCCAGCAGCGTGTCGGCGATCTGGTGGACGGTCTCGTCGGAGACCTCGGGGTCGACCTCGAGCTCGAAATGCTTGCCGGCGCGGACGTCCCGTACTCCCGTGAAGCCCATCCGGGGCAGGGCGGCGGCGATCGCCTGGCCCTGCGGATCGAGGATCTCCGGCTTGAGCATGACGTCGACGACGACGCGCACGTGCTCTCCTTGCGGCAGTCGGGATCGGCACAGCCAGGGTAGCCGCCCATCGCCGTCCCCGACCAAACGGACCGCCCCCCGAAACGACCGCCCGCCTCGGCGCTCGGCGCTCGGCGCTCGGCGCTCGGCGCTCGGCGCTCGGCGCTCGGCGCTCGGCGCTCGGCGCTCGGCGCTCGACCAAAACGCACTCCTAGTGCGTTGTGGTCCACGACACGCCGTACGAGCCCCCCAAAACGCACTCCTAGTGCGTTTTGGTCAGGGGTCGAGGGGTGGGCGGCGCGACGGCAGGCGACCGGCTGGACAAAACCCACTACTAGTGGGTTTTGGTCCACGACACGCCGTACGGGGTGCCCAAAACCCACTAGTAGTGGGTTTTGTCCGCGCCACGCCATGCACTCCACGCCAAGCCACGCCAAGCCAGGCCAGGCGCGCCGCACGGCGGCTCAGGACCAGGTGCGGCCGGTGAGTTGTTCGTAGGCCTCGACATAGCGGCCCCGGGTCGCGGCGACCACGTCGTCCGGCAGCGGCGGAGGCGGTTGGCCCGAGCCACGGTCCCAGCCGGACGCCGGCGAGACGAGCCAGTCGCGGACGTACTGCTTGTCGTACGACGGCTGCGCGCGGCCGGGTTGCCAGGTCTGCGCCGGCCAGAACCGGGACGAGTCAGGAGTCAGCACCTCGTCGGCGAGGACCAGACGGCCGTCCGGGTCGCGCCCGAACTCCAGCTTGGTGTCGGCCAGCACGATGCCCCGGTCGCGGGCGACCTGCTCACCACGGGCGTAGATGGCGAGGGTCCGGTCGCGCAGTTCGGCGGCGGCCGGGCCGCCGACCGACGCGACGACCGCGTCGTAGGTCATCGCCGTGTCGTGTTCGCCCAGGGGCGCCTTGGTGGTCGGCGTGAAGATCGGCTCGGGCAGCCGCGAACCGTCGACCAGCCCGGCCGGAAGCCTGATGCCGCACACCTCGCCCGTGCGGTCGTAGTCGAGCAGACCCGAGCCGGTCAGGTAGCCCCGCGCCACGCACTCGACCGGCACCATCTGCAGTCGGCGGACCAGCATCGCCCGCCCGGCCGCCTCGGCCGGGATCCGCGGGTCGTCGAGCGACACGAGGTGGTGCGGGACCAGATCGGCCAGTTGGTCGAACCACCACGCGGACAGCGCGGTGAGGATTCGGCCCTTGTCCGGGATCGGCGTCGGCAGCACCCAGTCGTACGCCGAGATGCGGTCGCTGGCCACCAGCAGCAGGTGCTCGTCGTCGACGGCGTAGATGTCGCGGACCTTGCCGGCCGCGATCCGCGTGAGCTCCCCAGATCTCTCGGTCACGAAGCGAGTCTGACATGGCTGCCAGAACAGCGTTCTGCGAGCACACTGCTGGCATGGTGTCGGACATGAACGCAGACAACCTGCGCCCCACGGCCGAGCGACGCCGGCCGGACCTGCTCATGCGCCTTGCCGGGCCGTCGAGCGTCGACGACCTCGCGAAGCTCTGGGTCGACGCCGAGTCCGCCCGCCGCGAGTCGGAGTCGCCCTCGTCGAATCCGGACCACTCCCCCGACCTCAAGGTGACCCGCAGCCGGCTGACCGCGCTGATCGGCCACACCGGCACGATCCCGCTCATCGCCCGCCTCGGCGACCAGCCCGCCGCGATGACCGTGGTCGTGCAGGGACGGGCCGACGACGGCGCCTCCGACCAACCCGAACCCGGCCTCGCCCACGTCACGATGGTCGCGGTACGCCCGGATCTGTGGGGCCGCGGGTACGGCGAGAGCGTCCTCCGGCATGCCGTGGAGCGCGCGGCCCGCCAGGGTTATCGGCGCGCCCAGCTGTGGACGCCCGCGAACAACAGCCGGGCGCGGAGCCTCTACGAGCGGCTCGGCTGGAAGCCGTCCGGGCGGCAGCGGCACACCGAGGACCACGAACTCCTGATCCACTACGAGCTCGACCTCGCCGACTGAGCAGAAGGCGCCGCGCTACCCCGCCTGGTCCTCCTTGAGCCATTGGCGGAGCACGTCGAGGTGCTGGGGAAGGGCGACCTCAGGCTCCTCAATCTCCGGATGCCACTTCTTCTCCCACTCCACCGACACCCAGTCGTCGTAGTCGCTGGCCGCGAGCAGCCGCAGCATGTCTCGGACCGGGACCTCACCCTCGCCGAGCAGCACGAGCTGCCAGCCACTCTGCTGGTCGTCGCTGCGTCGGGCGTCCTTCACCTGCGCCAGCGTGAGCCGGTCGCCCAGGTTGGCGAACGTCTCGGCCGCCTGCTCGCCCATCCGGTACGGGTGGTGGCTGTCCCACACCGCACCCACCGACGACGCGGGCACCATGGCCAGCACCTCGGCGACCAGCGGCGACGCGGAGAACGCGTCGTGGGTCTCCAACCCGATCTGCACACCGAGCCGCTCGGCGACCGGCGCGGTCGCCTCCAGCGTGCGGGCCGCCGCGCCGAGCCCAGCCTTGCGCTCAGCGCCGTCGTCGCCCACCGGACCGCCGAAGACCCGCACGGACGGGGCCTCCCATGCGTTGGCTAGCTCCAGGAAGTCCCGCAGCTCCTGCTCGGCGCCGTCCTGTGTGAGCCGGATCGAGCTGTCCAGCGCGGTCACGGCGAGGCCGGAGTCCTTGATCGTGCGGCGTACCCGGTCCCGGTCGACGGTCGCCGGGTCGATGAGCTCGCCGTCGATCAGCCGTAGCTCGATCCCCTCGTAACCCCAGTCCCGGCCGAGTTGCGCGACCTCGTCGAGCGGGTGGGACGGAAATGCCAACGTGCTGAATGCGAGTCGCATCCACTTACCTCCAGATCAGCTCACGAGTCCGGCCGGTCAGCGACCCTAGACGGGTTCGGCGGTGGATGTCACGCTGCCGGTTACGCAGCGTGCTAGAGAATCGGCCCCGGTCGGTACGCCGCGGCCTCCGGCCGACCGGCGACGATCGGCTCCACCGCGGCGATGACCGCAGCCACCTGCGCCTGCGCCGCGCCGGTGAACGACAGCGGGTCGACCAGCAGGCCGTCCAACGCAGCCCGATCCAGCGGCAACGCGGGATCGGCGGCGAGCCGGTCGAGCAGGTCGTTGCGTTCCGCGCCGCTCTCCCGCATCGCCAGCGCGACGGCGACCGCGTGCTGGCCGATCAGCTCGTGCGCGGTCTCGCGGCCCACTCCGACGCGGACCGCCGCCATCAGCACCTTGGTGGTGGCGAGGAACGGCAGGTAGCGGTCGAGCTCGCGGGCGACCACCGCCGGAAACACCCCGAACTCGTCGAGCACGGTGAGGAACGTCTCGAGCAGCCCGTCGATCGCGAAGAACGCGTCGGGCAGGGCGACCCGGCGTACCACCGAGTCGGAGACGTCGCCCTCGTTCCACTGCCCCCCGGCGAGCTCGCCGAGCATGCCGGCGTAACCGCGCAGGACGACGGCGAGGCCGTTGACCCGTTCGCAGGATCGCGTGTTCATCTTGTGCGGCATGGCCGACGAGCCGACCTGCCCGGCCTGGAATCCCTCGGTGACCAGCTCGTTTCCCGCCATCAGCCGGATCGTGGTCGCGAGCGAGGACGGCGCGGCGGCGAGCTGCACCAGCGCGGTCAGCACGTCGTAGTCCAGCGATCGGGGGTAGATCTGCCCGACGCTGGTCAACGTCGCGTCGAAGCCGAGATGAGCCGCCACCCGGTCCTCGAGCTGATGCAGGCGCTCGGGGTCGTCGCCGAGCAGGTCGAGCATGTCCTGGCCGGTGCCGACCGGGCCCTTGATGCCGCGGAGCGGGTAGCGCGCCAGCAGGTCCTCGGTCCGCCGGTACGCCGCCAACAGCTCGTCGGCGGCGCTGGCGAACCGCTTGCCCAGCGTCGTCGCCTGTGCCGCGACGTTGTGCGTGCGGCCGGCCATCACCAGCGCGGAGTGTTCGCCGGCCAGCCGGGCCAGCCGAGCGAGCACGGCGACCGAGCGGTCCCGGACGTGCTCGAGCGAGCGGCGGATCTGCAGCTGTTCGACGTTCTCGGTGAGGTCGCGGCTGGTCATGCCCTTGTGGGCGTGCTGGTGCCCGGCGAGCTCGTCGAACTCCTCGATGCGGGCCTTGACGTCGTGCCGGGTCACGCGTTCCCGGGCGGAGATCGACGCCAGGTCGACCTTGTCGACCACCCGCTCGTAGTCGTCGAGAGCCGCCGGCGGGATGTCGACCCCGAGATCGCGCTGGGCCTGCAGCACCGCTAGCCAGAGCCGGCGTTCGAGCACCACCTTGGACTCCGCCGACCACAGCGAGACCAACTCGGGGGACGCATAACGCGCCGCCAGTACGTCGGGGATCAGCGGAGACTGCGACATGACCTCGCTCGGGAGCCGGGGATCTGCCTGCATTCTCTCAGTCGGTCAGTGCAGGGCACTCATCGACTGCCACTTCGACCACGGCACGGTCCAGTCGTAGACATCGCCGTCGGCCGCCGACAGCTCGATCGGGCTGTTGGTGACCTCCACCGGGTCGCCGTAGAGCGACGAGTCGTAGTAGGCGTGCGCGCTCGCCTCGGAGAGGTTCACGCAGCCGTGGGTGATGTTCTCCGAACCCTGGATCCCGACCGTCTCTGGGTTCTCGTGGATGAACTCGCCGTTGTTGGAGATCCGCACCGCCCAGTTCTCCGGCACGTCGACGTAGCCGTAGGCCGGGTTGGACATGTACTTGACGCGGTACTTCTCCATCGTGATGTGGATGCCGTTGCGCGTGTTGCGGTTCGGGTCGGAACCCAGCCCGTAGCTCGCCGGGAAGTTGAAGATCTCCTTGCCGTTGCGCAGCACGATCAGCCGGTGGCTGTTGACGTCGGCCTTGGTGATCTGCGACCTGCCGATCTGGAACTTCGACGTGAAGTCGGCCTTGCCGTAGACACCGTTGCCGTAGTCGACGCCGTAGAGGTTGGCGGCGAAACTCACCTTGGTGTCGGGCTTCCAGTAATGATGCGGACGCCAGTGCACGGTCGACTGCCCGTCCTGGTCGGGCTCCCATGCCCAGCTGCCCTCGGTCGGCACCGAGGTGTGCACCGAAAGTTCGCGTTCGGCGGCAGCCCGGTTCGACACGTGTCCGTCGAAGGTCACGATGATCGGCGCGGCGATGCCCACCGACTCGTGGTCGCCGATGTTGACCTCGGCGTGCAGGATCGTCTTCGGCGTGACCGTGGTGAACCGGCCGGAGACCGGGCTGACCTTTCCGCCGGCACCGACGACGCTGCCCGACCAGGTGTAGGTCTTGCCGTAACCGAGCACCTCCGTGCTGGTCCAGGTACGCCGGTCCGCGGACGGGCTTCCCTTGACCAGCGCGCCGGAGGGGTTGGTCAGCTGCACGCTGCGCAGCGTGCCGTGCGCGACGGTGAGGCCGACCTTCGCCTGCGGGCTGACGCCGGTCGTCCCGTTACCGGGCCTGGTGGTCACCACCGCGGCCGGAGCCGTGGGCGAGGGCTTGGGTGCAGCGGCGCCGCCATTGCCCCCGCCGTTGGAGCCGGACGCCGAACTCGTCGTCGGTCCGGTGCAGCCCGCCGCCACGACCGCGGCAGCGGCTGCGGCGGCGAAGATCGTGGTCAATCGGAGCGTCGTACCGCGTCCAGGCTTCGACATCGGTGGTCCTCCCCCGTCTCGCCGTTGCCGCGCTCGTCGGCGCGACTGCGGCGGGTACTTCCGACAGACAACTAATCTACCTGACAAACCGGCGCACACACCCCGGTTGGATCAACTGCCCCGCCCACCCCAGGAATCACCATCTGGGGTGAACCAGGGGCCTGATTTGCTCGTTGTATATCCCCCTAATTCCGTCCTGGACCGGCGCACTCAGCGCCGGTACGTCGGCCGCTTCCGCGTTGCTCCGCGCCTGCTCGGGCGAGCGTGCGCCCGGGATCACCACCGTCACCCCGTCCTGATCGATCACCCAGCGCAGGGCGGCCTGTGCCGTGGTCGTCGGAGGAGGCACCAGGCCGGCAATGTCCCGCGCCGCCTTCACGCCCACGTCGTACGGAACGCCCGAGAAGGTCTCGCCGACGTCGAAGGCCTCCCCGCGCCGGTTGTAGTTGCGGTGGTCGTCGGCGCCGAATGTGGTGCTCTCGTCGTACCGGCCGGTGAGCAGACCGCTCGCAAGAGGCACCCGCGCGATGATGCCGACGCCGGCCGCGCGAGCGGCAGGCAGGACCTGGTCGAGCGGCTTCTGCCGGAACGCGTTGAGGATGATCTGCACGGTGGCCACGCCGGGCCGGGCGATGGCGGTGAGCGCCTCCGCGCACGTCTCGACGCTCACGCCGTACGCCGCGATGCGGCCCGCAGCAACCAGCGCATCGAGGGCGTCGTAGGTCTCGTCCTGCGCATACACCGGCGTGGGCGGACAGTGCAGCTGGACCAGGTCGAGCGTGTCGACGCCGAGATTCGCCCGGCTGCGGTCATTCCAGGCCCGGAAGTTCTCCGCGGTGAACGCCTCGGGTACGAACGGGTCGGCCCGGCGACCCATCTTGGTCGCCACCGTGACCCCGGAGTCAGGCCGCTCCCGCGCGAACCGACCGACCAGCCGCTCGCTGCGGCCGTCGCCGTAAACGTCAGCGGTGTCGATGAACGTCACGCCGGCGTCGACGGCGGAATGCAGTGTGCGCAGGGCTTCCGCGTCGTCGACCTTGCCCCAGTCGGCACCGATCTGCCACGCGCCCAGACCGACCACGCCGACCGTGCGCCCCGTCGTACCCAGAGTTCGCGTCTGCATGGACGACGAGTCTAGGGACCGGCTCCCTCAGCGCGGGACGGTCAGCCGTCCACCGCGGACGGGCCGCTGCGGTAGGTCGCCAGGGCGAAGATCACGAAGACGTCCAACGCGATGATCAACAGTGTCCAGATGGGGTAGTACGGGATGAAGAGGAAGTTCGCGATCGCGCTGGCGCCGGCGAGCACGATTCCGACGACCCGACCCCACGACGTTCCAGCGAGCACCGACATTCCGGCGAGGGCAACCAGCACGCCGAGCACGAGGTGCACCCATCCCCAGGTGAGGACGTCGAACCGGAAAAGGTTGTGCGGAGCGGAGACGTAGAACGCTCTGCGGACGATCGCCGCGATTCCGGCGAGCGCCTCGAAGACTCCGGCGATGATCATCATGACGCCGGCGAACATCACGGCGCCGGCCTTCCACGCGTCTCCGGCCGAGGCCTGCACCCGTGGTGCCGGTTGAGCAACCATGTCGACTCCTTCTCGGTGCGGCGACAAGCACACCGTCGGTGACCTGTCCGAGTCCGCGATCTCGCGGCACCGGCAGCCACACGCCACATGCTCTGCCGGTCCCCCCGTCCCGTCCGCGACGGTCGGGTGGGCGTCGCCCTGGAGGATGCGGCGCCGACCCGACCGAGGCTCGGAGAGTCACCGACGGTGTGCTTTCGCCTACGAGAAGTAACTCTCCCCGGCCGAACGACCCCTGTCCACCACTTTGACGATCATGGTCGGTGGGGGGCTGTGAGTCCGGCGGCGGTGCTAGCGGCGGACGGAGATCTCCCCGCGGGCCGCCGTGGCGGCGATGTCCTGGCGGTACTGCGCCCCGGCGAAGGTCACGCTCCGGACCGCGTCGTAGGCCGCGGCGCGGGCGGCCGGCAGCGTCGCCGCGGTAGCCGTGACCGAGAGCACCCGGCCGCCGGCCGTCACCACGACCCCGTCGGCCCGGCGGGCGGTCCCGGCGTGCAGCACGCCCGGCCGGTCGGCGCCGTCGATCGGATCGCCCCGGCGTACCTCGCCCGGATAGCCGGCGGCCGCGAGGACGACGGTGACCGCCGCGGCGTCCCGCCAGGCCAGCGGCGGGTGCTCGGCCAGCCGTCCCGTCGCCGCCGCCGCGAGCAGCCCGCCCAGCGGGGTGGCGAGCAGGGCGAGGACGACCTGGGTCTCCGGGTCGCCGAACCGGGCGTTGAACTCGACCACCTTCGGCCCGTCCGCGGTCACGGCGAGACCGACGTAGAGCAGGCCCTGGAACGGGCTCCCGCGGCGGGCGAGCTCCTCGACGGTGGGCGTGACGATGCGGGCCACGACGTCGTCGACGAAGCTCGGCGGCAGCCAGGAAAGCGGGCAGTAGGCGCCCATCCCGCCGGTGTTGGGACCGGCGTCGTCGTCGCCGATCCGCTTGAAGTCCTGCGCCGGCAGCAGCGGGCGCACCGTCACACCGTCGCTCACGCAGAACAGCGAGACCTCCGGGCCGGCGAGGAACTCCTCGATCACCACGGCCCCGCAGTCGGCCGCGTGCGCGAGGGCGGCGTCCCGGTCGTCGGTCACGACGACACCCTTGCCGGCAGCCAGTCCGTCGTCCTTCACGACGTACGGCGGCCCGAACTCGTCGAGTGCCCGGGCCGCGTCCTCGGCGGTCTGCGGGGTGCGGGCCGCAGCCGTCGGGACCCCGGCCGCCGCCATGACCTCCTTGGCGAACGCCTTGGACCCCTCGATCCGGGCCGCCGCCGCGGACGGACCGAAGCAGGCGATCCCGACCGCCCGGACCGCGTCGGCGGCGCCGGCGACCAGGGGCACCTCGGGGCCGATCACGACCAGGTCGGCGCCGACCTCTTCAGCCAGGGCCGCGATCGCCTTCGGGTCGGCGACGTCAAGGGGGCGGGTCTCGGCGAGGACGGCGGTGCCGGCGTTGCCCGGGGCGCACACGATCGCGTCGACCGCCGGATCCGACCGTAGGGCCAGGCACAGCGCGTGTTCGCGCGCACCCGAGCCGACGACGAGCACCTTCACCGGACATCCCTCATTGGGCCCAACCTAGCGGGAGTGCGGTCAGACCAGGTCGTGCACCCGGATGGTCTGGTCGCGGCCCTGGCCGACGCCGATCGCGCTGATGCGCGCACCGGAGCACTCCTCGACCCGGCGGACGTACGCACGCGCATTTGCGGGCAGGTCGTCGAACGAGCGGACCGTGGAGATGTCCTCCCACCAGCCGTCCAGGTATTCATAGACGGGCTTGGCGTGGTGGAAGTCGGTCTGGGTCATCGGCATCTCGTCGTAGCGCTTCCCGTCGACCTCGTAGGCCACGCAGATCGGCACCCGCTCGAGACTGGTCAGCACGTCGAGCTTGGTGAGCACGAAGTCGGTGATGCCGTTGACCCGGGCCGCGTAACGCGCGATCACCGAGTCGAACCAGCCGCAGCGTCGCTGCCGACCGGTGTTGACGCCGACCTCGCCGCCGGTCTTGCGGAGGAACTCACCGAACTGGTCGTGCAGTTCCGTCGGGAACGGGCCGGAGCCGACCCGCGTGGTGTAGGCCTTCAGGATCCCGATGACGCGATCGATGCGGTTGGGGCCGATGCCGATGCCGGTCCCGACGCCGCCCGCCGTCGGATTGGACGACGTGACGAACGGATAGGTCCCGTGGTCGACGTCGAGCATCGTCGCCTGCGACCCCTCGAAGACGACGAGCTTGTCCTCGTCGAGTGCGCGGTTGATCAGCAGGCTGGTGTCGACGATCCGCGGCGCAAGCCGGTCGGCGTAACCGAGGTACTCGTCGAACACCGCGTCGAGGTCGATCGCCTTGCGGTTGTAGACCTTCACCAGCACCTGGTTCTTCTCCCGCAACGCGACCTCGAGCTTGTCGCGGAAGATCTTCGGATCGAGCAGGTCCTGCATCCGGATCCCGATCCGGGCGAGCTTGTCGCCGTAGGCCGGGCCGATTCCCCGGCCGGTCGTCCCGATCTTGGCGTTGCCGAGATAGCGCTCGGTCACCCGGTCGAGTGCGCGGTGGTGCGGCATGACCAGATGTGCGTTGGCGGAGATCACGAGCGACGACGTGTTGATGTGCCGTGCTTCCAGTTCGGCGAGTTCCTCGAGCAGCGCGGCGGGGTCGACGACCACGCCGTTGCCGATCACGGTGGTGCAGTCCGGCGTCAAAATTCCTGACGGGATCAGCCGGAGTGCGAACTGCTCGCCGTCCGGGGTGACGACGGTGTGTCCGGCGTTGTTACCGCCCTGGTAGCGCACGACGTAGTCCGCGCGACCGCCGAGGGCGTCGGTGACTTTCCCCTTGCCCTCGTCGCCCCACTGCGCACCGATGATCACGACTGCGGGCATTGCCGATTCTCCTGTCGGGGTGGCGCCACGTGCCGCTGAGAGGGTAGCCGACCGCCACGGCCCGGATTACGCCGTCTGCACTACTTAGAGTAATTGTCCGCACGCCCAGCGATAAACCGGGGGAGGGTGGGTATACAGCAAGCAGCAGATCAATTCCATGCACGACACGCGTCGCGGCCAGAATTCATCCGGGCATGGGGGTGTTAGCCGCGAGTGAGGAGCGGCCCCTCTCGTGCTGTTCCTCCACGGACATGCCCGCCGCACCCTCGTCGCCATCGTCGCCGCGATCGCCGTCATCTTCGGCCTCGCGGTCGTGGCCGCCGCTCCGGCATCAGCCGGCAGCGCCGGAGGCAACGCTCTCTCCTGGGCGAAGACACAGATCGGCCACTCCTATCAATGGGGCGGCGCCGGACCGTCGTACGACTGCTCCGGGTTGACCATGCGGGCCTACCAGCACGCCGGGATCAGCCTGCCGCACAGTTCGGCGCAGCAGTACGCCGTGACCCGGAGCCACGCGGTCAGCCGCAGCCAGTTGCAGCCGGGCGACCTGCTCTTCTACGGCGGCAGCGCCGCCTCGATCCACCACGTGGGCCTCTACGTCGGGCACTACTCCGACGGGCAGATCGAACTCCTCGACGCACAGCAGACCGGCGTACCGGTCGGCTATCACCACTCCTACAGCGACTATTACGCCGCGACCCGGCCCGGCGGCGGCACGGCAACTGCGCCGCCGAAGCCGAAACCGCCGGCGCCTCGGGCCCGCGCCCAGTCGACGTCGGCCCGCGCCTCGGGTGACTTCGACGGTGACGGGCGGTCCGACCTCGCCATGTTCGTCTCGCCGCGGCCCAACACGCTCGAGCTGTGGATGTGGCGGTCCGTCAGTCACACCGGCTCGCCCCACGTCGCCGCGAAGGTGAGGGTGTGGTCCGGTACCGGCCTCGATGTCTCGCGACTGCGAGCGGGTGCGGGCGACCTCAACGGTGACCACAAGGCCGACGTCGTCGCGTCCTACGACGACGGCAACGGCTGGATGACCTTCTACGCCTGGCGTTCGACGAGTTCCGGCGGGGTCATGCGGGTGGCCGCACCGGTCAAGCTTCGCGAAGGTCACAACACGGGTTGGTCGACCGGGACGACGAGGCTCCTCGTCGCCGACCTCAACGGTGACCACAAGGCCGACGTCGCGGCCTACGTCGGAAGCTCGGCCGACCGCCTCGAACTGTGGGGATGGCGTTCGACCGGGTCCACCGGCGGCAAGCCCACTGTGGCCGGCGGCGTGCGGCTGTGGGCGGCCAACGGGTGGAGCATCTCGCGCATCCGGGCCTTCGCCGGCGACGAGAACAGCGACAACAAGGCGGACGTCGGTCTCTTCTACGACCGTGGCAACGGTTTCCTCCGGGCCTGGGTCTGGCGCTCCATCCGCGGCGGTGCGGGCCTGGGTGTCGCCGGCCCGGTCATGACGAGGCAAGGCATCAACCCGGGTTGGTCCTCGAGCTCGGTGCAGCCGATGAGCGTCAACATCAATGGCGATTCCCGGAGCGACATCGCCGCGTTCGTCGGCTGGACCGCCGGCCAGGAGCGGCTGTGGGTGTGGCGGTCGACGGCGGGTGTCGGTGGCCGACCGTCGTGGAGCGGCGGCCAGCGCGTCTGGGCCAACATCGGATGGGATGCCAGCCGGGTGATGCCGTTCGCCGGTGACGTCGACGGCGACGGTCGCGGCGACGTGGTCGCGTTCTACGACTACGGCGGCAACCACAACCGGACCTGGGTCTTCCGGTCGACGTCGTCCTCGAGCAACGCCTCCGTCGCCGCCCCGGTCGCCGTACGCGACGGCGTGAACAGCGGCTGGTCGGCGTCGAGCATGCGGGTCTCCTGACCCGAAAGAGCTAGCCGCCGAGAACCCGGGCCGCCTCGGGATCGGAGTCGCGCAGGAACTCCGCACACCGCTCGGCTTCGTCGAGTTCCCCGATCTCCCCGGCGGCGCGGGCGAGATCGTGCAGGCACCGCAGGAACCCCTGATTGGGCTCGTGGCTCCACGGCACCGGCCCGAAGCCCTTCCACCCTGCGCGACGCAGTGAATCCAGGCCGCGGTGGTAGCCGACCCGCGCGTAGGCGTAGGAGTCGACGATCCGCCCGTCGGCGTAGGCGATGTCGGCGAGGTCGGCCCAGGCCGCGCTGTAGGTCGGGAAATGGGCTGCAACCTGCGCCGGGTCGTCGGTCGAGGCGCGGGCGGCCTCGGCGTCGACCTGCGGGGGCAGCAGGGTCGCCGACGGCTCGGGCATCAGGTTCTGGTGGCTGCTCATTCCCGCATTCTTCCTGGTGCGGACGGTTAGGTTGACAGCGAGGGGACCTTCGGGACCACCGACGGTCCGCGAGGTTGGGAGACACGGCATGGCGAACGTACCTACCGTCGGACTTCTCGTGACGTTGCAGGCGAAGCCGGGCCAGGAGAGCGCGGTCGAGAGCTTCCTCAATTCCGGTCAGGCGCTGGTCGAGCAGGAGCCCGCGACTACGGCGTGGTTCGCGATCAAGCTCGGGCCGTCGACGTACGGGATCTTCGACGTCTTCCCCGACGACGCCGGCCGCGACGCACATCTGTCGGGCCGGGTCGCCGAGGCATTGATGGCGCAGGCATCCGATCTGTTCAGCGAAGGGCCGAAGATCGAGAAGATCGACGTCCTCGCGTCGAAACTGCCTTAGCTCGACTCGTACGCCGACCGTCGCCACTCCGGTGGACAAAACCCACTACTAGTGGGTTGTGGACCACGACACGCCGTACGACCCGTCCAAAACCCACTAGTAGTGGGTTTTGTCCACGCGGGGGCGAGACAGCGGCAACCGCGGCGGACGCGGCGCCGGGTGACGTGACCAAAACGCACTAGTAGTGCGTTGTGGTCCGCGACACGCCGTAGCCGGACCCCCAAAACGCACTCCTAGTGCGTTTTGGTCGACGGGGGCAGGGCCTTAGCGGCCGGTCCAGGCCGCGGCCCAGGTCTTCGGACCGATGAAGCCGACGACGTGCAGGCCGTTGCGCTGCTGCAGGATCTTGACGTACTTCAGCGTCTTGGTCCCGAAGTAGCCGGTGCCCTGGAAGGGGTAACCGCGCTTGCGCATCTGCAACTGCCATTCGCGGATGTGCGGGCCGAAGTTGCCGAAGAAGTACTGCACGCCCGGCCACGGCGGCGCCTTGGTCGTCGGCCCACCCGGACGCGGCGGCCAGACACCCGATCCGGCATCGCTGTCCTCACGCAGACCCAGGATCTGCGCGCAGGTCCACGGCTCCCATCCGCGCATCCGGTACAGCGCCAACGCCCGATAGTCCTGCTCCGCCGGCGGATTCTGATTCGGATATCCGGTTCCGCGGACGCTCCGCCACGTCGGCAGGTCGAACTGGTAGGCACCGTAGTAGCCGTTGCCGGTGTTGATCGAGTAGTTGTTGCTCGATTCGCACAGTCGAAGTTGGTACCACGTGTTGGCCGACGGATCGGCCCCGGCCGGCGCGCTGATGGCGACGGTGCCCCCGACTGCGAGAAGCCCGCCCGACCACGCCGAGGGCGACTGGCCGCCGGATGACTCCACGCTCGTCGACAGCGCTGTGGACATGGAATGCCCTTCCCCACGCCTATGGAGTGAGCTGTCGGGTTCGGACGGAGAATCGCCCGGCCACAGGTCCGCTTCACCCCGAGCCGGGTCCGTCCGGCGTCCGGCCCGGGCGCCACGCGCCGGTCGGGCCGGGATGTCTGGGTCCCCCACTCCCGCCCTGCGCGGTCCGGGTCGCTGGGCGTCGCGGGGGCTGGGGCGGGACTCGGCGTCAGCCACCGCGACTGGTCGCACAAAGCGACCGGGAAATGACGCTAGGCGCAATTCCCAATTTTCACAAGGATCCACAGGAAACTCGTTTGTCACACAGACCTCATTCGTCGCGCGCCACATAGGGGGAATGCGCGCGGCCAGTGATTCGGACAAAAGCACAACCGGCCTTCAATGTGCCGTCGCATGCAATCGACCAAAATGCACTAGGAGTGCGTTTTGAGGGTCGCATTACGGCGTGTCTGCGACCAAAACGCACTACTAGTGCGTTTGTTTCACGTCGGCAGAGGCGGGTGACCGGCTCAGGTCAGCCGCGAATGATCGAGAGGGTCAGCTGCTCTTCGTGCCGGCCGAGCGCAGGTCCTCGCAGGCCTTGACGACCCGGTCGGCCATCCCGACCTCTGCGGCCTTGAGGTAGCTGCGCGGGTCGTAGGCCTTCTTGCTGCCCACCTCGCCGTCGATCTTCAGTACGCCGTCGTAGTTGGTGAACATGTGGCCCGACGATCGGCCGGGTGAACGCGTACTGCGTGTCGGTGTCGACGTTCATCTTCACGACGCCGTAGGACAGCGCTTCGCGGATCTCGTCGAGCTCCGACCCGGATCCACCGTGGAAGACCAGGTCGAACGGCTTGCTGCCGGCCGACAATCCAAGCTTCTCCGCGACGACCTCCTGGCCCTGCTTGAGGACCTCGGGACGGAGCTTGACGTTGCCGGGCTTGTAGACGCCGTGCACGTTTCCGAATGTCGCGGCGAGGATGTAGCGGCCGCGGTCGCCGTTCGGCCCGAGCACATCGATGGTGCGCAGGAAGTCGTCCGGCGTCGTGTAGAGCTTGTCGTTCATCTCGCCGACGACGCCGTCCTCCTCGCCACCGACCACGCCGATTTCCAGCTCCATAATGATTTTTGCCTTCGCGCATTCGGTGAGCAGTCCGTCGGCGATCTGCAGATTCTCCTCGATCGGTACGGCGGAGCCGTCCCACATGTGCGATTGGAAAAGCGGCTCCTGGCCCTGCGCGACGCGCTGCTGGGAGATGGCGATAAGCGGTCGCATATAGCCGTCCAGCTTGTCCTTCGGACAGTGGTCGGTATGCAGCGCCACCGTCACCGGATAGTGGTCGGCGATTGAGTGCGCGAATTCGGCCAATGCCGTCGCGCCGGCCACCATGTTCTTGACCTTGGTGCCGGACGCGAATTCGGCGCCACCGGTGGAGACCTGGATGATGCCGTCGCTGCCGGCGTCGGCGAATCCGCGCAGCGCCGCATTAACGGTCTCCGACGACGTCACGTTGATCGCGGGGTAGGCGTATTCGCCCGCCTTGGCCCGGTCGAGCATCTCGGCATAGGCCTCGGGGGTGGCGATCGGCATGACATCCTCCGGCGTGTTCTCGACGACTCCGCATCGAGTATCCCGCACCCCCGGACCGACGTCGCAGCCGCCCGGTCCTTCCGCCGACTGCGAACGGCTCTTCCGTCACCGGCCCGGTGACTGACAGGCTCGGACGATGCGAGTCCTTGTGCTGGGCGGAACCAGGTTCCTCGGCTGGGCCGTCGTCGCGGCCGCGCTCGACGCCGGCGACGACGTCACGACGTTCACCCGCGGCGTCTCCGGCAAACCCCCCGACCCGGTCGAAGCGCTCTACGGCGACCGCAGCGTCGCTGCCGACCTCGCGGTCCTCGAGGGCAGGCAGTTCGACGTCGTCGTCGACACCAGCGGTTACGAGCCCCGGGTCGTGCGGGACAGCGCCCGGCTGCTGGCGCCGTCGGCCGGGCACTACGTGTTCGTCTCGACCCTCAATGTCTTCCCCGACTGGGGGGAACAACCGGTCGGCGCGGACTCGCCCGTGCACGACGGCACCCCGGACGCGACGACCGACGATGCGCCCGAGGACCCGGTCGCCCGGTACGGCTGGCTCAAGTCCGGCTGTGAGCGCGCCGTCCAACGGGAGTTCGGCGATCGGTCGACGATGGCGCGGGCCGGGCTGCTCGTCGGGCCGCACGACGACACCGGCCGGCTGACGTCGTGGCTGCGGCGGGTCGCCGACGGCGGCGAGGTGCTGGCTCCGGGGCGCCCGGACAAGTGGATTGCGCTGGCCGACGTACGCGATCTGGCCACGTGGATGCTGCGCTGCGGCCCGGACGGGATCGCGGGAAGCTTCATCACCACCGGGCCCGCCGGCCAGGTGCGCTTCGACGGCGTCCTGGATGCCTGCCGTACGGCGACCGGCTCGGACGCCCGGTTCACCTGGGTGGCGGAGGACTTCCTGGCCGCCCAGGAGGTCGCACCGTGGACCGATCTCCCGTTCTGGCTCCCGGAGTCGATCGGGCCGGCGGCGTTCGACCACGACACCCGTCCGGCCGAGCAAGCCGGTCTCCGGTTCCGTCCGGTCGCCGAGACGGTGGCCGACACCTGGGCGTGGCTGCGCACCACCCCCGACCCGCCGCACGACTCCGGGCGGGCGTCGACCGGCCTCGACCCGGACAAGGAGCGGTCGGTGCTCGCCGCGTGGCACCGCTCCGGGGACGGCGCCGACGGTTCACAGATGTGAGGCGTCGGAGCGGCGAGCCCTGTCTCCCGACCAGATGCCGATCGGGACCTGGCCCGTGCCCTCGGCCGCATCAGCGAGCAGCCGACCGATGAGCGGCGTGAACTTGAAGCCGTGCCCGGAGAAGCCGGCGGCGACGACGAGCGGGCCGACCCGGGTGACGACGAAGTCCTCGGTACGGGTCGAGGTGTAGAGGCAGGTGTCGTACGACGTGGGCTCGGGGTCGAGACCGGGCAGCGCGCGCCGGACGTAGTCCAGCACCCGCTGCCGGCCCTCCTCGTCGCAGTCGAAGGATCGCCCGTCCGCGGATACCGGAGCGCCGGTGTGATGCTCGCCGACCTTGATCCCGCGTCCCGGCGTCGGGAGCCCGTAGCGCGACGGATCGCTGCGGTCCACGAAGCACGGCCACCGCTGCGGATCGCTGGTCGGCCGGAAGTAGAAGACCTGCTCGCGGGTCACCGTCAGCTCCGGCAGGTCGATCAGGCCGGCCAAGGTATCCGCCGCCCACGGACCGGCGGCGACCACGGCGGCCGGGGCCGTGACGGTGAAGCCGGCGGTCCGCACCTGCACGCCGACACCCGACCGCTCGACCGTCGCCCGGCCGCAGTCCATCGCCACGGTCCCGCCGTGCCTGCGGATCTGGTCGTGCAGCGCTGCGAGCACCCGGTCGGCCCGGATCACCGCGCCGTCGGGCTGGTGGACGACGTCGCCGTCGAACCGCATGCCCGGCCAGCGAGCAGTCGCCTCAGCCGCCGAGAGCACGTCGTACGGCAGTCCGAGTTCGTCGTAGACGCGGGCGACCGGCTCGATCTCCTTGTCGGGCCCGTGGTCGAGGGAGCCGGTGGGCTCGAGCAACGGCGTACCTGCGGCTTCTTCCAGTTCACGCCAGAGCGGGCGGGCCTCGACGGCGAGCGCGGCGTAGGCCGCGTCCGGATACCCGAGCCGGAAGATCCGCGACGGCCCGTGGGAGCTGCCGCGATCGTGACCGGCCGGAAACCGGTCGAGCAGCAGCACCGAGCGCCCGCGGCGGGACAGCCACCACGCAGCGGCCGAACCCATGGCACCGGCGCCGACGACGATCACGTCGTAACGGGACTCGACCACGGCTGCGCGCCTCCCTGACCGGCTACTGGGACCGGCTACTGGCCGGTGCTCCCGTCGATCCGCTCGCGCAGCAGGTCGAGATGCCCGCAGTGCCGGGCGGTCTCCTCGACCATGTGGGCCAACGCGTAGCGCAGGACGAAGGTCATTCCTTCGCCGCGCGCGTGATCGTCGAGAGCGGCGTCGGCGATGGCCGTCCGCGAGCGCTCGCACTCGTGGAGATAGTCGGCGACGACCGACGCCACCGTGTCGGAGTCATCGAGCGGAAAGTTGCCGTGCGGGTCGTCCTCCGGCCACGGCCACGGCAGGTCGGCGCCGGCGAAGTCGATGCTGAACCAGAAGCGTTCGGTCCCGGCGAGGTGCTTGACGACGCCGAGGGGCGTCAACGTCGACGGCGATGCGGAGGTACGGCGCGCCTCCTCCTCGGTGAGGCCGGCCACCTTGTTGACGGCCGTGGCGCGCAGGAAGTCGAGCATGCCGACCAGCGTCTCGCGCTCCGAGCCGTCTTCGATCGGACGCTGACGGGCTATCGGCTGCACACCCTCGTCGGCCATGCCGCGACTCTAACGACGAGCAGCGTCGGCCACGACTCCGGCGGCCTTGCGCGCCGCGATCAGGACCGGATCCCAGACCGGCGCGAACGGCGGCGCGTAGGACAGGTCCATGCCGATGATCTCGTCGACGGTCATGGAGTTCCACAGCGCCGCGGCCAGGACGTCGATCCGCTTCGCGGCACCGTCGCGGCCGACGATCTGCGCCCCGAGCAGGCGGCCCGAGCCCGACTCCGCGATCACCTTGGTGGTGATCGGCTCGGCTCCGGGGAAATAGCCGGCCCGCGTTGTCGATTCGATCGTCGCGCTGACGACGGGCAGCCCGGCGTCGTCGGCCTCCCGGCTCGACAGTCCGGTGCGGGCGATCTCGAGGTCGCAGATCTTCGTCACCGCCGTACCCAGAACGCCGGGAAACGTCGCGTCACCGCCGCCGATGTTGATGCCGGCGACCCTGCCCTGCTTGTTGGCGTGGGTGCCCAGGGCGACGTGCACGGGCCGCCGGCTGACGAGATGGTGGCTCTCCACGCAGTCGCCGACGGCCCAGACACCCTGGTGTGCGGGCGTGCGCATGTGGGTGTCGGTGACGATGCCGCCGGTCGGGCCGCACGCGATTCCCGCGGCGCGGGCGAGCCCGGAGTTGGGCCGGGTGCCCAGGCCGAGGATCACGAGGTCGGCCGGCAACGTCGCCGTCGCGGTGACGACGGCGCCCACCCGCGCGTCGCCGTCGATGCCGCGCACCCGGTCGTCGAGCCGCACCTCGATCCCGATGCCGCGCATGGCGGCGGTGATCAGCGCACCCATGTCGGGATCGAGCGTGGCCATCGGTGCCGGCCCACCTTCGACCACGGTGACCTCGAGGCCGCGGCGTACCAGCGCCTCGGCCATCTCCAGGCCGATGTAGCCCGCGCCGACCACGACGGCCCGGCGTGGCCGGGATTCGAGCGCTGCAAGGACAGCCGCTCCGTCGTCCAGGGTCTGCACGCCGAAGACACCGTCGAGGTCGATCCCCGGCAGGTCCGGACGCGTCGGTACGGCGCCGGTGGCCACGACGAGCTGGTCGTAGGAGAGCCGAGCTGTCGGAGCCGTCACCGAGATCGCGCACGACGACCTCGCGCCGGTCGAGGTCGATGTCGATCGCCTCGTGGCGGATCAGCACGTCGATGTCCTGCTTCTCGCGGAATTCCGTCGGCGTGCGGGCCACGAGCGCGGCCACCGGCGACACGTCACCGGCGATCAGGTAGGGAATGCCGCAGGCGGAGTAGGACGTGTAGCTGCCCCGCTCGACCGCGACGATCTCGAGGTCGCCGGGTCCGCGCAGGCGGCGGGCCTGCGACGCCGCCGACATACCGCCCGCATCGCCGCCGACGACGACCAGCCGCTCCCGAGCGCCCATCGACCCAGCGTGGCACAGCTCCCCCACCGGACCGCACCGCCCTCTGGCTCCCCTCGCCTCTCGTTCGTCTCTCCCCTCCATCTCCCCATTCCATGATCGTGATCGGATTCCGTCGGCGTGTCGCGGCTTCTTCCGATCACGATCATGGGGGTGAGGGGCGGCCGGGCGAGGGAGGACCGGGTGGGGGTGGGCCGCAGGTAGCCTTGGCCTTGTGACGACCCTCGCCGCCTCGCCGCTCAGCCCGACCTACCTGATCGACACCTTCGGTCTGATCGGGCTGCTGGTCATCCTGTTCGCCGAGTGCGGCCTGCTGATCGGGTTCTTCCTGCCCGGTGACACGTTGCTGTTCAGCGCCGGCCTGCTGGTCTCCAACAACATCTTCCATGTGCCGCTGTGGTCGCTGCTCGTTCTCACACCGGTGGCGGCGATCGCCGGCAACCTGGTCGGCTACTGGATCGGATACCGCGCCGGGCCGGCGATCTTCGACCGGCCGGATTCCCGGTTCTTCAAACGGGAACACGTCGACCGGGCCCACCGATTCTTCGAGAAGTACGGCGCAGCGACAGTGCTGCTGGCGCGCTTCGTCCCGGTCGTGCGGACCTTCGTCACCGTGATCGCCGGCGCCAGTCGGATGCGCTTCTCCACCTACGCGTTCTTCAGCGTCATCGGCGGCGTGCTGTGGGCGACCGGCGTCACCCTCGCGGGCTACTACCTCGGCACGATCCGGATCATCCGCGACAACGTCGACCTCATCCTGATTCTCGGCGTGCTCTGCGCCGTCGTCATCTCGCTCGTGCCGATCGGCGCCAAGATGGTCAGCAACCGGCGGGAGAAGGCGGATGCCCGCGCGGCCGCGGCCGACGAGCCGGCCGCGCCGGTCGAGTCCGAGTAGCCGTCAGCCCAGCGGCCCGGCCGCCGCCTCGACCTCGGCGCGCAGCCGCGGGCCGACGAGCTCGGCCCGCACGGCCTCCAACATCGGCGCGACGTAACGATCCGGGCCGGGCGCACCGGCGTACGGCGCGATCCGGCGCAGCACCACCTGACCGGCCGGACCGGGCGTCAACGGGGCCCGCAACTGCAGACCACGAGCGGCGGTGAGCAACTCGACGGACAGGATGTCCGCGAGGTTGTCGAGGACCGTCCGCAGCTTGCACGCCGCCGACCACCCCATCGACACGTGGTCCTCCTGCATTCCGGAGGTCGGCAGCGAGTCGACCGATGCGGGTGCGGCCAAGCGACGATTGTCGGCAACCACCCCGGCGGCGGTGTACTGCGCGATCATCAGCCCCGAGTTGACGCCCGGGTCGGGGGCGAGGAATGCCGGCAGGCCGCGGGACCGGACCAGGTCGAGCAGCCGGTCGACCCGGCGCTCGGCGATCGAACCGACCTCGGCCGCGGCAATCGCGAGGAAGTCGGCGGCGAAGCCCAACGGTGCGCCGTGGAAGTTGCCGGTCGTCTCGACCCGGCCGTCCGGCAGGACCACGGGATTGTCCACAATGGACGCCAGCTCCCGATCGGAGACCTGTTCGGCGAAGGTCAGGGTGTCGCGGGCCGCGCCGGCGACCTGGGGCGCGCACCGCATCGAGTAAGCGTCCTGAACCGCGTGTTCCATGTTGTCGCGGTGGGAGGCCATGATGGCCGAGCCCTGCAGCAGCCGGTGGATGTTGGCCGCGCTGACCGCCTGTCCGGGGTGCGGCCGGATCTCGTGCAACTCGCGGGCGAACGGCCGGTCACTGCCGAGCATCGCCTCGATCGCGAGCGCGCCGGTGAGATCGGCCATCGTGAAGAGGTGCCGGGCGTCGGCGATCGCGAGCAGGAGCATGCCGAGCATCCCGTCGGTGCCGTTGATGAGCGCTAGCCCCTCCTTGCTGGCCAGGACGATCGGGGTCAGCCCTGCCGTGGCAAGCGCCTCGGCGGCGTCGGCGCGCGCACCGTCGCGCCCCAGCACCCATCCTTCGCCGAGCAGCACCAGAGCACAGTGCGCGAGCGGCGCCAGATCCCCGCTGGCGCCGAGCGATCCGTGCTCCGGCACCCACGGCGTCACGTCGGCGTCGAGCAGATCCACCAGGCCCTGCACGATCTGCGGGCGTACGCCGGACCGGCCCATCGCCAACGACCGCGCCCGCAGCAACATCATCGCCCGCACGACCTCACGGGGCATCGGGTCGCCCATGCCTGCGGCGTGTGACCGGATCAGCGAATGCTGCAGCTCGGTCCGCCGCTCCCGCGGGATCCGGGTGCTCGCCAGCGCGCCGAAGCCGGTCGAGACTCCGTAGACCGCGCGGTCGCTGTATTCGATCTCGTCGACGATGGCCCGGCTCGTCGTGATCGCCGCCAGCGCGGCGGGCGACAACTCGACCGGAGCATCCGCCCGGGCGACCGCGATCACGTCGGCCGGCGTCACACCATCAGGTCCGACGACAACGGTCCTCATCGACTCTCCTTCACCACCGCGCCACCCTGTACGACCGTCGACACGAGCGGAACACCCGGCCGGTAGGCGAGATGGACGTAGGACGGCGCGTCCAAGACTGCCAGGTCGGCCCGGAGCCCGGCGCCCAGGCGGCCGATGTCGTTGCGCCGCAGTGCCTGCGCGCCACCGGCGGTCGCGGCGTAGAGCGCCTCGGCCGGTGTCATCCCCATCTCCCGCACGGCGAGGGCGATGCAGAACGGCATGCTCGTGGTGAAGGACGATCCCGGGTTGCAGTCGGTCGCGATCGCCACCCGCGCGCCGACGTCGAGCAGCCGCCGGGCATCGGGCGAGATGGCGCGGGTGCAGAACTCGGCGGCGGGTAGCAGTGTCGCGACGGTGTTGGAGCCGGCCAGCAGACCGATGTCGGCGTCGGTGAGATGACTGCAGTGGTCGGCCGACGCGGCGTCGTACTCGACCGCGATCTGCACGCCGGGCCCGGGATGCAGCTGATTGACGTGCAGTCGGGGTATCAGACCGCGCGCGACACCGGCGTCGAGCACGGCGCGTGTCGCGTCGGCGTCGAAGGCGCCCTGCTCGCAGAAGACGTCGATCCACCGGGCGTACGGTGCACATGCATCGAGCATCGGTCCGCACACCAAGGCGACGTAGGCATCCGGGTCCCCTCGGTATTCCGGCGGGACGACGTGGGCGCCGAGGAACGTCGTCTCCGTGGTGGCCTCGCCGGCGATCCGCAGCGAACGCGCCTCGTCCTCCACGGTGAGGCCGTATCCGCTCTTGCACTCGATCGTCGTCGTTCCCTGCCGCCGCGCCTCGGTGGCCAGCCTGAGGAGGTTTTCGCGCAGCGACTCGTCGCTCGCCGCCCTCGTCGCCTCGACGGTCTTGGCGATTCCGCCTGCGGCGTAAGGGGTTCCGGCCATCCGCGCGGCGAACTCCGCCGACCGCTCGCCGGCGAACACCAGGTGGTCGTGTGAGTCGACGAAGCCAGGGATGACGGCACGGCCGGCGACGTCGAGGCGGGTATCGGCGGCCGGTGCCCGATCGGGTGCGCCGATCCACCCGACGAGGCCGTCGTCGATGGCGAGTGCGACGTCGCGTCGGATGCCGAGCGCGCCGGCGCCGACCGCCGGGTCGTTGGTGACCAGCTCACCGATGCCGGTGACGAGTAACGAGCTCACGTGGTCACCGTTCCGATCGCCCGGCGCAGCTCGCCGGGCACGTCGTCGACGAGCAGGTGCACCCCGTCGCGGACGACCTCGCGGCCGCCGACCATGACGCGTCGTACGTCGGCCGCCATGCCCGCGTAGACCACGCCGTCGAGAGCGGCCGAGCCGTCGGTGCCGATCCCGGCGAGCCGTACGCCGTCGAGGTCGACGGTCACCAGGTCGGCCGGTGCGCCCGGCGCGATCCGGCCGGCCCCCGGCCAGCCGAGCGCAGCGTGCCCGGCCGCCGTGGCGGCATCGAGCAACGCGGCGGAGGTGAAATTGCCGCGGACTTCCGAGCGCAGCCGCTCGTCCAACTCGATCGAGCGTGCCTCGATCAACGGATCGATCATGGCGTGGCTGTCGCTGCCCACCGACAGCGGGCAGCCGGCGTCGGCCAGCGCACGGGCCGGGGCGATCCCGTCGGCGAGGTCGCGTTCGGTCGTGGGGCACAGGCAGATCCCAGTACCGCTGTCGCCGAGCAGCTCGATGTCGTCGCGGCGCAGGTGGACGGCATGCACAGCGACGGTGCGCGACCCGAGTGCCCCGGCATCGGCGAGCAGCCGGGTGGGCGTCTTGCCGTAGGTGTGGTCGCAGGCCTCGTTCTCGGCGCGCTGTTCCGACAGGTGCACGTGCAGCGGCCAGCCCTGCTCGCCCGCCCACCGGGAGACGCGCGGTATCTGGTCGGCCGGCACGGCACGCACGGAGTGCACCGCAGCGCCCACCTTCGCGTGGCGACCGGGAGGCTGGAAGGTCGCGACCCGGCGTACCCAGCCGTCGGCGTCGCCGTCCCCGAAACCCCGCTGGACTCCGGTCAGCGGCTCGCCGATCCCGCCGGTGAGGTAGCAGGTGTCGAGCAGCGTGATCCGGATGCCGGCCTCGGCGGCCGCCTGCACCAGCGCCGCGGACATCGCGTTAGCGTCGTCGTACGGCGTGCCGTCCGGCCGGTGGTGCAGGTAGTGGAACTCGCCCACGCAGCAGATCCCGGCCAGCGCCATCTCGGCGTAGACGGCGCGGGCGAGGGCGAGGTAGCTGTCCGGGTCGAGCCGCTCGGCGACGGCGTACATCTTCTCGCGCCAGGTCCAGAACGTGCTGGCGCCGTCGTGCGTGCGGCCGCGCAGTGCCCGGTGGAAGGCGTGCGAGTGGGTGTTGGCGAACCCCGGCAGGGTGAGGCCGGTGAGCCGTTCGGCGTCGGGCGGAGCGGGAGCGTCACGGGTCACCGCGGTGATCTCGCCGTCGTCGATGTCGATGAGTACGTCGGCCGCCACCCGGCCGTCGAGGACGGCGAGCTGGGCGTGCCGGCGGATCATCGGAACGCCAGCTCCTCGAGCACCGCGGCGAGAGCCTCCACACCGGCGAGGCAGTCGGCCTCGGTGGCCTGCTCGGCCGGTGAGTGGGAGACGCCGGTCGGGTTGCGGACGAAGAGCATCGCGGTGGGGATCCCGGCCTCGGCGAGTACGCCGGCGTCGTGGCCGGCCGCGGTCGGCAGCACCGGGGCGTCGGGCAGCACCCGTCGGATCGTGTCGGTCGTCGCGCCGGCGAAGGACACGGCGGGGCTGGCCGACTCGGTGACGACCCGCACCGTCGTGCCGTCCGCATCGGCGCGGGCGGAGGTCTGCTCGGTGAGCTGATCGATCAGCCGGGTCAGCGTCGGCTGGTCCGGAGCGCGGGCATCGAGCCAGGCGCGCACCCGGGACGGGATGGCGTTGGTGCCGTTGGGCTCGACGACGATGCGGCCGACGGTCGCTACGGCTCCGGCCCGCTCCGCGGTCGTGCGCGCGCACAGCACGGTCGCCGCGGCGGTGAGCATCGGGTCCCGGCGGTCCGCGAGCCGGGTGGTGCCGGCGTGGTCGGGGCGGCCGGTGATGTCGACGAGCCAGCGTCCGTGCGGCCAGATCTCCGCACCGATCCCGACCGGAGCGTCGAGGTCGACGAGGCCGCGGCCCTGCTCGATGTGCAACTCGACGTAGGCCATGACGTCGTCCAGGAGCCCGGACCGGCCGAGATCGGGTTCGTCACCGGCGGCCGTCATCGCCTCGACCAGACCGACCCCGTCGGCGTCGCGGAGACCGGCCGCCCGCTCCGGCGTGAGCAGGCCGGTCAGCAGCCGGGAGCCGAGGCACGCCGTACCGAATCGGCCGCCCTCCTCCTCGGCGAAGACCGCCACACCGACCGGGCGGACCGGGGCGAGGCCGCGCCCGCGCAGGAGGTCGATCGCGGCGAGCCCGGACACGACGCCGAGTGGGCCGTCGAAGGCACCGCCGTGCGGCACCGAGTCGAGATGGCTCCCGGTGACGACGCCACCGGACCGCGACTGCGGCTCCGGCCGCCACCAGGCGACGTCGTTGCCGTTGCCGTCGGATTCGACGGCGAGGTCCCGCCGGGCCGCCTCGGTGCGGAACCACACCCGGGCGGCCCGTTCGGCGGGCGTCCAGGCGAAGCGCAGGTAGCCGCCGGAGGTCGGGTCGCGCCCGATCGTGGCCAGCTCCGCCCACATCGACGCGAAGGTCACGGCCGACCCGCGTCGCGACCCCGGCCCGCCCGCATCACGGGCCGGCCATCGGGATGTGTACGCCGCGGGCGCGGGCCATCTCACGCGCGTCGGCGTAACCGGCGTCGGCGTGCCGCATGATGCCGGTACCCGGGTCGTTGGACAGCACCCGCGCGATCTTCTCCCCGGCCAGCGCGGTGCCGTCGGCGACGCACACCTGACCGGCGTGGATCGACCGGCCGATGCCCACGCCGCCGCCGTGGTGGATCGACACCCACGACGCCCCGGACGCGACGTTGAGCATCGCGTTGAGCAGCGGCCAGTCGGCGATCGCGTCGGACCCGTCGGCCATCGCCTCCGTCTCGCGGTACGGCGAGGCGACCGACCCGGCGTCGAGGTGGTCTCGGCCGATGACGATCGGTGCAGCCAACTCGCCCGAGGCCACCATGTCGTTGAAGCGCACCCCGGCGCGGTCGCGCTCGCCGTAACCGAGCCAGCAGATCCGGGCCGGCAAGCCCTCGAAGTGCACCTTTTCCTGGGCGAGCCGGATCCAGCGGGCCAGCGACTCGTTGTCGGGGAAGAGGTCGAGGATCGCCCGGTCGGTGCGCATGATGTCGGCCGGATCGCCGGAGAGCGCGGCCCAGCGGAACGGGCCCTTCCCCTGGCAGAACAACGGGCGGATGTAGGCCGGCACGAACCCGGGGAAGTCGAACGCGCGCGCGTAGCCCGCGGTCTCGGCCTCACCGCGGATCGAGTTGCCGTAGTCGAAGACCTCGGCGCCGGCGTCCAGGAAACCGACCATCGCCTCGACGTGGTGCGCCATCGACTCCCGCGCCCGGGTGGTGAACCCGGCGGGATCCTCGGCGCGCAGTGCGGGCATGTCGGCGAACGAGACACCCTGCGGCAGATAGCTGAGCGGGTCGTGTGCCGAGGTCTGGTCGGTCACGACGTCGATCGGCGCGCCCATCGCCAGCAGCTCGGCCACCAGGTCGGCGGCGTTACCCAGCACACCGATCGAGCGGGCCTGCCGGGCGTCGCGCGCCACCACCGCCCGGCGCAGCGCGTCGGGGAGGTCGGTCGCGGACTCGTCGAGGTAGCCGTGCGCGATGCGCCGCGAGATCCGGGACGGGTCGCAGTCGATGCAGATCGCGACCCCGCCGTTCATCGTGATCGCCAGCGGCTGCGCTCCGCCCATCCCGCCGAGGCCGGCGGTGACGGTGATGGTGCCGGCGAGGCTCCCGCCGAACCGCTTCTCCGCGACGGCGGCGAAGGTCTCGTAGGTGCCCTGCAGGATCCCCTGCGTGCCGATGTAGATCCACGACCCGGCCGTCATCTGGCCGTACATCGTGAGCCCGGCCGACTCCAGCCGCCGGAACTCCTCCCAGTTGGCCCAGTCGGGCACCAGGTTGGAGTTGGCGATCAGCACCCGCGGCGCCCACTCGTGGGTCCGGGTGATGCCCACCGGCTTGCCCGACTGCACCAGCAGGGTCTCGTCGTCGGCGAGGTCGCGCAGGCTCGCGACGATCGCGTGGTAGGCGTCCCAGGACCGGGCCGCCCGGCCCGACCCGCCGTAGACCACGAGCTGCTCCGGGTGTTCGGCGACGTCCGGGTCGAGGTTGTTCATGAGCATCCGCAGGGCGGCCTCCTGCGGCCAGCCCCGACACGACAGCGCCGTACCGCGGGGCGCGTGCACCGGCTCATATGACGCCATGATCACGACGCTACCGCCCCGCCGGGCCGGGCATCGGGTGCTCGCGGCAGCCCGGCGATGCGGCGTACTGCGATCATCTGGGCATGAGCGAACGACGGACCGCCGAATGCTGGCTCACCGACATGGACGGCGTCCTGGTCGACGAAGGGCGACCGATCCCCGGAGCGATCGACTTCATCGGGCGGCTCGAGGCGTCAGGCAAGCGCTACCTGGTTCTGACCAACAACTCGATCTACACGCCACGCGACCTGCACGCCCGGCTGCGCGGCGCGGGCATCGACGTACCCGAGCGGGCGATCTATACCTCGGCGCTGGCCACCGCGCAGTTCCTCGACACCCAGCGTCCGGGCGGTACGGCGCACGTGATCGGAGAGGCCGGCCTGACCACTGCGCTGCACGCGATCGGCTACGTGCTGACCGACGTCGCGCCGGACTACGTCGTACTCGGTGAGACCCGGACCTACAGCTTCCAGTCGATCACCCGGGCGATCCGGCTGATCGACGCCGGCGCGCGCTTCATCGCGACCAACCCGGACGCGACCGGGCCGTCGGCCGAAGGAGCGTTGCCGGCCACCGGCTCGGTCGCGGCGATGATCACCAAGGCGACCGGGGTCGAGCCGTACTTCGTCGGGAAGCCCAACCCGCTGATGATGCGCTCCGCGCTGAACACCGTGCAGGGCCACAGCGAGAGCACGGTCATGATCGGCGACCGGATGGACACCGACGTGATCTCCGGGATCGAGGCCGGGCTCGAGACGGTGCTGGTGCTCAGCGGCGTGACGAAGAAGGCGGACATCGAGCGGTTCCCCTACCGGCCGTCCCGCGTCGTCGACTCGGTCGCCGACCTGACCGACGACATCGACGCCTGATGGGTCTACTCGGCCCCTCCCCCATTCCGCTTGAACGTCACGTTCAAGCGCTCTAGCCGCATCAACGTCACGTTCATGCGGAATGGGGGTGGCCCGATTTCGCGCCCCGATTCCGCTTGAACGTCACGTTCAAGCGCTCTAGCCGCATCAACGTCACGTTCATGCGGAATGGGGGTCCAGGGGTGGGAGGGCGTGGGTGCGGATCCAGGCGTGCATCGCGATGCCGGCGGCGACCCCGGCGTTGATCGAGCGGGTCGAGCCGAACTGCGCGATCGAGCAGACGACATCGGCGGCCGCGCGGGCCGGCTCGGACAGCCCCGGCCCCTCCTGCCCGAAGAGCAGCAGGCAGCGCCGCGGCAGGGTCGTCGTCTCGAGCGGTACGGCGCCGGGCAGGTTGTCGACCGCCACGATCGGGAGGTCTTGCGCGCGGCACCAGCCGACCAGCTCGTCGATGTCGGCGTGATGCCGCACGTGCTGATAGCGATCGGTCACCATCGCGCCGCGGCGGTTCCATCGCCGGCGCCCGATCACGTGCACCTCGCGGGCCAGGAAGGCGTTGGCCGTCCGGACGACGCTGCCGATGTTGAGGTCGTGCGCCCAGTTCTCGACACCGACGTGGAAGTCATGCCGCCTGGTGTCGAGGTCGTCCACGATCGCGGAAAGCCGCCAGTAACGGTAGCGGTCGACGACGTTGCGCCGGTCGCCGTTCTCGAGCAGGTCCGGGTCGAGTCTGGGGTCGTCCGGCCACGGCCGGGGATGCGGCCCGACCCCGACGGCCTCGGCCGGCTGGTCGGGCTCGGTCACGGAGCGGTCAGCCCAGCCCGATGTCGGCCATCGTGTAGGCCGCGCGGTAGTCCAGCCCGGCGGCGCGTACGGCGTCCCCGGCACCCCGGTCGACGATCACCGCCACACCGACGACCTCCGCGCCGATCTCACCGAGCGCCTTGACGGCGGCGAGGACGCTGGCCCCGGTCGTGGACGTGTCCTCGACCGCGAGCACCCGGCGGCCGGCCACGTCGGGCCCTTCGATCTGGCGCTGCAGGCCGTGCGCCTTGCCCTCCTTGCGCACCACGAACGCGTCGACCGCACCGCCGCTCGCGTGCAACATCGCCGCCGCGACCGGGTCGGCGCCGAGGGTCAGTCCGCCGACGGCGGCGTAGTCCCAGTCGGCGGTGAGCTCGTTCATCACCCGGCCGACCAGCGGCGCCGCCTCGCGGTGCAGCGTGATACGGCGCAGGTCGACGTAGTAGTCGGCCTCCTGCCCGGAGGAGAGCACCACTCGGCCGTGGACGACGGCGAGATCGGCGATGAGCTGGCGGAGGCGGTCGCGGTCGGTCACGGCGGCAGCCTACGGCGCCGCCGGAACCGCGACCGACGCCGGGAGGGACACCGACACCACCGTGGACCCCGGTACCGAGCGCAGCATCGTCCGACCGTCGTGCGCGGTCACGATCGCGCGGACGATCGCCAGCCCGAGGCCGGTGCCCCCACTGGCGCGGGCGCGGGAGGGGTCGGCCCGGTAGAACCGGTCGAAGACGCGCGGCACCTCCGCCGCGGGGATCCCCGGCCCGTCGTCGCAGACGTCGAGGGCGACCCGCCCATCGGCGGCGCGTACCGCGATCGTGACGGTCGTCCCCGGCGGCGTATGGGCCCGGACGTTGCCCAGCAGGTTGGCCAGTATCTGGTGCAGTCGGGCCTGGTCGCCGATGACCGGCACCGGGTGCGGCGGGATGTCGAGGATCACCGGCCGGGTCGGATCGACCACGCGGTGGTCACTGGCAGCATCCGCGGCGAGCAGGGCGAGATCGACCTCCTCCCGTTGCAGGGCCCGGCCTTCGTCGAGGCGGGCGAGCAGCAGCAGGTCGTCCACCAGGACGCCCATGCGGTTGGACTCCTCCGCGATCCGCCGCATCGCCACGCCGGCATCGGCGAGGTGACGGACGTCGGTCACCTCGCCGTTGCGGAAGAGGTCGGCGTAACCGCGGATGGTCGCGAGCGGCGTACGGAGCTCGTGCGAGGCGTCCGCGACGAACTGTTGCAGCTGGCGTTGCGCGGTCGTCCGCTCGAGCAGCGCCGCGTCGATCACCGAGAGCATGTGATTCATGCCCTGACCGAGCTGGCCGACCTCGGTCGACGTCGGCGGTGCCGGAACGCGCAGCGCCAGCGCGGCGTCGCCGGTGAGATCGGACTCCGCGATCCGCCGGGTCGTCGCGGTGATCCGGCGGAGCGGGCGCAGGGCGACGCCGATCAATCCCGAACCGACGACGGCCACGATCAGCAGGCCCGCGGCGCCCACGGCGACCTCCACGAGCAGCAGCCGCTGGAGCGTCGCGGCGACGGCCGCCGTCGACTGCCCGATCACGAGGGTGGTGCCATCGGGCAGGGTGCTCGCCTCGACCCGATAGCTGCTGGACTTGCCGGGCAGCTGCGAGATGGTCTGCGGGGCCTGGCCGGGCACGACCTGCGCGAGCCGGGACATGGCGGCCGACGAGAGAGTGCTCGCGCTGCCGCCGCTGCTGGTCCCGATGGGGATCGCCTGGGTGTGGTCCGGGCTCAGATAGATGCCGACCACTCCGATGGGCTGCGGACCGAACCGGCCGCCGCCGAAGTCACCGGGCGGCCCGAGGTGGCGGTACCGGTCGAGCAGCTGACTCACCTGGTCGTCGACCCGGCCGGCCAGGAAGGAGTTCAGCGCCCGATAGGTCACGATGCCGGACGCGCTGAACATGACGAGGAACAGGACGAGCAGCAGCGAGATCAGCCGACGCCGGAGCGACCAGCCACTGATCCTGCGGATCACCGACGCGATCACGACGGGTCAGCGCCGGGCGGGCCGCAGGACGTATCCGACGCCCCGCACGGTGTGGATGAGCGGCTCGTTGCCGGCGTCGATCTTGCGGCGCAGATAGGAGACGTAGAGCTCGACGACGTTGCCGTTGCCGCCGAAGTCGTAGTCCCACACCCGGTCGAGAATTTGGGCCTTGGACAGCACCCGGGGCGAATTGCGCATCAGGTAGCGCAGCAACTCGAACTCGGTGCGGGTCAGGTCGATGAACTGCGCACCGCGGCGGACCTCGCGGGTGTCCTCGTCGAGCATCAGGTCGTCGACGGACAGGGTGGCGCTGCGGGCGGTCGTGATCGCCGCCCGGCGGAGCAGCCCGCGCAGCCGCGCGACGAGTTCCTCGACGCTGAACGGCTTGGTCACGTAGTCGTCGCCGCCGATGGTCAGCCCGCGGACCCGGTCCTCGGTGGCGTCGCGCGCGGTCAGGAAGATCACCGGGGCGTCACAGCCGGCCGCCCGGATGCGGGAGAAGAGCGAGAACCCGTCGGCGTCGGGCAGCATCACGTCGAGGATGACGACGGCCGGCTGGAAGGCCTCGATCTGGGTCAGGGCGTCGGCCGCGGTCAACGCTGCCCTTGCCCGCCATCCCTCGAAGCCCAGCGCGGTGACCAGCATCTCGGCCAGGTAGCGCTCGTCGTCGACCACGAGGACGCGTACGGCGTCCGCACGGGACGAGGTCGCCCGGTCATCGGTTCGGCCGCGGTACCGGTCATGGTCTTTCCCAAGGCGGGCCTCCTCGCGTCACCTCCGTCGCCGGAGGGTGGAGCCCTACTATCGCGAGCCTTCCTGTGCGATCCCTGAAACAATTCTGTGAGCAGGCTGTGAATCCGCCCGCGCTCCGGCGGATCCGCGGAAACACACAGGCGGCTCGGTGGAAACACACAGCCGGCTCTGAGAATCGGCTGCCACGGTGCCGTTCATGAGCACCGCAACGGCCCACCAGCATCCGTTTAGGCCGGTCGACGACCACTCGGCGAGCCCCGACGGCGACCGGCGCCGACCTGTCGTCGAGGTCGTCGTACCGGTCTACGACGAGCAGGAGGTGCTGGCCGAGAGCGTGCGCCGGCTGCACCGCTATCTGTCGGAGTCCTTCCCCTATCCGTTCCGCATCACGATCGCCGACAACGCAAGCACCGACCAGACCTGGACGATCGCCACGATGCTCGCCCGCGAGCTGCCGGGCGTGCACGCCGTGCGGCTGGAGAGCAAGGGCCGCGGCGGCGCGCTGCACCACATCTGGGCCCGCAGCGACGCCGACGTCGTGAGCTACATGGACGTCGACCTGTCGACCGGGCTGGAGGCGTTTCTCCCGCTCGTCGCGCCGCTGCTCTCCGGGCACAGCGACGTGGCGATCGGGAGCCGCCTGAGCCGCACCGCGCGGGTGGTCCGTGGTCCCCGCCGGGAGATCATCTCGCGCTGCTACAACCTGATGCTGCGGGCCACCTGCGGGCACGGTTCTCCGACGCGCAGTGCGGTTTCAAGGCGGTACGGACCGACCGGGTGCGACAACTGCTGCCGTTGATCGAGGACAACGGCT
The DNA here is from genome assembly GCA_963775655.1 of uncultured Actinomycetota bacterium. Classification (GTDB taxonomy): domain Bacteria; phylum Actinomycetota; class Actinomycetes; order Mycobacteriales; family QHCD01; genus DASXJE01. Next base: position 44,138 of record CAVZJT010000012.1, on the reverse strand, counting down.
GGTTCTTCGACACCGAACTCCTGGTGATCGCCGAACGGATCGGGCTGCGGATCCACGAGGTCCCGGTGGACTGGACGGATGACCCGGACTCCCGGGTCGACATCGTCGCCACGGCTATCGCCGATCTGAAAGGGATCGCGCGGCTCGGTCGCGGTCTGCTCACCGGCGCCGTGCCGATCGCGGCGTTGCGGGCGCAGGTCGACCGTCAGGCGCGAGCCGGATCACCGGAGCGGAGCCTCGTCGGGCGACCGAGGTCGTCGATGGCGGTGGCGCCGGCTGGCTGGAACACCTGGTGCTGCGCAACGGCTCGGACGGCGCGGAGGAGACCGTCAACGCCCACGCCCTCTTCCTGATGATCGGCGCACGGCCGCACACCGACTGGCTCCCCCCGACGGTCGAGCGTGACACCCGTGGCTTCGTCATGACCGGACCGGATCTAACGCCGACGCACGCGGGGCGTTCGGTCGCCCTCCGCTGCCGCTGGAGACCAGCCTCCCGGGAGTCCTCGCGGTCGGGGACGTCCGACACGGATCCGTGAAGCGCGTGGCGTCCGCCGTCGGTGAGGGCTCTATCGCGATCCAGCTCATCCACCGTCTGCTCGCCGACTGAGCCTTGCCGTCAGCGGTACAACGGTCATTCGCCTCCCGTCGGTCCGGCCACGCTGTCGGCTTTTACGGCGTCGCGGGTCCCGATGGGTCGGGGCTCGCCGCGGGTGGTGTCGGCTTCGGTCTGTTGCTCTGACTCGGCGTTGATCTCCGCGCCGAGCAGTACGGCGTAGTTGGTGAGATACAGCCACATGAGCAGTACCGCGATGCCGGCCAGTGCACCGAAGTTCTTGCCATATGAGCCGGACTTGCTGGCATACAGGGAGAACAACACGCTCACCACGATCCAGACGATGGTGGCAGCCACCGCACCCAGCGAGACCCAGCGCAGCCTGGGGGCGTCCCGATCCGGTGCAGTCCGATAGAGCACCGCCAACGCCACGGTGACCAGTCCGAGCAGCAGCAGCCACCGGACCACCTGCACCACGACGGTGACGACCGGACTCGTCGACAGGTGGCTCAACACCGGCGGCAGGGCAGCGATGAGGGCTATGACGACCAGGAAGAACACGATGCCGGCGGCGGTGAGCATCAGCGCCGTTCCCCGTAGCTTGACGAAGCCGCGTGTCTCCTCTTCGTCGTAGGCGACGTTGATCGCCTTCATCAGGTTCTGCACCGCGGCCGAGGCCGACCACAAGGCCAGCAACAGGGACACGACGAGCGCGGCGGACAGCGCCCCGGACTGTTGACCGGTGATCCGCGTGATCTGGTCGGTGACGATGGTGCGGGCCGAGGACGGAATCCCCGAAGACGCCTGCTGCAGGTTCTTCTGTACCTGCGCCGGCGAGCTGACCAGCCCGTACAACGTGACCGCCGCGACCAGCGTCGGCGGGATCGCCAGGAAGGTGAAGAAGGCGACGCCTGCCGCCAGCAGGCTGATGTTGTCGTCCTTGCCTTCTTTCCAGGCCCGTTTCAGCACCTGGGCCCAGCCCTGCGGCGGGATCTGGGTCGGTTTTTCGGCCCGGCCGCCGGGGGGCAGCCGGTCCGTCGTCAACGAACCCATGACGTCAGCCGCCCCCCCTCGATTTCTAGCTTCAGTTCTTCTGGGCTTTTGCCCATCGGACGTTCTCCTTGAGGGTCTGGGCCGTCTGCTCCGGCTTCAGGTTGACCCGCTTCAGCGTCTTGCGGCCAACCACGAACAGCACGCCGCCGACGATCGCCCAGAGGGCTGTGGTGATCAGAGCTGCCCAGCCCGCGGGGATCACCGCAGCCAATGCGAGTGTCAGCGCCAGCGACGCGAAGGCGGCAGCCATCCAGCCTGCGAATCCGGCGCCGCCAAGCATTCCGGCGCCCTTACCGGCGCGAGACACCTCCAGGCGTACTTCAGCCTTGGCCAGCTCGACTTCCTTGCGCAGCAAGGTCGAGAGGTCGTTGGACAGGTTCGACACCAGCTTGCCCAGCGACTCCTCCCGAGCCGGCACCTTGCCGTCACCACCTTGGCCGACGCCGTTATAAGCGGTGCTCATGAAGCCATCGACCCCGGCACGGTCGGCTCGGTGCCATCCGGCCACACTCGGTCTGAAGTCGTCGTCATATCCGTCGCCTTTCGTTGTCAAGGCCCGTCGAAGACGACGGTGGTTCCCCGCCGTATCCGGCTCGACGGTGACCTGCGGCTGCGCGCGGCCTTCTCGGCGGCGGGAGGAGAAAACCGGCGGGCACGCGCCGTTGCGTAACCCGCCGGGGATCAGGGCCAGTCAGAGCCGGCGCATATCAGGATGAGTGTCGTCGCCGTCAGACCCGTCATTCTGCTTCTTGCATATTGGGTCGCCCGTCGCTGTCTACGGCGCTCTGCGTGATGTTGATATCGGGTCAGCGGCGGCCGGGGGATTCCGGCAGTCTCGGGTGGCGCGTCGGTGGGCCCGTCGAGCTGCTCGGGCCTGGGGTGCCCGTGGGGTGGCCGCCGTTCCGACATCGTCGCATCGCCCTCCTTGGCCGTTCCAGGTGTCCAAACCTGGACAACGAGGGTCCTGCCCACGAGACTTACGCTGTAAACCTCCAGAGCCTTACGTCGTAAACACGCTTGGCGCGGCGCCGGCTCTCAGCCTTCGGACTGGGCCACCTGCAAGGCGAGGCGCTCGAGCAGGTTCTCCAGGGACTCCTCGAACTCCACCGCGGACTGGTCCTCGGCGAGGGCCACGCGGTGTCGACGGACATGCGGGAACGCCGCCAGGGCATCATCGGGCTCGTCGGCGGTATCCAATACATCCAGCGGACCGATGTCGGCGCCCCTGGCCGCGACTTCCAGCAGCAGGTGGCCGAGCAAAAAGCTGGTGAATGCTCGATAAGCGACCACGGCCATGTCGTCACTGAACCCCTCGGCCGCAAGCCCTTCGAAGAACGACTCGACCCACCGGAGATTGCGCAGCGGCGGACGAAGCCACGGTGCCTCCGGCGGTCGGGAGGCGACCAGCGGAAAGGCGTTCGGATGCCGCAACGCGACGCGGCGAATGCCGTGCGCCAGGCGCTGCAGGAAGTCCTGCCAGCCGTGCTCCGGGGTGACGATGACCTCGGGATCGTCGTAGGTCTCCTCGATGATCGTGTCGACGATGCCGTCGAGCAGTCCCTCCCGCCCGTCGACATGGCGGTACAGCGACATGGCTTCGACCCGAAGCTCGCCCCCGACCGCCCGCATGGTCAACCGGGCAATCCGTGCTCATCCACGTAGGCGACGGCCGCGTCAAGGATGCGCTGACGATCCAGCGCCACCCGGCTCGACGGCGCCTTGACCCCGGCAACTGCGGCGGCATCGGCATCCAGGGATCTGGTGGCCTTTTCGTCGTCCGGCTGTTCGGGCACCGGTCGCACCACCCTTTCCCGTCCGGCGGCGCCGCCCACCCCGGCCGCCAAGTCCGCATCCTACGGGCGTGTTGACGCCCTAGCCACCGCCGTAGTACCGGATCAGGCGTGCCATCGTCACCCGCAGTCGATGAATTCGCGGCCATCGAAGCTTGGCGCAGCGTCGTGGGCGCGGCACGGTTGGAGCCGATGGACAGGGTGCACAACGCGATCTGGCGGGTCATCGGGGAGGACCGCCGGGAATGGGTGCTCAAGCAGCTGCCGGAATTCCCGCCCGGTGTCGGTCCGGTCGAGGAATACCGGGTGCTGTGTTACCTGCAGGCAGCCGGACTGCCCGTTCCTGTTCCGATCGTCACCGATGACGGGCAGATAGCCCACAACGCGGACAACCTGCGCACCGATCCGCAGACGAAACAACCCACCGGCACACGGCGTACGCGCTGCTCCCCCTGCTGCCCAACGACCCCGAGCTGCACGAGTCCCCGCGGCTCGCCCACACGATCGGCGCCGGCATCGCCCGACTCGACCGAGCACTCGCCGAATGCCCCTGGCTCGTGAGCTCATTCGCCGATGACCCGGCCCGACAGATCCTGGACGACCGGTATCCGGGACTGCCGGAGAAGCTACGCGCACTCACCACGCCGCTGCACGACCGGTTGTATGGCGCCGTCCTGGATCTACCCACACAGCGCACCCACGGCGACTGCAACGTCGGCAACGTGCTCGTACACGACGGTGCAGTCACCGGCTACATCGATCTCGACCACCTACCGACCGGGCCGCGCGTCTACGACCTGAGCAACTACCTGGTCACCCGACTCGCCGCACACCTCGACCACGACGATGCCGACGCGATGCTGGCCGTGCTGCGGCACTACGTGGCCGGCTTCCACGCGGCGTACCCGCTCAGCCGCCGCGAACAGGCCGCCGTCATTCCACTGATGCTCACCATCGCGATCGGCAGCGCCGACTGGCACCTACACGGCTGGGTGCCCGACGCCGACGCCTACCAACAGGCGGGTGCACCATCGCCTCGCCGTCCCAACGCTACGACGACCCGATCCCTGTAGATGTGTCATTATGATCTAGGCTTGCGGTGCGAAACAAGGACCGCGCACTGGAGGATCAGACGATGCACCTGTCGCACCTTGGTCTGCCCGTCCGCGACGTCAGGCGAACCCTCGACTTCTACGAAGTCCACTTGAATTTGACCGGGGGACCGCGCGCAGCTACCCGGACGGCACCGTCATCGTGCGCAATCAGGACGGATTCGACCTGCCCTGCACCCGGCCGATGCAGTCACGTCGCGACCGGAGTTCCTGCATTTCGGCTTTGCGATGCCCGACGCCGACCGGGTGCGGGCGATGCCGCCCGGCTGACCGCCGACGGCGTACCGATCGTCGAGAGCGACGACGACCCGGTTACGTGGCGTTCAACTGCCTTGATCCGGACGGCTGGCGGATCGAGTCTACTGGGAGCAGATCCCGTCCGGCGGGTAAGTCAACCGGTCGGAGACCCACCGCGTGGTAGCCGCGATCGTGATAGACGAGTGGTGCCGCCGGCCGCGACTCCTCGGCCTCGATCGTCTGTACGACGACGAGGATGTGGTCGCCGACCGGGATCCGCCGGTCCACCTGACAGCGCATCCAGGTCGGACATCGGAGAGCCGTGGTTCCCCGGCTCCGAGTCGCTCCCCACCGCGTGGGTGCGCGAACCGGTCTATCCCGCTCGTCGCGAACCGCTGCGCGATGTGCTCCGGATCGTGCGCGAGGAGGTCGATCACAGCTCTCGGCGACGCTCAACCAGGGCCAGGACCACCGCGGTCTGCGCGATCGAGAAGGTCAGCAACGGCGGGTCGAGCGACGTCGAGACCACCGACGTCGCGGTGAACCCGACCGGGCTAATGGCGCCCCCCTCGAGCGTGATCACGGTGACCCCGGCGGGGCGCCGCCGCGGATGGGACGGAATACATGTCGGGGTGCAGGCTGGCAGACACGTCGGATGTGGCCTGGGCGGTCATGGCACGGCTCCTCTGCGCGGCGAACAGCAGAGTGCGGATGATCCGGCCCGCGTGCCCAGCCATTCGGTGAGCATGGCCGGGGTGTCGGGAAGCCGGTCCTCCTCGACGGTGAGGGCACTGGTCGGCGAACTCGCCCCCAACTCCACCAGCAGGCGGATGAAGTGCGCCTCCGCGGCCAGGCGGTGGATCGACGACGCGGCGACCGTCACCGGTACGGCGACGACCCCGCCGAGCGCACCCTACCCGAACAGATCCAGAATGCCTTCGACAGGCCGGTGCAGCCGGCCTTGTACACCCGCGTGGCTGATCATCAGCAGGTCGGCGGACCGCACCGCGTCCAGCGCCTCGTCGACACGGGGATGCGGTCGGGTGAAGATCGCACCCTGCAGGTCGCGAGGTCGATGGTCTGCATCGCGTCGTCCGGCCAGCCGAACAGCCAGCCAGCTCAATGCCGGCCGCGTCGGCGACAGCCGGGTCCGCGAGCCGGACGCGGGTTGCCGACCAGTACGACGATGCTCGGGACCCGCTCATGCGCCGACCGCGGCGAGCTCCGACCGGCCCGCCGACACTCCGTCGTCGAGCAGTCCGCGCGCGGCGAGGATCGGCTTCACGCCTTCACCGAACCAGTACGCCTCTTCGAGGTCGGGGTAGCCGGAGAGATGAACTCGTCGATGCCGAGCGCGTGGTACTCCTCGATCCGGTCGGCCACCTCCTCGTGGCTGCCGACCAGCGCGGTGCCGGCGCCGCCGCGGACGAGTCCGACCCCGGCCCACAGGTTGGGGTTGATCTCGAGTTCGTCGCGGCGTGCCGCCGTGCAGCGCGAGCATCCGCTGCTGGCCGACCGACTGGCTCGAGCGCAACTGCTCTGCGCCTTGGCGATGGCCTCCGGGTCGAGCGCGTCGAGGAGCCGCTGCGCCTCGGCCCACGCCTCCGCCGAGCTGTCGCGGCTGATCGTGTGCAGCCGGATGCCGAAGCGCACCTGCCGTCCGACGGCCTCCGCGAGCTCGCGGACCCGGCCGATCTTCTCGGCGACCTGCGCCGGACGCTCGCCCCAGGTCAGGTAGACGTCGGCGTGGCGCGCGCGACCGGCAGCGCGGCTGACGAGCCCCGAAGTAGATGCCCGGGTCGGGTCCGGTGTGACGGCGACGGTCGCGCCCTCGACCTGGAGTGGTCGCCGGTCGAAGTCGAACGGCGTACCGCTCCAGGCGCCGCGGACGATCGCGCAGGAATTCGTCGGTGCGGGCGTATCGCGAGTCGTGGTCGAGCCAGTCGCCGAAGCGCTGCTGCTCGACCGCGTCGCCGCCGGTCACCACGTTGAGCAGCAGGCGCCCGCGGGAGAGCCGCTGGTAGCTCGCGGCCATCTGGGCGGCCAGCGTCGGGGAGATGACTCCGGGCGGAACGCCACGAGGAACTTCAGCCGGCTCGGTCTCGGCATCAGCGCGGCGGTGGCCAGCCAGGCGTCCTCGCACCACGTGCCGGTCGGCGTAGCGCACCGGTGAAGCCGAGGTGCTCGGCCGCGCGGGCCACCTGCGCGAGGTAGTCGATGTCGGGCTCGCGAAATCCCTTCGACGCCGCCCGGCCGCGGGCGCCGTGGAAGCCCCGACGACGCTGCGGCCGTCGCCCGAGGTGGTGAGAAACCAGTGCAGTGTCACGGACATCGAGATTCTCCGTCTCGTTCGACAGTATGTGTGCTCAGGACAGCGCGGCGATTTCGGAGTCGAGCGGCGGTCGACGTAGTCCGAGAAGGTCGGCTTGGTGGGACTGACCTCGGCGTCGTACAAGGCGTCTGTGAGGGACTGCTCGGACTTCAGGCTCGTCGACGTCAGCGCGACCGGCTTGTCCTCGCTGCGCTCCGACGAGAGAAGCGTCGCTTTGAGCGGCAGGCCTGTCTGGGCCGCATAGACCTTCGCCCATTGCGTCGGATGAGAACGGGTCCACTTGTAGGCCTTGGCGATCCGCATCACGTATCGCGGATAGCCGTGTTGCGCGCCGGGTCGGCGAGTGCGTCGCGACTTGCGACGTCGAAGCCGAGTCCGTTGGCGACGCCCGTGCCGCTGACCAGAATGCGCGCGCCGGCACTACCTGCGCCTGGGCGGAGTAGGGATCCCGACGGCCCAGGCGTCGATCCGCTTCTGGGTGAAGGCGGCGTAGGCGTCGGAGGCGCGAGGAAACTCGTCTTGATGTCCTCGGGCGTCATGCCCGCCTTCTTCAGCTGCAGCAGCAGATTGCCGTGCGCGAATTGCCCTGGCGACACCACGGTCTTGCCCTTGAGCTGGGCGACGCTGTGGATGGGCGGACCCCTTGGGCACGAGGATCGTGTCGCCGGCGGCTTGTCCTGCGACGCCGAGACGATGACGATCTTCGCGTGCGCCGCGGCGGAGAAGATCGGCGGTGTGTTACCCACGCCGCCGATGTCGATGGCGCCGGCCGACACCGCTTCCAGCTCCGGCGGTCCGGAGGTGAAGGTCGACCACTGGATCTTGTAGGGCACGTTGTTCAACAGTCCGGCGGCCTTCAGCCGCGCCTCGGCGCCCGCCTTCTGATCACCGACCTTCAGGGTCACCTTGGACAGCTTTGCGGCGCTCACCAGCTTCGGCTTCGGCACCGGGCCCTGCCCGGAACTGGTCGAGGACGACGAGCAGGCCGCCAGCGCCGCAAGTGCGGTGGCGGCCAGTCCGGCCGTCAGGATGCGGATCATTCGTCCCGGGTGGCGGTCATGCGGCGTCTTCAACGACAACTCCTAGATCGGCGAGAACGGTGCGACGAAGGCCGGCGAGCCGCTCGGGGTCACGGGGATGGGGGACGTCGACCGGGTGGTCGGCGACGATGCGCCCTTCGTCGAGGACGAGTACGCGGTCGGCGAGCAGGAGTGCCTCGTCCACGTCGTGCGTCACGAGGAGCACCGCCGGCCGGTGCCGACGCCACAGGTCGGTGACGAGCCGGTGCATCGACATGCGGGTCAGTGCGTCCAACGCGCCGAACGGCTCGTCCAGCAGCAGGACATCGGGTTCGCGGACCAGCGCGCGGGCCAGGGAGACCCGCTGCGCCTGGCCACCGGAGAGCGTGATCGGCCAGCGATCTTCGGCGCCAGACAACTCGACCTCGGTCAGCGCTCGCTCCGCGGTCTTTCGGTCGGCCCGGTCGGACGGCATTCCGAGTACGAGGTTCTGCCACACGGGCCGCCACGGCAACAGCCGGGGTTCCTGAAAGGCCATCGACACCGACCCGAGCACCTCGGCGGTGCCACTCACGGCCCGGTCGAGGTCGGCGAGAATCCGCAGCAGGGTGGACTTCCCTGATCCGCTTCGCCCGAGCAGCGCGGCGAACTCGCCCGGCCGCAGATCGAGGTCGAGGTCGTCGAGCACGACGGTGTCGCCGAAGCGACTTGCTCAGACCCCTGATGCGGACGGCCGCCCGGTCGGCGGATGGCTCGGCCGACGGGCCGATGGGTTCCGTGGTCACCGAGCGACGTTGGTCTGTCGCCATGCCAGTGCCCTCCTCTCGAGGATGCGGACGATCCAGTCGGACAACAGACCGAGTACCGCGTAGACGACGAGCCCGACGACGATGACGTCGGTCTGCAGGAAGTCGCGGGCATTGTTGATCATGTAGCCGAGCCCGGAGTTGGCGTTGACCTGCTCACTCACGATGAGGGTGAGCCAGGCGATTCCGATTCCCTGCCGGAGTCCGACGAGCACCTGCGGCAGGGCGGACGGGAAGATGACGTGCCGGATGAGTTGCCAGCGGGAGAAGCGGAACACGGTGGCCGCTTCGATCAGCCGGCGATCGACCGCACGCACCGCGCTGTGCACGTTGAGGTAGAGCGGGAAGGTCACGCCGAGCGCGATCAGGACGACCTTCGGCTCCTCGCCGATCCCGAACCAGAGGATGAACAGCGGGACCAGTCCCAGGTGCGGCAGCGTCCGCAGCATCTGCAGCGGCGGGTCGACCAGCGCATCGCCCCACCGGTAGAGCCCGAGAGCAGGCCGAGGACGACACCGGTGATGCAGCCGATGACCAACCCGAGCGCGACCCGGCGGAGCGACACGGCCATCGCATCGCCCAACTGGCCCGACTGGATGAGATGCCACGCGGTGCTGGCGACCGTGCTCGGTGCCGCGAGTTTCGTGGTGGGAATGAGGCCGGAGCCACTGGCGATCTGCCAGAGACCCAGGATGGCGACACGCTCACCCAACGGCGAAGATCCGGCCACCGACGGCGTCGGCGCGCGCCGGCGTGCCGTTCTTCGCCGGGCCCGTCGCCTCTGGCGTGGCGCGACCGGCGCTCTCGACGGGGGCGACCTCCGGGGCCGACGGTGCCGTCGCGGTGGATTGGGGAAGAGCCATGAACGATCTCCACAGGTCGGGTGACCGGGCAAGGGCGAGGTGACTGCGCATGCCACCGGGGTGACATTCGGCGGACGAGCGCCGGGAGAGGGCTGTCGTCTCAGGCGATGGGACAGACCGCACTGGCCTGCCGACAGAGGTCGACATGGCGGCGGACCGTCAGGTCAGGGGCAATCCCTATTAACACGATCGGAAAAGTAGCACATGCATACGCAGCCTGTCAGTTCTGCCACCCGCCACGGTGCCCGACTGCACATACTGAGGTGGTCGGGAGGGGGACCGCATGAGCGAGGATGACCAACGCATCGTCGTCGGGGTCGACGGCTCGGAGCACTCCAGGCAGGCGCTGCGCTGGGCTACGGCGCTCGGGGCGCAGATCGGCGCGACCGTCGACGCGGTGATGGCCTGGGATTTCCCGACCAGCGCCGGCTGGTCGGCGGGAACCTACGTCCCCGAGAACTGGAACCCGGAGGCGGACGCGCAGACATCGCTCGAGACGACGATCGGCGAGGTCTTCGGCTCGCAGCGACCCGACCACCTCCGCGCAGTCGTGCAGGAGGGCCACGTCGCGAAGGTCCTGCTCGACCAGAGCAAGAGCGCCACGATGCTGGTGGTCGGGGGCCGGGGACACGGCGGTCTCGCCGGTCGGTTGCTCGGGTCGGCCAGCAGGGAATGCGCCGAGCACGCGACCTGCCCGGTGCTCGTCGTACACGGCGATCAGCCGCCACCCGCGCCCACGCATACCCACGCTGTCGGCATGGCCACCGACTAGCCTCTGCTCATGGCACGGCCGCCGTTGACGATCGTCGACGCCGCCAACGTGGTGGGCTCCCGCCCCGACGGCTGGTGGCGGGATCGTGCGGGCGCGGCGCGACGCCTCGTCGACAGCATCCGCCGCGGGCGTTCCGCGACCCACGACACGGTCGTCGTCCTCGAAGGCGCGGGACGGGGCGGCGTGCCGGTCGGAGATCACGACGGCGTACGGGTCGTCCATGCCTCGGGATCCGGCGACGACCAGATCGTCGACCTCGTCCGCGCCGAGTCCGCCGCTCCCGACACGCGCGCCGTGACGGTCGTGACGTCCGACCGGGAGCTCCGCGACCGGGTCGGGGCGCTCGGTGCGACCAGCGACAGCCCGCGCGCCTACCTGAGTCGGGTCGAAGATGCTCGACGCCGCCCCGGCCCACCGGCGAGGACGAGGCGGAGTAGGTGGCGCGGCCCGGCCTGCCGATGCTCCACGGAATCCTTCCGCTGCAGCGGTCCCGCGTGCCGATCGACATGCTGGCCGGTGTCACCCTCGCCGCACTGAGCATCCCCGAGGTGCTCGGCTACGCGAAGATCGCCGGAATGCCGGTGGTCACCGGCCTCTACACGCTGCTGCTGCCCATGGCGGTCTTCGCCGTACTCGGCTCGTCCCGGCACCTCGTGGTCGGCGCCGACTCGGCCACCGCCGCGATCCTGGCGGCGGGGCTGGTCGGTATCGCGGCCGCCGGGTCGCCACGGTATGTGCAGCTCGCCGGCCTCGCCGCCCTGATGGCCGGGGCGCTGCTGCTGCTCGCGCGGGTGACCCGGCTCGGCTTCCTCGCCGACTTCCTGTCCCGGACCGTGCTCGTCGGCTTCCTGACCGGCGTGGGGATCGAGGTCGCGTTAGGTCAGTTGCCAGACATGCTCGGCGTACCGAAGCGTGGTCGCGAAACGGTGAGCATGGTCGTCCACACCGTCCAGGAACTCGGACAGGCGCAGCTGAGCGCCATGCTCGTCGCGGTGGGGGTCATCGTCATCGTCATCGGAGTCCGCCTGCTCAACCCACGGATCCCGGGCGGGCTGATCGCCGTCGTCGCCGCGATCACGGTCAGCTGGGCGGCGGACCTCGCCGCGAAAGGGATCCACGTCGTGGGCTCGGTACCCCGCGGGCTGCCGGACCTGACGGTGCCGACGGTGCACTGGCATGACGTATCGCTGCTCTTCGGTGTCGCGGCGTCGATGTTCGCGGTGATCCTGGCGCAGAGCGCGGCGACATCGCGCGCCTACGCGGCGAAGTACGAGGAGGAGTTCACCGAGGACGTCGACCTCGTCGGCCTCGGCGGCGCCAACGTCGCCGCCGCCTTCACCGGCACGTTCGTGGTCAACGGGAGTCCGACGAAGACCCAGATCGTCGACGGCGCCGGCGGGCGAAGCCAGCTCTCCCAGCTCACCGCCGGCGGGATCGTGCTGCTGGTGCTGGTCCTCGTCACCAAGCCGCTGGAATATCTGCCGACCGCCGCGTTGGCGGCGGTGGTCTTCCTGATCGGGCTGCAACTGATCGACGTCCATGGACTGCGCCGGCTTTTCGCCGTACGCCGCGCGGAATTCGCCGTCGCCGTGCTCACCACACTCGCGGTCGTCCTCCTCGGCGTGGAGCAGGGCGTCATCCTCGCCGTACTGGCCTCGATGGTGGACCATCTGCGGCACAGCTACAGCCCGCACAACAGCGTCCTGGTGAAGTCGGCCCGCGGGACACTGGCAATCCGTGCCGGTGTCCAAGGGAGCCCGCACGGTGCCCGGCCTGGTCATCTACCGCTTCGGCACCAGCGTCTACTTCGCGAACGCGGCGCGCCTGGTCACCGACGTCGTCGGGCTGATCGGCGACGAGCCGCCGACGTGGTTCTGTCTGGACGGCGCGGCGATCGGCGACGTCGACTACTCCGCCGCCTCCGTGTTGCTGCAGATCTGCGAGAAGGCGAAGAGGCGTGGGAGCCGACTCGTGCTGTCGAACATCATCGTCCCCGTCCGCCGCCAGCTCGACCGCTACGGCATCACCGACGCCGTCGGATCCGACGCGTATTTCGCCACCGCCGGTGAGGCCCTGGAGGCCTACCAGGCCCACCACCCGGATTCCTCGGCGTAGCCCGGCCCGATCGACCCTCTCGCGATTCCGCGTGAACGTCACGTTCAAGCCATCTAGCGGCATCAACGTCACGTTGATGCGGAATGGCGGGAGGTCAGGTCAGCGGGTCCACTTGGTGTTACGCATGGCGACCTCCCTCCCTGGACAGACCTACCCAGGAAGGTTGGCCGACGCCTGAGCGGGACGGCTCACCGGGTCGCCGATGCCGCCCGCTCACGGAGGCCCAGGCCGACCCCGAGAGCCGTGACGACGCAGAGCGCGGCGTTGACCGCGATGGCTGTCGTCAGCCCGGACAGCACCGCCCCGGGCATCGCCGCGGCCGCGGAGTGGAGGTGGGCGGTGGCGATGGCGGACATGATCGGGATGCCCATGGTGATGCCCACCTGCTGGCTCATCGTCGCCATGCCGGTGGCCAGCCCCTGCTCCTCGTCGGGCAGACCCGAGGTCGCGGTGACGACGAAGCCGACGATCGCGGCCAGGTTGGCCACGCCGCCGACGAACGTCGCGGCGAGCAGCAGGATGATCCAGCCGGAACCGGTGCCGAGCAGGACCAGCGGAATCGTGGCGGCGGCCTGCACCAGGAGCCCGACAACCATCGTGTTCCTCGACCCCACCCGGCCGATCACCCGCGGACCGACGACGCCACCGAGAACGGTGCCGACACCGAGCACGGCGAACGACAGTCCGGCCGCCAGCGCGGAGAAGCCGAGGACCTTCTGCAGATACAGGGTCAACAGGAAGACCAGCGAGGTCTCGGTGGCGAACGCCAGGAGCCCGGCCGCGTTGCCCCAGACGACGGTACGACGGGCCAGGATCGCCACCGGCAGCAGCGGCTCGGCGACCCGGCTCTCGATCACCCAGAACGTCGCGAGCAGAACAGCACCGACGAGGAGCGACGCCCACGCCTGCGGAGCACCCCACGAGAACTCCCCCGCGCTGGTCAGGCCGTAGACGACGGCGAGCAGTCCCGCGGTGACGACCAGGGCGCCGGGGACATCCAGCCGCGGGCGCCGTTGGCGGCGGCTCTCGGTGAGCACGGCCGGTGCGACAGTCAGGACGGCGATCGCGACGACGACGTTGATGAAGAACGCCCACCGCCAACTGAGCAGATCGGTGAGAACGCCCCCGAGCACCGCGCCCGTGGTGAAGCCCGCTGCCATCAACGAGCCGTTGAGCCCGAGCGCTCTCGCCCGCTGCGGGCCTTCCGGAAACGAGGTCGTCAGCAACGACAGCGCGGCGGGCGTGACCATCGCGGTCGCCAGACCCTGCGCCACCCGCGCGGCGATCAGTGTGGCCGGCTGCTGCGCGAGTCCGCCGACGAGCGAGGCCACACCCAGCACGGCCATGCCCGACAGGAACATCCGGCGGCGTCCGAAGATGTCGGCGATCCTGCCGAAGGACAGGGTGAAGCCCGCAGCGCACAGCGCGAACGCGGTGGCGATCCACTGCAGGTGATCGAGACCGAGGCCGACGTCGGCGCCGATCGCCGGCAGGGCGACGTTGAGGATCGAGAAGTCGACGGCGAGGGTGAAGCTCGCGGCGAGCAGGACGACCAGGACGAGGCGTTGCCGTCCGGTCATCGCGACCCGTGCGGAGCGTTCGGTGCGGGTTGCGGACGCGGTGACGTCCTGGTCGAGGGTCACGGAGATCCTTCCGACTCGAGGAGTGCTTGGGAGCACCAGCCTCGAACCGCCGGAGCGGATCAACCAGGTCCCTGCTCCGCCTATGCTGCGCGTGCCTACCACTCGGCAGGGTCAGGCAGATCCCGCGGCACCGGGCAATAATGATCGGCATGGACCGTCCACCCGGTGTCGGCGAGCTCGGTGAGTTCCTACGCACCCGCCGGGCGGCGCTCCGCCCCGAGGACGTCGGCATCACGTCCTACGGCGCCCGCCGGGTGCCCGGCCTTCGGCGCGAGGAGCTCGCGCAGCTCGCCGGAGTCTCGGCGACGTACTACACCCGGCTCGAGCAGGGACAGTCGACCAATGCCTCCGAGGCGGTCATCGACGCGATCGCCCGCGCCCTGAGTCTGTCCGACGACGAGCGGGCGCACCTGCACGCGCTGGCCCGACCGGTCCGTGCCCCTCGCCGCCGAGTGGCGAAACCCGACCATGCCCGGCCGGGCACCGTCCGCCTGCTGAACGCCATGGACGACGTCCCCGCGGTGGTCATGGGGCGGCGCAGCGAGGTTCTGGCGTGGAACCGGCTGGGACATCTCCTGCTGGCCGGGCATCTCGATGTCGATGCACCGCAGCGGCCCAGAGACCGCCCGAATCTCATCCGCATGCTGTTCCTCGACCCGCACACCCGCGAGCTGTATCGCAACTGGCGCGCCGAGGCTTCACTGGCCGTCGCATCGATGCGTTTCGTGGCCGCCCAGTTCAGGGACGACCAGGAATTGACCGAGCTGATCGGCGAACTCTCGCTCAACAGCCCGGAATTCGCGTCGCTCTGGGCGAGGCATCCCGTCCAGAGGTGTACGACGGGCGTCAAGCAGTTCCATCACCCGGAGGTCGGCGACCTCGATCTCGGCTTCGAGGTGCTGCACCTGCCCGACGCCGACGGCCAACGCATCCTCGCCTACACCGCCGAGGCCGGCTCACCCGCCGCATCCGCGCTCGCGCTCCTGCGTTCGAGCGAACGGAGGGGGGGCGTGCCGTCGCGGGCGACGTCCTCCGTTCCGCTTGAACGTCACGTTCAAGCGCTATACGCCGCATCAACGTCACGTTGACGCGGACTGGGCGGCAGGTTCGGACCGAAGCGGTCGACGACCCATCGGCGGCGCACGACCCAGTCATGCGCCGCCGATGGGTCAGTGCGGGCCGACCGGCTGCCAACCCTCACCGCAGGGTCCGCCACCGTCGGCGGTCTCCGGCACGGCCACCTCGTCACCGGCCGGGGTCAGCATGGGGTTGTAGAACTTGGCGATCTCGACGCTGGACTGCGGGACGTAGTGGAAGATGAGCGACCGGCGGAAGCGGTCGGTGGTCCGGTTGGGACCTGATCCGTGCACCATGCTGCCGTGGAAGAAGAGCACGTCGCCGGCCTTCATCTCGGTCTGCACCTTCTCCATGTGGTCGGGGACCTTGACCTCGTTGGCGGAGAAGGACTCGTTCATGTCGGCCTCGCCCGGGCAGACCAATTCGTAGCGGTGCGACCCGGGCACGACGGTGAGCCCGCCGTTGTCGACGTCGCAGTCGTCGATCGCGATCCAGGCGGCGATGCAGGTCTCCGGGTGCGCGCGCAGGAAGAGATTGTCCTGGTGCAACGCCTGACCGCGCGCAGTGGGCGGCTTGAAGTAGAACATCGACTGCGCGGCCAACGGGGGCCCGATCATGTCGGTGACCCGGCCGATCAGCCGCCGGTCGAGCATCAGCCGCCGGGCGATCCGCCCGATCGGGAGGTCGGCGTGCCGGTGGGGATGCACGAATCGCGGGTAACGAGCGAGTACGTCGTCGTCCGGCACGTGGTCGTCGTGACCGAGCGAGCGGTCCTTTTCGACCTGGGTCATGAAGACCTCGCGGATCTCGGCGACCTCGTCAGGAGTCAGCGCCGAGCGCACCTGGACCACGCCGTTGCGGTCGTACTCGTTCGCCAGACCGGCCTCGGCGTCGAGAACGATATTCGTCACCTCATGCTCCTTCGCGTCTTTTCGGCAGGCCGGGTCGATGGTAGCGGTGATCATCGCCGCGTGACCGGCACGACGGAGGTCAGCCGCCTTCTCCCCGCTCCTCGTCCACGCCCGCTCCCGCGGCGGCGCTCGTCGCCACGGTCGTGGCCCAGTCCGCAGCGGAGCGGACGGCGAGCTGTGGCACCTCGTCCAGCGCGACGAATGCGCTGACCGCGAGCTGGAAGGTGGCGTTGACCGCATCGGCCAGGTCCATGGTCGACGCGACGACGGCGGCGGCCCGGTTGTCCCGGCGCGCGGCGTCGGCCAGCTGCACCGCCTTGACCCAGGGCGGGCGACCACCGGGCACCAGCTTCACGTCCGGCTGGGCCGCCACCTCACGCAGGACCGCCTCGAACGGCTCGCCCATCGCCGTCGCCGCGAGATCGACGGCGACGATCGCGGCGTAGGTGAACGCGTCGGCCAGCCGCGGAAACATCCCGGCCTCCACGAACTGCTCCACGAGGATGTCGCGCCCTGGCTTGTCGCCATGAAGGTGGGCGGCGACGATCGCCACCCCCCGCTGGGTGAGTCGACTCTCCTCCGGCGTCATCGCTCCCTCTCCGCGCGGTGTCAACTGCCCAAGCCTAGGCGGGCGGTTTCGTCACCCGGCGAGGCGAGCAGCGAGCCAGTGCCGGGCGATCCGGGCCTGCCCGGCCTGGAACGCACGCACCGTCGGGAGCCCGGTCTGATCGCTGTGCCCTTGAGTCGCGAGGCGGAGCAAGGGCACAGCGATCCGGCCGAGTGAACCTGGCGCGGCGAATCCTGCCCGCCGCGCCGTCGAGCAGGCGACGCCTTATCATCGTGGCCACAGTCCAGGGGCTAGTGCCGAGGAGCGATCCGTGAGCGACGAGCGCGACGGGCCGGCCTGGCCTGAGGACGACACCGCAGATCGGCCGCCACCCCGTAACGGGATGCCGCTCGCTGCGATGTTGCTCGGCGTGGTGTCGCTCGCCGGCGTCTTCCTGTTCCGGTCGGTCTTCATCAGCGTGATCGCCGGCCTGCTCGGCCTCGTCTTCGGGATCCTCGCCTTCCGCCAGGTCAAACGGGGCATCGCCGACAAGCGGGGCTTTGCGATCGCCGGGATCGTCCTCGGCGCGCTCGGGCTGGTGGTGTCGGTGGTCCTCCTGGTGCTCTCGTACCACCTCTACAGCGACTGCAAGACGAAGCTGGGTCACGCACCGAGCCAGAGCGAGCTCACCCAGTGCGTCAAGAACAAGTCCTGACGCGCGCCCCCGCCGGCCGGTGACCGGTCAGTAGCGAGGTCGGCGGCGGGAGTTGAAGAAGTCGGTCGACGGCTTGAGCCACAGCAGTACGACGACCGCGATGTCGACCAGCAGGCTGATGATCCCCAGGCCCTTCGTCGACCCGGGGCCGGCGCCCGCGAGCCCGGAGAGGCCGCCGACGATCCCCAGCCCGAGCAGCACGGTGGTGACGATCCGCGCCCAGTTCCGCCCCCGGCGGACCTGCAGCGCGAGCAGCACGTAGAGCGCGGTGAACACGATGCCGACGACGATCGCGATCGCCCGGGCGACGTTGTAGGCCGAGTTGATCTGCGCATCGGTGTAGGACGTGTTGGCGTTGCGGATTGCGTTGATGAACCCGGTCCGGTCCGCCAGCTGGACGATCGCGGAGATCAACCCGACGAGCGCGGTGATGATCATCAGAGCGGACGCCCAGTTGACTTCCTTGGGCATCTCCAGCGGGGTCGGGGCGGGCGGCCGCTGGCCGTAGCCCCCGTACTGCCCCTGCGGGTACTGACCCGGCGGTGGCGCCTGTCCCTGCGGATTCTGCCCGGGCGGGTACTGCCCGGGTGGCGGGTACTGGCCGGGCGGCGGGTACTGGCCGGGCGGCGGGTACTGCCCCGGCGGCGGATATTGGCCCGGCGGCGGGTACTGCCCGGGCGGGCCCTGGTCAGCCGGCGGCGGCGTACCCCCTGACGGCGGGGGGGTCGGCGCATTCGGGAACTGCGCCGGATCGTCTCCCCGGCGGTCCGGGTCGTCCTGCGAGCCAGAACCGTAGCCGGTCACGGTGTCCTCCTCGTGGCGGGCGATCGCCCAGTCGGAACAGGGTCGGAACAGCTTGGCATGAACCACCCCGCCCGTGCAGCACCGGTGACCGGCGTGCCGACTACGGCGGAGGCGCCCCGAGCGACTCCCAGTACTCGTTGAGCTGTCCCTGCACCTTCGGGAACCAGATGAACGGTCCGACGAGCGGGATCAGCATCCAGAACCCGGTCAGGCCGGACACCTTGCTCTCCCGCCCGGTCAGCCGCATCATCTCGTTGATCTCGGCCGGCACCAGGAACACGGTGACGATGCCGATGAGGAAGTACAGCAGCAGGCCGAGACCGCCGCCGACGCCGATCCCGCTGTGGTCCTTGACTTCCTTCTGGGTCTGGTAGACCCAGTAGAAGCAGTAGATCCCCAGGGTGACGATCGCCAGCAGGATGCTCATGCCGATCTTGCGCGTCTCACCGAGTGGACCGGTCGGACCCGGGTAGGCACCGTAGGGCGCCTGGGCCGGGTAGCCCGTGCCACCTGCGGGGACCGCCGTACCAACCGCCTCGGCAGGCGCCGAACCGGGGTCTGTTTCAGCCGACGCCGAACCGGCGTCGTCGGGTGTCGATGCTTCCGCGGTCGGCAGGCCGGTGTCGGACTTCTCCGGCTCGGGCGACTCGCTCGGCTGCGGCGTGTCCGCAGGCGGCGATCCAGACTCTGACATGGCAACTCCCCGATAGAAAACCAGCGTCGCACGGAAGAGTCGCAGCGCGCAGGCGTCCGACGAATCGGGCCGATCCACCGAATAACCGCCGACGCCGTACGTCGTCTACTCCGGTCACTCCCGCCACAGTGGACGCACGGTGGCAAGGGTGCGGCGGTAGCGCACGTAGGCCTCGTCGTAGTGGTCCCGCGTCTCGGGACGGGGAGCGACGGTGCGCGATCCGGCCCGCCATTCCTGCTCGTCGACCGGCTCGCCGAGCGCGGCCCACGCCACCATGACCGCGCCGCGGGCACCGACCTCCGGCTCGGCCGGGACCTGCAACGGTCGCCCGATCACGTCGGCGAACACCTGCGTCCAGGGCGCGGACGCGGTGCCGCCGCCGCAGACGGCCAGCCGCCCGGCGAGGCCGGCCGCCTCCAGGCAGTGCCGCGCCGCGAAGGCGATGCCCTCGCAGACGGCGCGCACGATGTCGGCTCGGGTGGATTCCAGCGACACCCCGGCGACCTGCGCCCGGGCCCGGGTGTCGACGAACGGCGCCCGCTCACCGGACGGCGACAGGAACGGGAGCGCGGCTACGCCGTGGGCGCCGGGCGGACTGTCCGCGAGCAGCGGGCCGAGGTCGGCGACACCCAGACCGAGCAGGTCGAGCAACCACTCGAGGCTCGCCGTCCCGACCATCGCCGGCATCGCGCGCAGCCAGCGTGCCCGATCCGGTACGCAGAGGAACATGCCGGCCGGCTCCCGGCCGGCGTCGATGTCGACGGTGTCGGTGAGCACCTGGCAGGCCAGCGTTGTCCCGATCGTGAGCAGGCCCTCGCCGGGTACGGCGACCCCGCTGCCGAGCGCGCAGGCCGGCAGGTCGAACGGCCCGCACGTCACCGGGAGCCCGAGGGGCAGGTCGAGCAGGGCCGCGCCGCGCCGGTCGAGATGCAGCACCGTGCCGGGCGGCGCGGGCGCGGGGAGCAGCCGGGTCAGGTCGGACAGTCCGCAGGCGGCGATGGCCGCGGCGTCGTACCGGCGGCTCGTGACGTCGAGGAACGGCAACGACGCGTCGGAGGCGTCGACGGTGACCGTGCCGGTGAGTCGCTGCGCGATCGCGTCGGTGCAGTAGCCGGCGACGACCGCGCGGTCGAGCGCCGCCGGTTCCTCGGCTGCGAGGGTCGCGAGCAACGGGGCGTGGCAGCCCGGGAACAGCCCCGACCCGGTACGCCGGTAGACCTCGTCGACGACTCCGTCGGACCGCCAGCGTTCGAGCAGCGGACCGGCCCGACCGTCCAGCCAGGAGATCGGTGGCCGGGTGGCGTGCCCGTCGGCGTCGCGCAGCCACAACCCGTCACCCTGGCCGGTGAGGGCGAGCGCGGTGACCGGTTCGGGCAGGGCCGCGGCGACCTCCTTGACCACCGTCGCGACGGTGTCGACGACCTCGTCGAGGTCCTGTTCGGCCTGACCCGGCGCGGGCCGCAGAAGTCGGGTCGGTTGGCTGGCCGCGGCGACCGCCCGACCGGCCCGGTCGAAGGCGGCCGCCTTGGTGACCGAGGTGCCGGCATCGACACCGATGATCATGCCGGGCCGACTCCGACGTCCGGGGTGGCGAGGTGCCGCAGCGGCTCACCGCGGGCGAGCCGCCCGACTTCGGCGGCGACGATCCGGGCCGCGCGCTCCGCCGTCTCGCGGGTGGCGCCGGCCAGGTGCGAGGTCGCGACGACGTTGGGGAGGTCGCGCAGCGGCCAGTCCGCGGGCGGCGGCTCGACGTCGTAGACGTCGAGGGCGAGGGCGCCGAGCCGGCCGGCGCGCAGCGCGTCGGTCACGGCGGCGTAGTCGAGCAGACCGCCGCGGGCGGTGTTGACCAGCACGGCGTCGGCGGGGAGCAGCGCGAGCTTGTCCGCGTCGATGAGGTTGCGGGTCGACTCGGTGAGCCGGGCGTGCAGGCTGACCACCCGGCTGCGCCGCAGCAGGTCGTCCAGCTCGACGAGTTCGACTCCGTCGGCGGCGATCCCGGCCGGGTCGGCGAAGGGATCGGCGACGAGCACGTGGGCGCCGAACGCGGTCAGCACCCGGGCGACGATCCGCCCGATCGCGCCGTAGCCGACCAGCCCGACCGTGCTGCCGTCGAGTTCGGTGCCGGCCTCGTCGTAGGCGTAGAGATCGCCGCGCCACTGGCCGGCCTTCAGGCAGGCGTCCGACAGGGTGATCTTGCGCATCGCGGCGAGCATCAGCCCCACGGCGAACTCGGCCGCGGCGGCGGCGTTGCGGCCCGGCGTGAACGTGACCGCGACCCCGTGTTTCGTGGCCGCGGCGAGGTCGACGTTGACCGGACCTCCGCGCGCCACCGCCACCAACCGGAGGTCCGGGTCGGCGGCGAAGACGCGGTCGGTGAACGGCGCCATCTCGGTCGCCACCGCCTCGGCGTTGCCGAGCGCCTCGATCACCTGGTCCTCGGTGCCGCTCGCCTCGAGCACGTTGCCGACCGGCCCGAACGGCTCCTGCGGCCAGGGCAGGGTGAGTTCGGCGATGTCCGGCTTCGTCTCGCCGAGTTCGGCGCGCAGGGCGTCGCCGAGCAGCGCGTTGCTGACGAACTGGTCGCCGGCGGTGAGGACTCGCAACCGACTTCTCCTCCGGGTGTTGATCAGCGGGACGCGTCGGTGCGTTGTCCCTCTTCGTAATCGACGATGTGTGCGACCTTGGCCGCGCTCGGCGACGACGGGTCGAACACGTAGCCGACCCATTCCCCGACGATCTTCTTGGCGAGCTCCGGCCCGATCACCCGGGCGCCCATGGTCAGCACCTGGCAGTCGTTGGACTTGATGGAACGCTCGGCGGAGTAGGAGTCGTGCGCGACGGTGGCCCGGACCCCGGGGACCTTGTTCGCCGAGATGCACATGCCGATTCCGGTGCCGCAGATCAGGATCGCCCGGTCCACCTCACCCTCGGCGACGGCCCGGGCCGCATCGAGCGCGACCAGCGGGTAGTCGGTCGAGTCCGCCTCGTCGGGTACGCCGACGTCGCGGACCTCGCCGACCCGTGGGTCGTCGCGCAGCTGGTCGCGCAGCACGTTCTTCAGCTGTACGCCGGCGTTGTCGGCGCCGATGGCGATCCGCATGCCGCTCATTCCTGTGCCTCCTTGGACGAGTTCCCTGCCGACGTGCCGCAGCGGGCGGCGAGCACCGTGCCGGTGGCGGCCGCGATCAGCGCCAGCGACGTCGCCCCCGGATCCGGGCTGCCGCGGCCCCGGTCGCCGAGCCGCGCCGCGCGCCCGGTCTTCGCCACCATGCCCGCGGTGGCGGCGGCCGCGTCGGCGGCGGCGTCGGCGGCGACCCGCCAGGCCTGCGCGACCGACACGCCGGCCTGTTCGCGCAGCACCCGCCGGAACGGGTCCAGCGCGTCGAGCATCGTCTTGTCGCCGACCTTCGCCCCGCCGAGGTCGACGACCGCGTCGTACGCCGCATCGACGGCGTCGGTGAGCAGCGGGAGTGTCACGTCGCGTGCACCGGACCGGGCGAGTGCCGCGCCGATCTCGGTGAGCAGCACTCCGTAGAGCGCGCCGGACGCGCCGCCGGCGGCGTCGGCCATCGCCGTACCCGCCGCGAGCAGTGCGGTGCCGACCGACCCGGCGTCGTCGCCGTCGACGCCGCTGGATCGCGTCGCAGCCAGGGCTCCGCGGAGCCCCCGCACCATGCCCAGGCCGTGGTCGCCGTCGCCGGCGACCGCGTCGAGCCGGCCGAGGTTGTCCTCTTCCTTCTCCACCGCCTCCAGCGCCGCCGCGAGCAGGTCGCCGGCGATCCCGCCGCCCTCGGCCGGGATCTCGACCGTGTCGCCGATCGCCGGAGCCGCTGCTGGCACATCGTCCTCCGCGGTCGAGGCGGCCGGAATGCGGCGCGACCGACCGGAACGCCGGGGTGTCGCACGGGGCGTCGTACAAACTGGCGAGCTCGTCGTCGAGAACCATCAGCGACAGCGAGAGCCCGGCCATGTCGAGCGAGGTGACGAACTCGCCGACCTCCGGCCGGTGCGGCCGCAGCCCGGCCGCCGCGAGCCGACGATGGATCTGTCCGTAGCAGACGAACATTTCCTCGTACTTCGTGCGCCCGAGTCCGTTGACGACGACGGCGACCCGCCCGTCGCCGACGTCGGGGAGCTCGGCGAGCACGGCGTCGACGAGGATGTCGGCGATCTCGTCGGCGCCCACCCGCTCGGCCGTCCGGACACCCGGCTCGCCGTGGATCCCGAGGCCGAGCTCCATGTGACCGGCGTCCACCGTGAACAGCGGCTCGGTCTGGCCGGGCAGCGTGCAGCCGTCGAACGCGATGCCGAAGGTGCGGGTGGCGGCGTTGGCCTTGCGTGCGGCCGCCTCCACCCCGGCCAGGTCGTCGCCGCGGTCGGCGGCCGCGCCGGCGACCTTGAAGACGAACAGTCCGCCGGCGACCCCGCGCCGGTCGTCGGTGTGCTCGGCCGAGCCGGTGGCGACGTCGTCCGTCACCAGCACGGTGCGGTTGTCGATGCCCTCGCCGGCGAGCCGCCGTCCGGCGAGACCGAAGTGCATGATGTCGCCGGCGTAGTTGCCGAAACTGAACAGCACGCCGGCGCCGCCGTCGGCCGCGCGGGCGGTGCGGTAGACCTGCTCGGCGCTAGGGCTGGTGAAGACGTCGCCGATGACGGCAGCGTCGGCGAGGCCGTCGCCGACCAGCCCGGCGAACGCCGGGTAGTGCCCGCACCCGCCGCCGATGATGACGGCCACCTTGCCGGGCCGCGGCACGTGCCGGCCGACGACGCCGTAGGCGTCCGGCACCCGGCGCACGGTGCGGCCGTACGCCGACACGAGGCCGTCGATCCAGTCGGCCTTGAACGTCTCGGCCGTGCCGAGCAGGGTCATCGCCGGTCCTCGGCGGTGGTCGGCGCCGCGACGAGCGCGAGCAGCCTGCTCCGTACGTCCTCGAGGTCGGCGGCGATCTGGTCGGCGAGCGCGAGCGCGTCGGGCTTCGGCGGATAGGTCGGGTTGGGGAACGCGACGACGGTCATGCCCGCGGCGTGCACGGCGCGGATCCCGTTGCTGGAGTCTTCGACGCCCACGCACTCCGTCGGCGGCGTACCGAGGCGGCGGGCGGCTTCGAGGTAGACGTCCGGGCTCGGCTTGCCCCGCGGCACCTCCGCGCTGGAGACGGTGGCGGTGAAGTCGGCGACGAGGTCGTGGGTCTGCAGCACCGCGTCGATCAACCGGCGCGGAGCCGACGAGGCCAGCGCGATCGGCACCCGGTCGCTGACGTCGCGCACCATCTGGCGGGCGCCGGGCAGCAGCGGTGACCGGCCGGCGGCGAGCGCGTCGACCATCTCGTCGACGACCGCGGCCTCCACCCGCTCGGCGGATTCGGCTCCGCCGGCGACCTCCGCGAGATAGGCCGCCCACTCCGGCGCGCTCATCCCCTGTACGGCCGAGGTGTGCTCCGCGGTCCAGGTCGTGTCGTGCCGGGCGGCGTAGCGGGCCCACATCTCTTCCCAGAGATGCTCACTGTCGACGAGTACGCCGTCCAGATCGAAGACTACGGCCCGCAGGCCCGAGGTCTCTGGGGGCACTACGGCACGTCCTTCCTCGGCAGCCGGGTGAACTTCACGCGCAGCGTGACATGCCGCCACCCTCACATGCCCACCTGAGGCTGTCCACATCGCCCCCACGACCTAGCATCGTGGACCGCAACGTCACCTCGACCGACGGCAGGACGCGACCCTTGACGGACACGGCGTGATCGACACCGACGGGGTCGTGGCGGGAATCGACGTCGCGACCGCGGCGGTGCGGGTCAGTGTCGTGACCGCCGACGGCACTGTCGTCTCGACCGGCTCCGCCGCGCTTCCCGACCCGGTGCGGCCCGGCGACGGGCGCAGTGAGCAGGACGCGAGCACCTGGTGGCCCGCGGCGCGTACGGCGCTGCGCGCGGCGACGGCGGCGCTGCCGCAGCGCGGTCGTGAGGTGCGCGCGGTCGCGACCGCGGCGACCTCCGGCACGATCGTGCCGGTCGACCGGACCGGCCGACCGGTCGGCCCCGCCCTGATGTACGACGACCGGCGCGCAGCAAAACAGAACACGATTGCGCAGGAGGCCGCCCAGGAGCGGTGGGCCCGGCTCGGGCTGGCGGTGACCCCGACCGCCGCCCTGGGCCGGATCGGCTGGATCGCGACGCAGAGCCATCAGCAGCCGGTCTGGCGGGTGCTGCACACCCCGGACCTGATCGGCTGGGCGCTCACCGGAGCGCCGGTCCCGGCCGACTGGAGCCACGCGCTAAAGAGCGGCTACGACCCACGCGTCGGCGAGTGGGCCGCCGAGGCGTTCGCCGCGCTCGGCGTCGACCCGGACTGGCTTCCGCCGGTGGCCGCCCCGACCACTCCGGTAGCGACCGTGTCGTCGGAGACGGCGGCCGAGACCGGTCTCCCGGTCGACTGCGAGCTACGGCTCGGGATGACGGACGGGTGCGCCGGCCAGTTGGCCTGCGGAGCCGTGCGGCCCGGCCAGTTCGTCGGCGTACTCGGCACCACCTACGTGCTCAAGGGCGTGACCGAGGAACTGGTGACCGACCCGAGCGGGGCGCTCTACAGCCACCGTCACCCGGACGGGTGGTGGCTCCCCGGCGGCGCGTCCAACACCGGCGGCGAGGCGCTCGCCGACACCCCGGCCGACCGGCGGGCGGCGCTGGACGACGCCGCGGCCGCGGCTGGACCGGCGTCGGTGGTCAGCTACCCGCTGCGGCGTGATGGCGAGCGGTTCCCGTTCGTGAGCGGCGAGGCGCGGGGATTCACCGTCGGATCGCCCGCCGATGAGGTGGAGCGGCACCGCGCGGCATTGGAAGGGGTGGCCTTCCTCGAACGGCTCGCCATCGACCGGGTCCGCTCGCTCGGCATCCCGGTGGAGCCGCCGATGTCGGCAGCCGGTGGTGGCAGCCGCAGCCCGCTCTGGTCCCGGATCCGTGCGACGGTGCTCGATATGCCGCTGCGGGTCGCGCAGAACGCCGACACTGCCTTCGGCGCGGCGCTCCTCGCCGCAGCCGGCAACCTGCACCGCGATCTGGCTGCGGCGAGCACCGCGATGGTCGCGCCCGGCAGCCTCGTCGAGCCGGACCCGGCCGAGCGCGACGCACTCGAGCGGAGCTATCACCGGTTCGTCGATTCGCTCGCCGAGCGGGGCTGGATCACCCGCTGACCATCGCTCTCCTGTCGATCCGGCGGCTACTCACCCGTCGGATTAGTGACGGGCGCCGTTCGGGGGGTCCGCGGAGAGTGGAGATCATCATGAGTCATCCCGTTGTGCACGCCGAGATCCGATCAAGCGACCCGGACGCCACGAGGGCGTTCTTCGGTGAACTCTTCGGCTGGAAGTACCCGCAGGAGGGCGCGTTTCCCGGTTACTCCTTCGTCGACACCGGCGTACCCAATGCCCTCTTCACGGCGATCGGTCCGCCGCAGGACCACGGCGATCTGGTCACCTTCTTCGTCGGCGTCACCGACATGGCCAAGGCGGTCGACGATGCGGTCCGCCTCGGCGGCTCAGTGGTGCAGCAGCCGACCAAGGTGCCGGGCGTGACGTTCGCGCTCATCGCCGACCCGCAGGGTCACGTCGTCGGCCTGGCCGCGCAGGACTGAGCTCGCGCCGCGCGCCGGCTCCTGAAGCGACATCTCGCCCTGCTGACGACATCGCAGGCGGCGGGGCCCGGCGTCAGCTGATCTCGAAGGTCACGCCGGTGAGGTTCTCGGAGAGCGTCCAGAGCCGGGCCGCCGCCTCGGGGTCGTGCGAGCGGCTGCTCGACTGCACGATCTTGGGGTAGCCGCTCTGCTCGAACCGCCCGTCGGGACCGACGTAGGAGCCACCGGGCAGGTCGGCGACGGTGGCGGCGTAGAGCGTCGGCAGCGCACCCATCTGCGCGCTCTGCGCGAAGAAGCGGTTGGACAGGCCCATGAGCGTGCTCTGGATCGACTCGGTATGGCCCTGCAGGTTGGTGGCGGCGTAACCGGGATGGGCGGCCATCGCCGACCGGCTCGACCCGGCCGCCGCGAGCCGGCGTTGCAGTTCGTAGGTGAAGAGCAGGTTGGCGAGCTTTGCCTGCCCGTAGGCACCCCACCGGCTGTAGCGCCCGTGATCCCAGTTCAGATCGTCGAAGCGGATGTGGCCCGTGCGGTGCCCGCTGCTCGAGACCGTGACGACCCGGTCGGTGATCCGGTCCAGCAACAGACCGGTCAGCGCGAAGTGCCCGAGGTGGTTGGTGCCGATCTGCAGTTCGAAGCCGTCGGCGGTCCGGCGCAGCGGCGTCGCCATGACACCCGCGTTGTTGACGAGTACGGCGACCTCCGGCACGCCGGCCGCGAACTCGCGCACCGACGCCAGGTCGGCCAGGTCGAGCCGGCGGACCTCGGTGCTCCCGGGCATCGCGGCGGCGGCGCGCTCTCCCTTGGCGGTGTCCCGGCAGGCCACGACGACGTGCGCACCCGCCCGGGCGAGCTCGGTCGCGACCACCACGCCGAGGCCGCTGTTCGCACCGGTGACCACCACGGTCCGCCCGGTCTGGTCGGGGATGTTGGCGCTCGTCCACTTGGCCATGACCGCTACGTTAGGCCGATCTCGCTAAACCGGCCCGCGCCGCCTTGGGGATCGGCAGTCTGGGGGCGACCGGACCGGGGAGGTCGCGATGGGTGTGCGGCTACAGAATGTCCTGGGGCAGCAGATCGGCGCCCTGCGCTACGAGCCGACGCAGAAGCGGGTGCGCGCGTCGGTGGCCGACGACGTCGTCGTCGACAGCGACCGCGCCGTGCTGGTGTGGGAGCCACGACGCGTCACGCCGACGTACGCCGTGCCGGCCGAGGACGTCTACGCGGAGCTGGTCGCCCCGGCTTCGCGACCGACCGAGACCGAGGCATCGGACGGATTCTCGATCCCCGACGTGACCCGGCTCCCGGTGCTCGACCCGCGGATCCCGTTCGCCGTCCACAGCACGGACGGGGATCCGGTCGACATCCGGGTGCGCGGTGACCGCCGGGTCGAGGCCTTCCGACCGAGCGATCCCGACCTCGCGGGCTACGTCGTCCTCGACTTCGCCGGGTTCGACACCTGGCGGGAGGAGGACGACGAGATCGTCGGTCACCCGCGGGACCCGTTCCACCGGATCGACGTCCGGCACTCCTCCCGGCACGTCCAGATAATGCTCGACGGCCGGGTCCTCGCCGACACCACCCGCCCGCGGCTGCTCCTCGAGACGATGTTGCCGGTGCGCTACTACGTGCCCCGCGACGACGTGATCGCCGACCTGCAACCCAGCCCGAAGCGCACCCATTGCCCGTACAAGGGCGACGCGACGTACTGGTCCGTGCCGGAGGCCGGCGCCACCGGCACGGACCTGGTCTGGTGCTACGAGGACCCGCTCGACGAGTCGTCGTCAGTAGCCGGGCACCTCGCGTTCTTCCACGAGAGATGCGATCTCGTCGTCGACGGCACGCCGCGCGAGCGACCCGTCACACCGTGGTCGTGACCGCCGGCTGGACCGTCAGCGACATCTCGTCGGCACCGAGATCGACGATGACCTCGTCGCCGTCGCGCACCTCACCGGCCAGCAGCTCGCGGGCGAGCGAGTCACCGATGGCCGACTGCACCAGCCGCCGGAGCGGGCGGGCGCCGTAGACCGGGTCGAACCCGTTGAGCGCCAGCCATTCCCGAGCGGAATCGGTGACCGTCAGCGTGAGTCGGCGAGCCGCCAGACGCCGCGCCAGCGCCGCGATCTGGATGTCGACGATCGCGGTGAGCTCGTCGCTGCCCAGCGACTCGAAGACCACGACGTCGTCCAGCCGGTTGAGGAACTCCGGCTTGAAGTGTGACCGGACGACGGTCATCACGGCGTCGTGCTTGCCCTGCTCGGACAGCGTCGGGTCGGCGATGATCTGCGATCCGAGGTTGGAGGTGAGGATCAGGATCGCGTTGCGGAAGTCGACGGTGCGACCCTGCCCGTCGGTGAGCCGGCCGTCGTCGAGCACCTGCAGCAGCACGTCGAAGACGTCCTGGTGGGCCTTCTCGACCTCGTCGAGCAGCACCACGGTGTACGGACGTCGCCGCACGGCTTCGGTGAGCTGACCGCCCTGCTCGTAGCCGACGTAGCCCGGCGGCGCGCCGACCAGCCGGGCCACCGAGTGCTTCTCGGCGTACTCGCTCATGTCGATGCGCACCATCGCGCGCTCGTCGTCGAAGAGGAACTCCGCGAGCGCCTTGGCCAATTCGGTCTTGCCGACGCCGGTCGGTCCGAGGAACAGGAACGACCCGGTCGGCCGGTCGGGGTCGGCCACACCGGCGCGGGCCCGGCGTACGGCGTCGGACACGGCCCGGACCGCCGCGACCTGACCGACCACCCGGGAGCCGATGACGTCCTCCATGCGCAGCAGCTTGGCGGTCTCACCCTCCAGCAGCCGGCCGGCGGGGATGCCGGTCCACGAACTGACGACGTCGGCGACGTCGTCGGGGCCGACCTCCTCCTTGAGCATCGCGCCCTCGGTCGGTACGGCGCGCGACGCCTCGTCCAGCGTCCGCTGCAACGTGGGGATCCGGCCGTAGCGCAGCTCGGCGGCCTTGCCGAGTTCGCCGTCGCGCTCGGCGCGCTCCTCCTCGCCGCGGGCCTCCTCCAGCTCTTCCTTGACGGCGCGGATGTCGTCGATCGCCTTCTTCTCCTGCTGCCAGCGCGCGGTCAGCGCTTCGAGCTGCTCCCGCTTGTCGGCGAGGTCGGCGCGCAGCCGCTCCAGGCGCTCCCGGGAGGCCTCGTCGTCCTCCTTCTCCAGCGCCATCTCCTCGATCTCGAGTCGGCGTACGGCGCGTTCGACCTCGTCGACCTCGACCGGCCGCGAGTCGATCTCCATCCGCAGCCGGGACGCGGCCTCGTCGACCAGGTCGATCGCCTTGTCGGGCAGGAAGCGCGCGGTGACGTAGCGATCGGACATCGTGGCGGCGGCCACCAGGGCGGCGTCGGTGATGCGTACGCCGTGGTGCACCTCGTAGCGCTCCTTGAGCCCGCGCAGGATCCCGATGGTGTCCTCGACGCTCGGCTCCCCGACCAGCACCGGCTGGAACCGGCGCTCCAGCGCCGGGTCCTTCTCGATGTGCTCGCGGTATTCGTCGAGCGTCGTCGCCCCGACCATGCGGAGTTCGCCGCGGGCCAGCATCGGCTTGAGCATGTTGCCGGCGTCCATCGAGCTGTCGCCGGAGGCGCCGGCCCCGACGACCGTGTGCAGCTCGTCGATGAAGGTGACGATCTCGCCGTCGGAGTCCTTGATCTCGGCGAGGACGGACTTGAGCCGCTCCTCGAACTCGCCGCGGAACTTCGCGCCGGCCACCATCGCGCCGAGGTCCAGCGCCACGATCTTCTTGCCGCGCAGAGACTCCGGGACGTCGCCGCCGATGACGCGCTGCGCCAGCCCTTCCACGATCGCGGTCTTGCCGACGCCCGGCTCACCGATGAGCACCGGGTTGTTCTTGGTACGCCGGGACAGCACCTGCACGACGCGGCGGATCTCGGTGTCCCGCCCGACGACCGGGTCGAGCTTGCCGGCGCGGGCGGCGGCGGTGAGGTCGACGCCGTACTTCTCCAACGCCTGGTAGGTGGATTCCGGGTCGGGCGAGGTGACCCGCCGGGATCCGCGGATCGCACCGAACGCCTCGTCGAGTGCGTCGGGGGTCGCGCCCAGCGCCGTGAGCGCGGTCGCGACCGGACCGCCCGCCGTAGCCAAGCCGACGAGAAGGTGCTCGGTGGACAGGTATTCGTCCTGGTGCTGCTCGGCCGAGCGCTGCGCGGCGTTGAGCACCTGCAGGGTGTTACGCGAGGTCTGCGGAGCGCCGACGGTGGATCCGCTCACGCTCGGCAGCCGCGACAGCAACGCGTCGGCCTCGGAGCGGGCCCGCGACGGCTCGACACCGACCGCCTGCAGCAGCGGCCCGGTGGTGCCGTCGGTCTGCGCGACCAGCGCGCTCAGGAGGTGGGCCGGCTCGACGTCGGGGTTGCCGCGCTCGGCAGCGAGCCGCACCGCGGCGGCCAGCGCTTCCTGGCTCTTGGTGGTGAGCTTGTTCGCATCCATGCTGTTGTCTTCTATCTCCCCGTGGTCGATCTGTTCGTCTGTGTTTGTGCGTCGCCGTTTCTCTCGGCGTCGCGGTATTTACCGGCGTCGCTGCGGACGCCAGACCGACAGCGCCGTGTCCTGCACCGGGACCAGGTCGCGGCGGTAGGACGCGTGGACAGCCGCCTCGGCCGCGGCTGCCTGTTGCTCGGCGAGCGCCACCGCCTCGGTCAGCTCGCGCACCCGCTCCTGCAGGTCGGCCACCACCGATTCCAGCTCGATGATGCGTTTGACTCCGGCGAGGTTGACCCCGCTCTCCTGCGACAGGCGCTGCACCTCACGGAGCAGCACGATGTCGCGGGCCGAGTAGCGCCGACCGCCGGCCGGCGTACGGCCCGGGTTGACCAGGCCGAGCCGGTCGTACTGGCGGAGGGTCTGCGGATGCAACCCGGCGAGCTCGGCGGCCACCGAGATGACGAACACCGGCGCGTCGTCGGGCACCCGGCCCGGCCCGCCGAAGTACTGGGTCATTTCTCACTCACCCGCGACGTGACGTGCGGACGCGGATCGTCCGGCTGCGCCTCGGCGTAGGCGGCGAGCGCTTCCTTCGCGCCCTTCGACAGCTTCTTGGGTACGGCGACCTGCACGGTGACGAGCAGGTCACCGGCGCCGCTCTTGCCGGTCACGCCCTTGCCCTTGACCCGGAACGTGCGGCCGTTGGCCGTGCCGGACGGCAGCTTCAGCGACACCGAGCCATCGAGGGTCGGGACCTTCACCGTCGTACCGAGGGCGGCCTCGGGGAAGGTCACCGGCAGGGTAAGGGTGAGGTTGTCGCCGCTGCGGCCGAACAGATTGTGCCGGCGGACGTGGACGACGACGAACAGGTCACCGGCCGGTCCGCCGCGTTCGCCGGGCAGGCCGCGACCGGCGACCCGGATCCGCTGAGCGTCCTTCACGCCGGCCGGGATGCGCACCGTGATGGTGCGGGTCCCGGTGACCATGCCGCTGCCCTTACATTCCGGGCACGGGTCGTCGATGATCTGGCCGGTCCCGCGGCATTCGCGGCACGGCTCGCTGAAGGCGAACGCACCCTGGTTGCGGGTGGTCAGGCCGATCCCGCCGCAGACCGGGCAGGTGTGCGGGGTGGTACCCGGCTTGGCGCCGTTGCCGTGACAGGTCGGGCAGGTGTGCGGGCTCGACAGCCGCAGCGGCACGGTGACACCGGCGACCGCTTCGTCGAAGTCGAGCGTCACCTCGGTCTCGAGGTCGTTGCCGCGAGCCGGGCGGGTCCGGGTCCGCGTGCCACCGCGGCCGCCGAAGAGGCCGCCGAGCACGTCGCCGATCCCGCCGCCACCGCCGCTGCTGCTGGCGGTCCCGGCACCGGAGAAGAGGTCGCCGAAGTCGAACGGCGCGCCACCGGTGCCTCCGGCGGTGCCGTTGGGGAATCCACCGCTGGGGAATCCGCCCGCGCCGAAGAGCGACCGGGCGTCGTCGTACTCCTTGCGCCGCTTCTCGTCGGACAGGACGCCGTGGGCCTCGGAGACCTCCTTGAACCGCGTTTCGGCCTTCGCGTCGCCCGGGTTCTTGTCCGGGTGCAACTCGCGGGCCAGCTTGCGGTAGGCCTTCTTGATGTCAGCCTGACTGGCGTCCTTGGTGACGCCCAACGCGGCGTAATAGTCCTTCTCCAGGAAATCCTTGGTACTCAACGGACGTCACCTCCTCGGGTCATCGTTGGTCTGGTCTGTCGCTTTCGTCGGTGTCGTCGGGCGGGCCGTCGGCGGTCGCCTCCGGCGCGGAGTCGGCAACGACCGGTCCCTCCGGCTCGGCCACGGCGACCATGGCCGGACGGAGCAGGCGCTCGCCGAGCAGGTAGCCACGGCGCATCACCTGCACACAGCTCGGCTCGGTGACGTCGGGGCTGGTCGAGTGCATGACCGCCTCGTGCAGGGTCGGGTCGAACGGGTCGCCGACCTCGCCGAAGTCGACGAGGCCGAGCTTGCCCAGCGTCGCCCGCAACTGCTCGGCGACGGCCTTGAACGCCCCGGTGAGGTCGCCATGCTCGGCGGCCCGGTCGACGTCGTCGAGCACCGGCAACAGCGCACCGACGACCGAGGCCGTCGCGGCCTCGGACACCAGCGCACGGTCGCGGTCGACCCGCTTGCGGTAGTTGGCGTATTCGGCCGTGATCCGCTGCAGGTCGGCGGTCCGCTCGGTCAGCTGCTCACGCAGGCTGGCCAGCTCCGGTACGTCGTCGGGGTGCGGTGCGTCAGCCGCCGACCACGCCGCCGCGTCGCCGGACTCGGCGCCGGGCCGGCCGGCGGGGTCATCCCCCGCCGGCTGGCCCGATCCGTCCCGGACGGCTCCGGTCACTGGGTCGATACGACGCTTATCTCTGATCACGATTCGTGGCTGCTCCGGTTCTTCGTCGGGTCGACGGCGACGATCGCTCGTGCTCATCTCGGTCAGCTCCAGATCCGGGTCGGGCTGCGGCTCAGGCCTTCGGGCCGGTGTCGGACTCGCCCTCGGACGGCTCGTCGACGATCTCTGCGTCGACGACGTCGTCGTCGGACTGCGCCGACGAGGCCGCACCCTCAGGTCCGCCGGCACCCGGCGCACCCGCCGTCTGCTGTGCCTGCTGGGCCTGCTCGTAGAGCGCCCCACCGACCTCCTGCGAGATCCGCGAGACCTTCTCCTGCGCCGACTTGATCGACTCGATGTCGCTGCCACCCAGCGAGGAGCGCAGCTCGGACAGTGCGTCCCCGAGCTCGATCTTCTTCTCCTCCGGGATCTTGTCGCCGTTCTCAGCCAGGAACTTCTCGGTCTGGTACTGCAGCGACTCGGCGAGGTTGCGGGTCTCCGCCTCCTCGCGGCGCTTCTTGTCCTCCTCGGCGTGGGCGTCGGCGTCGCGCATCATGCGGTCGATCTCGTCCTTCGGCAGCGCGGAGCCGCCGGTGATCGTCATCGACTGCTGCTTGCTCGTGCCGAGGTCCTTCGCCGAGACGTTGACGATGCCGTTGGCGTCGATGTCGAAGGTGACCTCGATCTGCGGGACGCCGCGTGGCGCCGGCGGCAGACCGGTCAGCTCGAACATGCCCAGCTTCTTGTTGTAGGCGACCATCTCGCGCTCGCCCTGGAACACCTCGATCTGCACCGACGGCTGGTTGTCGTCAGCCGTGGTGAAGATCTCCGACCGCTTGCTCGGGATCGTGGTGTTGCGCTCGATCAGCTTCGTCATGATGTCGCCCTTGGTCTTGATGCCGAGGGACAACGGGGTGACGTCGAGCAGCAGGACGTCCTTCACCTCGCCGCGGAGTACGCCGGCCTGCAGGCTCGCGCCCACGGCCACGACCTCGTCGGGGTTGACGCCCTTGTTGGGCTCCTTGCCGCCGGTCAGCTCGCGCACCAGGTCGGTGACGGCGGGCATCCGGGTGGAACCGCCCACCAGCACCACGTGGTCGATCGCATCGACCGAGATGTTGGCGTCCTTGATCGCCTGCTGGAACGGCGCCTTGGCCCGGTCGAGCAGGTCCTGCGTCATCCGCTGGAACTCGGCGCGGGTGATGGTCACGTCCATGTGCAGCGGACCGTCGGCGCCGGCGGTGATGTAGGGCAGGTTGATGGTGGTCGACTGGCCACCGGACAGCTCGATCTTGGCCTTCTCCGCCGCCTCACGCAGCCGCTGCATCGCCATCTTGTCCTTCGACAGGTCGATGCCGTTCTGGGTGGAGAACGTCTTCACCAGGTGGTCGACGACCCGCTGGTCCCAGTCGTCGCCGCCGAGGTGGGTGTCGCCGGAGGTCGCCTTGACCTCGATGACGCCCTCACCGATCTCGAGCAGGGACACGTCGAACGTGCCGCCGCCGAGGTCGAAGACGAGGATGGTCTGTTCCTTCTCGCCCTTGTCCAGCCCGTAGGCGAGGGCGGCCGCCGTCGGCTCGTTGATGATCCGGAGCACGTTGAGCCCCGCGATCGTCCCGGCCTCCTTGGTGGCCTGCCGCTGGTGGTCGGAGAAGTAGGCGGGAACGGTCACGACCGCGTCGGTGACCTCCTCGCCGAGGTAGGACTCCGCGTCCCGCTTCAGCTTCTGCAGCACCCGCGCGCTGATCTCCTGCGGGGTGTAAGCCTTGCCGTCGATCTCCACGGTCCAGTCGGTGCCGATGTGGCGCTTGACCGACCGGACGGTGCGCTCGACGTTGGTCACCGCCTGGCGCTTGGCGACCTCGCCGACGAGGACCTCGCCGTTCTTGGCGAAGGCCACTACGGACGGAGTCGTGCGCGCCCCTTCGGCGTTCGCGATGACCGTCGGCTCGCCGCCCTCGAGGACGGCGACGACCGAGTTGGTGGTGCCGAGGTCGATGCCGACCGCTCGTGCCATGGGAAACCCCTCTTCGTTCTGGTATCGGAAGCAACAGACTTGAGTCTAGTCCGCTCAGCTTTACTGCTCACTCCAACGGGTGGCCCCTCCTCTTCACTCCCGCTCCGCACGTGACCCCCGTCACACTCCCGATCCATCGCGGCCAGGCTCCCGGCCCGGCAGACCCGGGCGCTGACCAAAACGCACTAGGAGTGCGTTGTGGGGCTCGGCACGGCGTGTCGCAGACCAAAACGCACTAGTAGTGCGTTTTGGGGGTCGGCGCGGCGGGCCGGAGGGCGGCGGACGGCGCAGGGTTCCGGGCCGCCGCCGGCGACGTACGGACCGGGCGATCGCCATGATCGACTCCGCCGGGCCGGCGTAACGGCCAACGGGGAATTGCCGACCATTCTCCGGCCGGTTCCGGACGAACTCGCCGACGCAATAACACGCTGTGTATTTGTGCGACTCCACGCTGTATTAATGGCCCGCAAATGTCGGCCCGAACGGCGGTGCGGCCGCGCGTGAACGGACCCACTATCAGTTTGAACCTGCGTGAAGTGTCAGGCACCCGTAGCGTTTCTTCACGTTAGGGCGCGGGAGTCCGAGACCGGACCACGCGCAGCAGCCGAGCCGCACCTCCCATCGACTTGCTGCACGCACGACACATGGGGAGCACGAGGTCGTTTAGGGGAATTGGGATGAGGACAAGGGTAATAGCGCTAGCAGCCGCCGGGCTGACGGCGGCGGGGCTGGGGGTCGCGATGCCAGCCGGCGCGGTCGTCGGCGGCCCGCCGAGCATTACGCCGGCGGCGTTCACTCCGCAGCTCGCGACCAGTGGCACGGACGGCTCGATCGAGCAGGTCCGACACCTGGCGCAATGCGGTAACACAATGTATGCGGTCGGTCGCTTTACGCAGATGAAGAAGGGGACCGCAGTCGTCACCCGGAACAATGCGTTTTCCTTCAGCACGACAAACGGCGTGATCTCGTCGTGGAATCCGAACGTCAATGGCCAGGTCGACGGCATTGCGCTGTCGGCGGATTGTTCGACCGCGTATCTCGGCGGGACATTCACCTCCGTCGGTGGCACGGCGGTGAAGAACATCGCCGCGGTGTCGACCAGCACCAGCGCCGTCCTCCCGGGCTTCGCCCATAACGCCGGCGGCCGGGTCGCCACGCTCGCGATGACCGGCAACCACCTGCTCGTCGGTGGCTACTTCAAGGCCATCAACAACTCGAACCAGGCCTACATGGTCAGCCTGAGCCCGACGACCGGCCTCAACGACAACTACCTGCCTAATCTGCAGATTTCCGGCAATTACCCGGGCAACTCGAACTCGACCCGCGTCTACAACTCGCAGATCTCCCATGACGGGACCCGGGTCCTGGTCGAGGGCGACTTCCTGACGGTCGGCGGTCACGCCCTCCAACAGGCCTTCATGCTCAATCTGGGCGCCACCCCGACGGTGTCGAACTGGAAGGCGAACAACTTCGACACGAACTGTGCCGCGGTAGAGCCGTTCTACGCCCAGGACGGCGCGTGGTCGCCGGACGACAGCAAGGTCTATTTCGGGACGACCGGGTACATCCCGCTCTCCGGCGTGACGATCCCGCAGACCGGACCCTGTGACGCGGCTCTGGCGTTCAACACCACCGCCGCACCGCAGAACGCGCTGTGGATCAACTACGCCGGCTGCGACTCGCTCTACAGCGCCGAGGCCGACAACTCCACGGCGTACTTCGCCGGGCACGAGCGGTGGTCCAGCAACCCCAATGCGTGCGACCGCCTCGGGCCGGGCGGGATCGTCGCTCCTGGCATCGAGGGCCTCAGCCCGACCGGTGGGGTCTTGACCTACAACCCGACCCGCGGACGCGGCCTGGGAGCTGACGACATGCTCGTCACCAGCCAGGGACTGTGGATCGCGAGCGACAACCAGGCCAACACCAACAACTGCGGCAAGACCGCCGCAGGTAAGCCGGCCTACGGTCACGCGGGGTTGTGTCTCCTGCCCTACTGACCCATCAAGCGCGACGTCAACGGCCGGCCGGGCTCACTCGGCCGGCCGTTGCCGTGACGGCGAGAGGTACGTCGACGCGCGAGCCCGGCGCCGGCTGGTGGGCGAGCTTGCGGCGCAGCGCATCCTGGACGCGGGTCGGCAGGACCGCCGCCATGATCGCCATCCGGTAGGCGTTCTTCCCGGTCAGGTAACGGGCCCGCGGCCGTGGCGTGGTCAGGGCATGCGCGACGGTCCGGGCCACCACGGAGGGTGGGCTGCCCTTCTCGTGGAGGGCCGAGAAGCCGGCGACCAGCCGGCCGAAGGCGTCCTGATAGAGGGCCCGCCCCTCGGGGGTGGCCTGGTCCATCAGCTGCCTGGTGTCGTGGTCGAGCTTGCCGACGGCCTCGCTGTGGATACTGGCCGGCTCGACCAGCACGACGCGGATGTTCCAGGGCGCGAGCTCCTGGCGCAGGGCCTCGGTCATCGCCGCGAGGGCGCTCTTGGTCGCGGCGAGCGAGCCGACGAACGGCGGCGTGAACCGGGCGCCGATCGACCCGATCATCACGATCCGGCCCTGCGCCCGGCGCAACAGGGGCAGGAATGCCTGGGTGAGCGCGAGCTGTCCGGTGACGTTGATCTCGAGGATCCGGCGGAAGGTCTCGACGCCCGTGAGCTCCAGCGGCCCGAAGACGCCGATGCCGGCGTTGTTGACCAGCCCGGCGAGACCGGCCGGGCCGACGTGCGCGGTGACGGCGTCCACTGCGGCGGCGATCTGAGCCGGGTCGGTGACGTCCAGCAGCAGCGGGGTGATCACTCCGGGACTCGATGCCTCGGCCGCGGCCTTTTCCAGCGCCGCGCCATCGGTGGGTCGGCGTACGCCGGCGTAGACGTGCTGACCGCGGGCGGCCAGGTCAAGTGCGGTGGCCCGCCCGATGCCGGTCGAGGCGCCGGTGACCAGGACGTGCGGACGCGTGCAGGTGTTCATGTCTGCTCCTTCAGCAGATGTGGGATTCGGTGAGGTAGTACTGAACGACCGGAGCGACCCATCGGGTCACGTCCGCCGTTTCGGCGGCGGCGAGCGGGGGCAGTTGCACGGCGTAGCGCGACACCGCCAGGCCGACGAGCTGGCTCGCGGCCAGTGCCGCGCGCAGCTCCGGGTGATCGGCGTGCAGGGTCTCGGCGATCCGGCCGAGAACGCGCTCGGCGAGGAACTGGCGGAGCAGGGTGGCGGCGTGCTCGCTCGTCACCGCCGATCGGATCAGCCCGAGCATCGGACCCGGCTGCCGGACCTCGCCGAGAAGACCGAGGAAGTAACCGACCAGGCGCTCGCCCGACGACTCGGCCGGCCCGTCGGCGACGGCGGCCAGGGCCCGCTCCGGGTCGATCACCGTCGAGGCGACCTCGGTGAAGAGCTGCTCCTTGTCGCCGAAGAACCGGCGGACCAGCGCAGGGTCGACCCCGGCGTCCGCAGCGACCTGCCGGACGCTGGTCGCGTCGTAGCCGGCCGTGGCGAAACCCTCGGCGGCCGCCGTGACGATCTGCGCCCTGGTGCTCGACGGCCCGGGACGCCGGCCCATTCTTGGCATCGGTCCTCCTCTCGACGTGAAGTCCCCGTCCGAGGACTTAAATAGAAGTCTCCGCTCGGGGACTTACCTTGTCAAGGAGATAGTGCGGCGCGGAGGACCGCTAGGCACGGTCCGCGCGCTGCAGCGCGCGGGCGCCCTCCGGCAGCAGCAGAACCGCGCCCACCAGGAAACAGAGCGCTCCGAGCGAGGTGCCGACGTTGACCGCCGTCACGCTCACCACGTCGCTCGTGGCGGGGACGACGTACGCCGCGACCCCGGCGACCATGAAGGCGACGCAGCCCAGGAGATTGACGCCGACGATCCCGGTCTCCAGCGAGCGCCGCGGCCGACGCAGCAGGCCGCCGGTGACCTCGACGTACGCGAGGTAGCCGGAGACGAGAAAGCAGACCGAGCCGAACAGGTCGGGTCGCCAGACGTGCTGGTTGTAGGTCGGCGCGGAGACCGCTGTCGTCAGCGCCCGCAGGGT
Source organism: uncultured Actinomycetota bacterium (assembly GCA_963775655.1). Lineage (GTDB taxonomy): Bacteria > Actinomycetota > Actinomycetes > Mycobacteriales > QHCD01 > DASXJE01. The sequence goes on along the minus strand of CAVZJT010000012.1, from coordinate 4,627 downwards.
CGTGACGTTGAAGAAGAGCGTGCCGAGGAGCTGGACGAGGCTGCTCCACCAGTCGACCCGCCGCGGCTCCCAGGTGACGAGCCGGATTCGGCCCTCGTGACCGGCGCCGGGTCCGGCATCGGCGTTGATCGTCTCGAGCCATTGCAGCACCGCCGCGCTGGTGAAGAACAGGGAGCCGACGAAGAAGACGGCGCCGTCGGCCTGCTCGCCGACCAGCCGGACGAATGCGGGTAGCGGCGCGATGAGGAAGCACAGCGAACCGATCGCGAACAGGACACCGATCCACCACGACGCCTGGTGCGGCGCCCAGAGGACGCCCTCGCGATGCGTCCGCGGCCGGGACAGCCGGGAGGCGTGCTTGCGGTGGGCGCGCGACGACCACTCGACGATCCGTCCGTCGGGTCGCCGGAAGGACATCCCGACTGTGAACGGCCCGAAGGTCCGCCGACCGGCCGTGGACCAGCCCTTGGGCCGAGCCGGGTAGTCGGTCACCTCCCCATTCTTCCGGTGCCCGCGACCCGGCGCGGCGCCTGACCAAAACGCACTCCTAGTGCGTTGTGAGACCAGGGCGGGGCGTGTCACTGACCAAAACGCACTCCTAGTGCGTTTTGGTGCGGGGGCAGCGGGGGTCCGCCGCGCACCGGCGGTAGCGTGCCGGGCATGCCGACCTGCCCGCCGGACTGACCGTGGTCATCCGCCTCACCATCGGTCTCGCCCTGACGGTGATCGCATTCGCCGTGGCCGCCCGGCGCGGCTGGTGGTTGTACCGCCTGATCCGGTCCGGCCAGCCGCAGCACGGCCGGACCGACGACCTGCCGGCCCGACTGCGCGCCCAGGTCGAGGAGGTGTTCGGCCAGGAACGGCTGCTGAAGTGGTCGGTCCCCGGTGCGGCGCACTTCTTCACGTTCTGGGGCTTCGTGATCCTGTTCCTCACGATCGTCGAGGCGTACGGCGCGCTGTTCAGCCGTGACTTCGCCTTCTGGTGGTTCGGTCGGGGCCGGGCGCTGGGTTTCCTCGAGGACTTCTTCGCGGTCGCCGTACTGGTCGCCGTCGCGGTCTTCGCGACCATCCGGGTGCGGCAGGCGCCGGAGCGCCGGCAGCGGGAGTCCCGTTTCTACGGCTCGCACACCGGCGCCGCCTGGGGCGTCCTCGCGATGATCACCGCGGTGATCGTGACCCTGCTGCTCTACCGCGGCGCCCAGTCCGCCACCGGGCACTTCCCCTACGGCGGAAGCCGCTGGCCGTTTGCGTCCTGGCTGGTCGGCAAGGCCCTGCATCCCCTGGGTACGACGGTCAACGGCGTCCTGGAGACGACGTTCATCCTCGCCCAGATCGCGGTGATCATGGGCTTCCTCGTCTTCGTCCTCTACTCCAAGCACCTGCACATCGGGATCGCGCCGCTCAACGTCAGCACCAAGCGGCTGCCGGACGCGCTCGGCCCGCTGCTGCCGATGGAGTCCAAGGGCACGCCGATCGACTTCGAGGACCCGGGCGAGGACGACATCTTCGGCCGCGGCGCGGTGGAGGACTTCACCTGGAAAGGGATGCTCGACTTCGCGACCTGCACCGAGTGCGGCCGCTGCCAGAGCCAGTGCCCGGCATGGAACACCGGCAAGCCGCTGTCTCCCAAGCTGGTGATCATGGACCTGCGGGATCACCTTTTCGCGAAGGCGCCGTACCTGTTGGACGAGAAGCCGCGGCCGGAAGAGGGTTCGGTCGAGATCACGCCGGACGGCGCGCCGCACGTGCCCGAGTCCGGGTTCGCCCGGGTGACCGGCTCCGGGCCCGAGCAGGCCGTCCGCCCGCTCGTCGGCACCGCCGAGGAGGGCGGGGTCATCGACCCGGACGTGCTGTGGTCGTGCACCACCTGCGGCGCCTGCGTCGAGCAGTGCCCGGTCGACATCGAGCACGTCGACCACATCGTCGACATGCGCCGCTACCAGGTGCTGATCGAGTCGTCGTTCCCGTCCGAGGCCGGCGTGATGCTGAAGAACCTGGAGAACAAGGGCAACCCGTGGGGCATGAACGCCACCGCCCGCGAGGAGTGGACGGAGGGACTGTCCTTCGACGTACGCCGGGTGGAGGGCGAGATCCCCGACGACGTCGAATACCTCTTCTGGGTCGGCTGCGCCGGCGCCCTGGAGGACCGGGCGAAGCGGACCACCCGCGCCGTCGCCGAACTCCTGCACACCGCGGGGGTCGAGTTCGCCATCCTCGGTTCGGCGGAGAACTGCACCGGCGACCCGGCCCGCCGGCTGGGTAACGAGTTCGTCTACCAGATGCTGGCCCAGCAGAACGTCGAGACGCTCGCCGAGGCCAAGCCGAAGAAGATCGTCGCGACCTGCCCGCACTGCTTCAACACGATCGCCAACGAATACCCGCAGCTCGGTGCGGAGTACGACGTCGTGCACCACACCCAGCTGCTCGCCCGGCTGGTCGCCGAGGGCCGGCTGACCCCGGTGCAGCCGGTGGACGCCTCGGTGACCTACCACGATCCGTGCTACCTCGGCCGGCACAACAAGGTCTACACACCGCCGCGGGACGTCCTCGAGGGGATCCCCGGGCTGACCAGCCAGGAGATGCACCGGTGCAAGGAGCGCGGCTTCTGCTGCGGCGCCGGCGGCGCGCGGATGTGGATGGAGGAGCGGATCGGGAAGCGGATCAACGTCGAGCGGGTCGACGAGGCGCTCGGGCTCGACCCGGACGTGGTGTCCACGGCCTGCCCGTACTGCCTGGTGATGCTCTCGGACGCGGTCACCGCCAAGCAGGCGTCGGGTGAGGCCCGGGAGGACGTCCAGGTGCTCGACGTCGCCCAGCTGCTGCAGCGCTCGATGCAGCCGCCGCCCGAATGACAGACTGAGCCGGTGAGCATGCCTCCCGCCCGGCGTCGGGGTCGCGACCCCGAGCTGGTCGCGGCCAACAAGCGGCACCAGCGATCGATCGACCGCGACATCGGCAACGAGCAGGCCCTTGCCCGCGACGACCAGCCCCGCTACCGCCGGCCCACGATCTGGCTACTGGTCTTCCTCGTCCTGCTGGCCGTCGCGGGCGGCATCCAGACCCTGCGGCACCACGGCGGCGGGCCGCCCATCGCCCGGAGCTGCACCCGGCCCGCGCTCGCGCTCGAGGCCGGAACGGTGACCCCGCACGGCAAGCTCGACTGGAGCGCGACCGGGCCCTCCTCCGGCCGCTACGTGCTGGTCCTCAACGGCACGCCCACCGGGACGGCCGACTCGGGCAACGTCCCGGTGCGCGACGGGCAGGCGCTGTCCCCGATCTTCCGGATGACCGACTGCATCGTGCACAGCACCTTCACCGCCCCGAACGCGATCGGGACCTACCAGATCCGCCTCTACCGGCGTACGTCGGCGGGCTACGACCTGGTGTCGAAGGGCCCGCTCACCGTGGCCGGCACCTGAGCCTGCACCCCTCAGCGGGTGGGCCAGCGGCGGAAGTTGCGCCACGAGCGTGACGGCGTCGGCCCGCGCTGACCCTGGTAGCGGGATCCGTAGATCTCCGACCCGTAAGCGTGCTCGGCCGGCGTCGACAGCCGGAAGAGGCACAGCTGGCCGATCTTCATGCCCGGCCACAGGATGATCGGCAGGTTGGCCACATTGGACAGCTCGAGGGTGATGTGGCCGGTGAAGCCGGGATCGATGAACCCGGCCGTGGAATGGGTCAGCAGCCCCAGCCGGCCCAGTGACGACTTGCCCTCCAGGCGCCCGGCCAGCGTGTCGGGCAGGGTCACGACCTCCAGGGTCGACCCGAGCACGAATTCCCCCGGGTGCAGGACGAACGGGTCGTCGTCCTTCGGCTCGACCAGGGCGGTCAGGTCGTCCTGCTGCAGGGCCGGGTCGATGTGGGTGTAGCGCTGGTTGTTGAAGACCCGGAAGTACCGGTCGAGGCGCACGTCGATGCTCGACGGCTGGATCAGCTCGGCGTCGTACGGCGCGAGCACCACCCGTCCAGCGGCCACCTCGGCCTTGATGTCCCGGTCGGAGAGGAGCATGCGCGGCAGGTTAGCGCGACCGAGCGGGCCGCGGGGCGGCGCATGCGGCCGGACCGGCTCGAACGTGGCTCAGCCGGCCAGTCCCGCCTGAAAGGCGAACACAACCAGCTGGGCGCGGTCGCGAGCGTTCAGCTTGATCATTGCGCGGCTCAGGGCTGTCGTGGCCTGCGCCGGCTTCTTGTCCACGACATGCAAAGCGACGTCGGCCTGCACCTTGATGGCGGCCAGCGTGTGCCCGACGATGTCGTGCACGTCCTGCGCCAGCCGCATCCGCTCGTCGGCAACGCAACGCGTCGTCGCGAGCCTGCGCGTAGCCACAACCGGTCGGTTCACCGCGGCACCTTTCGCGTCCGTCCCCAAGGCTTGAACACCGACAGCACCATCGCGAACAGCAATGCACTCGTCGACACGATCGGCGGAAAGAGCAAGGATTCGGACTCGAATGACGCTGGCATCCCATCGGCCACCCGACGACCGAAGTCGGCCGCCTCGTGCAGGCCTGGTCTCAGGAGAACCAGTACGAGCGTGAACAGCACGATGTTCATGGCGAGCTTCACCAGGACCCACCAGTAACGCAGCAGCCCGTACTTCGTGCCCATGCCGAGCAGCACCCCGGTG
>CAVZJT010000011.1:0-74463 GCA_963775655.1 uncultured Actinomycetota bacterium | reverse complement strand
GCGAACGATGCCGCATCCGTGCCCATGATGAGACCCACGATGCTGGAGCAGGTCACCGCACCCACGGTCGTGGCGCCGGCTTGAAAGCCGACGAGTCGGTCGACCGAGCCGGCGGTCGTCCGTTCAGCGGTGGTCAGCACCAGCAGCGGATAGATCGGGGCGACGGCGAGTCCCAGCAGCACAATGCCGACGGCGGCGGGTGCCGGCTGATGCGACACGATCAGAGCAGCCGCGGCGACGACGAGGAATGTGGCCGCAGCCAGGACCGGCCAGGTTCCGGCCTGCTCCGCCACGGTGCCGAGCAGAACGCGGCCAGCGACGAGGGCGGCCCAATAGCCGGAGACGACCAGTCCCGCGGCGCCGGGCGAGAGCGTCATCGCGTCGAGCAGGAAGACGAAGGCCCATAAGCCCACCGCCGACTCCAAGCCACAGTCCACCGCGGCGACCAGCAACCCCACGACCGCCCCCGGTGGTGGACGCCACCGGCGCCGGTCCGGCGACGACGCGGGGTGTGCAGATCGTCCGCTGCCGTCGGTCACCGGCTCGTTCCAGCGCCGCGAGGAGACCGCGAACACCACCGACAACCCGCCCTGGATGACCATGACGGCCACGTACGCCCACCGCCAGCTGGCACCTGTGCCCACGACCGCGGACGCGATCAGCGGCGAGGCGGCGGCCCCTAACCCGTAGGCGGCGTGCATGAAGTTGATCTGACGAGGACCGAAGTGGCGGGCGGCGTAGGAGTTCAGCGCGGCGTCGATAGCGCCGGCAGAGAGCCCGAACAACACGGCGCAGGCGACGATGACCCAGTACGCCGGCGCTATGGCACAGCAGAGCAGGGCCAGCGTCGAGACGGCGACGCTGCCGGCCAGCAGCCGGCCAAGACCGAGCCGGCGCGCCGCCCACGTCCAGCAGCTCGTCGACACCAGGGTGGCGGCCACTCCGAACGGAAGGACCAAGCTCAGGGCCGCGAGGGGTTCGTCGAAGGTGATGCGCATGAAAGGCCAGACGACACCCGACATAGCGTCGGGCAAGGCGATGGCGAAAAACGCAAGCAGAGCAAGACTGAAGAACATGACCGGGCCACTTCCCAAGATCCGAGCGGGAGTTGGAAGGTTGCTGCCCTGACGGTCAGGAAATGGTCTGGCGTCGGCTGTGTCTGCAGAAATGGTCTGCGGTGTCCGGAGCCGGCACGCCCTGACTCAGGTCAGCGCGTGCCTCGGCGGCCGGGAGCCGGTCTGTCCACCCGCGAAGTATTGCACCGTGGTTTCGGTTCGGTCGAGCGAAATGAGCCCGTCCCCCACATGATCAAGAGCGGATTTCGACACGAAACGCCGTACGATTCCCCTCTTGATCATGAGGGGTGGTGAGGGAGCAGCCGCGGCAGTGGGCTAGTGCCGAGGCAGGCCCGCCCGGTCGCCGGGCTGGACGCCCTTCGTCGCCTTGCAGGTCCACTTCGACCTCGGGGGGCAGCGTCGAACCGAACGGGTTGATGCGAATCGCCTCGTCGGCGAAGTGACACGCGACCGCGTGGCCCTCGCCGGCAGGCGTCAGCTTCGGTTCTTCGACCCGGCAGCGTTCCTGGGCGAGCGGGCAACGGGTGTGGAAGCGGCAGCCGGCCGGCGGCGCCAGCGAACTCGGCACTTCGCCGGACACGACGACCCGATCCTGGCGCACCGTCGGGTCTGGGATCGGCACCGCAGAGAACAGCGCCTGCGTATACGGATGGTGCGGGCGCGCGTACAGCGAATCGCGGTCGGCGATCTCGACGATCTTGCCCAGATACATCACCGCGACGCGGTCGCTCATCTGGCCGACCACCGCCAGATCGTGCGCGATGAACAAGTACGAGAGGTCGAGGCGGGCCTGCAGGTCGGTGAGCAGTTGCAGGATCTGCGCCTGGATCGACACGTCGAGCGCCGAGACCGGCTCGTCGAGCACCAGGAACGTCGGCTCGGCGGCGAGGGACCGCGCGATCCCGATTCGCTGACACTGTCCGCCGCTGAACTCGTGCGGGAAGCGGGACACCGCGTCCGCGGGCAGACCCACCAGATCGAGCAACTCCTCGACCCGGTCGTTCTGCTTCTTCCTCGGCAGCAAGTCGTGCACGTGCAGCGGCTCGCGGATGATCTGACCGACGGTGTGCCGCGGATTCAACGAGCCGATCGGGTCCTGGAAGACGATCTGCATCCGCCGCCGCAGGCCGGTCAGTTCGCGGCGCGATATTGCGCCGAGGTCCTTTCCCGCGAAGCGGATCCGGCCCTCGGTCGGCTTCTCCAGAAGCAGGATGGACCGTCCGGTGGTGCTCTTTCCACAGCCGCTCTCGCCGACCAGCCCGAGTGTCTCGTGCGCACCGAGTGTGAAGCTGACGCCGTCGACCGCATGCACCGTCTCGCGCGTGCGGACCACCTTTCCCGCTCCGCGTACCTGGTAGTGCACGACCAGGTCATCGACCGCCAGCAGCGGCTGCGTCTCCTGATCCGTCATACCGCCACCTCCGCCGGCTCGGTGACCGGATGCCAGCAGGCGATCGTGTGCCCGAGTTCGATCTCCTGGAGCGGAGGAGTCTCAACGCGGCACTGATCGGTGGCTCGCTCGCAGCGAGGGGCGAAGGGGCACCCCTCGGCGACGTTCGTCACCTGCGGCGGCGTCCCGGGGATGGCGTGGAAGACCCGCGACCTCTTGGCGGTCAACCGCGGTACGCAACGCAGCAGGCCCAGGGTGTAGGGGTGGGCCGGCCGGGCGAAGAGGTCGAGCACATCAGCCGACTCCATCACCCGCCCCGCATACATGACGACGACTCGATCGCAGTGTCCCGCGACGATCCCGAGGTTGTGGGTGATCAGGATGGCGCCCAGGTCGGACTGTTCGACGAGGTTGTCGAACAGCTCCAGGATCTGGGCCTGGATGGTGACGTCGAGTGCGGTGGTTGGTTCGTCGGCGATGAGCAGCCGCGGCTCACACGCCATGGCCAGCGCGATCATCACCCGCTGGCGCTGCCCGCCGCTGAGGCGGTGCGGGTATTCGCGCATCCGCGTCGCCGGATCCGGGATGCCCACGGACCGCAGCAACTCGATCGTCCGATCGTCACTGGCCTGGCCGGACAAGCCCAGGTGCAGCGACAGTACCTCCTGGAAATGGGTCCGGACGTTGAGCACCGGGTTCAGCGAGGTCAGTGGATTTTGCGGGATCATGCCGATCTGAGCGCCGCGGATCTTCCGCAGTTGCGAAGCCGGCAGGCCCCGGAGCTCCTGACCCGCGTAGAGAATCTCGCCGCCGGTGATCTTGCCCGGCGACGGCACCATCTGCATCACCGAAAGCGCCGAGATGCTCTTCCCCGAGCCGCTTTCGCCCACCACGCCGAGTCGTTCGCCCGCGCGCGACGTGCAGGTTGAGTCCCCGAACCGCATAGATCGTGCTGCGTTCCAGCTCGAACGACACCTGGAGATCCCGGACCTCTAGCAGCGGCGCGGCCGGGCTCGGAAGGGACTGGTTCATGCCGGTCTACCTCGAAGCGGGTCGAGCGCATCGCGCAGCCCGTCCCCGGCAAAACTGAAGCTGAGGCTGGCGAGCGCGATGCAGAAGATGGGAAGGAGCGCGACCATCGGGCTGATGGACAGATACTGCTCGCCGTCGTTGATCATCTTCCCCCAGTCGGCGAGCGGATCCTGCACGCCGAGGCCGAGGAAACTGAACCCGGCGGCGGCGAAGATCGTGGCCGGGATCTGCTGGACGAAGAAGACGACCATCGGCCCCATCGCATTGGGCAGGATGTGGATGAAGATGATCCGGTAGGTCGGCACCCCCATGGCTCGTGCGGCGTGCACGTAATCCCGATCGCGTAACGCGAGGTATTGCGCCCGGGCCAGCCGGCCGAAGCCGACCCAGGCCGTGATGCCGAGGAAGAGCACCAGCTTGAACACGCCGCCGCCGAAGAGGGCGATCAGCAGCAGCGCCATCAGGATCTGCGGAACCATCGTGAAGACCTCAAAGGCCCGAAGCACGATGAAGTCGACCCAACCACCGAACCAGCCGGCCACTACGCCGATCGGAATGCCGATGACGGCCCCGAGGAGGGTCGCACCGATGGCGATGAGCATCGATGTTCGGGCGCCATAGATGGCCCTGCTCAACAGATCCCGGCCGAGTCTGGTCGGTGCCGAGCAGGTGCTGCAGGCTCGGTCCGGCAAGCGAGTCGGCGAGATTCTGGGTGGCGTAACTGTACGGCGCGATCAGCGGCGCGAAGATCGCGACCAGCAGGATGAGGATCGCCACGATGCCGCTGACCAGGGCGAGCCGGTTGCTCCTGTACCGGTACCAGGCCGCGTGCCAGAAACTCGAGCTCGACCGGGGGCCGACGGTCGCCGTCGACTGCACTGTCGCGGTCATCGGGACAACCCGTCCAGCCGTACCCGCGGATCGACGAGGGTGTAGGCGATGTCGCTGAGGATGTAGCAGGTGCCCCACAAGACCGCCACGATCAAGACCAGGGCGAGGATCAGCGGGTAGTCCCGACGCAGGCTGGCTGTGGTGAAGTAGCTGCCCAGACCGGGCAGGGCGAACGTGGCCTCGATGAAGATGGAGCCGGTGAGGATGTTCGGGATATTCGGCCCCATGATCGTGATGAGCGGAATCAGCGCCGTGCGGAGGATGTAGCGCGTGGTGATGTGGCGCTCCGACAGACCGCGGGCCCGGCCCATGCGCACGTAGTCGGCGTAGGTCACCTCCAGCATGCTTGCCCTGGTGTAGCGGGCCATCAGCGCCATCGGATAGACCGCGAAGGCGATCACCGGCAGGATCAGGTCCTGCGGCTGGCCCCAGCCGCCGGCGGGCAGCCAGCCGAGCTTGACCGAGAAGACCGAGATGAGCACAAAGCCGAGTACGTAGTTGGGGAGCGCGACGCCGGCGGTCGAGACCGCCGAGGTGAGCACCCAGTCGAGCCAGGTGTTGTGCCTGAGCGCGGCGACGGAGCCCACGATCAAACCGCCGACGTAGGAGACGGCGATCGTGATGCCGCCGATGATCAGCGTGATCGGCCAGGCCTTGGCGATGAGCCCGGTCACCGTCATGGTGGGCTGCTCGAAGGGAATGCCGAGGTCGCCGTGCAGCAGCGCCCAGAGCCAGTTGAGATATTGCCGCCAGATCGGCTCGTCCAGCCCGTACTTGTGCATGATGTTGGCCATCGCCGGGGCGGGCAACGGCTGCTGGGTCATATCGAACGGTCCGCCGGGCACGGCGTGCATCAGCCCGAAGATCACCATCGTGACGACCAGCATCACCAGCAACAGTGTCAAGAATCGTTGGGCTAGATAAGAAACCACCGCTACCACACTCTCCCGACGGACCGGTACTTCTAGAAGAGGCCGGTTTGCGCCTGCCGCGGCCAGCTGCCCACGTTGTCCCCTACGTAGAGGTCCTGCAGCGAGTTACTGGTCGCGTAGAAGCCGGGCCACTGGATCCCGTCGTAGTTGTCCTTGTTCTTGGTGAGCGCGCTCCCCTTCATGTAAGGCGCGTAGTAGTAGCCGTAGAGCAGGTGGAAGATGAATACGGCGGGCGCGTCCTGGGTCAGCAGCATCTGCGCCTGGGTGTAGATGTCCTGCCGCTTGGCCGTCTGGCTCTCGGCAGCGCCCTTGGCGAGGAGACCGTCGTACTGGCTGTTGTCCCAGTTGTGCCGGCCGCCGCTCTTGTAGACGCTCAGCATGTTCGACGCGTCGAAGTAGTCCATGCCGTAGGAGACGAAGCCCATCTGGATCTGCGTCGGCACCTTGTTCATGCGGTCGTAGAATGTGGTCTTGTCCAGCTCCTGGAGCTGGATGTTGATCCCGAGCGTCTTGTTCCAGTTCTGCGTGAGAGCCTGGACGACGGATTCCGTGTTGGATACGGCGTTCGCCCACCAACTGAACGTGACCGGCGGGAATCCCTTGCCACCGGGGAACCCGGCCGCGGCGAGAAGTGACTTCGCCTTTTCGGGATCGTAATTGGTGAGTGGCTTGAGCGGGTCCGTGACGGCGAATGGGTATCCCGACATGAGGTATCCGTATGCCGGGGTGGCCAGGGGCGCCAGCAGGCTCTTGATCAAGCTGTCCCGGTCGACGCAGTGCGCGAGAGCCTGCCTGACCTTGACGTTGTTGAACGGCGGCTTCTTCGTGTCGAAGAACGTGTACCAGATCTCGAAGTCGTTCGGGTTCTTGTAGAGGTGCAGATCCTTGGTACGGGAGTTCTTGGCCGCGATCTTGAGGTCGAGCGGGGTCAGGCTGATCGTGTCGATCTCGCCGGTCTGGAAGCGCGGCAGCATGTCGCCGCCGGCGTAGATCTTGCCGACCAGTGCGTCGATCGGCGGCTTGTAGGGCCCGGTGTACTTCTTGTTGGGGCTGAGTGTGACGGTGGCGGTCGGGTCGAACTTGCTGAGCTTGTACGGTCCGCAGGTGACGCACGTGGCGGGGTTGATGTTGTAGCTCCCCGACCCGTACTTGCTGAGAGCCGCCGCCGAGAGTGGCGTGGTGTAGAGACACGCCGACGGGATATAGGCGATCGGTCCCTCGGTCGTGATGACCAGGGTGTGCTTGTCGCTGCCCTGCTTCACCCCGATCGAACTGGTCGGGACCTTGCCGGCCACCGCCTCGGTGTAATTCTTGATGACGCCCGACCAGAACCAGCTGAAGTCCCACGCATGCTTGGGGTCGGCGGAGTATCGCAGGGTCTCGATGTAGTCGGCCGCGGTCAGCTCTTTGCCGTCCGACCACATGATTCCCGGCTTGATATGGAAGGTCCAGCTGAGCTTGTCGGACGACTGTGACCAGTTGGTCGCGGCGCCGGGGACGATGCCGTAATCCCGACTCAACCGCACGAGCGGGATGTTGAATTCGTCGGCCAATGGCGCACGCGAATAGACCGTCTCGTAGAAGTCCAGGGCCTTGTAACTGGCGCCGGTCGAGTCGAACGCCTGGACGTAATATTGATCGTTGGCGGCGGCCGAGCCGGCCGGCAGCTTGAGACCTAGGGCGTTATTGGTCCCGGCACCGCTCGCGGTCTTGTTCGCGCCGCTGCACGCAGCGGCGAAGGCCAAGGCCCCGACGCCGGTGGCAACCATGAACCCGCGGCGCGTCAGGTTGGGCATGCGACCGAGTGCGTCGTTGGTTGGCTCTTCCATTGCTGTACCTCGGTTTCAGTCGGCGCCGGCCGGGAGGCGGCTGACGCAACCACCCTATTTCTTAGGCGATTTCTCATCCGTACTCAGACGCGGCGTCAGGTGCAGCTCAATCATCCGCTCAATATCTGCTTGGTCGCCGGACCGAAGCATGCCGACGATCGAACGGTGGCTCTCAAGAAGCCGTTTCGATGGCGGCTTGCGGACCGCCGAGTCTCGATAGCCGAACTCCCAGAAGAAACGATGCAGAATCGTCCCCATCGTCACCAGAAACTGATTCCCGGTCAGCCGCAGTAGAGCGTCGTGGAATGTGTCGTGCCGAGTTGCGGCCTCGTCGGCGTTGTCAGTCTCCAGGATCGCGTCGGCCAGCTCCTCGAGCCGATCGAGATCAGCCGGCTCCGCGCGGTCCATCACCAGCGCATAGATTCCGCGCTCCCAGATAGCCCGGACCTCCAGATAATCCCGCTCGGTGAGGGTCTCCGGCGCCATCCAGGCGGCGATCTGCCGAAAAACATCCGTGTCGGCGTGGTCGGCGACATAGGTGCCGCTTCCCTGAGTCACCCGCAGCATTCCCAGGCCCTCGAGCGAAGCGACCGCCTGACGCAGGACGTTGCGGCTGACTCCGAGCGAGTCGGCGAGGGCAGTCTCCGCGGGAAGACGGGTCCCCGGCGCCAGCCGCGCGGTCAGGATGTACTCCCGGAGGGCGTCCGCCGTCTGGTCGGTGAGACGTGTCCGAGTGACGACGCGAAGCTCGCCGCTCTTGACCGGGTCAGTCATTCCCTGTCTGCCTCATTCTCTGGGTGGCGGAAATGTACTTCCGCCGCGCGAGAGCTGTCAACGACAGGTGCGAAGTCGTTATAAAGGGCGTCGGCCGGGGACGCCGGTGGCCAGAGTCGCTCGGCGTCAGGAGCCCCTCAGCGGGACATGAAGTCCCGGATGCCGAAGGCCATCCGCTCGTAGTCCGCCGGCCGGTTGTAGACGTGCGCGGACAGTCGGATCGTGCCGCGGCCGCTCCACACGGGCATCGACGTCTCGACGCCGAGAGCCGCCAAATGATCAGTGAGCTTGTGTGCTTGGTCGCGGGTGTCGGCGAGGCCGGCGGGCAAGGGAACGACCGCGAGGCTGAGCCCGGGATCGTGCCTGAGCTCCTCGGCGGGGATCTCGAGGATCTCCGCAACCCTCCGCTGGGCCCACTGGACGAGTGTCTCGTTATGGCTGCGGACCCGGTCCCAGCCGAGTGAGCCGAGCAGTTGTAGTGCGCTCGGGGCGGCCAGCCAAGCCGAGAGGTCATTGGTGCCGACCCGATCGAACGCGGACGGGAAACCCTCGAGCTCATTGGCCGACACCACGAGCGGGAGCAGCTGCTCGCGCCGCTGCTGGGCAGCCCAGAGCACCCCCGTTCCGGCGGGGGCGCAGGGCCATTTGTGTAGATTGCCGACCCAGAAGTCGGCGCCGATGGCGGGAACATCGACGGGCAACATGCCCGGCGCATGAGCGCCATCCACCAGGACGGCGGCCCCGACCCGGTGAGCGATGCGCGCCACCGCTTCAATCGGGAATCGTCGCGCGGTCGCCGACGTCACCTGGTCGATGACCACGAGACCGGTGCGTTCGGAACAGTTCATCTCGACAATGGCCGCGATTTTCTCGTCGGTGCTGTCGACCGGGATGTCTGCGACGACACGGACGGCTCCGGTGCGGGCACATAGCCGGTCCAGGGCCAAGGAGACGAACCCGTAGATGTGATTCGTGGAGAGGACCTGATCGCCGGGCCGCAGGGGTAGCGACTGGGCGATGACGGAGACTCCGGCGCTGACGTTACTGACGAAGGCCAGCCCTTCGGGGTCGGCGCCGAGAAAGCGTGCCACCTCGGCCCGCGCCTCGGTGACCAGACCCGGCATCTCGCGATGGAACCAGCGCATCGGGTTGGCTGCCATCCGGTGCCGAAACCCGTCCTGCACCTCCAGCACGGGTCCGGGTACGGCGCCGAAAGAGCCGTGGTTGCAGTGCGCCACCTCGGGGTCCAGAAGCCACAGGCGCCGGACGTCGTCCCAGTCATCGCCCCATATCGGGTTGCCGCTCATCGGCACCGCCTCTCTCCGGCACGTAGCGTAGCGACGAGGGATCGCTGCGTCTCGGGAAGGAGTGCGGTCCCGAGTTGTGGTGACGACGGTGGGCTTGCCAGGCTGAGCAGCGACCCTCGTGCCCACCCGCCGTACACCCCCGGAGATGGACGCCAGCCATGCCGAAGAACCGGGCCACCACCGCGACGTCGCCGCCCGCCTCTCTCGCGCATCGCGTCCTGCTCGATCACCCGCCGGGCTTTCGGCCGTTCCGGGATACGGATCTCTTCGACCGGATCGGTGGTCAGCCGGTCGTCGACGAACTCGTGGACCGCCTGTACGACGGCCTCGAGAGCGACGAACAGTTGCGCCCCCTCTTTCCCCGCGACCTCGCCGAGGGTCGGTCGATGCAGAAGCTCTTCTTCGGCGAGTGGCTCGGCGGCCCCGGTCGTTACACCGAGCAGTCCTACTCAGGTCTCGCGCACCGCCACGACAGCCTTCCGATCACACCTGCACTCGCCGGCCGTTGGCTCGGGCACTTCCGGCGAGCGATGGAGGCTACGGTCACCGCGGAGCAGCGATCGCGGAGAGATCTTTCCCCAGGTCCGCTCCCTGGCGCTGGCTCTCGTCACGGGCGCCGACGGTCAGGTGGCCTGGTGCGGGATCGGCGCACGCAGCCGTGAAGCAGGCGACCGACCTCGCTCGTCGCGGTGACGTCGCCGGGCTCGACGCGGCGTTGGTGGCTGCGCCGCATCTCCTGCGTCCGACGTTCGCCGCGGCGATCATGCAGTCGGCCACGATCGCCGGTCGTACCGAGGTCGTCCGGGTGCTCCTGGACCGTGGCGTCGACGCCGACCATCCCTTCTACCTTCCGGTGGGCGTGACCGGTCGGGCATTCGAGCGGGTGGTGTTCGTGACACCGCTGTGCGCGGCGCGGATGAAGCAGCGGTCCGAGGTCGAGTCCGTGCTCGCAGCGGCCGGTGCGCACGAGGACGTCTTCACCTCGGCGTTTCTCGGCGATCTGCCTTCGCTGGAAGGGATGCTCGCTGACGATCCGAGCCTTGCATGCGCGGCAGATCCGGCCGTCGACGTACTCGACATCACGCCCGTCGAACACGCGGTCGCGGGCGGGCAGGTCGACGCGCTGCAGCTCATTCTCGACCACATCCCGAGTCCGCTGACGAGCAGTCTTCGGGCATTGCGTGGTGCTGCGGAGAAGGGCAGTACGGCGATGGTCGAGTTGCTGCTCGCACATGGCGCGGACGCGACGCGCATCGGCGTCGGACGCTGGGTCCTGCACCCCGAGCTCGCTCCCCTCCTTGCCGGCCGGGGCGCATCGATCGACTCGTCCGGCTCGTGGATCGGTGCCAGCTGCACGGGAAACCAGGGCCGCAAGGATGATCCGGACTATGTCCTCGCGCTGTTGAAATACGGCGCCCGCGCGGACGATCGGCGGACCGGCGAGCCTGGTAGGACGACCGGTGTCGAGGCGCTCAACGCGACGGCTCTGCACTACGCGACCAAGGCCGGCTTCTTGAAGACGATCGAGGTGCTCCTCGACAACGGTGCAGACCCGGACGCTCGCGACAGCCGCGGTCGCACCCCGCTCGACTGGCTGGATGAGGCGACACCGTCGGTCCCGCGCGCCGGAGTACGCCGACTGTTTGCGACGCAACGGCGTCGGTGAAGTCGTGCTCGAGCGATGACCTAAAGTTACTGCGGTGTAAGGGTTTCCGGGGTCGAAGAATTGTCGGTGGCTGGTTCTATCGTTGTCGCATGGTCAGTGGTTCCGGTCCCGGTGAGCTTCCGGTGTGGGATGCGGTCGGCTGCCTGACTGCTGCCGTCGATGGGCTTGCCGGGGCGGCGTTGTGGCGGTGCGGGGATGCGGAGCTGCTGGATCTGCAGCGGCTGGTGGAGACGGCGGCCCGCCGGTTGTCGGCGGCGGCGTTGCGGCTGGTCGCGGAGGTCGACGACCGCCGGCTCGCCACCGACCGGGGGGCGGTGTCGACGGCGGCGTTGCTGCGGCAGGTGTTGAACATCTCTCGCGGCGGAGGCGGGCTGGCGGGTCACCGCGGCGGAGAAACTGCTGGACCGGACCGGCCCGTCCGGGCAGACCGTGCCGGCGCCGCTGCCGGCGACCGGGGCGGGGTTGGCGGACGGGTCGATCGGGGCGGGGCAGGCCCGGCTGATCTGCGACACGATCCGCCGCCTCCCCGCCGGGGTGGACGCCGATACCCGCGCTCACGCGGAGGCGTTCCTGGCCGCGCAGGCCCGGGACCTGGACACGACGGCGTTGGGGAAGCTGGCCCGGCGGATGCTCGCCACCCTGGACCCGGACGGGGCCGCGCTCGACGACGACGAGGCGGTCCGGGCCGGGAACTGTCCCTCGCCCGCGGCCCGGACGGGATGACGGTCATCCGGGGCCGGCTGGATGCGGAGGGGGCGGCGGTGCTCCGCTCCGCGCTGGACCCGTTCACCGCCCCGGCCCCGTCCACCGCCGACGGCCCGGATCCGCGCAGCCCGGCCCGACGGCAGGCGGACGGGTTGATCGAACTGGCCCGCCGCGCCCTCACGTTCGGCGACCTGCCCGAGACCGGGGGCTAGCGCCCGCAGGTCACCGTCACCCTCGACTACGAGACTCTCCGCACCCGGTTGGGCGCCGCGGAGCTCGGGCTGGGGCGGGCCGGTCACCCCGGAGTCGGCCCGGCGGATCGCCTGCGACGCCCAACTCATCCCCGTCCTGCTCGGCACGGCCGGGCAACCCCTGGACGTCGGGCGGGCCAGCCACACCATCCCCATCGGGATCCGCCGCGCGCTGATCGCCCGGGACCGCGGCTGCGCGTTCCCCGGCTGCGACCGGCCCGCCGCCTGGTGCGACGGACACCACATCGACCACTGGGCCGACGGCGGACCCACCGCGATCACCAACCTGGTGCTGCTGTGCGGGCACCACCACCGCACCATCCACCACCACGACTGGCAGATCCGACTCGATCGACCACGGCCTACCCGAGTTCCTGCCGCCACCCTGGATCGACCCCGACCAGACACCCCGCCGCAACCGGCTGCACCACCTGCCCGCCATGCCCGACCCACCCGAGCCACCGGGCAGCAGCCGGCGACGCACCCTCGAACTGGCCACCAGCAGTTAGCCGGACGATGCGACATGCCCAGACAGCCACGGTGTTCGTGGACCAGCCGATCAGCGAGCACCGGCCCGCGTCAGGACCACATCCGGGGCGACCAGGCCCGACGCCGGTCGACATCGTGCGCCCTACTTCGCACATTCCGGCCTCGGATGCGAGTACGGCGCACGATGATGCCCGCGCACCAGGCCGCGATCCGCGAGCGCCGGCCGAACATCGGACGCGCTACCCGCATAATCCAGCCTCAGATGCGAGTACAGCGTCCGATGATGGGCACGCACCGCCGGCCGACCGGCTCCCAGCGACATCGTGCGTGCTACTCGCACAATCGGGTGCCGGATGCGAGTACGGCGCACGATGATGCCTACCGACCGGCCGGCGGGGCCGGGCATCGGGACATCGAGCGCGCCACTCGCACAATTGAGCCGTCGATGTGAGTCCGGCGCGCGATGATGGCGACTACCCCTCCGCGACCCACCGGCCACCGACGCTGGCTCGAAGGAGCCGGCTCGGGTAGGACTCAACTGATGACCGACGAACGGGCGACCAAGCTGGCGGAGCGCATCCCTGACCGGCGGGCGCGGCAGGAGAGCCGCGACGATGCGCACAAGCTGACGGCCCTGGGTGGGCTCGCGGCGCTGTCGTTGGACGCGTTGTCGAGCGTCGCCTACGGCCCCGAGGCGATCGTCGTCACGTTGGTCGCGGCAGGCGCGGCAGCGGTGCGGTACACGTTGCCGATCGCGGTAGCGATCACGCTGCTGCTGATGGTGCTGGTGATCTCCTACCGGCAGGTGATCGCCGTACACCCCAATGGTGGTGGGGCATACGCGGTAGCGAAGAGCAACCTCGGCCGACGGGTCAGCCTGCTCGCCGCGGCCAGCCTGGTCGTCGACTACGTCCTCACCGTCGCGGTGAGCCTCGCCGCCGGCGCGGCCAGTCTCGCCAGCGTCTTTCCGTCGCTGGCCCACCATCTGTTGGCGATCGCGCTCATCGGTCTGGTGATCCTGACCGTTCTCAACCTGATCGGCATCGCGGAGTCCGCGAAAGCACTCATGCTGCCGACCGTCGTGTTCATCGTGGCGATCGTGGCGACGATCGTGATCGGCCTGCTCCGCAACCATCCGGTGGCGACGATCGGCACCAACATCGGCCCGTTCGTGCCGACCGAGGCACTCGGCGTGGTCCTGATCCTGAAGGCTTTCGCCGCGGGCTGTTCGGCGCTCACCGGTGTCGAGGCGATCGCCAACGGAGTACCGGCGTTCCGGACCCCGGCGGTCAAGCGGGCCCAGCACACCGAACTCGGGCTCGGCATCCTGCTGGGAGCGATGCTCATCGGGCTCGGTGCGCTGATCAAGCTGCACCATGTCGTACCCCGCGGCGATGTCACCACCCTGGCGCAGTTGTCCGCGGCGGCATTTGGCACCGGCTGGCCGTTCTACGTCACCAACGTGACGGTCACCCTCGTACTCGGCTTCGCCGCCAACACCAGCTTCGGCGGGTTGCCTGTCCTGATGAGCCTGCTCGCCAAGGACAACCGCCTACCCCATCTGTTCGCGCTCCGCGCCGAACGTCCGGTCTACCGGTACGGCGTCTCGGCACTCGCCCTGCTCGCCGCGATCCTGCTGCTGGCCATCGGTGCCGACACCCAACGCCTGCTCCCGCTGTTCGCGATCGGCGTGTTCATCGGATTCACGATCAGCCAGGTCGGTCTCGTGCAGCATTGGCGTGGTCACCGCGATCCCGGCTGGCTACGGCGCGCCGCGCTGAACGGCACTGGCGCCATCCTCACCGCGATTGCCGCAGTCGTCTTCCTGGTCAGCAAGTTCACCGAGGGCGCCTGGCTGCTGCTGATCATCATTCCCGCACTGATCCTGCTGTTCACCCGCATCGAGCACTACTACGACTACGTCGGCCACCAACTCGGCCTCGGTGAAGCGATCCCGCCACTGACCATCCCCAGGGAAACCGACCAGCGGTCGATGGTCATCGTCCCTGTGGTGTCTGTCAGCCGGCTGTCCCAGTTCGCGCTGCAGACGGCGTTCCGACTCGGCGGCGAGGTCGTGCCGATCGCCGTGGGCATCGATGCGGACGCGACGCAGGAACTCCACGCCCAATGGGAGCGATGGCAGCCCGGGGTGGAGTTGCGAATCCTGCCGAGCCCGCACCGCACGCTCGTCACGCCGATGGTCGGCTACGTCCAACACCAACTCGAGGCCGGCCGCCAGGTCACCGTGCTGCTCGCCGAGGTCGAACCCCGTCGACGGCGATACCAGCTATTGCACAATCAGCGTGGACTCGTCCTTGCCGCCGCTTTGCGTTCCCGGACCGACGCCGTCGTCGCCATCGCGCCCTACCGACTCACCTGACGGCCACCACTCGGCCGGTGCCGGTGCGGACTCCGACCACGAGGAGCCAGAGCGTGAACGGTTCCACCGGTACGCCGCCACCACGACCGATCGCACGATCACCACGCCGATCGCGACCGCGACCAGGGTCAGGAGACGCCCACCGTCCACCAGGCCGTGCCAGCGCAGGATGCCCAACCGGTCGACGAGGAAGCCGTCCAGGCACAGCCAGGAAAATCCGGCCGTAAACAGGGCAACCGGCAGCGGACCGAGCACGGCGACGGCGGCCGTCGCCGCGGCGAGGACACCGAGATCGGCGGTGGAGTTCACATGCAGACCGAGGGCGACCAGCAGCGCTGTCACGACGGAGATCAGGAAGAAGCCCGCCGCAATCCCCAATCCAGAAGTCAGGGCCGTCTCCGGCAACCGCGCATCGTCCTCGCGCGACAGCACCGGTCGGTTGAGTCCGGGTCGATGCATGTGCAACTGATGGGCCACGTGATCAGTGCACTACCGCCGGACCTCGCAGGGCGAATTTCTCACGCCATTGTTACGCCGGAGCCCGAAATATTTACGCCCCATTAACGCCGGCCCGTGTCGGCCCGTCCACGTCGGGCGCCCTGCATCAGTCCACCTCAGCGTAGCCTCGTCCGTTATCGACGACAAACACGCGAGCGGCATCGAGCGGGCCGTCTTCGGGACGGGCGACCGCGACCGGATCGACGACTGGCTCGGCCGGCACCTGCGAGTCCGACTCGGCGTCGACCTGTCCCGGATCCTGTTCCGTACCGGACGAATCGCCGCGGTCTACGGCGCCGCACTGAGCGATGGTCGGCAGGTCGCGATCAAGGTGCACCGGGACCCTGCCGACCTGCCCTATCTCGATGCCGTCGCGGCGTGCCAACGACGGCTCGCCGACGCCGGGTACCCATGTCCCCAGCCGCTGGACGGTCCGGCCGCCACCGATGGCCGGACCGCGCTGATCGAGACGCTGCGCACCGACGGCGAACCGGGCAACGGGCATCGAGCCGACGATCCGACGCGCGATGGCGCACGCCCTGTTCGCGCAGCGCGACCTTCTGCGCGGTACGCCGGCCGACGCCATCCTCGCCGGTGCCCCCGCATGGAGCCGCTACGAGCGCGGTCCGTGGCCCACCCCGCACGACCCGATCTTCGACTTCACCACCACCCCCAAGGCGTTCACCTGGATCGACGACCTCGCCCGCCGCGCGGCCGGCGTCCTCGAGCAGGCCGGCCCACCCGATGCGATCGCGCACGCCGACTGGTGCTGCGGAAACCTCCGCTTCCGCGACGGCACCGTCAGTGCCTCCTACGACTGGGACAGCCTTGCCGCGGCTCCGGAAGCGGTGGTGGTGGGGGTTTCCGCCGGGGACTTCACCTCGGGTGGCGCGGTCTGCGCCGACTCGCCGACGCCGGCCGATGTGGCGGCGTTCCTGCAGGATTACGAAGTGGCGCGGTCGCAGCCCTTCAGCCGGGCCGAGCAACAGAATGCGGCAGCGGCAGTCACCTGGGTCTTGGCGTACAACGCCCGGTGCGGAGTCAGCTTCCTCCCGGACGGCGGATCGCCTCCGGCCGGATCGCCGCTGCACATGCTCACGACGTACGGCGCCGACTACCTCGACATCCGCTGGTAGGTCTGCCTCAGCAGGCGAGCCGAAGTCGAGCGAGTGCCCCGTTGTCATGCGCACCCGCGGAGTCTCCACTGGATGCGTTCGTCACCAGGAACTGCAGGAAGTTGAACGTCACCTGGCCCGGGTGGAATGCACCGGAACTGTCCCCGAGGTCGAACGTCACGCGATGCCACTGACGGTCGCAGGGCACGGACACGACGGCGAACCCGCTGGCCGATGACGCGCCCTGTCCCACGGTCGCGGACACCTCTTCGGCGACCCATCCCGGCTTACAGCGCAGCCGGGCAGCGACGGTCAACGTCCCGTCCTTGTGCAACAGCACCCGCTCCCCCGCCTTGACCGCCGCGACGTTCGTCGGCCGGTCGCCGGTCGCGGCCGAAGCCGACGAGCTGACCGCTCCGAGCGAGACCGCCATGGCGGCGCCGAACACCAATGCTGCTACGCGCTTAGTCCACATTTCCCCACCTCTTCCTGAAGGATCCTTGGTGCAGCCAGCGCGGACTACCGCCGATGGGCAGTACCGGCGGGCCGCCGCGGAGCACAGCGCGACCGGCCGATCGGCGCATGTGCGTACTCAGCTACCAGCGGCGAGTCGGCATGCTAAGTCCGCGATGGACGACCACGGGTCGTCCGCGGACCAGTCGGGGTCGTCGTGCCGAATGATCCAGTCTGTGACGGCCCGGTAGACGACCGCGCGTACCAGGAACTGCGCGAATGTCGCGATGTGCCGGACGGCGTCGAGGATCCGCTCATCCGCGCCCTCGAAGGCCAATGCGTCGGCGATGACGATCGCCGACGCGAATGCCGCCGGCCGCCAGTAGGGAGAGACATCGATGATGGCCGGCGCCATGCCGTCCGCGAAGAGCACGTTGCCGGTGAGGTCACCGTGGATGAGCTGGCTCGGGTCGGCGACGGGGCGACGTGCTGCGACCAGCCGGGGCAGCTGCGGGATCTTGGCGAAGTCATCCGCGGGGAGGTCGCCCCAGGCGACGCGGTCGCCGATCGCCCACGGGTCGGTCCGCTCGTCGAGAAATGCGGGCCTCGCCACACCGGCGAAGGCGGAGTGGAACCGTTCGCCCACCGCGATGATGTCCGGCCAACGGCGTGCCTCGTGCCGGCCCGCCACCCGTTCCCACGCACACCATCCCTCGACGACGAGAGCACCGTCGGCCGTCGTTCGCGGGCGGGACACCCGGAATCCCTCACACCGAATAGACGCGAGTACGTCGGCCTGCCACGCGAGCTGACGCTCGTCGAGGTCGAGCGGCTTGAGAACGACATCCCCCGCCAGCCACGACGTCCCCTGGCCACCGTCCAGCGGTGCGAGCGGCGAGCCGGCCGCGCCGAAGGCGGCAAGGACGGGCTGTGGTGGAGGCTGCCTCGGCACCGGGCGAACCTAGCCCTTCGTCGCGCCGTCCGCACCGGACATCGTCCGGTGTCCCCAGACCTCGACGCCTTCCACGATCGCGATGCCAGCCATGATGAGCCCAGCGACAGGGACGGCCCACCACCAGCCGAGCCAGGTGTCGAGACCCCCGCCGAGCAGGGCGATGGCCGCGGCGTAGGCACACATCAGGGTCTCGACGGCGTCCGCGATGAGGGTGCGGCTCCCCAACGAGTGGCCGGTACGCCGCTTCGAGAACGACAGCACCGGCATGACCATCAAGGCGGCGGCGGAAATCACGAGGCCCGGTACGGAGTGCTCGGGATGCTCATTGCCGACGAGCTCATGCACGCTCTCGACGAGGAGATAGACGGCGCTGGCGAAGAGCGCCATCCCGATCAGGCGGATCGCCCGGGTCTCGCGGTCCACATCGATGTCGCGCAACTGCCAGATGACGATTGCCGCGGAGAACAACTCGATCGCGGAGTCCAGGCCGAGCCCGATCAAGGCGACCGAGGAGGCCATGACGCCGGCCGTGAGTGCAACGGCGGCGACGACGACCGTCCAGATGATGCTCGCACCCAGGAGCAGAAATCCCTTGCGTCGCAGCCGATCCAGATCGATCCCGGTCATGACGACAGCCCCCGGAGCGGCCGAAACTCAGAGCTGTCCGGGAATCTCGCCGTCCCGGATGGCGCTACAGAGGCGTTCGTGATCGCGGACGGTCTGATCGGCATAGGCGACCGCGAAATCGGTGATCGCACGGATGAAGACGTCGCCGGGGCCGATGTAGCCGCTGATCGCGGCGGGATCCCCGCTGCGGGCATGGGCGCGCGCGAGCGTCCACCCGCACAGGTCGCCGAGCAGCGTCAGAGCGTCTTCGTCGATGCCGTCGGTGTCGAGCTTGCCCTTCATGTCCCACAGCTGCCGCACGTAGTAGTCGATGCCTTCGAGGTGGCCGCGGGTCCACCCCAGGAAGATGTCTCCGGACGCCTGGATGAGCCGTTGCCCCTGGACCACCCGCTGGCCGTGATGGCTGTAGCGGCTCGGCCCGGCGTACGGCTCGAGCACGGACGTCCCGGCCTGCTTCACCTGCAGGACGAGCTGGTTGTTGCCGCCGCCGTCGAAGAGCACCACCCAGCACCGGGTGCCGACGCTGCCCACGCCGACCACCTTCATCGCGTAGTCGACCAGTTCATAACGATCGAAGAGGACCTGCATATGGGGCGGAAGCGTGGCGCGGTAGGCCTTCGCCGTCCGCGCCACGACCTCGTCGTCGCGGTCGGTGTGGAAGAGCTCCGGCGGATCGTCGATGAGCCGGGGAACCCCGTCGACCCTGGTGGTGAGCCGGCGTACGGCGCGCAGGTGGTCCTTCTTGCGCGCCTTCCGGATCCGCGCCATGGCTCGGCGGTAGTGCTCGGCATCGATGTCTGCCCGCTTCAGGATTCCGCCGAGCTGGACGCTGTCGAGGTGTGAATACCAGACGTCGAGCCACGGCTCGTCCGCGTAGGTGTCCATCCGGGCGCGGTATTCGCGGGTGATGCTCTCCGCGACACGTCGGTACGCCGCCGTGGAGAACCCGTTGTGCCGGGCCACCACCACGGCGCTCGTCACGAGCCGCTTGAGATCCCACTCGAACGGCGCGGGCAATGTCTCGTCGAAGTCGTTGAGGTCGAAGTTGAGCTTGCGTTCGGGGGTTCCGAGCAGCCGGAAGTTGCCGATGTGCGCATCGCCGCAGGACTGGACCCGCAGACCGGACTGCGCGGTGGTGGCCAGATCGGAGGCCATCACTCCTGCCGACCCCCGGAGGAAGCCGAACGGCGACGCCGCCATCCGGGTGTGCCGGAGCCCGAGGAGATCGGGCACCCGCTCGGACTCGGCGCCTCTCAGCACCTGAACGGGATCGGTCCGGGAGTCCGGTGGGCTCCACTCCCCGTGCGCCGAGCGGGGCACCTCGGAACGGATCGCCCGGCCGGCCGCACGCCGATCCGCTGCACTGGGACGGCTCATCACACACTCCCGCACGTCGGTCTACCGCTGATCATGTCGCCCGCCGAGCGCCTGGTCGAGGAAAGCACGAGTTGGCCGCTGCTGCTAGATTTCTGGCCTGGCGTGTCAGGACCGGCACCTGCGCTGACGAGGAGGCGACCGTGGGCTCGATCGGCGGCTACCGGCTGGCATCGGTACACGCGTTCGACGTCGTGAGCCGCTACCCGCGGACGATCGGCCGCAACGCGCGGCTCGGCGCACACGGGGACGGCCCGACGAGCACCGCAGTGGCGGTGACGACCGACGACGGCACGACCGGCTGGGGGCTCGCCCTCGGTCCGGTCGAGCCGGCCCGGTCACTCGTCGGCCGGCCGATCGACGACCTGATCGACCCGTCGACCGGAGTGGTCGAGGAGACGGCCCTGCCGTTGGACTACGCGTTGCACGACCTGGCCGGGATGATTCTCGGGGCGCCGGTGCACGAACTACTCGGCGGAACGGGCGAGCGCGTCCTGGATTGCTACGACGGCGCGATCTACCTCGACGACCTCGACGTCGCACCCGAGCGGGCGGTCGACACGGTGCTGGCCAACTGCGCGGCCGACCACGCCGCCGGATACCGCTCGTTCAAGCTGAAGATCGGCCGCGGACATCGCTGGATGGACAGCGCGGCCGGTCTCGCGCGCGACATCGAGGTCACCCGCGCAGTGCGTGCGGCGTACCCGGATGCCGATCTCCTCGCCGACGCCAACGACGGGTTCAGCGTCTCCGACGCCCTGCAGTACCTGCAGGCGGTGCAGGACTGCCGGCTGTTCTGGTTGGAGGAGCCGTTCCTCGAGGACCGTGCCGACCTGGCCCGACTCCGTGGTTTCCTGCGCGACACCGCCGCGCCGACGCTGGTCGCCGACGGCGAGGCCCGGCCCGATGTCGCAGCGCTCCTGCCACTGGCCGCCGACGGGCTGATCGACGTCTTGCTGATGGACGTCGTCTCCTACGGGCTGACGGCCTGGCGGACAGGTCATGCCGGCGGTGCTCGACGCGGGCGTGGCCGCCTCGCCCCATGCGTGGGGCGATCCGCTCAAGACCCTCTATGCCGCGCAGATCGGCGCCGGCCTGGGCAACGTCCTCACCGTGGAAGCGGTGCCGGGCACGGTGGTGGGCGTCGACACCAGCGGCTACCTGCTCGACGCCGGACGACTGCATGTGCCCACGACCGCCGGATTCGGCATCCCGCTTCCGGACGGCGCGCTGCCCGACTGACTCGGATGTCAGACCTCGTTGAGTCTGCCGGTGGCGACATCGACGATGAAGCCACGAACCGAGCTCGTGTGCGGCAGGAACGGACTCGACTCGATGCGGCGGACGGAGTTACGGACGTCCTCGGCCAGGTCGGTAAATGCCTCGGCCGCCCAGTCCGGCTTGATCCCGACCTCGTCCTGGATCGTCCTCTTGAACTCGTCGTCGTTGAAGGTGAGCATGCCGCAGTCGGTGTGGTGGATGAGGATGACCTCCTCGGTGCCGAGCAGGCGCTGGCTGATCGCGAGCGATCGGATCACGTCGCTTGTGACGACCCCGCCGGCGTTGCGGATGACGTGGCCCTCGCCCTCCTTCAACCCGAGGATCCGGTAGACGTCCAGCCGGGCGTCCATGCACGCCACGACGGCGACGTGTTTCGCGGGCGGCATGGGCAGCGGCCCGGAGAAGGTCGAAGCGAATTCGGCGTTGTTCGCCAACAGCTCGTCGGTCACCGTCATCGAGGAACTCCTATCGGCTCGGTACGCATTACTCAACCCGAGCACGGCGAGCGGCGCAAGCAGTCGCAGCGGGGCCCGCCGGACCGCCGAATGATCACCGCCAAAAAACCGGGAAATCCTGCCACACACCAGAAATCCGGCCTCGGTGTCGATAGTCTGCCGACGCACGGCGGCGGTGGTCCGAGCCTCCCCCCACGCGGGCCACCGCCGCGGCCGACCTCGCCGAGCGCCCGGACGCGACCCGACGCCACCGCACTCCGGACGCGACGAACCCCGGTCACGCGAAGGCGATGCCTCGCACGACCGGGGCCCAATTACGGGATCCACCGTCCGCCCACCGAGCGCACGGCCGGAACCTCACGCACCGGCACCCCGTGGTCGCGCACGCAGCCACAAATCGACAGACTCGCCGAACGGTGATCCGGTCACCCCCCTTGGACTTCGGGCCGGAGCACCTGATCTGCGTAAGCTACCGCACATAGTGATCTGCGCAACCCCTCTGCGCACGACCGTGCGGCGCCCCGGTCAGGACGAGAAGTGCGTGACCGGGCGGTCGAGCATCGTCCCGTCGAGCACGGTGTCGACCTTCTCGTTGTAGAAGGCGATCAGCCCGGCGATCGGCAGGAGTTCGCGGGTCGGGAAGTTGTAGGACCAGGCGAGGTCCGGATGGATCACCTCGCCGACCCGGACCGACCAGTAGTCGCTGGTCGTCCCCTTGTACGGGCACCGCGTGACCGTGTCGGTGTGGAGGAGATGTCCGAAGTCGACGTCGGTCCGGTTGACGTAGTAGCGGGTGGGCAGCCCCGTTTCGAACACCAGCACCGGTGAGGTCGACTCGGCCAGGACCAGACCGTCGAGCTCGATCCGGACCGATCGGGTGGAACGGAGCGAGTCGACCCGGGCGTAAGGGTTCCGCGGGTGGACGAAGACCTGTTCGTCCTCCTCGTACCAGCTGTCGAGAGCGTCCCAATCGAAGCGCAGGGTGCCGCGCAGCTCCTCGATGCTGGTCTCGACCAGCAACTTCGCGGCGCTGGGCCGGTAGGTCTCGCCCACCTGCAGGTCCTGCAGCTGCACCGGACCGCGCCGGGTCTGCTGGCTGTGCTGCCGGGACACCAGCAGGTCGGCCCGCACGTCGTCGGCCGGGATGTAGTACTCCGGATAGCCGGCCCATTCCCACACGTAGCGAGCGCGGGTGGTGTCCAGGACCTTCTCGCCGGCCAAATACGCCCTGACCCGACGCGGGACGGGCTCGACGTGGTTGACCGGCACGATGTTCTGCGGATAGTCCTCCATCGAGTATCAGAGTATCGGGCCACGAAGCCGGTTAGCCTGCTTTGGTGGAGGGGCCGCGACAGGAGGAGGCCCGGCGTGTCGTTCGTATCACGCGGATTCACCGGCCGTCGCCGTAAGGAACAGGCCCCGGCCGGTCGACTCCCTCCCGGACAGTACGACGTCGGCGACGGGTTTCCCGTGTTGTCCGCCGGCCCGACCCCGCACACCTCGTTGGACCGCTGGGACTTCAGCCTGCGGGGACAGATCGACGAGACGCGGAGGTGGAGTTGGGACGAGTTCCGGGCGCTTCCCCGCGAACCGGTCGTGGTGGACATCCATTGCGTGACGAGCTGGTCGAAGTTCGACACCCGGTGGGAGGGCGTATCGGTGGACACCTCTGCTCAGCCGAGGTGGAGACGGCCGCCGAATACGTCCTGGCGTTCAGCGACGGCGGCTACACGACCAACCTGCCGCTGGCCGACGTGAGCGGGGGACAGGCCTGGGTCGTCGACACCTACGACGGTGAGCCGCTCGACCCCGAACACGGCGGGCCGGCGCGGTTGCTCGTGCCGCACCTCTACTTCTGGAAGTCCGCCAAGTGGATCCGGGGGCTCACCCTCACCGTCGACGACGAGCCCGGATTCTGGGAGAACTTCGGCTACCACAACTACGGAGACCCGTGGCAGGAACAGCGGTACGCCGGCGACTGAGCTGGCAGCGCGCCGAGGTGCTCGAGCTACGGCGCGAGACCCCGCGCGCCAGCCGACTCACCCTGCGCCCTCCGGACTGGACCGGGCACCGGGCCGGCCAGCATGTCGACGTACGCCTCACCGCGCCGGACGGCTACACCGCGCAGCGCAGCTACTCCCTCGCCTCGCCGCCGGAGCGGGAGGCGATCGACCTCGTCGTCGAGCGGCTGGACGACGGGGAGGTGTCGCCGTACCTGACCGAGGAGCTGCGACCGGGCGATCTGCTCGAGCTCCGGGGACCGATCGGCGGCTACTTCGTCTGGCCCGCAACACCCGACGGCCCGGTGCAGCTGGTCGCCGGCGGCTCCGGCGTGGTGCCCTTCCTCGCGATGCTCGGGCACCACCGCGCCTCGGGAAGCCCGGTGCCGGTGCGGCTGCTGTATTCGGCGCGCACGGCCGACGACATCATCGGGCGGGCCGAGCTGGGCGAGCCCGGCACCGCCGCGGCGGGCGCCGAGGTCACCGTGACGCTCACCCGCGGGGCGCCCGACGGGTGGACCGGGCCGACCGGACGGGTGGACCTGGCGCTCCTGGCCGAGCGCACGTTTCCGCCGGACCGGCGGCCGCAGGTGCTGGTGTGCGGTCCGACCACCTTCGTCGAGACCGTCGCCCGCGGGTTGATCGGGCTCGGTCACGAACCGGGCCGGGTCAAGACCGAACGCTTCGGAGCGAGTGGAGGATCGTGATGACCGAGCCTGATGGTGTGTCCGACCGGCGGCTGGACGCCAACGCCGCCGGCGGCCCGCTCGCCGAGCTGTTCGCGGTCGACCTCACCGCGGCCGTGGCCACCTGCGCGAGCTGCGGGAACAGCGGTCCGCTGGCCGAGCATGATCTCTACGCCGACGCCCCGGCCCTCGTGGTCCGCTGCCGGAACTGCACCGCGGTCGTCCTGCGTTACGCCGACGGCGGTGGCACGATCCGGTTCGAGATGACCGGGACCAGACTGCTCAGCGTCGCCCTTCCGACCGACACCCTTCCGACCGAGACTTTGTGAGGACATTCCATGGCTGAGATCTGCGCCCACATACCCGCCGTCGACGACGCGGCACCGAGCGGTGACGGTTGCGTCGAGTGCCTCGCCATGGGTGCCCGCTGGGTCCACCTGCGCCGGTGTGTCGCCTGCGGCCACATCGGGTGCTGCGACAGCTCCCCGAACCGGCACGCCACCGCGCACTTCCACGCCGAGCAGGACCACCCCCTCATCCAGTCCTTCGAGCCGGGCGAGGAGTGGTACTACTGCTACGTCGACGACGTGATGTTCGAGCGGGCCGGTGCGGCCCCCAGCCCCTCTCACCCCTGACCGCGACCAGGCACTCGCCTCATCGCAGGGCTGCGACAGCTTCGACCTCGACGAGCTGGTCGCGGTAGCCCAACACCGCGACGCCCAGCAGAGTGGACGGCGCGTCGTGGTCGCCGAAGTGCCGGCTGACGACGTTCCACGCGGCGACGAGGTCGGCCTGGCGCGAACTGGCGACGTAGACCGTCGTCTTGACCACGTCGGTGAGGTCGGCACCCGCTGCGCCGAGCGCGGTCCGCAGGTTGGCCATGACCTGCTCCGCCTGGCCGGCGACGTCGCCGACGGCGACGGTCTCGCCGCAGTCGTCGAGCGGGCACGCCCCCGCAGTGAAGACGAGTCGGGTGACATCGTGCGCGACCGCGGCGTAGGCGTACGGCGCGCGGTCGGAGAGCTTGGTCGAACGGATGAGCTGCACAGGACCCGGGTCGGTCATCGTCACTTCCTTCCCTTCCACTATGCGCAGCCCGCACAGGCAAGATCAAGACTGTTTCTCAACCCGGAGACCGTTCACACTGTCCTCAGTGGACTCGAGAGGACGGGTGAGTGAGCGGGCAGCCGGACGAGGGGCCGTTGCACGAGGAGATCCGACGAGAACAGGAGCATGTGGACCGGGTCTATGCCCGAGTCGCCGAAGTCCGGGAAGAGGCGCGGGAGCTGGCCGCGGAGGGTCATCGGCGCGCGCAGCTGGGGAAGTTCATCTTCTCGGCGCTCTTCGAACGCGACGCGCTGGTCTACCAGGCGAGTCGCCGGGTCCGCGACCTCGACGTCGCCCATGAGGGTCTGGTCTTCGGCCGACTCGACATGGACGATGCGGAGGTCCGCTACATCGGCCGGATGGGCCTGCGGGACGAAGACTTCGACACGATGGTGATCGACTGGCGGGCGCCCGCGGCCGCGCCGTTCTACCGGGCGACCGCCAAGGACCGCCACGGGGTGGTCCGCCGCCGGGTCATCAACTGCCGGCGGGAAAAGGTCGTCGGGATCGACGATGACCTGCTGGCGGCCGAGCGCGCTCCCCGTGACATGCGGATCATCGGAGACGGGGCACTGCTGGCCTCCCTGTCCCGGTCCCGAAGCGGCGGCATGCGCGACATCATCGCCACCATCCAGGCCGAGCAGGACGAGATCATCCGGGCACCCGCCGACGGAGCGACGCTGATCAGCGGCGGCCCCGGCACCGGAAAGACCGCGGTCGCACTGCACCGGGCCGCGTACCTGCTCTACCAGGACCGGCGCCGATTCGAGCGCGGCGGCGTACTGATCGTCGGCCCGTCCCCGGCGTTCATGCGGTTCATCGAGCGGGTGCTGCCGTCGCTCGGCGAATCCGCCGCGACGTTGCGGTCGGTCGGCGACCTGGTCGACGGGATCACCGCGGCCGATCGCGACGACCCGGCCATCGCGGAGCTGAAGGGGTCGTCGGCGATGGCGCAGATCCTGCGCAAGGCCACGATCCCACCGGCCCCCGGAGCGCCGGATCGGCTGCGATTCTCCTACCGGGGCGACGTACTCCACCTCGACGACGCCGCGCTCATCGAGGTCCGGCGGCGGACGCTGGCCCGCGAACGGCGGCCGAACGTCGCCCGCTCCCACGCGCCGGCGGCACTGACCCGTGCGCTGTGGGCCAGGCTCACGGCCAACGACCTCGGCCCCGCCGACCTGACCGAGGAGGAGTTCGCCGACGACCTCGCCGAGCGAGGAGTACTCCGCGATTTCGTCGACGAGTGGTGGCCGGTCGTCGACGCTCCGACGGTGCTCGGCTGGCTCGCCGACCCGGACCGGCTCACTCGGGCCGCGGACCGCTCACTTCCGGCAGCTGACGTCGACGCCCTCGCCGGGTCGCTCGAATCCCTGACGGGGGGCGGCACACCCTCGGTCGCCGATGTGGCCCTGATCGACGAGCTCGACCATCTGCTGGGTCGACCGGTGCCCGTCTCGGATCATGCCAGGGCGGTCGAGGACGAAGAGCCTCCGGACGAGTTCGACGACGGCTACGCACACGTCGTCGTCGACGAGTCCCAGGACCTGTCGCCGATGCAGTGGCGCGCGCTGGGCCGCCGCGGCCGGCGGGCCAGCTGGACGATCGTCGGCGACCCGCTGCAGTCGTCGCGCCCCGACGACGACGCCGATGCCGGCGCGGCGATGGACGAAGCGATCGGGCAGGGGGAACGCCGCGACTTCCACCTCGACGTCAACTACCGCAATCCCGAGGAGATCTTCGCGTTGGCCGCCCGGATCGCCTGGTCCGGTGCACCGCAGGCGAAGCTGCCCCGGGCGGTGCGCTCGACCGGCCACCATCCGCGGCACATCCTGGCCTCCGCCGCGAGCATCGCGGCCGACGTCCGATCGGCAGTGGGCAGTCTGCTCGATGAGGTGGAGGGCGACGTCGGCGTGATCACCCCGATCGCTCTGCGCGCCGACGTACTCGGCTGGACCGGCGAGACGGGCGGCACCCGGGTGCAGGTCATCGACGGCCTGGATGCCAAAGGCCTCGAGTTCGACGGTGTGGTCGTCGTCGAACCGTCACGTCTCGGCGGACCGACCCAGAACGGCGACCACCTCCGCTACGTCGCACTCACCCGCGCGACGCAGCGTCTCGTCACGGTCAGCACGGATCCGGACTGGCTCGACCGGGTCGCCGACTCGTGACGGCCTGGCGGCGGTCCTACTCCTCGGACGCCTGCTGACGCCGGTGCAGCAACGGCTGACCCCACCACAGCCAGGCGATGCCCACGCCCAGCAGGGCGGCCAGCAGGTTGCCCCAGCCGGCCACGACGAAGGTGGCCGCGAGATCGACGCCACCGATGAGCGTCAGCAGCAGGAAGGCGAGGCCGGCGGCCACCGAGCGGTGCCCGCTCTCCACCACGTGTGCCTTCAGCCGGCGCCGGAAGACCATCCGGTGATAGCTGACCGGCGCGATGAGAAAGCCGGCGGCGAGGGCGGCGCTGACGAGGGTCACGAGGTAGACCGCATGTTGACCGGTCGTGAGGCTGGCGAAGCGCGGCGTGAAGGCGAAGCCGAGGAGGAAGGCGAACAGGATCTGCACGCCGGTCTGCGCGACCCGTACCTCTTGGAGCAGTTCGAGGAAGTTCCGGTCGACGCGCTGGACGTCGTTCTCGCCGCGATGCTCGTGGTTCCATTCGGCATGTTCGATGACGCCGACGGCCACCTCGTCGGAAGCCGCGGAGTCGTCGACGTCGACGACCTCCCGCAGCGGACTGGTAGTCACCCGCGCGCACCTCGTTTCCGGACTGGACTGTGTCCCCTCCCCAGTACCCAGCGAGGTCCCGTCGAATCGGTCCACCGGCCGGTAGGACGGCGTTCCAGCCCAGGACAGCATCGTCAAATCCGGCCGTCTATACCGATTCGGACGGAAAGCTCGGGACCTGTCCCTCGTGCGGAGCTTGTGCGGCCCGGTCCTGCATGACGGTGTTGTCGCCGAGCCCGAGCAGCCGGCGTACGGCCCGACTGGGATTGGTCAGCACGAGAGACCCCGCGGAGGTGGCCACCACCCGGTGCAGGACGGAGATCAGCGCGTCGAGCCCGGCCGTCGTGCAGGCACTGACTCCGCCGAGGTCCACGGTGATCTGCCCGTGACCGGCGAGGCGCAACCAGTCGAGCGCTTCGTGTAGGCGGTCGGCCGTCACCGGCGTGAGCTCGCCCGCGACCGCGAGCCGCGCACTCGGCCCGCTGGTGATGACCGACCAGGACAGCAGCGGTCCGGTCTCGGGAAGGCTGGGTGCGGCGGTCGGCCGCGCACGGGTCCGTTGCGGTGTAGGCGGTGCCATGCCGTGGTCCCCCCCAAAGCGAAACGGTCGGAGACGCGCAGCCTGAGGGGTCCGATGAGTCGGGGTGACCGCGTGTCGGCGCCGAAGGTGGCCTGTGCGGCTGACTGCCCAACCAGGGGAGACTGTACGTGCGTGGCGCGTCGGGCGCTAGATGGCGTTCACCGTCGATCACCGGTCCGACGTGTGGCATACATCCCGTCACCTGTCTGGCCTCTATGCCTTACAGGCTGCGCGCAGTAATCTCTCGACGTCGGTTGGGAAGACAGCCGTTTAGTGCCATGAGCACCGGCCACCGGACTCGGTCCACGTGTGTACTCGCCGCGGTCGGACGCGTCCGGTAGATCATCGGGAGGAGCTACGCAGGTGGGATCTTCCGACGTCGCGGCCCGCAGGCCGATCGAGATGACGTTGCTCGAACTCACGGTCACTGTCGATGCGGATGGTTGCCAACTGCAGCTCTGCGGCGATCTCGATCTGTGCAGCGCGCCGCTTCTCGAGGAGAATCTGGCGGCGCTGCGTGAGAGCGGTTGTCGCGACGTCACGATCGACATCTCCGACCTCGAGTTCTGTGACTGCTCCGGGCTCAATGTCCTGCTCAAGGCGCACGCCGCCCTGCAGCGGGAGGGCGGCGGCCTGACCCTCGCCGGGATCACCGGCCCGGTCCAGCGGATCCTCGAGCTGACCGGAATGGCGGATGTCCTCGGTGTCGACGACATCGTTCTCCGCCGGGAGAGGCCGGGCACCGCGGAGGCCGTCTGAGCGCGCGCCCGGCGATACCATCGACGTATGCCCGTTACCGTCGCCGCCGCCCAGTTCGCTGCCGGCACCGACAAGGACGCCAACCTCAAGGCGCTGCACGATGGTGCGCTGGGCGCCGTCGAGCAGGGCGCGGCCCTCATGGTCGCCCCGGAAGACTCGATGTTCACCTCGCCGGACCCGGCCGCCGACCTGTCCGAGGTCGCCGAGACGCTGGACGGCACCTTCGCCACGGAGGTGGCCGCCCTCGCCGCCGAGACCGGGCTCGCCATCGTCGCCGGGATGACCGAACGGCTGGCCGACGACGACCGGGTCTCCAACACCGTCCTCGCGGTCGACGCGCGCGGCGAGCGGATCGGGGTCTACCGCAAGCTGCACCTCTACGACGCCTTCGGCTACCAGGAGTCGCTGCGGGTCCGCCCGGCCGACCATGCCGACCCCCTCGTCTTCACCGTGGGCGGTCTCTCCTTCGGCGTCATGACCTGTTACGACCTGCGGTTCCCCGAGCAGGCCCGGGTCCTGGTCGACGCCGGCGCGCAGGCTCTGCTGGTCCCCGCCGCGTGGGCCAGCGGACCGGCGAAGGAGGACCACTGGAGCACCCTGCTGCGGGCCCGGGCGATCGAGAACACCGTCTACGTCGTCGGCGCCGGGCAGACTGCGCCGCGGTGCACCGGGCAGAGCATGATCATCGACCCGATGGGCGTGATCCGGGCCAATGCGGGTGAGGACCCGGCCGTGGCATCGGCGCAGTTGAGCACGGAGCGGCTGGACACGGTGCGGGCCAAGCTCCCGAGCCTGTCCCATCGCCGCTTCCGGGTCGTGCCCGGATAGGTCCGAGACGCCGGACGGGAGTCGACCATGTCCTGCCCGCCGGTGACCGGGTGAGATGGCCGAGCAGACGACGGTACGCCGACGCCGGCCGCTGGTGGTCGTCGAGTGGATCCGCCGGGCCCCCGCCACCTACATCTGGTTGACGCTCCTCATCGGGACGACGACCGTGCTCGTCCACCTACGGCCCGCGGCCCAGCAGCATCTCCTCGTCACCTGGAGCACCAACCTGCACAACCTCGGCCGCGACCCGGTGCAGGTGCTGCTGGCGAGCGCGCTGTGGACCGACGCGGCGTCGCTGGCCGTCTACGCCGTGCTGTTCACGGTCCTGCTGGCCCCCGCCGAGCACTGGCTCGGCACCGGGCGTTGGCTGATCGTCGCGGTCGTCGGGCACGTGGGCGCGACCCTGATCAGCGTCGGCGACCTCGCCGCCGATCTCAGCGCGCACGCCGCCGATCCCCGTCTCGCCGACGACGTCGACGTCGGCGTCAGCTATGCCCTGGTCGCGGTGTGTGCCGTGCTCACCTACCGCATTCCCGCTCCGTGGCGGTGGATCTACCTCGCCGGCGGGGTGGCCCTGCTGGTCCCGCCGGTGATCTGGCACGGCACGGTCACCGACATCGGTCACCTCAGCGCACTGCTGATCGGTCTGCTGTGCTACCCGCTCACCCGCGGACGGCGGGTCTCATCCCGCGCGGATCACTCTCCGTAGACTTCGGCGATCGCCGACTCGTAGTAGTCGAGTGCGCGTTCGACCGGGCCGAGCCCGGCGGACGGCAACCAGTGCACGACCCGCCGGAAGCCGGCGGACTCGTAGCGCTCGATGACCTTGGCGTCCGCCGGTACGCCCATCACCATGAGATCGATCGGGCGGTCCGCCCGCGCGCGAAGCGCGGCCGCGCGTTCGATGACCTCCGGCGAATGGTTGGGGAACCACGCGTCGCCGAAGGCGAGTACCCGGTCTTCGACCGTGGGACCGGCGCCACCGACGAGCACCGGAGGATAGGGCCGCTGGGCCGGCTTCGGCCACGACCAGATCCGGTCGAAGTCGACGTACTTTCCGTGGAAGCTCGCCTCGTCCTCGGTCCAGATCGCCTTCATGGCCCGGATCCGCTCGTCCAGCAGCGCCATCCTGGTGCGCGGGTCGGTTCCGTGGTTGGCCATCTCCTCGCGGTTCCAGCCCGCGCCGACACCGAATTCGAGTCGACCGCCGGACAGGACGTCGACGCTCGCGACCTCCTTCGCGGTGATGATCGGGTCGCGCTCGATGACGAGGCACACTCCGCTGCCGACCCGCAGTTTGGTGGTGGTCGCCGCGGCAGCGGTGAGCGTCACGAAGAGGTCGTAGGTGTGCAGGTACTTGCGCGGCAGTTCACCACCGCCGGCGTACGGCGTCTCCCGACTCGCCGGGATGTGCGTGTGCTCGGCGAAGAAGAGCGACTCGTGCCCCCGCTGCTCGACCAGCCGGGCGAGTGAGCCCGGGTCGACGGCGTCATGCGTTGCGAAGAAGCCCACACCGGTGTCCATTCGGCGAGCCTACGCCGACGAAACCCGGCCCCGGGCTGCCCGAGACCGACCCGACGGGGCGGGATGACGCGCCTCGTAGGCTGGGGTCATGACTGACCGGCCTCTGACGTTGATGGCAGTGCACGCCCATCCTGATGACGAAGCGACGGGAACCGGCGGCATCCTGGCGCGCTATGCGGCGGAGGGGATCGAGACCGTGCTCGTGGTCTGCACCGACGGCGCGGCCGGCGACGGCTCGGGCGGGGTCAAGCCGGGCGAGCCCGGTCATGACCGGGATGCCGTCGTCGCCATGCGCCGCAGTGAGCTCGAGGCGAGCTGCGCGGCGTTGAAGGTCAGCGATCTGGAGATGCTCGGCTATGCCGACTCCGGGATGATGGGCTGGGAGACCAACGACACGCCGGGCTCGTTCTGGACGACACCGGTCGACGAGGCGGCTGCCCGGCTCGCCCATCTGATGCGCCACTACCAGCCCGACGTCGTCGTGACCTATGACGAGAACGGCTTCTACGGCCATCCCGACCACATCCAGGCGCATCGCGTGACGATGGCGGCCGTGGCAGCGACGGGTATCCCGGCCAAGGTGTACTGGACGACGGCGCCCCGGTCGATGGTGCAGAAGTTCGGTCAGCTCATGCGTGAGTACGGCATGGACTGGGACGAGCCCGATCACTCGCACGAGGAGCACTCGCCTGCGGAACCGGAGATGGAGATCGGCCTCCCCGACGAGCAGATCACCACGTGGGTGGACACCACCGAATTCGGCGGTCAGAAGTACGACGCGCTCGCCGCCCACGCCAGCCAGAGCGACAACATCGTTTTCCTGCGGATGGGCAAGGAGAGGTTCACCGAGCTCATGGGTACGGAGGCCTTCGTCCGCGTCCAAGACCGCACCGGCGCGCCGCTCCCCGAGGACGACCTCTTCGCCGGCCTGCGCTGACCGAACGGCCTTACGACAGGCCGGTCAGGGCACGTCCACGCGGCGAGAGCCGGTATCCGACGCTGAGCGATTCGGTGAGCCCGAGTTCCTTGAGCTTGCGGACGTTCCGCTTGAAGACGACGGTCTCGTAGCCGAGTTCCGCGGCGAGGTCTGGTGCGCGGACCTCCGGGCGCTGGTTGATGATCTGCAGGGTCGCGTCGGTCCAGGGCCCGCGCGGTGAGGCCTTGTCGAATCTGGCCAGGCGGTCGAGCAGGTCGGCGCGCTCGTCGCCGGTGAGGTCGGCGACCTCGCGGAGCGCGACCCGCGGATCTGCTCCGGCGTAGCGCAACCCGACGCGGAAGGTCGACCGACCCGGACGGTCACCGAGACGGGTGAGCAGATCGGCGCGCGACGATGAGCCGGCCCGCACCGCGTCGGGATCGGTGATGCTGTCCGGCTCGACCCGGTCGACCGACGTGACCTCGACGAGCCCGACCTTGGTACGCATCTTCGTCCCGACGAGCAGCCGCGGGCGATCCCACAGCCGATAGGCGAGGTCGATGTCGCCGCGACGGATCGCCTCGAGCTCCGTGGGCCGGATCAGCATGGCGACGTCGGACGGTCAGGCGACGTCGGATTCGTCGGCCCGGCGGTCCGGCGAGGACTCGAGTTCCCGCTGGGCCCGACCGACATCGGAATCCGCCGGCGGCTGCTCGCCCATCCCCTTCTTGATCGAGTCGAGGATGGACATGCCCTGACCGACCAGCCCGGAGGCGATCTCGCCGAGCCCGTCGGCGCCGTTGAGAATGTTGACGTTGGCGCCGCTGAGTCCCTGCGCCGCCTCCTTGACGATCAGGGGGAGCTGGTCGATCAGCATGCGGTCGAGTGCGACCCGGTTGTTGGACGCCGCGGCCTCGGCCTGGATCCGCATCTTCTCCGCGTCGGCCTGCGCGAGGACCCGGACCCGCTCGGCCTCCGCGAGAGCGGGCTTGACCACCTCGGCGACCAGTTCCTGCTGGCGGAGCTCGGCCTCCCGCTGGGCGAGCTCGGTCTGCGCGGCGATGACCTCCCGCTGCGTCTGCGCCTGGGTGAGTGGCCCGGCCTGCGCCGCCTCGGCCTGCGCGCGGTCGACCTCGGCCTTGTACTGCGCCTGCACGATCGCGGTCTGCCGGGCGTATTCCGCCTGTGCACGCTGCGACTGCTGTTCTGCCTCCGCCGCGGCCTGATTCGCCTGCGCCTGCGCGATCTGCGCCTGCCGCTGGATCGCGGCGTTGTGCGGCGCGGCCATCGCCGCGATGTAACCGAGCTTCATGTCGTCGATCGACTGGATCTGCAATGCGTCGACGCTGAGGCCGATCTTGGCCATCTCCGCCTTCGAGCCGTCCAGGACCTCGGTCGCCAGTTTCTGCCGCTCGGTGACGATCTCCTCCACGGTCATCGATCCGACGATCGACCGCAGGTGACCGGAGAAGATCCGGCCGGTGAGCACCGACATCTGGTTCTGGTCGGAGAGGAAACGCTGCCCGGCGTTGACGATGCTCTCGTCGTCGTTGCCGACCTTGAAGGCGATGACCGCGCGCACGTTGAGCGCGATCCCCTGTTTGGTGACGCAGGCCTCGGCGACCTCGGCCTCGCACATCGCGAGAGTCAGGAAGCGAACCTTGCGGAAGAAGGGCAGGACGAAGGTTCCGTGGCCGGTGACGACGCGGAACGGCGTACCGCCCTCGGAGTGTTGCCCACCAGAGATCAGCATCGCCTGGTCGGGCGCCGGAACGTGGTAGCCGAACATTGAGGTCTCCTAATCGGGAACGGCGGTGGACAGCCCAGGGGCGTCGAACCATGGGGTGACGTCGACGGCGCGGGCACCCCGGGATTCGATGACCAGGACGTTCGCTCCCTTCGGCAGCGGTTCGTCGGACCAGGCCAGGTAGGTTTCGGAACCCCCGCGGATCTTGATCAACACCTCGCCGGGGCCGGTGTCGCCACGGGTGGGGGCGGTGAGAACACCGACCCGCCCGACCGCAGAGACGTCGCGGGGCATCGCCTACCGACCTCCCCGGCCACGCTGCGGCGCCCTGCCGACGACTGCCATGCCTCCAACTTACGACGTTTCGGCTACTCGGCGGATGGCCAGGCGTCGGCGCCTCACAGGATCGCGATCGGGTTCACCGGAGAGCCGGTCGCGCCGGGCAGCCGGAGAGGGGCGATCACGCTCAGGAACGACCAGTCGTTGCGGTGCTCACACGCCTGCGCGAGCTCCTCGAAATCCAGGTAGTCCAACAGCTGGATCCCCAGGGCGTTGATGGCCAGCACGTGGATCGGGAAGTCGACACCGGCGGTGCTGCTCGGCGCGGCATCGCTGTTGCTGTCGCTGCCCATGAGCGCGATCTGGCGTTCGGCGAGCAGCCGCATCGCGCTGGGATGCAGGCCGGCGCGGGAGGCTGCGACGTCCCAGGCCCCGAGCTCCTCCCGGCGACGCCGGTGTCCCAGCCGGACGAACAGCAGGTCGCCGGGGCCGACCGTGACGTGTTGTTCCCGCTCGGCCGCGATCAGGTCGTCGGCGTAGACGTGGTCCCCCGGCTCGAGCCACCGCTCACCTCGCAGCCGCGGAATGTCGAGAAGCACACCGCGGCCGACGATCCCGTTCTGGTCGTCGCCGACGTCGAGGGTGTCCGCGCCGGTGGCGGTGACCGCCGTCGCCGGTACGCCGTTGTAGAGATGCTCGTGGTAGATGACGTGGCACAGGGCGTCGAGGTGGCTGTTCGCGTTGCCGTGCACGTTCATCTCGATGTGGTCGGTGGCGAAATTCAGACCCTGCGAGTCGTTCTCGAACACGTCGACGCCGGTGCCGGTCATGGTGTGCACCGCATGCTCGGGATCGTCTGCCGCGGTGTGCGTTCCGATCGGGGCGCTCATGCTGACGGTGCGGCCTGCGGTCACCCGCTGCACGGCTGCGAGCACCCGCGCGGACGTCAGGTAATTCCGTGCCCCACGACGATCGCCGTCGCCCCAGGGATTTCCGTGGCGTAGCTCGTCGTACAGCGTCTGGAAGTCGGCCGCGCTGACCGACTGATCGGGGCGGGTCAGAAGCGCACCCGCCAGACCTGACCGGGCGGAAGAACCGGGGCACCCGGCTGCGGAACGGCGCCGTTGGAGTCGGAGAGGCTGAAGGCCGACACGTAGACGTTGTTGTGCCGATCGACCGCGAGCCCGGCCGGCAGCGGAACCGCCATGCTCGTGCGGGTGCAGTTGGGGGCGATCTTCACGACGTCGCCCTGACCGTTGGCTCCGCCGAGAAGTTCACTCACGTAGAGACTTCCGTCGCGACCGAACCGCACGCCGGTGATGGTGGTGAACCCGGTCTGGTCGCTCGGGCAGATCGTGCCGCCCTTGCCGTAGTAGCCCAGGAGCTTTCCGGTGGTTGCGGAGACCTTCCACACCCGCGCCTCACCGGGCTCGAAGTGGGCGAGCTCGCCGACGTAGATCGCGTGATCAGGACCGGGGGCCAGCGACGTGGGCACCGACTCCTGGTCACAGTTCTCGTCGCGGTGGCCGCCGCAGCCGTGCAGCGGGAACACCGTGAACGGCCGGGCTTTCCCGTTGTGGACCAGGATCAGATCGTTCGCCGCCGCGTCGGCGGTGAGCGAGCTGTGCCTGCTGGTGCTGAGCACCCCATAGGGATCGGTGTCGACCTGCAGGCCGTCCGGGTTGCGGGTCAGCTCGACCTTGGCGATGTTGGCCACGCTGCTGAGCCGGCCGTGCTTGGCTGCGAGCAGCTTTCCGTTCTGCCACGCGGGGAGTCCGTGCGGAAGCTGGACCGGGAAGTAGGTCTCCTGAATCAGGACCGAGCCGTTCTGTGCGTCGACGCCGTCCGAGCCGGTGGCCGATCCACCGTCCGGTGCGGCGCCCGACAGCAGACCGGTGACGATCCGGTGCGGCCTCGCGTTGTGGGCGATACCGGGCTGCCGGATGAGGCTGATCGATCCGGTTGCCCCGACGCAGGTCTGACCCTCCGGACCCGCGAAACAGTTGCCCTTGCCGGGATGCAGCGAGCCACGCCCGGCTTCGGCCACCAGGAGACCGTCCGGGCCCCAGGCGAGCTGGCGCGGATTGTTCAGCCCACTCACGACGACGACCGGCTTGGCGGGCGTCGCCGCCGCCGCCGAGGTCGAGGCGGCAGAGGCGGGAGCCGCGACCGCGCCCACTCCGAGAGCCACTGCACCGAGGCCGACAATGATGCGTCGCTTCATGTGAACCCCCCAAAGCCGCAGGCTTTCCCGATGATCTACCGCCTGCATCACAGGCACGATGACGTGGGCCGCCCCGGCTGTCAATCGATTCGGCCGGACCGGCGACCGACCACTTCCGACAGTGGCAGCCCGGCGACCGGCGGTTACTCCTTGGCGGTTTCGTCCGTGGCGGGTAGCGCGTCGGGTGCGGGTTCGTCGGCGCTCGGGTGTCCGCCGAACCAGTTGCGTGCCCCACGTGCCGCGGCGAGAACATGCGGAAGCCGCCACGGACGATTGCCGGGGTGCTCGTGTCGCAGGACGCCGGCCCGGAGCGACAGGTAGGTCAACGCCGACGCCGGGATGGGCAACCAGAAATTGACCAGGCGGTAGCTCACCACGCCGAGGATCGCGATGCCCCGCGGCGTACCGAATCCGACCAGGGTGGGCACGAGCACGCCTTCGACGATGCCCAGGCCGCCCGGGGTGATGGGCAGTACGGCGACCACGTTGGCCAGGCCGAAGGCGACCAGCAGGCCGCCCGGAGTGGTCAGGTGACCGAATGCGAGGACG
Organism: uncultured Actinomycetota bacterium; assembly: GCA_963775655.1. Taxonomy (GTDB): domain Bacteria; phylum Actinomycetota; class Actinomycetes; order Mycobacteriales; family QHCD01; genus DASXJE01. Next base: position 37,054 of record CAVZJT010000011.1, on the reverse strand, counting down.
AAGACCCATAGTGAGGCGGCGTCGAGGAGCCAGTTGACGGTCGCCCAGCAGATCGCCGCCGTGAGCCGCTCCCGGTCGCTCCCGAGGATCCGCAGCTGTTCGGCGACCTTGCGCAGCGCTCGCTCGGCCATGTCCGGGGTGACCACCGGAAGGTGCGCGGCGGCGGCCCGGACGAAGCGGACCGACCCCTCGCGGCCGAAGGTGAGCGCGAAGACGATCGCCCCCGCGCCGAGCAGCAGCAGGACGCCCAGCAGTGCGCCCAGGGCATAGAGCAGGTTCGCGCCCTGGATGGCCACGGTCACCAGCAGCCCGATCAGGAGCATCACGTTGAGCACCACCGCCGACCCGATCCCCTGCACGGTGATGCCGATCAGCGCGTCGGGTGCCCGGACTCCCGCGCTGATCAGGAGCCGCAGTCGCAGGGCCGCGGCCGTCGCCGATCCGCCGGGGACGACGTGGCTGACCCCCAAGGAGGTCACGTCGATGCGGAACAGGGTCCACCACGACGGTCGGCCGGTTCGGGGAAGCACGACCCTGGTCAGCGCCGCGTAGGCGCACAGCGACAGGACCTCGAGCGCGAGCCCGACGACGACGTACCCGGGATGGACACGGACGAGGAGATGCAGCGCTTTTCGGGCACCGGCGAGCTGCGGCAGGACCAGGTACTCCACCACCAGGGCGAAGATCGACCAAGCCCACGCCGCGGGTCAGCCAGACCGGCGGCCGAATTCTCCTCACTGAGCCATCGTGCCGGGTCGACCAGGGTCTTCGCGGTCCGGGCGCAGAACCGGGCGGGTCGACGTTCGAAAGTCCCGACGATCGCTACCTCCCGCGAGCCGCCACCGCGACCGGCATCATCGTGCGTCCTACTCGCCGATCCGGGCCGATCATGCGAGTACGGCGCACGATGTCGCCCCGGCCAGCCAACGCAGGCCAACCAACGCGATCATCGCCCTCCCTGCCTGCCCGGCCCGTCGGCGCAGCGACGCAGCGCTGAAGATCGCCGGCCGTATTTACGGCTGTCGCGGTCGCCATTCCGTTATATAGCCGCTATTGACCGGAGAAAAAGCGCGGGCATACACTCCCGCGCGGCCGCGAAAAACTCCTCTTCCGAGCGCTCCTTCTTTTTGTTTCGACCGTAAAGGCAACGACTGAGGCTGATCCGCTGACGACCTGAGGAGGTCGCGCAATGGCCGGTGCGTTTTTCGGTGGTCGGGCCCGAGGAAAGACAACAGCAGCGCTCGCCGCGGTCGCGGTCGTCGGTGTGTTGGCATTCGCCGTGCCGTCGCTCGCCAGCCAGGGCGACGGAAGCGCGGCTCACGCGAAACAGCCGTGGCTCAATCCCCACGTTCCGGTCGCCACAAGGGTCGACGCCCTGCTCAACGCGATGACGCTTCCGGAAAAGGTCGGGCAGATGGACCAGCAACTGGTCACCACCCTGACCGACCCGAACAGCGCGACCTGCGGTGACAACGGCTTCAACATGCCCAATCCCGACTGCATGAAGAAGATATTGATCGGCCAGCACACCGGCTCGATTCTCGCCGGCGGCACCAACAACCCGATCGACACCACCGGCAAGGGCGGCCCCGGCAATACCGGCTTCGACTGGGCCAACGAATACAACATCATCCAGCAGTACGCGATCAAGAACTCGCGGCTGCACATCCCGCTGATCTTCGGCGTCGACGCGGTCCACGGCTTCGGCCACCCGTGGCAGGCGCCGCTCTACCCGCAGTCGATCGGGATGGGAGCCACCTGGGACCCGGCGGCCGCCCAGTCCGGTGGCGCCGCGACCGCGAAGGCCCTGCAGGCGACCGGCTGGAACTGGGCGTTCGCACCGGTGCAGGACCTGTCGCGGGACAACCGGTGGGGCCGGACCTACGAGACCTGGGGCGAGGAGCCGGCGCTGACGGCGGCCATGGGCGGGGCCAACGTGCAGGGCCTCCAGGCACCGGCCGGTGCCGGAAAGCTGGGGGTCGCGGCGACCGTCAAGCACTTCGCCGGCTACTCGCAGGCGGTCAACGGGCACGACCGCAACGAGGCGCTGCTCCCGCTCAACTACCTGCAGAGCATGATCCTCCCGTCCTACGCCGGGGGAATCGACGCGAACGCCGACAGCGTCATGGTCGACTCCGGGTCGATCAACGGCGTTCCGGCCACCGCGTCGCACTACCTGCTCACCAACATCCTGCGCAAGCAGATGGGCTTCCGCGGCGTCGTCATCAGCGACTACCAGGACGTGCCCGCGCTACAGACCGCCTATCACGTGGCTCCTGACCTCGCCGGCGCCATCGCCAAGGCGGTCAACGCGGGGGTCGACATGAGCATGGAGGTCTTCGACTCCGACCAGTGGCAGACGGCGGCCCTGCAGGACGTCCGGACCGGGAAGATCTCCCGCGCGCGGATCGATCAGGCCGTACACCGGATCCTGACCCTGAAGTTCCATCTCGGTCTTTTCGACCAGCCGTGCGTCAACGATCCCTCCACCCCGTGTCTCGACGCCCACGCGGCCAACGCCGCGGTCAACTCCGGCCGGCAGGGCACGCTCGCCGCCGCCCGGGAGTCGGTCACCCTGCTGCGTAACGAGGACAACGCCCTGCCCCTGTCGCCCACCGGGAAGGTGGTCGTCACCGGTCCGAGCGCGGACTCCATGACCAACCAGCTCGGCGGATGGAGCGTGAGCTGGCAGGGCGTCTTCGGCTCCGGACACGTCTGCTGCGCCGGACCGGCCAACCAGATCCCCCCGGGTACGACGGTCCTCAAGGGCATCCAGGCGGCCGATCCCAACGCGGTGTCGGCGCCCGACCAGGCCAGCGCCCTCGCTCAGGCCGGGAGTGCGAGCGCCTACGTCGTGGCGGTCGGCGAGAAGGCCTACGCCGAGGGCCTCGGCGACAATCCGGCACCCGCGCTGCCGCCCGACCAGCAGGCGCTGATCACCGCGCTCGAGGGGACGGGCAAGCCGGTCATCGTCGTCGTGCTCGCCGGCCGACCCGTCGGCCTGGGGTCGGCGGAGCAGGCCAACGGCGTACTCATGGCCTACCAGGGCAGCACCGAGGCCGGGCACGCGGTCGCCGACGCGATCTTCGGCAAGATCGACCCGAGCGGCAAGCTGCCCGTCAGCTGGCCGTCGGACGCGAAGACCGTGGGCGGCGACTTCGACGGCGGGGCCGCCTCCCCGCTGGGCGACCAGCCGAAGTTCTTCGACCAGCTGCCCGGCACCGGGTCGGGGCCCGGGCACCTCTACAACCCGCTGTACCCCTTCGGATACGGCCTCTCCTACACCACCTTCGACACCAGTGACCTGTCGGTGACTCCGCGCGTGTCGGCCAACGGCAGTGCGACCGCGACCTTCACGGTCACCAACACCGGGCATCGGAGCGGGACCGACATCGTGCCGGTCTACGTGAGCCAGCCGGTCAGCAGCGTGGTCGTGCCGCCCCAGCGGCTGGTCGGCTTCACCAGGGTCACGCTCGGGGCCGGCAAGTCCACGGTGGCCCACGTCTCCTTCCCGGCCGCGGAACTGGCCGAGTCCCAGGGCGACATCAACGCCTCCGGACCGCCGATGGTCGAGCCAGGTGACTATGTGGTCGCGCTGGACAAGAACGACACGACGCCCTACGACGTCGCTGTGTCGGCGCCCTTCACGATCTTCTGACCCGGGCCGCCTAGGAGAGCGGCCGCCAGCGTGCTGCCAGCGGCTGTCAGCGAGGTGTGCGGGCGCTGACAGCCGCCCTTGGCACGGTGCAGTCAACGCACCGACCGAGGAGGAAGCACATGTCGTACGCCATCAGGGCCGAGGGGCTCGTCAAGCGCTTCGGGGAGACCGTGGCGCTGGCCGGGGTCGATCTCGCCGTCCCCCAGGGCGCGGTGATGGGGGTCCTCGGGCCGAACGGCGCCGGCAAGACCACGGCGGTCCGGATCCTCGCCACGCTGCTCCAGCCGGACGCCGGTCAGGCCACGGTCGGCGGTCTCGACGTCGTCCGCGAGGCGGACAAGGTACGGCGAGAGATCGGCCTCACCGGGCAGTACGCCTCGGTCGACGAGGATCTCACCGGGCGGGAGAACCTCGTCCTGATCGGCCGGCTGCTCGACCTGACCCGGACCGACGCCCGGGTCCGGGCGCGGGGGCTACTCGCCGACTTCGAGCTCACCGACGCGGCCGACCGTCCGGTCAAGACCTACTCCGGGGGCATGCGCCGGCGGCTGGATCTCGCGGCCAGCCTCGTGGGCCGGCCGTCGGTGATCTACCTCGACGAGCCGACGACCGGTCTCGACCCGGGCAAGCGGGACGACGTCTGGCGGATCATCCGCGACCTCGCCGACGACGGAGTCACCGTGCTGCTTACCACCCAGTACCTCGACGAGGCGGACGCCCTCGCCGACGAGATCTCGGTGATCGACCACGGCACCGTCATCGCGCACGGCACCCCCCACGAGCTCAAGCAGATCGTCGGCGGCCAGACCCTGCAGGTCCGGCCGGTCGACCCGACCCGGCTCGACGAAGTGGCCGCGATCCTGCTCGCCGTCACCGACCACGAAGTGGAGTCACCGAGCCGCGGTGTGCTGAGCGTCGCCGTCGATGGTGACGCCGCACTGACCACCGTCGTGCAGCGCCTGCATGGCGACGGCATCGGGGTCATCGAACTTGCGCTGGGCCTGCCCAGCCTCGACGAGGTGTTCTTCGCTCTCACCGGGCGGCGGGCCACCGAAGAAGACGACAAGGAGAACGCAGCATGAGTGTCCTGACCGCGCCACCGGTCACCGAGGCGCCGAACCGTCCGACCTCCCACAACCCGACGCCGGCGCGGCCGATGGCGCTGGTTCGCCACAGCCTCGCCCTCGCGCAGCGCAGCATCATCAAGATCAAGCGCACGCCGGAACAGCTGATGGATGTGACCCTGCAGCCCATCATCTTCGTGCTGCTCTTCGTCTACATCTTCGGCGGCGCGGTCGCCGGGTCGACCCACGACTACCTGCAGTTCGTCCTGCCGGCGATCATGGTGCAGACCGTGGTCTTCTCCTCGGTGAGCATCGGCGTCAACCTCAACACCGACGTCGACAAGGGCGTCTTCGACCGTTTCCGCAGCCTGCCGATCCCGCGATCCGCACCACTGGTCGGTGCGGTACTCGGCGAGGTGGTCCGCTACGCGATCTCGGTCGCCGTCCTGATGGGATTCGGCTCGCTGCTCGGCTTCCGGGTCGCGACGGATCCGCTGTCGGCGCTGGCCGCGTGCCTGCTGGTCATCCTCTTCGCGCTCTGCATGTGCTGGATCTCGGTCTACCTCGGTATGGTCTTCCGCCAGCCGAGTGCGGTGCAGGGCGTGGGGTTCCTGCTGATGTTCCCCCTCACCTTCGGCAGCAACATGTTCGTGCAGGCATCGAGCATGCCGGGCTGGCTGCAGGAGTGGGTCAAGATCAACCCGATCACCCACCTCGTCGACGCCGTCCGTGACCTGATGCTCGGCGGTGCCGCGGCGGTCCCGGTGCTCGAGGCACTGGCGTGGGGCGTCGGCATCGTGGCCGTCTTCGCGCCACTCGCGGTGCGCGCCTACCGCAAGAAGGCCTGACCTAACCCGCGCAGCCGACGCGCTCGTCCCCTCCGCCACCTCGCGGGAGGAGGGCGAGCGCGTCGGCACGTTCCAGCCGGGTGCCGCGCCGGTAGGCCTCGTCGAAGGCGTCGTCGCCGAGGTCAGCCCGCAGCCACCCGGACAGCCGTTGTGCGTCCGGGTTGCCGACATCCTCGGTGCCGCGCAGGGCGGTCGCCGCCCCCAACTGCTCGGCCGCCCGGACGGCGTCGCCGTCGACGCGCAGCGTCCACTCCGCGGCCACGATCAAGACCACCGCGACGACGGGCATGTCGTGGGTGGCGGTCGCCAGGGCGACCGCTGCGCGCAGTCGGACTCCGGCCGAGGCCAGATCACCCTCGGCCAGATCGAGACTGACCAATCCGGCGAGCATGATCGCCTTGGCCTGGGGCGGACCGGCACCGGCCCGGTCGAAACGACTCAGCGCCCCCTCCGTCAGCGTCCGGCTCAACGACAGGTCCCCGACCAACCGGGCGATCTCGCCGAGCCCGTGCTGGGCCAATGCCTCGAACAGCCCGCCGCCCGACTCCTGGGTCCGCTCCGCGATCTGGCGGAGCTCGGCCTTCGCCTCGTCGATCTCGCCACGGCGGACCCGCACCATGGCGATCCGGACCTGCATGAAGCTCCTGTCGTTGTGGGCGTTGAGCTCGGTCATCAACTGGAGCGCGCGCTCGTACTCCGCCAACGACCTGTCCAGATCGCCTTCGTTCATGTGCTGGTTGGCGAGGGCGGCCACCGAGTTGCTCAGGCCCCACCGCTCGCCGATCTCGTCGAAAGCCCGGGCCGCCTCGGTCAGGTCGACCACCATGTGCGCGACATCGCCCTGGTTCTCGGCGATGAATGCCCGGAGCATCCGCAGCGTGGCGCTGGTCCACCGGTCCGGGTTGGCGAGCCCGCGTTCGATCGTGCGGAGCGCACGCGGGATGTCTTCGGCGAGCATCGCCATACCCGGCTCGACAAGGCTCAGAACCGGATGCCGATTGCGGGTATCGAAATCCGGAAAGCTCGCCAGCATCTCGATCGCCATCTCGCGGCTCCGGTCCTGCTGCCCGACGGCCATCGCGCTGATCGCCTGCACCGTCGCGGCCACCGCCCGCTCCTCGGTCGGCGACTCCCCCGGCACCGCGAGCGCCATCTCGAGCCAGCTTGCAGCCTCCCCGTGACTGCCGCGGAGCGTCCAGAACCAGCTGAGCGCAGCGCCGATCCGGATCGCCGTCGCTGCATCCCGCGCGTCGATCGCGTAGCGCAGTGCGGCCAGAAGGTTTTCCCGCTCCATGCTCAGCCGGGCGAGCCACGGCAGTTGGTCCGCGCCGCGGAGGAACGGGTCGGCGGTCTCGGCGAGGTCCCGGAAGTAGCCGGCGTGCCGGGCCTGCACACCGGCGATCGACCCTTCGTCGGCGAGCCGCTCGGCGCCGAACTCCCGGATCGTCTCGAGCATGCGGTAGCGCGGCGGGTCACCGTCGACGAGGAGCAGTAACGACTTGTCGACCAGAGCAGCGAGCAGATCCGGCACCTGCCCCGCCGGCACGACATCTGCGCTCACCGCCTCGGCGCTCTCGACCGTCGTACCGGCCGGAAACACCGCGAGCCGGCTGGCCAGCCGGCGCTCCGGGTCGCTCATCAGGTCCCAGCTCCACTCGACGACGGCGCGCAGCGTGCGATGACGCGGCACGGCCGTCCGGCTCCCGCCGGTCAGCAGCCGGAAGCGGTCGCCGAGACGGGCGGCGATCTGCTGCACCGACATCGACCGCAGCCGGGCCGCGGCAAGCTCGATCGCCAGGGGAAGGCCGTCGAGCCGGCGGCAGATCTCGATCACCGCCTCGACGTTGTCGGGTTCGACGGTGAATCCCGCGGCGACGGCCGCCGCGCGGTCGGAGAACAACCGGACCGCGGGGCTCGCCATGGCGTCCACGACCGAACCGCCGACCGCCGGCCGGCCGAGCGGGGTGACCGGGAGCAGCGTCTCCCCCACGATGGCCAGCGGCTCCCGGCTCGTGGCCAGGATGCGCAGGTCCGGGCAGCGGCCGAGCAACTGGTCGGCGAGGGTGGCCGCGGCGTCGATCACGTGTTCGCAGTTGTCGAGGATCAGCAGCGCCTGCATGTCGACGAGGGCGTCGAGCAGACCACCCATCACGTCGCGGGACGTGCCCTGCCGGCGGATGTCGAGCATGGTCGAGTCGCGCGGCCCGAGCGCGCCGAGGACGGCCTGGGGCACGTCGCCCGGGTCGGTGACCGACGCAAGCTCGACCATCCACACCCCGTGGTGCATCGACTCGCCCGCCCGTGCCCCGGCTTCGGCGGCCAGACGGGTCTTGCCGCCGCCGCCCGGCCCGACCAAGGTGATCAGCCGGCTCTCGCCCAGCAGCTTGCCGATCCGCTCGATCTCCTCGTCGCGTCCGACGAAGCTGGTCAGCGGCGACCGCAGATTGTGCCGTGCTGCCGCGGGAGTCGGCTGCTCGGGATGCTGCGCGGCCGGCTCGCCCCGCAACACGGCGAGGTGGGCGGCCTGCAGTTGCGGCCCAGGGTCGACACCGAGCTCGTCGGCGAGCAGCCGCCGGGTCTGCTCGTACGTCGTCAGCGCGTCCGCCTGGCGTCCGACGGCGTAGAGCGCGGTGACCAACGCGGCGCGCAGCCGCTCCCGCAGCGGATATTCGGCGGCGAGCGTCTCGATCTCCCCGACGACCGCCGCGTGACGTCCGAGCGCGAGGTCGGCGTCGATCCGGTCCTCGCGGGCGGTCAGCCGCAGCTCCTCCAGCCGGGTGGCCGCCGCGGCGACGAACGGTGCGTCGCCGGCGTCGCTCAGGGCCGCACCGCGCCAGAGCCGCAGCGCCGAGTGCAGGGTCTCGCTCGCCGCGTGTGGTTCGCCGGCGTCGAGTTGCCGCCGGCCCTGGCGGGCCAACCGCTCGAAGTGGAGTGCGTCGACGTCGTCGACCGGCAGCGCCAGCCGGTATCCCCCGCCGATCGAGGCGATCGCCGACCGGTCCGGAAGGATCCGGCGTAGCCGGGACACCAGCGACTGCAAGGCGTTGGCCTCGTCGGCCGGTGGCGCCGATCCCCACAGCGCGTCGGCCAGGGACCGGGTCGCCACAATGCTGCCCGCGTCGACGGCGAGCCGGATCATCAGCGCGCGTAGCCGGACGCCGCCGACCTCGAGCGGTCGGCCGTCCTCGGTGACCTCGAGCGGACCCAGCATGGAGACCTGCACCGGACCACTCTCTCAGGGCGGGCCCTACTTGGTGGGTAGCCGCCCGTCGAAATAGGTCCCGACGGCCCGGAGCGCGCCCCGCTGCTCGATGTCCACGACGGTGCGGGGGCGGTCCGCCTCCTCGACGTCGCGGACCGCGAGGTAGAGCGCCTCGACGGCGGCCTGGATCGACGGGAACGGTCCCTGGTCCTCGGCGACAGCGCGCAGCCGGACATCGACGTAATCCAGCAGTGGCGTCGTGTAGACGAAGTGGCGGACACCCGTCGGGAGGGCGAGGAACGGCGCGAGCGCAGCCCAGTGCACGCGCCAGAGCCGGACCAGTGCCGGGTAGCGCTGACCGAACCGGCCGGCGAAGGCGTCCAGCGCCGCCGCGGCCGATGCCTCGTCAGGCGCGGTGTAGACCGGCTGCAGTGCAGCGCTGACGGCCGCCCAGCTCCGTCGCGGCCCGTACTGCCGCGAGGTCCGGATCATTCCCAGGACCCGGGTCTGGCAGATGGCGCGTGGCCAGGTGAGCCCGACGGCTTCGGCAAGTCCCGCGACACCGTCGCAGCTGACCAGGCAGACGTCGGCGACCCCGCGGGCGGTCACCCGGCCGAGTACGTGGGTCCAGAACGGCACCGACTCCTCCGCACCGGGTGCCGGCCACAGGCCGAGCACGTGCTCGGCTCCGGCGCAGTCCACCCCGCTGACGACGTACATCGTGGTGGCGCTGGCCTGCCCGGCCCCGATCCGCACCGGCAGCTCCTCGACGTAGATCACCGGCCAGACGGCGTCGAGCGGCCGGTTCTGCCAGGCGGTCAGCGCCTCGATGACGATGTCGGGCAGCTGGCCGATCAGGTGTGGCGACGGACCGACGCCGCGAGCCGCGGTAGTTACGTGCGCAATCACCCCGGCGTCGTCCGGCGCCTGGTGCACAGTGTCGGTCATCGCGTCATCCCCCGTGTGGTTCCTGGACTGCGCAAAGCCGGCCTCCGTTCACCGCGTACGCCGCCACAGGTCCCCCCGGCTGATCGATCAGGCATTCCCCGGCCTGATACCGATCGGGGAGCAGACCTGTCCGGGTGGGGTGCGGCGAGCCGTGACCGGTGACGTTGGCGATGAGGCAGGCCAGCAACGCTCCGACAAGCACCGAGGAGGCTTGGCGACGCGGCGCCCATGATCTGGGCAGGAGCGGCGATCTGGTTGCTGCCATGGGATTCCCGACGCGGAGACTGGCTCTACGGACCGAAAACCAGGCCTCCCTCGCCCGGAAGCAGTGCAGTCGAGAACGCACGGCACGCCGAAGCCGCTGTGCGTCCTTACCGAACCGGCCGAAGCCCCCCTGCGGCCCGCGGTGCGGGTCATCGCCTTACTCGGCCCAAGCCAGTCAAAGCGCAGCGTATCCCAGCTTTCACAGGAAGTGACCCCCACCGCAAAAATCCCGGCGGCCGCGACCTCACCACCGACGTGATCGCGTACCGGTGGCCCCGGCCGCACCGCTTCGGCCGCCGGCCGCGGGATGGGCATGGATCCGGGCGAACCCCTTGCCCAATCGGGCAATCGGGGCTCACCATGGCTGCTAGTGCAACGACGCATCGCACTTTGGCATCTCAGTCTGTGCATGTCACGTGGGCATCTCGGCAGGGCGGGGCCGATCCGGATGTTGGGCTGCCGCCTCCAGGCTTCACTCGATCACCGGGACGGGGAGAGGTGCGGTGATTCCGACGATGGATACGTCGCTGGCTGACCGGCTGGAGGTCCACAACGCCGGCTTCAGCGAAGATGCGGCCCGGGCAGGGTTCTGCGGCAGCCTGCACCTGCCGACCGGGCGGATCTGCCTGCACGGCGCCCGACACCGGGGGCCGTGCGAATTCAGCACCCCGGCGACGCTCGCCAAGCGACTTCGCGAAAAGTAACCTCCGCGCCGGTCACCCGACGGGCTTCGCACGGGTGAGCGGTGCCGCCGCAAGTGGCGAGCAACCCGGCGCATCTTCGGCGCTCTCAGCCGCGTCGAGGAGGAACTGCGGAAACCCTCCGGCCGCCGCGGCGACGCCCTTCTCGAACAGTTCCCCGACCACGGCCGGTTCCTGCTCTGCAAGGTTGACCGACCACGGGTCCGGTCCGCTGCGATCACCGCCGTGACCGACGGCGTGCAGAAACGCGCCCTTCCCGTTGACTTTGCTGTTGAACCACCAGTCGTCCGTGATCACCGTGAACGCCGAACCCCAGCCGACGACGACGTGGTCGCGGGCCGGCGCGGCACCGGCGTAGGTCGACGGCCAGCACGAACGGCCGGCGATCGGCTCCGGAGCCGGCACGTTTGCCGCATCGAGGATGGTCGCGGCGAGGTCGTGGTGCTGCACCCAGTCGGCGACCGCACTGCCGGCGCCCAACCCGGCGGGGTGCCGGATCAGCAGCGGCACCTCGACGACCTCCGGCTCGGAGGGATAGCCGCGCTTACCGATGTAGTGCTTGCGCTCGGCGAGGCTGTGTCCGTGATCTGACGCGACGATGACGACGGTGTCCTCCAGCCAGCCCTGCGTCGACAGCGCGGCGAGCAGATGGCCGAACCAGCGATCGGCCATCGTCACGAGACCGGCGTAGTTGGCCCGGGTTCGCCGCAGCAGGTCGGCCGGCAGGTCGGGCACCTCGGCGTACGGCGAGATCACTTGTTCCCGTCCGTCGGAGGTGTCGTAGTGACGCCGGTAATGCTCGGGCACGAACCACGGCTCGTGCGGGTCGAACGACTCCACGGTGAGGAACATCCGCTCGCCGGTCCGGCGTACGTCGAGATTCTGCTCGAGCCAGCGCGTCGCAGTGGTCATCACCTGGGCGTTGAACCACTGGTCCTCCGCCACCCGGTCCCGCATGTTGGCGATGATGCGACTGGAGAACCAATCCGCGCCGTCGCGCGCCCGCCGCCCGGACCCCGCAGGATCGCGACGACGGAGTTCGCGCAGCTCCGCCGGGATCCACTGGGCGATCTCCGCCTCGGTGGGCACCGGCCCGGACCGCGCCGGGTCGGTCTCCTGACCGCGGATGAAGTCCCACTCGTCGAAGCCCCGCCAGAAGTTCTTGCTGGGCTTGAACTGGTGGTAGAGGTCGGAGACCAGACCGGTGCGGAAGCCGGCCGCACCGAGGATCTCGGCCAGCGTGTGCTGTTCCTCGGGGATCGGCCCCCACCCGGGCGCGGGAATGAAATCGCCCTTGAGCTTGAAGTCACCGTTGTGGAACGGATAGGTGCGTTGGCCGGTGTAGAGGGCACGCCTCGCGGGCAGGGTCGGCAGCGACTCCGGGTAGGCCCGGGTGTAGCGCACCGATTCGGCGGCGAAGGCGTCGAGGTTGGGCGTGGCGACCGCGGGGAAGTCGTCGCCCCATGGCGGGGTGAGTCCGTAACTACCGACCGCGTCCTTGCGCAGCGTGTCGAAGACGACGAGGACGATGTTGTATCGATCGCTCACGGTGCGACCTTAGCGGCAGCGGTCCCGGGTCAGTCGCGGGCGACCACCACTCGGGTGCCTGGTCCGAGCACCAGCACGGGCTCGAAGAACAGTCGTGACTCGTCGCCATCCAGGCCGCCGCGGTGGTCGACCTTCTCCGTGCCGACCGTGACCGACGACGATGTCCAGTCGCCGACGATCCGCAATTCACCGAGCCGGATGGTGCCGTGCACACAGTGCACGGTCAGGCTGCGGGCATCCGCGACGGCCGTGCCCCAGCCGGTGTCGGTGACGACCGGCACCTGCCACTGCTGACCGACGCCGAGCGGATGCAGCCGCAGGCTCGCTGGTACGGCGTTCCAGCGCAGCCCAGTCAGCGCCTCGAGCACCGACCACCCCGCCATCGCTCGGACGTAGTGGTCGCCGCACTCGATCTCGTTGTATGGGTTGCGGCGGGTGCCATCGTGCCGGGCCCAGAGGCCGTGCAGGATCCGCATGCCGTCGTCGTGCAGGCCTTCCACAATGCAGTGCGTGGCGACCTGGTACTCGCCTCCGGACCACACCTCGTCGGCGTAGCGCGTGGGGATCTCAGGTCGGCCGCCGAGCGGCCAGGAACACATCAGCAGCCCACTGTCGTCGCCGTCGGCGTAGACGCGGAACGGATGGTCGAATCCGCGGAAACCGTCGCGGAGGTTGTGCCGCACCACCGAGCGCAGCGCGGTGCGCACGTGGTCGGCGGGCAGGATGTAGCCGAGCTCGAGCTGATGTGCCCACCACTGACCGACCAGCTGGTCGGACAGGCAGCCAGCACCCCACTGGAATGCCGTGTCCTCGCCGGGTTCGAGCTGCTGCCGGTAGTACTCGCCGTTCCAGGTCAGCTCGTCGTACGCCGTGCTGCCCGCGAGGAAGAGCGACCGGTAGAAGTCGGCGGCCGGCTCGTCCCCGACCAGCCGAGCCATCTCCTCGGCCGCGCGGAGTGCGGCGAGCCAGTAGCTGCCCATGAAGGTGTTGACGCCGCGCAGGTCGATGTCGTGCGTGCTCGGCTGGATGCCGCGCAGCACGCCGGTCCGGTCGGGGTCCCATTTGCCACCGATGTGGTCGAGCAGCCGCTTGATCCGCGGCCACATCCGCTCCAGCCACGGCAGTCCCGCACCGGCGCGCACCTCTCGGTACGTCTTGAGGACGGTGCCGAGCATCCCGTCCAGCGCCGGTTCGGTGGGGCCGCCGATCGGCACGTCCCACATCTGGCGGAGGTAGACGGGCGCGACGGCGCGGTGTGGGATGTAGCCCTCGGGCGCCTGCATGATCTCCAGCTCGGTCTCCCGCATGTTCCGCTCCAGCTCCGGAAACAGCCGGGAGACCGTCTGGGCGTAGTTCCAGACGTGCGTGCAGTTCAGTGGGCAGGAGCCGCCGTACGCGCCGTTCCACATCACCGTCGACTCGCCGAGCGTGCCCTCGAAACCGAAGAACCGCCCGTCGGCGGCGTGGAAACATGTCGGGCTGCGCAGCAGTGACGGCTGCGCGGCCATCCGCTCGACGACGTCGTCCGGCAGTGAACTTGCCGAGAGGACGCCGGTCCATTCCCGGGACCGATCCCGCAGCCGGTGCCAGTCCGTGCGCACCGACTCCGCGACGTCCTCGGCGTCGGCGAAGTGGTTCGCGTAGTCGTTGCCGAGCCAGAACCTGCTCCGGGAATCGCTCTGCGCCGGGCCGAACTGGTCGAAGTTGACGTAGCGGTTGGGGAAATACCAGGACAGCACGACGCGTACATCGACCGTTTCTCCGGGGCCGAGCCGGAACGGGATCCGCAGACCGCCGTTCCAGGTGGCGCCGGGCGCGCTGGGCCCGGTTGCCGCGCGCGGGCCGCTGCGGGTCGAACCTCCGCGCAGGAAGGTGGCGAAGTCGGCCGCCGTCGACCACTGCGGATACGTGTCCGCGTCGGCAGTGTCCGCAGACAGCACCATCTGGCCGAACCCCGGGTCGTCATCGGCCAACGACGGGTTGTCCATGAGCAGCGACGTCCACCCGCCCCGGCGGCGGACGCGGTTGACGTTCCCGCCGTACGACGCGCAGCGGTTGTCGACGATCGGCGTGATCCCGTCCCAGCCGACGGCGTTCTGCAGTGTCGCGCCGAGCGAGCCGTGCAGCTCATGGGAATCGTCGTTGCGCACCGTGATGGTGAACAACGCCGCGGGCAGGGCGCTGGCCGCGACGTCGAGTGGGATCAGGGGCGTGAAGGCCTCCATGCGCACGTTGACCGGCAGCTCGTCGTCGTGGAAGTCGACCTCGGCGAAGGGATACAGCCCGCGGAACGTCGTCCGGTCCACCGGCCGCAGGGTCTGCGTCAGCTTCGTGAGCTCCGACGGCACGACGTGATCGGACACCAGCGGTGCGGGACCGGGTATCGGATCGACCGGTGCGGACTGCAGCAGCCGGATCTCGTCCAGCGGTGGCTCCGGCCGGGACAGTCGGAGCGCGAAGAAGCTGGCCGGTAGGTAGCCGAGGTGGTTGCCGATGTTGTGCAGCTGCCACTGCCGCAGGCTGCCATCACCGCAGATCGCCAACTGGCCGGTGCCGATGCCGCCGAGCGGCATCGCGAGCGCCGCTCGGCGGTCCCCGTCGTACGCCATCGACCGGTCAGCATGTTCAGCAGTCATGTCGTGTCTCCCTCTGCGGCGGTGCGGTGCAAGGCCCGGTCGTCTCGGCGCACGTTCCATGCATGCAGGACCGACGTCACCACGGCCGGGGACACACCAGCGGTGGTGTCGACGTCGAAGTCGTACGGACCGAACGTGTGGATCAGGTCGGTCTCCACGTGCGTCCGGCCCTCGCCGATACGCCGGTCACCCCGCGCCTTCTCGCGGCGGTCCAGCTCGTCGAGGTCGCAGTGCACGCCGACGAGAAAGACGTCGAGCCCGGCGAGCAGACGGGCCAGCTGCGCACGCCATGCCGCGAACTCGATGATGTGCTCGACGACCAGGTCGTTGCGGGCATGGGCCAGGGCCGGGAGGCACCGGTGGAAGCCGTCGAAGAAGCGCGGCCGGACCCTCTCCCACCAGTCGAACGAGCCGCCGTCGTTGCGCCGTTCCGGCAACATGCCGCTGTCGACCAGGTGATCGGACGAGACGTGCAGGAAGGGCTCGGGCAACGCGCGCTGCAACGCGGTGGCCAGGGTCGACTTCCCGGAGCTGGAGGCACCGTTGAGGAAAATCACCCGGCCGGGTCCGCGCTCCGGCGGTCGTGGCTCGCGTGGCGGCATGGCCTACCGGCGATCGAGCGGCAGCGCCGCGCCGCGTACCGGCAGGAGGACGGAGTAGAGCGAGGTCGTCGCGCAGATGAACAGCCGGTTGCGCTTCGGCCCACCGAAGACGACGTTGGCGACGGTCTCGGGGATCCGGATCTTGCCGATGAGCGAACCGTCCGGGTCGTAGCAGTGCACACCGTCCTCGGCGCTCGTCCAGATCCGACCTTCGTCGTCCAGCCGGAACCCGTCGAACAGACCGTTGGTGCAGGTGGCGAAGACCTTGCCGCCGGACAGTGTGCCGTCGGAATGCACGTCGAAGATGCGCATGTGGTGCGGACCATCGGCCTGGTGGGTGGCTCCCGTGTCGGAGATGTAGAGCTGGCTCTCGTCGAGCGAGAACGCCAGGCCGTTGGGGCGCACGAAGTCGTCGGCGACGATGCGGCACGCGCCGGTGTCGGCGTCGACGCGGTAGACGTGACAGGCGCCGATCTCGCTCTCCGCCTGCCACCCCTCGTAATCGCTGTCGATGCCGTACGCCGGGTCGGTGAACCAGATCGAGCCGTCGGACTTGACCACGACGTCGTTGGGGCTGTTGAACCGCTTGCCGTCGTATCGGTCGGCGATCACGGTCACCGAGCCGTCGAACTCGGTCCGCGTCACCCGCCGGTTGCCGTGCTCGCAGCTGATCAACCGGCCGACGGCGTCGACGGTGTGCCCGTTGGTGTAGCCGGCTGGCGTCCGGAAGACGCCCACCTCGCCGTTCGTCTCGTCCCACCGCATGATCCGGTCGTTGGGGATGTCGCTCCACATCAGATACCGGCCGGCGGGAAAGTAGGCGGGTCCCTCCGCCCAGCGACAGCCGCCGTACAGCTTCTCGATCCGCGCGCTGGTCTTGATGCACGTGCTGAACCGGTCGTCGAGGACCTCGAAGGTCGGCTCACCGGTGGTGGTCATTCTGCCTCCAGCCTTTGGTGATGGACGAGCCCGGCAAGCCTGGCACAGACTGCAGGCGTCGCGCGAAGCCACCGGTCGGTGGGGATCTGACCCGCCCCCTAGCCTGTGGCCATGGCTCCGGGAGCGAACGGCGGCGAGTGGGACGTCGTGGTCGTCGGCGCCGGCCCGGCGGGCGGCTGCGCGGCGCGGTCGGCGGCCCAGGCCGGCGCCCGGACGTTGCTGCTCGACCGGGCGCAGCTGCCGCGCTACAAGACCTGCGGCGGCGGCCTCGTCGGCGCCAGCCTCGCCGCCCTGCCGCCGGGCCTCCGGCCGCCCACCCGGGAGCGGATCACCGCGGTCACCTTCAGCCTCGGCGGAGGCTTGCGTCGTACCCATCGGGATCCGGCCCAGATGGTCGAGATGATCAACCGCGACGAGTTCGATGCGGCACTCACCGGCAGCGCGGTCGAGAGCGGAGCGACGCTGCTCCCCGGCACCGCGGTGCACCAGATCGAGGCCGCGGACGACCATGTCACGCTGACCACCTCGGCCGGTGTGGTCACCGCGGGGGCGGTCGTGGGTGCCGACGGGACGTCAGGGCGGACGGGTCGCCACGTCGGCGTGACGTGCGGGCAGGTCGATCTGGGGCTCGAGGTCGAGGTCGCGGCCGACCCGGCGACCGCCGCGGACTGGGCGGGGCGGATCCAGCTCGACTGGGGGCCGCTGCCGGGCTCGTACGGCTGGGTCTTCCCCAAGGGCGACGCGCTGACGGTCGGCGTGATCTCGGCGCGCGGCAACGGCGACCCGGTCCGCGACTACCTGCGTCGATTCGTCGCCCAACTGGGGCTCGCGGACCATCGGGTGATCCGGTCGTCGGGGCACCTGACCCGGTGCCGCGACGACCGCTCGCCGCTCGCCCGGGGCCGGGTGCTGGTCGCGGGCGATGCGGCCGGGTTGCTCGAGCCGTGGACCCGGGAGGGAATTTCCTACGCGCTCCGCTCCGGCCGGATCGCGGGTGCCGCGGCCGCCCGGATCGCCCGGGCCGACAGCGGTCAGGTGGCCGAGCTGGGCGCGACGTACGCCGCCGAGATCGACGGGAGCCTGGGAGCCGAGATGCGGGCCGGTCGCGCGATCATGGCCGCCTTCACCCGGCGGCCGCGGGCGTTCCACGCCGCGATCGCCGCCGGCGGGCCGACGTGGCGCACGTTCATGCGGTTGACCCGCGGCGACACCACCTTCCCGCGGGTGATGCGGCACCGCCCGGTCGCCGCGCTCGTCTCCACCCTCGCCCGCTGAGCTTGGCAGTCGCCCGCGGCATCATCGTGCGCCCTACTCGCATATCCGGGTCGATTCTGCGAGTAGCACGCACGATGTCGCCCGCGCCCGCCCCGCGTCCGAGCCGCCGGGCATCATCGCCCCCCCGGCACCGCTGCATCGCCCGCGACGCCACTCCTTGTGCCGGTCAGGACAGGATGTCGACGTACCCACCGGTTCCGTGCACGCGGATCCGCTGCCCGTCCCGGATCAGCCGGGTGGCCTGCTCCACGCCCACGACGGCCGGCAAGCCGTACTCCCGAGCGATCACTGCGCCATGGGTCATCAGGCCGCCCACCTCCGTCACCAGGCCCGCGATTCCGACGAACAGCGGCGACCAGCTGGGGTCGGTGAAAGTCGTGACGAGGATGTCGCCCGCTTCGAGATCGGCCTCCGCCATGTCAAGGATGACCCGGGCCCGTCCCTCGACGGTCCCGGCGGACACCGGTAGGCCGATCAGGGCGCCGGCCGGTACGTCGTCGCGCCGGTACGCCCCGGTGACGACTTCACCATCGGAGGTGAGGACCCGGGGCGGTGTGAGCGCGTCGTACGACCGGAACGCGTCCTTGCGCTGCTCGATGAGCCGGCCATCCACCTGGTGCGAGCGCACGACGTCATGCAGTTCCTGGAACGTGAGGTAGAAGATGTCCTCCCTCTCCGGAAGTACGTCGGCCTGCACGAGGCGCTCGGCCTCATCCAGCAGGGCCTGCTTGTAGACGAAGTAGCGGCTGACGATGTCGTACTTCGGGTACTCCCGGTACCCGATGAAGGTTCTGACCCGGTCGATCATCCGCTTGGTCTCGTCGGCCTTCTGGTCGCCGTCCGGCAAGGCCCGCAAGCGTGCCAGCACGTCCTGTTCCTTCGTCTGCGCCCGCTGCCGTCCTTGCTCGAAGCGCCGCTCGGCGGCGCCCGGCTCGAAGTTCCTGACGTTGTCGAGGATCACCGGCACAAGCGTGGTGGGGCGCTCGCGCCACCGCGGCCTCGTGATGTCGATCTCCCCGACGCAGCGCATGCCATACCGGTCGAGGTACGCCGCTATGGCGTCGCGCGCGTCGGTCCCGCCCGCGAGCTTCGGCAGCTCGTCCAAGAAGTCCTCGTCCTCGACGCCCTGCAGGAACGCCACGACTTCCGTCTGCGGGCGGATCACGTCCGCGACGTCGAGCAGCGCCAGTCCCATTTCCGAGGTGATGTTGTCGGGGGCGGACAGCGTGAGCGTGTCAGCCGCGTTCTTCTCGCCCAGCCACTCCTGCAGCTTGTCGTTGAGCCACCAGGTGGCCTCCATCCCCGCCATGATCGCCTGGAAGTTCAGCGGATCACCGAGGATTCGCTTGTGCTCCTCGAAGGCTTCCGGCAGGAAGTCGAACAGCGCCGGTCCGGTCTTCGTCGCGATGTCGCGCTCCAGGGCGGCGATGGACGCCTGGCTGCGCTCGATCAGCTCGGTGACGATGGCCGGATCGGTCCCGATCGGCGCGGTCGCACCGTTGGCCGGCGGCCGGACGGGACCCGCGTCCGGGAGTGACGGGACGAAATCGTCGCGGTCGAGGACGGTCTCCAGAGCGTCCCTGATCAGCGGATCGCCTCTCCCCATGGCGTCGAGGAGGCCGGCGCGGGTCGCGGGCGAGGCCAGCCGCTGGGTGACGTCGACGAACAGCCTCCCGCCGGCCTCGTGCATCGCCACCATTGCCGTCAGTTGCCACATGGAGAGCCCGAGGGGCTTCATGGGGTCGGTCATCATCTGCCCATGACCGACGGAGACGTAGACGTGATTCTCCCGGTCGCCGATCTCGGGGATGGGGAACAGCGTCGTGATCGGCCGGCTCTGAACGATCTGGAAGCCGTCCTCGACCAGGCACCATTCGATGTCCTGTGGGCGACCGAAGTGCGCTTCGACCCGCCGCCCGAGTTGCACGAGCCGCACGACCTGCGCATCCGTCAGCGCCGGCTGCTCCTGCCGCTTCGAGTCGACTGCCTCTTCGCGCGTTCCGCCATCCGGTAGTGCGCGAACGGCACGCTGTTTGGCGGCGATCGCCCTGGCGACGACTTCGTCGTGTCGCACCGTGAAGACGTCCGGGTTGACCAGGCCGGAGACCAGGGCCTCGCCGAGGCCGAAGCCGGCGTCCACGGTGGCGTCCTTCCGGTTGCCCGTGACGGGGTCGGCCGTGAACAGGATTCCGGACGCGGACGGGAAGACCATCTGCTGCACGACCACGGCCATGTGGACCGTGCGATGGTCCACGCCGTTGCGCTGGCGGTAGGTCACGGCCCGCTCGGTGAACAGCGAGGCCCAGCACCGGCTGATGTGCTGGAGGATCGCTGTCGGCCCGATGACGTTCAGGTACGTGTCCTGCTGGCCGGCGAAGGAGGCCGTCGGCAGGTCCTCTGCCGTCGCGCTGGATCGGACGGCGTAGGCGGGGTGCTCGCCGAGCTGGGCGAGCGCGCGGGTGATCGCGGCCGCGAGATCGCCCGGGATGGCAATCCCTTCGATGGTCTGACGAATCTGCGCGCTGAGCGCGCGGATCGCCTCCCGGTCGTCCGGGTCCACGCGCGACAATTGATCGAGCCGATCGTCGATCGACGGTGCTTCCGCCATGATCCGCCGGAAGGCGTCCGTCGTGACGCAAAAGCCACCCGGCACGCGGATCTCTTCGATCCGCGACAGCTCGCCAAGGTGTCCGCCTTTGCCACCGACAACCGCGACCTGCGTCTCGTCGACCTCGCGAAGATCCAACACGTACTGCGACACCCGCACGTCGTGCCCCCAAACCCCGCATCTTGTGGCATCGGCCGACGATTCTGCGCCGTGACCCGGGTCTTGCGGCAAGCCCCCCAGCGCGCTATACGTTAGAAGTGGCAAGGAGACGGAGCTCTCCTTGCCTTCGCCGTCTCATCGGACTCACGACCTTTTCGCGAAGCTGTGGCGCGCCCAAGCCCCGAGCCGCCGGCTGCGCGGTGTCGATGTCGACCGGAGGTATCGGCCATGCGAAAGGTCGTCGTGTACGAGTTGTTGTCCCTCGACGGCGTAGCCCAGGATCCTGATCTGTTCTTCTCCTGGGATGACGAGCTGGACGCCAACCTCCTCGCCGTGATCGCGACGCAGGATGCGGTCATCCTCGGCCGGCGCAGCTACGACGAGTGGGCGCCATACTGGCCGGACAGCACGATCCAGCCATTCGCGGACTTCATCAACGGGGTCGCGAAGTACGTCGCGACCTCGACGTCGCTCGACCGGGAGTGGGCCAACGCGACCGCTGTCGACGGCGACCTGGTCGAATTCGTGCGCGAACTTAAGGACCGGTCCGGAGGCGACATCGGCGTACACGCCAGCATCTCGGTCGCGCAAGCCCTGCTCGCCGCGGGCGTCGTCGATGAACTCAGGCTCGTGATCGCGCCGACGATCGTCGGCCGCGGAAGAAAGCTGCTCGACGGGCTGCCTTCGATCCGGCTCGAAACGATCCGGACCGCGACCGCACCGACCGGCCATCTGCTGGCCGACTACCGGGTGGTGCGGTAACCGCTCGCCGCCAGGGCCGGCACCTCGGCATCATCGTGCGCCGTACTCGCACAACCGGTCCAGCTATGCGAGTAGCACGCACGATGTCGCCCCGCACCTCTGCGCACCGCCGTCCGCATTCCGCATCAACGTCACGTTGATGCGGCTAGACCGCTTGAACGTGACGTTCAAGCGGAATGGGGGCGGCGACTCAACCCGGCGGTCAGAGCTCGACGGAGGCCGAGAGGCGCAGGTCGGCGACGGAGCGGCCGATGTGGACGTCGTAACGACCCGGCTCGACCGTCCAGCCCGACCCGACCGCCCAGTGGGCGAAGGCTTGGCGGTCGATTCGCACCTCGGCGGCGACCTCGTCGCCGGAGTCGGCCTCGACGGCCGCGTAGCCGGCCAGCCACCTCGCCGGCCGGGTCACCTGCGACTCGGGCCGCGAGAGGTAGACCTGCACCACCTCGCGACCCCGGCGTACGCCGGTGTTGCGCAGCCGCACCGACACGGTGACCCCGTCGGCGGACGACACGTCAAGATCGACGTAGTCCCACGTCGTGTAGCCGAGGCCGTGGCCGAACGGGTACGCCGGTTCGCGGCCGGAGTCGACCCAGGCCCGGTAACCGATCCGGATCCCCTCGGTGTAGTCGAGCCGCCCGTCGCGGGGTACGGCGGAGAGCACCGGAGCGTCGGTCTCCGCCGCCGGCCAGGTGGTCGGCAGCCGGCCGCCGGGCTCGGCTCGACCGAGCACCACGTCGGCGAGCGCGGCGCCGAACTCCTGCCCCGGAAACCAGGTCAGGACCACCGACGCCACCTGATCGCGCCACGGCATCAGCACCGGCGCACCGGAGTTGACCACCACGACGGTGCGCGGGTTCGCGGCCGCCACCCGCCGGACCAACTCGTCCTGCAGGCCGGGCAGCGCCAGCGTCGTACGGTCGAAACCCTCGCTCTCGATCTCGTCGTTGGTGCCGACGACGACGATCGCCGCGTCCGCGGCCGCGGCCAGAGCGACGGCCTCGTCCAACGCTTCTTCGTCGGGAAGCATCGGCGGCTCAGCGCCGAGCAGCAGACTCAGTGCCGGGAAGTCCCCGACCTTCTCGTGCCGCACCCGCAGCCGCACCGTCTGGCCGGCGGCAAGCTCGACCGGTGCGGACCGCTCCGGCGGGTCGAGGAACGCCGCGAAGACATCCTCGGAGTCGACGACGATCTCCTCGTCGACGACCGGGCGTCCGTCCACTTCCACCCGGAAGCGACCGACGCCGCACACCCCGAGCCGGTAGCGGCCGGCCCGATCAGCGCGGAAGTCGGTCTCGATCTCGACCGCGGCGGCGCGGGCGATCACCTCGTCACCGATCCAGCGCAGAAGTCCGGAGAGCCGGCGCTCATCCACGAGCACGCCACCGTCGGCGTCGACGAGCCGAACCCGCAGTCCCGGTTCCCCGGTCTCCGGGTCGCGGACCGACGCGAGCGACACCGGTTGAAGCTTGTGTACGGCGCGCGCTCCCGCCGCGTGGGTCAGCTCGACCTCCGACCCGAGCGCGTCCCGGAGGCCGTCGAGCGGGGTCACCACCCGCTCCGGGCTCACCCAGGCGCTGCCGCCACCCTGGGTGCGGGCGACCTCGGCGTTCGGCCCGAGTACGGCGACCCGGCCCACCGCCGCGCGGTCCAGCGGGAGTGCGCCGCCCTCGTTGCGCACCAGCACCATGGCCCGCGCCGCCGTCTCGCGGAGCAGGTCCGCCCGATCGCCGGCGGTCGGCAGCGCGGGTGGCGCCGCGACCGCGGGCGCGATGCCGTCGAGCGCCCCGACCCGCGCCGCGAGCAGCAGCAGGCGGCGGAGCTTCTCGTCGATCTCGGCCTCGGGCACCGCGCCGGCGCGCACCGCGTCGACGAGGTGGTCGCCCCAGGGTCCGGGCGGGCCCGGCATCACCAGGTCGAGCGCGGCCCGGCCGGACTCCTCCGTGCTGCGGGTCGCCGTCCAGTCGGACACCACCACGCCGTCGAAGCCCCATGCCGACTTCAGCGGGTCGGCCAGCAGCGGGTTCTCCGTCATCGTCGGGCCGTTCACGCCGTTGTACGCCGCCATCACCAGCCACGGCTGCGCGTCCCGGACGATCGCCTCGAACGGAGCGAGATAGAGCTCCCGCAACGTCCGCTCGTCCACCCGGACGTCGACGGTCATGCGCTCGGTCTCGGAGTCGTTCGCGACGTAGTGCTTCACTGTCGCCGCCACGCCGCCGGACTGCAGGCCGCGCACGTACGCCGCGCCGATGCGGGCGGTGAGCAGCGGATCCTCGGAGTAGCACTCGAAGTGCCGGCCGCCCAACGGCGTCCGGTGGAGGTTGACGGTCGGGGCGAGCAGCACGTCGACGCCTTTGCGGCGGGCCTCCCCGGCGAGCAGGGCGCCCAGCCGCTCGACCAGCGGCTCGTCCCAGGTCGCGGCGAGCGCGGTCGGGGACGGGATGTTGACCGACGTCGCGCGCTCGTCCCAGGTCTCGCCGCGTACTCCCGCCGGCCCGTCGGAGAGCACCATGGCCCGGAGCCCGACCAGCGGCTCGGGGTAGGTCGTCCAGAAACCGGAGCCGGTCAGCAGCCGCACCTTCGCGGGGAGGTCCAGCTTCCCGAGGGCGCCGTCGACCCGCTCGGCCACGGCTTGGTCAGGGATCGTGGGGCACATGGCGATCTCCCAAGGTGAGGCTCCGGGTCGGGTGGATCGTGGCACAGCCTCCGACACCGATCCACCGGCACCGATCCACCGGCGACCGGGCGGGCTGGTTAGGGTCGGGAGGCACACGACTCGACCCCCGGGAGATTCACGTGGCCGCCCAATTTGGTGTCACCGGACTGGCCGTCATGGGCCAGAACCTCGCTCGCAACGTCGCCCGGCGCGGCGTCCCGGTCGCGGTGCACAACCGCACCACCAGCCGCACCACGGCGCTGATCGAGCAGCACGGCGATGAGGGCGAGTTCATCCCGGCCGAGACGCTCAAGGACTTCGTCGCGGCGATGGACCGGCCCCGCCGCGCCATGATCATGGTGCAGGCCGGCCGCGGCACCGACGCGGTCCTCGACGAGTTGGTGCCGCTCCTCGACCCCGGTGACGTCGTGGTCGACGGGGGCAACGCGCACTTCATCGACACCCGGCGCCGGGCCGAGGCGATCAACGCCACCGGTGTCCAGTTCGTCGGGTCGGGGGTGTCCGGCGGAGAAGAGGGAGCGCTGCTCGGGCCGAGCATCATGCCCGGCGGCACCACGCAGGCCTACGACGTCCTCGCCCCGGTGCTCGAGACGATCGCCGCCCAGGTCGACGGCACGCCCTGCTGCACGCTGGTCGGCCCGGACGGCGCCGGCCACTTCGTCAAGATGGTGCACAACGGCATCGAATATGCCGACATGCAGCTCATCGCCGAGGCCTACGACCTGCTCCGCAGCGTCGGCGGTCTGGAGCCGGCCGAGCTCGCGGCTGTCTTCGCCGACTGGAACAGCGGCGACCTGGAGTCGTTCCTCATCGAGACCACCGCGACCGTGCTCGGGCACGTCGACGCCCGCACCGGGCGGCCCTTCGTCGACGTGGTGGTCGACCAAGCGGAGCAGAAGGGCACCGGACGATGGACGGTGCAGAGCGCGCTCGACCTCGGCGTGCCGGTGACGGCAATCGGCGAGGCGACCTTCGCTCGGGTGGTGTCCTCCCTGGCCGGCGAACGGCGGACCGCCCAAGACCGTCTGGTCGGCCCCCGCCCGACCCGGTCGCAGAGCAGCGACCAGCTGGTCGACGATGTCCGCCAGGCGCTCTACGCCAGCAAGGTCGTCGCCTACGCCCAGGGGTTCGCGCAGATCGCGGCCGGCAGCGATGAGTACGGCTGGGGCGTCGATCCCGGCGCGATGGCCACGATCTGGCGCGGCGGATGCATCATCCGCGCACGGTTCCTCGACCGGATCAAGCAGTCCTTCGACGATCACGCCGACCTGTCCAACCTTCTCTTCGCCGACTATTTCGCGGACGCGGTGGGACAGGCGCAGGACGCGTGGCGGCGGGTCGTCGCGACGTCCGCGGAGGTCGGCGTACCGGCGCCGGCGTTTTCGGCGAGCCTCGCATACTACGACCAGCTCCGACGGGACCGGTCCTCGGCGGCCCTGATTCAGGGCCTGCGGGACTTCTTCGGTGCGCACACCTACCGGCGCGTCGACGACGAGGGCGCCTTCCACACCCTCTGGTCCGACGACAGCAGCGAGGTGCGGGCCTGATCCGGGGCTTCCGATCCGGAGACATCCCAGGAATCGTTCCCTCAGATAGTGGCCCGAGGGCCCCCGCGGCTACTAGCCTTGACGATGGTTGGGCCGTCAGCCTCCTGCATCATCAGCCGTGGTGTCGCTCGCCGGGCCCCGTTGCTCCGGTCGGCATCGCAGCGCTCCGAGGAGCGGCCATGCGAGACCTTGACAACCCAAGAGCCGATTCCTCCACTGCGATTTCGGCCCCGGGCGGCAGGATGCTCCGGTTGTCGACGAGCCACGACAGCAACCAGAGCTGGGTCGAGGCGTCGGGCGAGCTCGACATGTTCACCGCGCCGATGCTCGACGAGGCGATCAACCGGCTCCGGCAGGACGGCTTCGGTACGTCGGTGATCCTCGACCTGCGGCACCTGACCTTCATGGACTGCGCCGGACTGAGCGTGCTGGTACGCCACCACGCCGGGCTGCAGGCCGACGGAGGACGCCTGTTGCTCCTGCACCCGTCGCGCGTGGTGGCGCGGCTGCTCACCCTCACCGGGATGGACTCCGAACTCCAGATCCGCTGATCGCGCGGTCGCACCGACGGACCGGTTGACAGGCTCGCTCTTCGTCGACCAAGCTCTGCCGCGCAACCCTGGACGCTCGCCGAGCGTGTCGCCCGAATCGAGGACGTCATGGCCACAGCGACGTCGCGTTCGGTCTGGGCGAACTATGTGCTCGACCCCCTCGAACGGGCTGGCACGACCTTCGTCCAGCAGTTCGTCAACTTCCTGCTCGCGGTCGGGGCCGGCGGGTTGCTGGCCACCCAGAACTGGGCAGGAGCGGCGGACACGGCGGCATTCGCCGCCGCCATCAGCCTGATCATGAGCGTCGCGACGTTCACGGTGCCACCACTGTCCGCCGTGTGGGATCTCGTTATTCGAGTCGTGCGGACCTTCCTGTCATCGACGGCGGCCACCCTCGTCGCGAGTAAGGCGACGCACAGCATCGTGCACGCCGACTGGCAGGGCGCGGTCGCGATCGCCGTACCCGTCGCGTTCACGGCGTTGCTCAAGGGGATCGCCGCGCTCGGATTGCAGGACACTCCTGGAGCGTCGTTGATTCCGTCGTCGTGGCGCGGCGACGTCGTCTCGGGGTAAGCGCCGCGACCGGCTCAGACCTCGACGAACTCCAGGCCGAGGAGCTGCGCCACCGCCCGCAGGTCGGCGATCCGGTGGCCGGTCCCGAGCGCCCAGTGGTGACCCACGCCCGACGCGCTCCAGTCGTCGGTCCACAGCGCCGGGTCGCGGCCGAAGTCGACCCGCGAGGTCGTGTTGCCGATCTGCAGCACGGGGCCGGGCACCACCTCGCCCTCGGAGGCGATGAACCGCAGCCGGCCGTCGCGGGTCTGCCCGATCCCGAACGCGGTGACCGGTCCGTGCCGGACGTCGAACTCGACCGACACGCCCCAGCCGCGCTTGCCGTGGTAGACCCCGAGGCCGCGGAGCAGCGGCCGGCGGGCACTGATCGCCAGGTGTGCGGGCCCGTCGTGGCCCATCTCGACGACGTCGTCGAGGAAGTTCAGGGCCTGCAGCTCGGTGAACGACCCGCCGCCGCCGAGCCGGTCCATGATGAGCATCGCCAACGACGTGCGCAGCTCGTACTCCCCCGCCGCCGGGACGCCACGCGCGGTCAGCAGCGAGGCGCCGAGGATCATCCCGGCGCCGAGCCGCTCGTGGATCTCACCGTCGAGGCCGCGGTGGTAGTAGGCGAGGCTGTCCAGCGAGAAGTCCTCGACCAGCCGGTCAAGGCCCACCGACACCCGGGCGCCCCACCGCAGGTCGTCCTCCTCGACGGACTCGTCGAGGTCGAAGATGTTTCGGGCGGCCGTGATCCGGTCCTCGGCCTCGGCGTCGGTGACCTGCTCGGTGCGCACCCGCAGGTCGTCGAACTCCAGCACCTCGATGTGACCGCCGAGCTGCGCCGAGATCATGGTCAGGTCGGTCGAGACGTCGAGCATCCCCGGGTAGAGGTGTCCGAGCAGCCCGTGCCGGGTCTTACGGAGCTCGCCACGTATGCCGGCCGCCTGCACCCACCGGTCGATGCGCGCCCACGCCCGCTCGTCGGCGAGGTAGCCGGACACCGAGCGGAACGGGATGCCGGCCCGCTCGAAGGTGTTGGCCATCTCCGGGAGCGGGCAGGCGCCGCAGTAGGCCAGCCACTGGCCGGTGTCGAAGGTGGCGTGCTCCATCGCCTCGGTCGGCTGCAGGTTGATGAGCAGGACCGGCGCGCCGGTGCGCTGGGCGACCGGCAGGAGCATCGAGGCGGTCATGTAGGTCGTGAGAAATCCGACGATCAGGTCGCAGTCGGCCATCCGCAGCTCATCGGCGGCGCGGGAACCCTCCTGGGCGTCGGAGATGAACCCGACGTCGACGACGTCGCAGCCCGATGCCTGCAGCCGCTCGGCCACCGTGGCCGCCGACGCCTTCAGGGTCGGCAGCAGATCCGGGAACTGGGGCCAGTAGGCGCCGAGTCCGCCGGACACCAGCCCGACCCGGGTCGGGCGCCGTACGTCGGGCCAGAGGTCCACGGCGATCGGGGTCGCCTCGATCTCCTGTGCAGCATCCATGCGGCTAGACATACCCGGTTGCCGTGGCGGCGTACACGCCGGGCCCGGAAACCTCGGTGCGGCCGGGGCCGGCCCGGCGCCATACTCCGTCGGTGCTGACCGAGCCCGCAGACGTCGACCGCGGCGCCCTCACCCACCTGCTCACCCGACACTGGTCGGTGCAGGTCGCCGCGCTCGACTACCTTGCTGTGGGATTCGGCAGCCACCACTGGGTCGCGGCGGATGACCGCGGGCGCCGCTGGTTCGTCACCGTCGACGACCTCCGCAAATCCCGGTGGACCGCGACGCCGTACGACCAGGTGCGCCGGGCCTTCGAGACGGCGCGGGCGCTGCACCGCGACGCCGGGCTGGAATTCGTCCTGGCGCCGACGCCGGACGACACGGGCGCTGTGGTGCGTCACCTCGGGGCGCATCACTCGGTAGCCGTCTTTCCGTTCCTCGATGCCACCAGCGCCGAGTTCGGCGACTTCCCCTCCGCGGCCGATCGGCGCGCGGTCCTCGGGCTGGTCGGGCGTCTGCACGCGGCGACCGGCCGGATTCCCGCGGACCTCCCGCGCCGCGAGGACTTCGACCTGCCCGGCCGGCCGCGTCTGCTCGCGGCCATGGCGCAGACCGACGAACCGTGGCGCGCCGGACCGTTCGGTGAGCCGACCCGGGAGTTGCTGCGCTCCGGCGCCGCAGAGGTACACGAGCTACTGCGCCGCTACGACGACCTGGCCGCCACGGTGGTCGGCTCGGCCGGGTCGTGGGTGATCACCCATGGTGAGCCGCATGCGGCGAACGTCCTCACCGACCGGCGCGGCGCCCGGCTGCTGATCGACTGGGACACGGTCGCGGTCGGCCCGCGGGAGCGCGATCTGTGGATGCTGACCGACGACGAGGCGTGGGACTTCGATGCATACACCGCCACCGCGGGCGACGTGCCGCTGTCCACGACGGCGCTCGCCCTATATCGGACCCGGTGGGCGCTGGAGGAAATCTGCGAATACGTCGGCTGGTTCCGCGGCGAGCACGTCCGCAGCAAGGACACCGAGACCGGGTGGGCGGGCCTCTCGGACTACCTGCCCGTCCCCGACGCGCTCCTGGCCTAGCTACCCGTCGGTGGCTCCGGGCCGTCGCCGTTCGGCGGCGTCTGCGCCTGCTGGAAGTTGGCCGACCGACGCTGGGCGACGATCCCGCTCACCAGTCCGGCGAACGCGGCGACGAAGAAGAGGTCGAACCCCATCTGCACCGTGACGATGATCCGGGCGCCCTGGCCGGTGGCGTGGACGTCGCCGAAGCCGACTGTCGTCAGCGTCGCGACGGTCATGTAGAGGCCGTCGACGCGGTTGCTCAGACCGGCGAATGCGCCGGGGGTCTTCGCCAACACGTCATAGATAAGGGCGAAGGTGATGACGACGAGGTACAGCGAGGTGGCGAGCGCCTCGAAACGCACCTGGCGCTGGCCGTGGGTCTCGATGAAGACCCGGATCTGGCGGACGAGCACGACCAGGAACCACGCCCCCACGACCGAGAATACGGTCAGCCCGATCGGCCCCGGTACGTCGTCCGGCAGCGGCGCCGTGGCGTAGATGACGATCGTGAGGACCAGCGCGAGCAAGCTCCGGCTGAGCGCCCGCTTGGTGCTGTTCTGCGCAGCCGACGAGGGCGTCGGCAACCGGCCGGCGACGGGCTTCTCTGCATCCGCCGCCCCGGTGCTCATATCCGCCAGTCTGCGGACGGCGACGACGTGCTGGCTCATCCGGATGGGGTGAACCTCCGGGTTACCCGCGGCGGGTGAGGCGCCGGACCGGCGCCGCGGCGCAGTCTGATGTCGTCGGGCGTTGGGTCCGATGATCATTCGGGGAGGAATCGGGAATGTCACACGGAACAATCGGGGAGCATGCCGCAGGCACCCCCGCCCAGAGTCCAACTGCCGACGGCTACGTCGCCCCGGTCGAGCAGCGTGGTGTGATGTCGGGATGGGTGATCTTCGCTGGCACATTCCTGGGGCTGGCCAGCCTGTTCAGCATCTCCGCCGGCATCAGCGGCCTGGTGCAGCGCTCGTACTTCAACACCGCCGGGCTGCTCTACCACAACTTCACCGTGGCCTCGTGGAGCTGGATCGGCATCGGTGCGCTGCAGCTGCTGGCCGCGGCGATGATCTTCGGACGGGTCGGCCTGGGCCGCTGGCTCGGTATCCTGCTGGCTTCGCTCAGCGCGCTTGCGTGGATGCTTTCGATCGGCGTGTACCCGCTGTGGGGGCTCATCGTGCTCACCGCTGACGCGCTGGTGATCTACGGTCTTGCGGCGCACGGCGCCGACGACTGAGTCGAACCCGAGACCGTGGACTACGTATATGAGATCCGCGTCCGCGGCCACCTCGGACCGGCATTGGCCGACGCGTTCGCGCCGATGACCGCCACCGCAGTTCCCGCCGAGACGGTCCTGGTCGGCCCCCTGGCCGACCAGGCCGCTCTGCACGGACTACTGGCGCGTGTGCAGGCCCTCGGCCTGGAACTCGTCGAGATCCGCCGTCGGAGCGGGGCGACCAACGGCCGGACCGACCGCCGGGCCATGCGCGAAGAGCGGGTGGACCGGTAGCCGGCCGTCCGAACCGGTCGTGACAGAGCCGATCAGCAGACGGTCGGCTGCGAGCGGGCCGGTGACGCTGACCTCGGGAAGCAGTCCCAACTCGCGGGCGCGGCGTACCGCGTCGCGTCGGGTACTGACCGCAAGTTTGCGGTAGAGCGACTTCAGGTGTGCCTTCACCGTGTTCGGCGAGACACACAGCTCCTGTGCTATCTCACTGTTGCTGCGCATGGTGGGGAGGAACCGCAGCATCGTGAGCTCGCGGTCGGTCAGCGGGTCCGGCCACCGGGGCGGGCGCCGCGCGACCCCGCTTCCAGCAGTGGCGCGTACGACGAGCATGGTTGACACGAACTCGTGGTGACCTCCACCTACCTGTACGTGCCGGGACAGCAACGCCCGCAGCCGGGGCCCGAGCAGATGGAAGGGCAGCCGGATCTGCTCGTCCTCGGCGAGAGCGAGGGCCCGGGACAGGCAGTCGAGCGCCCGGCTGTCCTCGCGGAGCCGATCGGCGATGAGCGCCTCGGTCAGCCAGGCGTGGATCGAGACGACGTGGTTTACGGCGGCCGCATCGCGTACCGGGCGCAGCACGGCCTCGGCGTCTTGGGGAGATCCGAGGGCCAGGTGGGCCCGCGCCCTCAGCACCCGTTCGCGGTGATCCGCCGGAGCCGGCTCGGAGAGCCTCCCCAGCCGACTGAGCACGGCCGCCGGGTCGCCCGCGGCGAGATCGATCTCGACCTCGACCACCCGGCCCCACCGGCGCAGGACGCCGGGCGCCGCCGATCCGCCGTACCGCCGGCGTACCCGCGCCACCTCCGCCCGGGCCCCGTCGAAGTCCCCGGTCACCGCGAGCACCCGGGCCCGGACCAGCCCGGCGGCGTGGGCCAGGGCCGGTTCGATGGACGGCTCGATCGCCGTCAGCTCGCTCTCGAGCAGTCCGCGTGCCTCGTCGATCTCCCACCGCTCCAGATGCACGATGACGGCCGCGAGATACGCCGCGCCGATCTGCATCTCCGAGCGCCAGCCGCGGTCGTCGGCGAACCGCGTCGCCTGCCGCACCAGCGCGTCGGCCGAGCGGAGCCGCCCGTTGATCGCGTGAACCAGGCTCAGGTAGCTCAGGGAGTTGAGTTCGACCAGTTCCAGTCCGGCGAGCTCCGCGGCGATGAGCGCGGCGTGCAGGGTGTGTTCGGCATCCGCCGTGTTGCCGGTCCAGGTCTGCGCGACACCCTTGTTGGTCAGGGCGATCGCGCGGTACTGCTCGATCATGCGCGGGTCCGGCACGAGGTCTACCGCGACGAGGCGGAGGACGTCGTCGGCGGCCTCGCTCATCGCGTCGATGTCACCCTCGAGCCGGGCGACGCCGAGGGCGAGCAGCCGGCGGGCTGCAGCGAGCTTTCGGCGTTCGACGGCCGGCAGGTCGTCGATGAGCCGACCCGCGAGACCGAGCTGAATTGCGAGCTGGTCGGGCTCGGCCGGCCGGTGAGCGGCGCCCGCGACGACGGCAGCTGCCTTGTCGGCGTGGCCGGCCGGGCGGGCGGGCAGCTGGTCCAGCATGTGCGAGAGGGTCTGCCGGTTGGCCGACAGCAGCAGCGGTACGCCGACCCGCCCGATGATCGTGCCGGCCAGCCGCCAGTCCTCACCGGCCATGGCATGACGGACCGCCTCGATCGGCTCCCCGTGATCGGCGAACCACTGCGCCGCCGAGGCGTGCAACGCCGGCGCCTCGGCGGGTGATTCGACCGAAAGCCGGTGGCGCAGCACCTCAGCGAACATCGGGTGGTAGCGGTACCAGGCCGACCGATCGCCTAGACCCGTGACGAACGCGTTGTCCCGCGCCAGCCGCTCGAGCAGCTGCCCACCGCCGCGTCGCCCGGTCATCGCATCGGCGAGATCGCCGCACAGCCGATCGGACACGCAGGTCCGCAGCAGGAAGCGCTGGACCTGCGGTTCGAGTCGGCAGAGCACCTCGGCGATCAGGTATTCGGCCACGCTGCGGTCGTCGCCGGCGTACGTCGCGACGCCCCGGCCGAGGTCGTCGCAGCCGACCAGCGCCATGGCGGCCAGTCGCAACCCGGCGGCCCAGCCCTCGGTCCGGGTCAACAGTGTGGCGACCTGGCCCGGATCGAGCGGAAGCCCGAGACCGGCGAACAACTGCGTCGCCTCGTCGGCGCCGAAGGCCAGGTCGGCCGCGCGGATCTCGGTGAGCTCACCGGCCAGCCGCAGCCGGTACATCGGGAGCGGCGGGTCGGCCCGGGTGGCGAAGACCAGCCGGAGCTGTGCCGGGAGATGTCGCAACAGGTCGGCGACGCCGTCCAGCACCGCCGTGTCGGTGATCTCGTGGAAGTCGTCCAGGACGAGGACGACCGGGCCAGGCAGATCCGCGAGACCGCCGATGAGCCGGTCGAGGAATCGGGCGTCGACCGCGCTCGGAACCCGGAGCCCGCTGATGGGGTCACCGGCGGCGACCGCCCCGCTCGCCGACAGGGCGGCGAGCACCGACCCCCAGAACCGGGCCGGGTCGTCGTCGGCCGGATCAAGGGACAGCCAGGCCACCGGACCCGGCCCATCACCCTCCATCCGCCACGAGGCGAGTAGCTGGGTCTTGCCCGATCCGGGCCCCGCACTGACCACGGTCACCGGGCCCTGCGTGGCGTGATCGAGCAGCGTCACCAGACGCGGGCGGGCGACGAAGGGGTCGGAAACCTGCGGCGGGGTGAGCTTCGCCGCCGCTACATGGCCCTCGGCCGCGCTGAGCCGATCGCCGCTAAAGGCAGCCCGGACGGCGTCGTCGTGCCCCGCCCGGTGGTCCCACTTTGCGACGTATGGCACACGAACTCCCCCTGTTACCGATCGTCCTCGACAAAACCGGGACATGTCACCGCTGAACGGGCCGTTCTCCACGGGTCCGGACAGCGCATGTAACACCCCGTCATCGGGACCGATCGGGCTCGTCCGAGTGATGTGGCCCCACCGGCCTCACCCGGAACGGGTGACGTCACGAGCCTCGCCGGTGCACACTTGTGCTGGGTGCACCGCCGACGGACGGGGGACGCGGGTGCCGACGAGGCGGGGTACGACGGCAGCAGGCGTGCCTGCGGGAGCGTCTCTCCTGCGCGCCAAGCTGACGGTGCCGCCGCCGCTGGCGCGGTCCATCGCGCGGCCGCGGCTGATGGCACTGCTCGACTCGGCGACCCAGCGCCGGTGCACCCTGCTCACCGCGCCGGCCGGCTGGGGGAAGACCACCCTGCTCGCCGCGTGGGCGGGCCGGAATGGCGCGACCCGCCCCGTCGCGTGGCTGTCCCTCGATCGCGGGGACGACGACCCGCCACAGTTCTGGTCCTACCTCGTCGCCGCGATCCGGGCAGCGGTCCCGGACGACGATCGACTGCCGCTCACCACCCTGCGGCCGCCGCGCAGGCCGGCCCGCACCGACAGCTTCCTGGCCGACCTGGTCAACGCGCTGCACGATCTCAGCGTCGCGCCGGTCCTCGTCATCGACGACGTCCATCTGCTCACCGATCGGGGGCTGCTCGCCGGACTGTCCCGACTGCAGAGCTACGCACCTCCGACGATCAGCGTGGTGCTGTCCGGCCGCTACCTCCCGGCGATCCCGCTCGGCCGACTGCGGGTCGACGGGCAGGTCAGCGACGTGCGCGCCGACGACCTGGCGTTCACCGCGGCCGAGACCCGCCTGGCCCTCGCCCAGAGCGACATCGAGGCGACCGGAGCCGACGCGCGCATCGTGCACGAGCGCACCGAGGGCTGGCCGGCGGGCGTCCGGTTGGCCGCGATGAACCTCGCCGGCTGCGCGGATGTCGCGGAGGGGGTACGCCGCTTCTCCGGCGACGACCGCGCGGTCGCGGATTACCTCGTCACCGAGGTCCTCGACCAGCAGCCGCCCGAGGTCCGCGAGTTCCTCGTCCGCACCTGCATCGTCGACCGGATCTGCCCCGGACTCGCGACCGCGTTGACCGGCCGCCACGATGCCGCCGCGGTGCTGTCCGACCTCGCGACCTCCCAGGTGTTCGTGACCACGCTCGGACCGGACGGCTCATGGTGGCGCTACCACCCGCTGCTCGCCGAGGTGCTCCGCGCCCAACTCGCGCTCCGCGACACCGACCTGGCCGCGGAGCTGCACGCCCGTGCCGCCACCTGGTTCGCCGCGAACCACCTCCCGGCCGACGCGGTGGCGCACGCCGAGCTGACCCCGGACAGCAGTACCGCGACCCGGATCCTCGCCGATCACTGGCTCGACCTGTTCATCCGGGGCGACCTGGCCGCCGTACGCCGCCTGCTCGGCGGGGTGCCGACGACGGTGCGGCTCGCCGACCCGGAGATCTGCTGCGCCACCGCGGCACTACGCCTGGCGATGGGCGACGGCGGCGCCGCCGAGGATCTCCTCCGGCTGCTGGATCCGGCTCTACAGACCTCCGACGACCGGCGCGCCCAGCGGACGCTCACCGCGGTCCGGCTCTACCAGGGCCGGGTGACGGGCCATTACGGTGGCGCCCTCGCCGATGCGGTCGCGGCCCTCACTCCGGACGCTGAAGTCGAGATCGAGACCGCCTCCGGGCAACCCGTCGAGGAATCCGCGGCCCGCGCCTTCGGCCTGTATCTGCTCGGCGCCGCCGAATGCGACACCGGCGAGGTCCAGGCCGGCCGTATCCATCTGCGACTCGGGATCGCCGCGGCCCGCGCCGCCGGCCACGACTACCTCGCCGTGGGTTGCCTGGCCTACCTGTCGGCGCTGGCCCTGGTCGAAGGCCGGCTCACCGAGGCCGGCGCACTCGCCGACCAGGCGATCGCCGAAGCCGAGGCGCGCGAATGGGATCAGATGGAGCTCGTGGCGGTGGCCTACGTCGTCGCGGCCGCCGTGCACTGCCTGCGGGGAGAGGTCGCCGAGGCCGATCGCGCGTTGGACCACGCCGAGCTGTCCAACAACTTCGCCATCAATCCCCAGCTGCCGCTGGACATCGGGCTGGTGCGAGCCTGGGTGCACGCGACCGGCGGAGATCCGACCACCGCGTTCGCGATCGTTGCCGGCCTGCGTGCGCACCTGCGCCGCGGCGGGTCCGAGCACATTCTGCGCACCGTGCTGCTCTGCGGGGCGCAGTGCCTGCTGCAGACCCAGCACCTGCTGGAGCTCGACGCCAACGGGGCGGGCGCACCGGTCCTCGACGACGTCGCCTTGACCGCCTGTCCCTACGCCGCCCGCCTCGCCCGTGCCCAGGCGCTGCTTGTCGCGGGCCAGCCCGGAGCGGCGATCGCCGCGCTCGACGACTGTCTCGACGGCACCACCCCGGTCGGGCACCTGCACGACACGGTGTCGGCGTGGCTGCTCGCCGCGGTCGCCGCCGACGACTGTGGCGAGGGGCCTCGCGCCGGGCAGTATCTCGAGCGGGCCCTCGCGGCGGCCGAGCCGGAGGACGTGCGGGCGCCGTTCCTGGCGATGGCCGAGCGGATGGCCGCTCTGCTCGCGGCGCAGGTCGACATGGGGACGGCGTACCCGGACTTCGTCGCCCGCCTGCTCGACCTGACGCGGCGGGCCGACCGGGTGGTCAGCCCCGCGTGGGCCGAGCTCACCGACCGCGAGACCGAGGTGCTGCGTCGCCTCGTCGGCCGGCTCCCGAACGAGGAGATCGCGCGTGGCCTGTTCATCACCGTGAACACGGTGAAGACGCACAAGAAAGCGATCTACCGGAAGCTCGAGGTCAGCAGCGTCAGTGAGGCGGTGGCCCGCGCCCGGGCGCTGCAGCTGCTCTAGTTCGACTCGGGCGGTGCGGTGGCCGGTGGGGCGGAGAGTTGCCGAACGTCGACGAGTTCGAAGCCGAAGGACTGCAACTGGGCGAGCAGTGTGAACAGCTCCGCCTGATCGGCGACCGGACCGGACAGGACGGTCTCGACGCTGTGGGTCGACACGTCGAATCCGACGAAAGCGGATGCAACGACCTCTCCGATCCGTCCGCGGATGCGGATCTCGTAGGTCACCGTCATCGCTCTCACCCCCGCCTCCGACTGTCGCGGGAACGCGCCACCCTGGCATCACCCATGCGGAGTGAGCCTCGGCCGTCGGGTCGACTTGTTTCCCGAAGGGCGACCACCGGCCGGTCATCTCGGCGACGATGGATGGTGAGGCCGGCCCCACAGCCAGCAGTGGCCGACTCCTCCGAGGGAGCATCGACGATGACCGCAACGACCCCGCCACCGGTGAAGACCAGTAAGAAGCGCTCCCGCCTGTCCCCCCGGTCGATCGTCGCGCTGGTGCTGCTCGTCCTGGCCATCGTCTTCATCGTCGAGAACACCCGTCAGGTCAAGATCCGGGTCATCGTCCCGGTCGTGAGCATGCCGCTGTGGGCGGCGCTGACCGCGATGCTCGTGGTCGGCGTTCTCGTCGGCGCCTTCCTGCATCGACAGTCGACGAAGCGCTCCGACGGTCGTTAGCCGCGACGGGA
>CAVZJT010000010.1:0-321289 GCA_963775655.1 uncultured Actinomycetota bacterium | reverse complement strand
GGGGGGCCCTCGCCCTGGACGCCTTTCTGCTCGAGTTCCAACAGCAGCAGCCGCTACCGGATACGGGACGTTCGAGGGTGACCTGCTCAGCGCGCTGCGGGCGTGGGTCCGGGCCGTGACGCGTACGCCGGCCGGCCGGATGCTCGCCGGGCTCATCGCCGAGGCGCAGGGCGATCCGGCGCTGGCCGCCGCTTGGCGGGAACGCGTCATCGAGCCGCTGCGCGCGCGGCACCGGATCCTGCTGGAGCGGGCAGTCGCGCGCGGGGAGATCCCCGCCAGCGTGGACCGCGACGTCGTACTCGATCTTCTCTTCGGTGCCGCCACCCACCGCCTGCTGCACGGTCACCGGCCGCTCACCGACCGGTTCGTGCGGGACGTCGTCAAGATCGTGGTGACCGGTGTCGCCGCGCAGAAGCAGTGACCGGCGGCCGCTCCGCACCTGACCCGCGCAGCCACACCCCGGTCGCGGTGATCCAGAGCAGGAGCAGCGGGCCGGACAGGTAGACGGTCCATGCGGCGGAGCCGGCCAGCAACAGGTAGGCGGCGCCGGAGAGGACGAGGGCGAGAGCCGTCAGCCCGGCAACCGCGCGCAGCCAGCGGGGGAGCGGCGGCAGCCGACCGCTGCGCGAGGCCGCGTAGGCGGCGACTCCGGCGAGGGCGAGCATTTTGACGCCGTCCATCCGGTTGAACACGTCGAAGAGCACGCCGCTCCGGGTGATGTCGAGGCGGTCCGCCGCCGCGACCAGGACGAGGCCGAGCACGCTCTGCGCGACCGAGAGGAGCACGGCCAGGGCCGTCGCCGCGGCGGCGGCGCGCGCGCCGGCGGGGCTGGTCGGGCGGGTTCCGGTCGCCGCGGTCAGCAGGCGCCAGAGGACGACGCCGAGCAGGAGTCCGGCGAGGCCCTCGACCAGCACGATCTGGGTCGCGGCCTGCGCCGAGTGGACCCGGTAGGCCGCGGCGACCTCGGCGTTCGTCGCGTCGAGGGCGAGGTTCGACGGCCAGGCGAGCAGGCCGGCGATCCACACCGCGAGATAGCCGACGCCGGCGGCGACCGGCAGTACGGCGACCCGGCGCCGCGCGTCAGGTCGGCGGCCGCCGGTGGCGGCCGGCTGGGTCAACGGCTGGACAGAACTGGTCATCGCGGCAACTCCCACCGGGCTCGGGCAACTAATGCAACTCCGTGTTGCAGATTGAGTCTGACACCGAGCCGCACCAAATACAACTCGAAGTTGCAATAGGGT
The DNA here is from genome assembly GCA_963775655.1 of uncultured Actinomycetota bacterium. Classification (GTDB taxonomy): domain Bacteria; phylum Actinomycetota; class Actinomycetes; order Mycobacteriales; family QHCD01; genus DASXJE01. The sequence continues at coordinate 320,048 of CAVZJT010000010.1, read as the reverse complement.
GGGCGGATGACCAGTTCGGGAACGGCCCGGCCGGGCGGGCGCACCGCCCGCACGGCGCAGGTCGTCTTCGCGGCGACTCTCGCCGAACTCGCCGCTCGGCCGTATGCCGACATCAGCATCGAGACGATCGCCGCCCGCGCGGGGGTGCACAAGACCACGGTCTACCGCCGATGGCGGGCGAAGCCGGACCTGGTCGTCGACGCCCTCAGCCAGGCCGCGGATGCCCGGATCGAGGTGCCGGACACCGGCTCGGTCGAATCGGATCTGCGCGCGCTGAGCAGATCCGTCCAAGCCACCCTGTCCAGTCCGGAGGGTGCCGCCACGACCAAGGCGTTGTGTGCCGCGGCGTTGACCTCGCCCGAGATCGCCGACGTGCTGGCCCGGTTCTGGCGGATCCGGCTGGACGCGATCAGCACGATCGTCGGGCGCGCGATCGATCGAGGCGAACTGCCCGAACACACGGACGCGGCCGCCACGTTCGAAGCCGTGAGCGCCCCGCTCTACTACCGCCTGCTCGTCACCGGAACACCGCTCACCGTCGAGGACGCCGACCGCAACGCGACGGCTGCGCTCGTGGCCGCGCGGGCCGGGGTTTTCGCTCCGGACGTCAATTAGGACAAAGCGGGAGACGAGGTCGGAAGTCCGGAGCTGCGCAGACTCGCTCATGACTCCTTGGTGGACCGATGGCCTAATCGGGGGGATACTCAGCTGCCGTCCAGGCCGGGGGGTCAGACGTCGAAGGGAAGCCGCGTGGAAGAGGCGCAGCCTCCAGATCTTGACCTCGGTCGGCTCTATCGGGCCCGCTTCGCCGGTGTCGACTCGGCTCGCGATGCGCTGTGGAAGGTGCTGTGCCGGCACTTCTTCCAGCACTACGTCCGACCCGACGACACCGTCGTGGAGGTGGCTGCCGGCCACTGCGAGTTCATCAACAACATCGTGGCGAGGCACCGGGTTGCCGTCGACCTCAATCCGGAGCTCCCGGAGTGGGCCGACCCGCAGGTGCGCGCGATTGTCGGATCGTCGGTCGACTTGGCCGGCGTCGAGGACGAGAGCGCCGACGTGGTGTTCGTCAGCAACTTCTTCGAGCACATCACCCGCCCCGACATCCTCGCGACGCTGAGTGAGGTCCGCCGCGCGCTCCGTCCCGACGGCACCCTGCTCGTCCTACAGCCGAACATTCGCTTCTGTGGCTACCGCTATTGGAGTTTCTTCGACCACATCACCCCGCTCGACGACCACAGCCTCACCGAGGCTCTGGAGGCCAGCGGTTTCGCGGTGACCCGGACCATTGTCAGATTCCTGCCCTACACGACGAAGAGTCGGCTACCCAGCTCGCCGCGGCTGGCCCGGCTCTACCTGCGGATCCCGCTGCTGTGGCGGATCTTCGGGGGCCAGACCTTCGTCGTCGCCCGCCCCGCCGGGATCGACGGCGCAGACCTCGGGCTCTTCACGACACACGCCGAGGCCGAGGCCGAGGCCGAGGTCGAGGTCGAACCGAGCTAAGCCGTGTCGCCCTCCGCCAGACTGGTCGACAGTCGGCCGGCGATTTCGTGCAGGACCGGGATCGACCGCTCGACGTGCTCGGCGGTCATCCGGCCCGCCGGACCGGAGACCGAGATCGCCGAGGGCACGGTGGCATTCGGTACGACGACCGCGAGGCAGCGGACGCCGACCTCCTGCTCTCCCTCGTCGATGGCATAGCCCTGACGGTGGATCGTCTTGAGGTGGATGAGGAATTCGTCTGGGTCGGTAATGGTCCGCGTCGTTCGGGGCGGCAGGCCGTTCTGACCGACGATCCGCTGCACGTCCGCTGTCGGTAGCTCTGCCAGCAGAGCCTTTCCGACCGCGGTGCAGTGCGGCAGCACCCGGCGTCCCGGCTCGGTGAACATGCGCATCTGGTGCCGGCTCCCCGCCTGTGCGACGTAGACGACCTCGTTGTCGTCGAGGATGGCGAAATTGGCCGATTCACCGGTGAAGTCCCGGAGTTCGGCGAGGTAGGGCGTGGCCCACGCGCCGAGCAGCCGGCTGGCGACGTCACCGAGATGGATCAGCTTGGCTCCGAGCGTGTAGTGCCGCGACTGCTCCTGGCGCGCGTAACCGCGATGCACCAAGGTCTGCATGAGCCGGTGGGCTGTGGGCAGCGGAAGCGCTGCGGTGGCGGCGAGTTGAGACAGACCCCGCGGGCTGCTGGCGTCGGCGATCGCCTCGAGAAGGTCGAGTGCGCGGTTGACCGACTGCACCGCACCCCGGTCGACCCGCTCGACGTGGTCGATCCCCGCCACATCCTCCGGGACGGCCTTAGGCTTCCTGGTCGCCAAGGGACAGCTCCTCTGATCGGTCGCGTCCGCCTTCACGTGCAGTCTGCACCGGTCGAAACGGTCGTACGCCCCGGATTGACGCATCGACGATCTCGACCGGGTGGAACAGCGGCGCATCGAGAGCCCCGGGCTCCTGGTAACGGCGGATCTGCAGCAGGCAACCCGCGTTGGCGGTCGCGATGGCGTCGGGCTGCATGGTGGCGATGTTGGCGACCTTACGTCGACCCAGCTCCTGCGCCGGCTCAGGCTCGACGAGGTTGTAGATTCCGGCCGACCCGCAGCAGATCGCCGCTTCGGGAATGTCCATGACCTCCAGCTCCGGGATCTGCCGGAGCACCGAGCGGGGCTGGGCATTGACCCCTTGCGCGTGGTTGAGGTGGCATGCGTCGTGATAAGCCAGCCGCCCGGGGATCGGGTGCCGCGGCGCGACCGGCTCGAGTTCGGCGAGCAGCTCGGTGACGTCCCGCACCTTGGCCGCGAACGCCGCCGCACGCCCGGCGTACTCCCGGTCGTCGGCCAGCAGCGAGCCGTACTCCTTCATCGTCGACCCGCAGCCGGCGACGTTGACCACGATGGTGTCGAGATCGAGTCCGTCGAAGGCATCGATGAGCCGACGGGCGAAACCTGCCGCCTCGGCCTCCCGGCCGGAGTGGAAGGACAGTGCACCGCAGCACCCCTGCGTGGGCGCCGACACCGCGCATCCCTCGGCGGCGAGGACCCGCAGTGTCGCGTCGTTCACCTCGCCGAAGAACACCCGCTGCACGCAGCCGGTCAGCATCCCGACCCGACGGCGCGGCGATCCCTTCGGGGCGGCGCCGGTCGGTGTCCTGCGCATCAGGTCGCGGAGTCGCACCGGCGGCAGGAGGCGCTCCAGCGACTGGAGACGGGCGGGCAGCCGCCGGAAGAGCTTGCTCGCCCGCAGCCGGTCGGCCAGCCCGAGCCGCTGATAGAGAACGGCTCCGAGCAACGCGATCCGCAGCCGGGCCGGATAGGGGAACAGCGTGAAGATCAGCCTGCGGAAGAGACGGTCGGCGAGGCTGCGGGGCACGTTGCGTTCGACCTGCGCCCGGGTCGCCTCGAGCAGCCGGTCGTATTGCACGCCGGACGGGCACGCGGTCACGCATGCCATGCAGCCGAGGCAGGCGTCGATGTGCCCGGCGACCGTCGTGTCGAGCGGCGCCTCCTCGTCGGACACCATGTTCATCAGGTGGATCCGGCCGCGGGGCGAGTCCATTTCTTCGCCCCACAGCAGGTACGTCGGGCAGGTCGGCAGACAGAAGCCGCAGTGGACGCAGTCGTCGAGCAATTCGCGCGAGGGCGGATGCTCGGAATCGAAGAAACTCACTCCGTGCCTTTCAACCAGGGGGCGAAGCGGCCGGGTCCGAGTCGTCCGTCCGGGTCGAACGCGTTCTTCACCGAGCGCAACAACGCGAGGGCAGGGGGCGGGGGACCCCAGGCGTCGACGAGTCGCTCGACGCCGGCCGCGCGGCGCCGCCGGGTGATCGCCGCGTCGTCGAAGCCGGCCATCAGACCGGCGAGGATCCGCGCGTGGGCCGCGGCGTCACCGCCACTGAGCGCGATCGTCTGGACACCGACGCCGAAGGAGGCCGACCAGCCGGCGGTGACGCCGTGCTCGGCGGCGAGCTTGTCGACCAGTTCGATCAGGTCGGGGAACCGGCTCGGCAGGGCACCGACCCGTACGACGGTGTCTCCGGGCGCGCCAGTGACGAGGTCCGCCTCCGCCGCCCAGAGGGCGTCCTCGTCCGGACCGCTCACCACCTCGCCCCCGGTCAGATCCGCGTGCCGAAGCTGCTCGTCGATGCCGACGTCGGTGCCCTCGAAGCGGATCAGCAACCGGCCGTCCACCCAGCAGACGGCGGTCGGCTCGACCGGGCGCTCCGACAGCGCGACGGCGCTGCGGTAGCTGGTCCGGGCGTCGCCCTCCACCACCAGAGTGCGGCTCCGGGCGCTGATCGGATGGGTCCGCAGGACCACCTCGGCCACCAGCCCGAGCGTTCCGTAGGACCCGCTGAAGAGCTTGGCCAGGTCGTATCCGGCGACGTTCTTGATGACGTGCCCGCCGGAGTGCGCGATCTGGCCGTCGGCCAGAACGACCGTCACACCGAGGACGAGATCACGCAGTGGTCCGTAGCGGTGCTGGCGGGGTCCCGCGTCGGCGGTCGCGAGCAGTCCGCCGACCGTGCCGCCGGCAGAAACGCGCGCGGCGTCGTTGGCGATCCATTGACCGTGCTCCGCCAACTCCGACTGCAGAGTGGCGAGCGGGGTGCCGGCGCGCACCGCCACGGTCATGTCGGCCGGGTTGTAGGCGAGCGTGCCCGACAGCTCCGCCGTACTCACCACGGTGTCGATGGTGGACGGCTCGCCGCCCCAGTCCGATGCGGTGCCCGAACCACGGATCAGGATGCGGCCGCCGCCGCGCATCGCGTCGGCGGCTTCACCCAGGTCGCGCGGGCTACAGACGGTCGATGACACCGGCGACCTCGAGCGGGTGGGGGCGGTACGGTCCGGGCTTCTCGCCGCACAGCCGCGGCGTCGGCAGCACCTTGCCGGGGTTGGCGATCCCGGCCGGGTCGAAGGCGGACCGCAGCGTCGCCATGGCGGCGAGATCGACGTCGGTGAACATCGTCGGCATCGAACACGCCTTGTCGGTGCCGATGCCGTGCTCACCCGACAACGAACCGCCGAGATCGACGCAGAGTTCGGCGACGGCCTTGGACAGGGTCTCGGCCCGATCGTGCTCGCCCGCGGCCTCGTCGTAGAGGACGAGCGGGTGGAGGTTGCCGTCGCCGGCGTGGAACACGTTGGCGACCCGGATGCCGGCTTCGTCGGCCATCTCGCCGATCCGTTGCAGGGCTTCGGCGAGGCGGGTGCGGGGCACCACGCCGTCCTGCACGAAGTAGTTGGGGCTGATCCGGCCGACGGCGGCGAAGGCGGCCTTGCGCCCGCGCCAGATCGCCGCGCGTTCCTCGTCGTCGGCGGCGATCCGGATCTTGGTGGTCCCGTGCCGGTGGCAGATCGCCTCGACCGAGCTCCGGAGGTCGAGGCACTCGGCCTCCGGGCCGTCGAGCTCGATGACGAGAGCGGCCGGGGTGTCGATGGTGTAGCCGGCGTGCACGGCGGTCTCCGCGGCTTCGATGGCCAGCTGGTCCATCATCTCCATGGCGGCGGGGACGATGCCCGACCCGATGATGTCGGTCACGACCTCACCGGCCGCGACCACCGAGGGGAAGTCGGCGAGCATCGTCTGCACGCTCGCCGGGCGGCGCAGCAGCCGGATCACCGCTTTCGTGGCGATGCCCAACGTGCCCTCGGAGCCGACGAACACCCCGCGCAGGTCGTATCCCGCCTGCTCCGGGCCGGCACCGCCGAGCCAGGTGCGGGTGCCGTCGGCGAGGACCACCTCGAGCGACTGGACGTGGTGGGTCGTGAAGCCGTACTTGAGGCAATGGGCGCCGCCGGAGTTCTCGGCGATGTTGCCGCCGATGGTGCAGACCTGCTGACTCGACGGGTCCGGCGCGTAGTAGAGACCGAACGGCGCCGCGGCGTGGCTGACGGCGAGGTTGGTGACGCCCGGCTCGACGGTCGCCCGCCGGTTGACCGGGTCGACGTCGAGGATCCGGCGCAACCGCTGCAGCGAGATGACGACGCCGTCGGCGACCGGCAGGGCGCCACCGGACAGCCCACTGCCGGCTCCCCGGGCCACGAACGGGACCGCGTGCCGGGCGCAGACCGCGACCGCCGCCGCGACCTCGTCGGCGTTGCTCGGCAGCACGACCACCCGCGGCACCACGCGGTACCCGGTGAGGCCATCGCACTCGTATGTACGCAATTCGGTCGGGTTGGTGAGAACCGCCCGCGCCCCGAGCACCCCGACCAGATCGGCCTGCAGTGCGTCAGTTGCCATGCTCACCTGCTCAGCGGGTCGCGGGTCGGGTATTCACCTGCCGGACCACGTGGTAGGGCTGGTTGGCCAGGGTGCGATCCAGGCCAGGAACGATCCAGGCGTCACCACTCGCGGCGCGGACGACGAAGTAGTACGCCAAAGGATACGGCGACCCGCTGTAGCCGGCGGGGATGGTGGCCTCGAACCGGTCGCCGGAGCGGGTCATGACGACCTGCTCGTAGTCCTCGCCCTGATTGAGGTGCCGGTAGTGCAGGACGACGTCGCCGTCGATCCGCTCGTCCGTGGCGGTGATGGGCACCGCCGCGCCGCGCTCGAAGGGCTCCGGTGGCGTGTGGTGCAGGGCCGGCCGCTCGCCGCGCGGTGCGGGATGGATCTTGGTGGCCGCCGGCGTCGCCGGTGCCTCCTGCAGGACACGCTCCATCGCCGCGAGATCGGTGTCGATGGCGGGCAGGCGATCCTTCCAGTGGCCGTGCTCGGTGAGCAGGTGACCGAAGGTGAGGTCGTCGCGGTAGACGTGGTCGGTCGCCGCGATGATCCCGACCCACGCCGCCCGGGCGTCGCGGTAGGCATTCAGTGCCTCACGCAGATGATGCGTCTCCTGGGTGCGCACGTAGAGCGCATACGCGAGACCCGCGCGGTACTTCCCGGCGAAGAAATGGCCGAGTCCGGCCTGGGCGGTGACGTCGACATCCAGTCTCCGGAACACCGGGTCCTTGGGGTCGGTCGTGGCCTCGCGGGCGGCGGCCAGATCCCGCTCGGCGTCGAAGGCCAGCGTGTCGAACCAGTCGGCCAACTCGTCCGGGCCGTAGCGACCGTCCCGGCGTCCGGCCACCATGTCGTCGGCGTAGTCGTCGACGCGGTAGAACATGCTCGGGTCGAACGCGCTGACGCCGTTGAAGGTCGGCGGCGCGGCGGTGTCCTTGCGGAAGTACTCGGTGTGCGGGCCTTCCACGATCGGCATGTCGGTGTACATCTCCGGCCAGTAGCCGTTGTTCGACGCGCCGAGTGCGTGCACCACCGTGATCAGCGGGAGCACCCGGCTCGCCGATGCGAGCGCGGACTCGACGGGCAGCGCCGCCGCGCCGTACTCGGTGCGCAGCAGCCGACGCCAGACCTCGGGGTCGGCGTCGGGGTTGTAGAGCAGCCGGCCCCACAGCCGGTAGGTGTAGCGGTACTTGCGCCAGTCCTGACCGCCGAGCCGGAGTTCGGGATCGTCGTACGGGTCGCGGCCGCCGACTGACCCGGTGCCCTTGCGGCCCTTGAAGAACAGCGGCTCGCACAGCTCGATGCCCAGCGCGCCGCCGATGGTGCCGAGCCGGCCGTATCCCGCCGCGAGCACCGGGTCGCCCCAGAGCAGCAGCCGTTGGGTGCCCGGCCAGATGCGGAAGAGGAGGTCGAAGTCGCGATCCTCCTTGAGGAAGTCGCCGTAGCCGTAACGGGTGAACCGCCGCTGGTGCGCGGTGATCGACATCAGCCCGGTTCCGGGATCGGCCGTGGCGCGTTCCTTGTCGCGGATCGTCGTCTGCTGGTAGGGCAGGCCCTGGTGCTCGGCCCAGTGCTTCGCCGAGACGACGACCGGCTGACCGGTCTCCCGTGCGACGTCGAGCAGGCCCTCGTCGACGCCCTTGGCGTGCATGTCGATCTCGACGCGTCGTTCCACCGAGGCGGCGCCGGCCATCACGGTGCGCCAGAAATCGTGCCCGGGCTCGGGTACGCCGCCCTCGTAGTGCACCCGGACGGTGAGGCCGTCGATCGCCGGGCATTCCTCGAGGAGTTGGGCGAGCGCGGCGGCACAGTACGGGGCGTGGGACTCAGGGGTGAGGCCGACGATCGGGTGCGTCGGCTCCGAGCCGGGACCCTGGTCGTAGGCGTGGTTCCACAGCCCGAGCTGGAAGTCGATCCCGCGCCGCTTCGTCTCGTCGCTGATGAAGCGCAGCGTTTCGAGATTGCGCTCCCGCTCCTGCGTCGAGACGTTCTTGGCGCTGACGTCGTAACCCGGTACGTCGAGCAGAAACGGGTAGGCGAAGCACAGGTAGTTGTCGGTCGCCGGATGGTGCCCGTAGTTGTACTGCATCCCGAAGCCGAGCTGGAACCGGTTCACCCGGTCGGTGGCGAGCTCGGTCAGGTAGTCCGACCAGAACTCCCGGTCGTGGAACCACGGGGTGTCTTCCTCGATCGAGACGAAGACACGCAGGATGCTGCGCACCGGCGTCGCCGGGCTCTCCGACAGCGGCTCGGTGCCGGCCAGCTCCGCGACCGGATCACCGGCGTGTGCCACCCGCTCGGCGAGCTCGAGTACGCCGTATCCGAGGCCGCGCGCGTCCGCCCCGGTGACGACCACCGGCCCGCTGCGGCCGGTCGGCCGGCTCATGGTGAACGACTCGCCCGTCGTCGGCTCGCCCGACGCGCCGCTGCTGCCGGCGACGACGATCTGCACGGCATCGTCGGGCCCGTCGGACGCCGCGGTGCGAACGGCGACGCCGGCGGATTGCAGTGCCGTGGTGAGGCGCTCGACGGCAAAGTCCACGGGGGGCTGGTGGGCGACGGCGTCCTCGCCGCGCCGGGACACGATGACGACGGCTGGACCGGCAGCGCGCGTCGGCTCACTCACAGTGACCCCGCTCTTTCACGATACGGAACAACGTCGGGCGAGCGCCGAGATTAACCTCGCGATCCAATTCGGTCAACGTCCGCCCACGCCGGGATAGTGCCGCGCGAACAGGAGCGTCCATCATCTTGTCCGAGGTCAACTATCCCCGTACCGTGTCCACGGCTCGGATGGCGAAGTCCGCATAGTGGAAGTCTTGGGCCGGCCGGACGTTGGGCCGCCCTCGGACGAAGGGAGAGGCAGAGATGGCAGAAGTGAGTGTGGCGTCCCCCACGGTGGACCGGGCCGACGAGGTCCTCAGCCCCGAGGCGGTCGCGTTCGTGGCCCGACTCAACCAACGGTTCCGCGGCGTGCGGGACGACCTGCTGGTACGCCGTGCCAAGCGGCGCGCGGAGATCGCCGAGACGGGGCGGCTCGACTACCTCGCCGAGACCGCCGGCGTGCGGGAGGGGAATTGGCGGGTCGCCGACATTCCCGCCGACCTGGCCGACCGCCGGGTCGAGATGACCGGACCGACCGAGCGCAAGATGACGATCAATGCGCTCAACTCCGGTGCCCGGGTGTGGCTGGCCGACCTCGAAGACGCCAATACGCCGCACTGGGACAACGTGGTCGGCGGGCAGGTCAACCTCGCCGATGCGGTCCGCGGAGCGATCACCTTCGACGCGCCCGACGGTCGCCACTACGAGCTCGCGTCCGGTCCGCGACCGGTCATCATCATGCGGCCGCGCGGCTGGCACCTCGACGAGCGGCACGTGCAGGTCGACGGGCAGAACGCTGTCGGCGCGCTCGTGGACTTCGGGCTCTATCTCTTCCACAACGCCGCCGAGCTGCTGGCCCGGGGGAGCGGTCCGTACTTCTACCTCCCCAAGCTCGAGAGCCACCTCGAGGCACGCCTGTGGAACGACGTCTTCAGCTACTCGGAGGCCGAGCTCGGGCTGCCCGCGGGCTGCATCAGAGCGACGGTGCTGATCGAGACGATCACCGCCGCATTCGAGATGGACGAGATCCTCTACGAGCTCCGCGACCATGTCAGTGGGCTCAACGCGGGCCGCTGGGACTACCTCTTCAGCATCATCAAGAACTTCCGCGACCAGGGCGACCGCTTCCAGCTGCCGGATCGCAACACCGTCACCATGACCGCACCGTTCATGCGCGCCTACACCGATCTGCTGGTCGCTACCTGCCACCGGCGTGGGGCGTCCGCCATCGGCGGGATGGCGGCGTTCATCCCGAGCCGTCGTGACCCGGCAATCAACGAGCAGGCGCTGGCCAAAGTGCGCGCCGACAAGGAACGGGAAGCCGGCGACGGGTTCGACGGATCGTGGGTCGCGCACCCGGATCTGGTGCCTCTGTGCGCCGAGGTCTTCGACGGCGTTCTCGGCGAGTCACCCAACCAGATCACCCGGCAGCGTCGCGACGTCCACGTCACCGCCGACCAGATCCTGGATGTCGCCTCGGCCGGCGGCTCGGTCACGCTCGCCGGGCTGCGCGGCAACATCTCGGTCGCCCTGCGCTATCTCGCCTCCTGGCTGTCCGGCAACGGTGCCGCGGCGATCTTCAACCTGATGGAGGACGCGGCGACCGCGGAGATCTCCCGGACCCAGCTCTGGCAATGGATCCGCAACGGCGCCCGGCTCGACGACGGCCAGACCGTCTCCGTAGACCTGGTACGCCGGCTCGCCGACGAGGAGGTCACCTCGATCCGCGCCGAGATCGGCGAGGAGCGTTTCACCGCGGGCCATTTCCCCGAGGCACTGGAGCTGCTGCAGCAGGTGACGCTCTCCGATGACTTCGTCGACTTCCTCACCCTTCCGGCCTATGACCTGATCGACTGACCTCCACCTCGCGGACGCCGGCCCACGTAGCATCGGCATATGGGGAGTCACGTGCCGGGCGGTCGCCTTCTCTACGCGCTCTACACCCGCGGGCTGCGCCATCAGGTGATGGCCGGGCCGCGACCCACGCACGTCGGTCTGATCATGGACGGCAATCGCCGGTGGGCCCGGCAGATGGGCATGGCCAACCCGAGCGTCGGGCACCGACACGGTGCCGAGCACGTCGAGGACGTGATGTCCTGGTGCGAGGCCATGGGGATCCGGCACGTCACGGTGTTTCTCTGCTCGACGGAGAATTTGCAGCGCCGCGGCGACACCGAAGTGGCCTTTCTCATGCAGGTCATCGAGCAGGTGGTCGCCGACCAGCTGGCCCGGCCGAGCGCGCGGTGGCAGGTGCACATCGCCGGGATGCTCGACCTGCTACCGGACTCGACCGCCCGGGCGCTCAAGGACGCGGTGGAGGCCACCCGGGACTGTGCCACCGGGGCGCACATCACCCTGGCGGTCGGGTACGGCGGCCGGCAGGAGGTCGTCAACGCCATGCGGGAGCTGCTCTACGAGCGGGCCGCGGCGGGAGAGTCGATGGCCGATCTGGCCGAGTCCGTGACCGTGGACGACATCGCCCGCCACCTCTACACCGCCGGCCGCCCGGACCCGGATCTGGTGATCCGCACCAGCGGCGACCAGCGGCTGTCCAACTTCCTGCTCTGGCAGAGCGCCTACTCGGAGCTGTACTTCTGCGAGGCCTACTGGCCGGCGTTCCGCGAGATCGATTTCCTCCGCGCACTGCGCAGTTTCGGCGCCCGGAAGCGCCGGTACGGCGGCTGACCCGCCGCGTTCGGCGCCGCACTATGCTGCGGGCATGAGGGAAGGTCCGGTGCTCTGATGTACGTCCCGGCGCATTTCGCCGCGGACGACGAGGACGTGCGTGAACTCCTCGTGCACCACGGCGCCGCCGACCTCGTCACCGCGACACCGGACGGCCTGATCGCCACCCTGCTGCCGTTCATCTACGCGCCGGACGTCGGCGAGCACGGTGCGCTGCTCGGCCACGTCGCCCGCAACAACAGCCAGTGGCAGCAGCCCGCCAACGGCGAGGCGCTGGTCATCGTGCGCGGTCCCGACGCCTACGTGTCACCGTCGTGGTACCCCAGCAAAGAGGAACACGGTCGCGTCGTACCGACCTGGAACTACGTGACCGCCCACGTCTACGGCCGACTGGTGGTGCACGACGACCCGGAATGGCTCGAGGCGCTGGTACGCCGGCTGACCGAGAAGCACGAGGAAGGCAGTGCGGCGCCGTGGTCGGTCGATGACGCACCTCCGCAGTATGTGGCCGGTCAGCTCCGGGCCATCGTCGGGCTGGAAGTAGTCATCAGCCGGATCCAGGCCAAGGCGAAGCTGAGCCAGAACAGACCGCCGGCGGATATCGACGGGGTGATCGACGGCCTGCACGATCACGGGGACGACGCCCTCGCGGACGCCGTCCGCCGAGCCCGCACCTGAGCGCCTCGCGGATCGGTCAGTCCCGCATCTCGTCGCCGGGTGTCTTCCACGTCTTCGACTCGAGGTCGAGGCCCAGACCGGCCTGGCGGGCCTGCCGAGCACTCTCCCGCGCACCCTTCTCGGCGGCGTCGACGTTCGCGGCCGAGCGGCCGCGGCTGCCGCGCAGATACAGACCCGCGGCGAGCAGCAGTACCGCGATGACAGCCAGGACGATGATTCCGGTAACCGGCATGATCACTCCCTCGCGACGAAAGCCGGTGAAATCGCCTCCGGATCGTGTCCGTCGCCCGATGCTCATTCTCCCTCGTGGCGCCGCCTCCCGGGGGATCCCGCCGAAGTCGGGGACGGGCGATGATGCGCCAGGTGCGCCTGGGACGATGCTGCGGTGACCGAAGACGCGACGTTCGTCCGGCTCGCGAAGCCCACCGATCGGGCGACGGTGTGGCCGCTGGCCCGCGACCTCGCGACGTCCTTCCGGCTGGAGCGAGCCGCGTTTGACGCGTCGTTCCGGGCATTGGTCGGCGCGGAGCACGCGCTCGTCCTGGTCGCCGAGACGCCCGGCGTCGGTGTCGTCGGGTACCTGTTGGCGCACTGTCACGGCACCTTCCTCGCGAATGGACCGGTGGCCTGGGTCGAGGAGGTCATGGTCGCCCCGCAGGTCCGCCGGACCGGTGTCGGGCGAGCGCTCATGGCGCGCGCCGAGCGATGGAGCCGGACGGTCGGCGCCGCCTATGTCGCCCTGGCGAGTCGTCGTGCGGGTGATTTCTATCTCGCCCTCGGCTACGAGGATTCGGCGGTCTTCTATCGGAAGATGCTTCCGTAACATGACCGTCTCTATCCAGGACCAGCGAGCGTTCGCCGAACTGCTGCGCGACGCCCTGCTGACTGCCTGCCCTGGCTCGCAGGTGCTGCTCCGGGGATCGTTGGCCACGGGAACGGCGGACGAGTACAGCGACGTCGACCTGGCATGGATCGTCCCCGACGATGACGTCGGCCGCTGCGTTGCGCGGCTGCCGGCGGTGCTGTCACCGGTGGCGCCCGTGGTCTCGGTGCGGTCCGACCCCGATTTCCAGCGGTCGCGGTGGCGCCGGCTGATCTTCGTCCGGTTCGGGGGCCTACCGCTGTTCTGGCGGTTCGATCTGGAGATCCGGGCGGTGTCCAGGTCGGGAGACGACCTGGTGGACCTCGACAACCCGGCGGCCCGCGGCACCGACTGGTCGTTGCCGGAGAGCGCGGCCATGAATGCGATAGCGGCCATCAAAGCGCTGCGCCGAGGGCGAACCGCGGATGCCGAGGATCTTCTCTCCCGCGGGTTCGACCGGCTGGCGGCCACGGATCCGCACGGCCCCTGGCCGCAGCGGATCAACGCACTCGCTGCCGGCGCAGCAGAACGCGAACCTCGGCTGACGGAATTGTCAGCCGAGATCCGCGCCTATCTCGGGGGGTGGACCTAGCCTGCTTACATGTTCTCGATCGCCCTCCATGCGGTGACCGAGGCGGAGTCGGTGAAGCGCCAGTCGCCCTGGGCTCCCGTGTTGTACCAGTACAGGACCGTGGTGAACGCGGGGTGCGCGGCGATCCACGTCTTGTCGGCCTGCATGGTCGCGGCCCGCTGGGCCGACCATTGGTCGGTGGTCGAGCCGACCGCGTTGACGCCGACGCCGTACTCGGCGAACACCAGCGGCTTGCCGCGGTCCTTCACCAGGTTGTACCAACCCATGAACGGGGCGTCGGTGGCCAGTCCCTTGCCGGTCGGCTTGGACTCGTAGTTGTCCACGGCGTAGAAGTCGACGTGATCAGCCGGCGGCAGGAACGTGCCGCTCTGACCGAAGCGGCCACCGCTGTACTGGTAGGACATGGCGGCCATGCCGACGATGAGCGCCGGGTTGGCCGTCTTGAGAGTGGTGTACTCCTGGTTGTATTCCGCGACGAACGCTGCGCCGTTGCCGTTGTACTCGTTCTCCGGCTCGTGGTGGAAGATGATCCGGGTGCCCGGCGGGCACGACTTCGCGAACGGCACCGTGTTGGCGCTCGGCGTCTTGTAGGAGATGAACGCCGTGACCCCAGCAGGTACGCCGACCTTCGAGTAGTTGTCAGGCAGGGCGCCGGAGTAGAACAGCCGCACCGCGTGTAGCGGTCCGATCGCGGCGTTGGCGGCCGCGAACTGTCCGGTCACCGTGTCCGCTCCGGTCAGCAGTGACGGCGATGCTGGGACGGTCCAACCCACCGCGAGCGTGGGAATGCCGGCGCCGACGAAGTTCGAGGATTCGATGCGAGCGATCGTGCCGGGAGTGACGGCGGTCATGGCGAAGGAAACCGCGCCGTTGCCCGTCGTTATCGACGTGATGTCCAGTGTCGCGGTCTGCCCGCCGTCTGTCGTCGCCGACTGGCCGATGGCTGCTCCGGGCGTCGGCGCGTTCGCCGCGTCGAGTGTTCCCTGAGTCCAGGTCGTCGGGCTGCTGAAGACGTTGAGCGCCGGGATGTTGTGGAACCCCATCCGGGTCATCGTCACCTTCGCCGAGGTGACCTTCGCGCCGGCCGGCAGTCCCGCGACGTTGAACCGGACGTACGCGGTCTTCCCACCGGCAGGTTCTGCCGTGAGCTTCGTCGTGGCCCCGTTGATGCGGGTCGGAAAGCTCGGATCGGTGTAGGAGTCGTCGGTGGGGGTCGTGTTCACGACCCCCGACTGAGCGGTCGTCGCGTTGGCGTGCGCCGCCGGGTTGTCCACCACCGGCCGATGCCCACGTCGTCGTACCCAGAACCACGGCGGCGCTTCCCGCGACCGCCACGGCGATGATCGTCTTGCGATGTCCAACCATTGTCCGTTGCCCCCATCGGACCGGCCGTCGACCCCCCGCCGACTGCTCACTCTACGTAATATCCAATCTACGGAGAGTTAAACCCTTGGAGTGAATCGGCACTGTCGGTGAGTGCGACCGGCGGGAAACGTGGGGCGTGTGGGCCGCCAAGGAACAGGATGGGGATCGTGGCCGACTGGGACGGGGCGCTGTACGAGAAGGTCAACGGGCTTCAGCGATGGCTCGCCGCCCGATCGCTGGCCGGCCTCGAATTGCGCGGCGACGAGCGCCTCCTCGACGTGGGCTGTGGCGACGGGCAGGTCACCGCGCTGCTGGCCGCGCGACTGCCGACCGGTTCGGTGCTCGGCATCGACGCCTCCCCACGCATGGTCGACACCGCCCGGGAGCACGCGGTGGCCGGCGGCCGGCTGGAGTTCGATGCGGGCGACGTGTTGTCGATGCCGTTCGTCGCCGAGTTCGACGTGATCGTCTCCTTCAACGTCCTGCACTGGGTGCACGATCAACGGCGCGCGTTCGCGCGTATTGGTGCCGCGCTCCGCCCTGGCGGTTGGGCGCTGCTGCAGTTCGTGTGCGGCGGTAGCCGGCCCAGCCTCGAGGCCACGGCGATGCAGATCTGCGAGACGGCTCGGTGGCGCGGGTGGTTCCACGACTTCCCGCCGCCGTTCGTGCACCCCGCCCCTGACGAGGTGCGCGCGACCGCGGACGCTGCCGGGTTGCAGCATCACGGAGCTCACGGTCGACGACCTGAGCTGGGATTTCGGGACGCCGACCGACTTCGCCCGGTGGTGCCGGGTCGGCTTCTCGGCCTGGACGTCCCGACTGCCGGACGATGCAACGGCAGACGCGTTCGTCGGCGACGTCGTCGCCGCTTATGCCCGGGTCACCGGTTCGGGGCAGCTCTTCCGGTTTCGCCAGCTCCGCATCGTCCTAGCGGCGTGACTCGGCGAGCACCGCGCAGAGCCGGGCGACCGCCGTGGTGAAGGCGTGCGCGGGTGGGGTCCCGTAGCCGATCACGAGGGCGGGTCGGTGCGCGCTGCCCGGTGCGGTGAACGATCCGAGGCCGTGTACGGCGACCCCCCGCGCCGCCGCACGGGACACGACCTCGTCCTCGTCCGCGCCGTCGGGGAGCTCGAGCAGGGCGTGCAATCCCGCTGCGACACCGGCGATCCGCAGGTCCGGCGTATGCCGGTGCACCGCGGCGACGAGCCGGTCGCGGCGGCGGCGGTAGGCCGTCCTGCGGCTGCGCACCTGCCGGTCGTAGCCGCCGGATTCGATGAACTGGGCCAGGGTGAGCTGGTCGATGATCCCGCCCTGCCGGTCGGCCAGCGCCTTCGCCGAGGCGACATCGTCGACGAGCCGGGCCGGGAGGACCAACCAGGCTAACCGGAGCGCGGGGGCGAGCGTCTTGCTCGCCGTCCCGCCGTAGACGACGTGCTCGGGTGCAAGGGCTTGCATCGCGCCGACGGCCTGCCGGTCGTAGCGGAACTCGCCGTCGTAGTCGTCCTCGATGATCAGCGACGACGTCCCGGCCGCCCATTCGACGGCCTCCGTACGACGATGCGCAGCGAGTGGTACGCCGAGCGGGAACTGGTGCGCTGGAGTCAGCAGCGCCGCTGCCGCATCGCCGAGTTCACCGACGACGGCGCCGCGGTCGTCGACCGGCACGGTGGTGGGCTGCAGTCCCGCGGCGCTGGCGATATCGCGATGATGCTGGTGGCTGTAGGCCTCGATCGCCATGGTCTTCCCCCCGTCCGCGGCGAGGACCTGGCCGAGCAGGGTGAGGGCCTGGGCGAAACCGGAGCAGATCACGATCCGGTCCGCCGATGCGCGCACGCCCCGGGCGCGCGAGAGGTATCCCGCGAGGGCCCGCCGGAGCTCAGGGCGCCCACGCGGGTCGCCGTACCCGAATGCGTCGTTCGGTGCCGCGCCGATCGCCCGTCGCGCGGCGGCCAGCCATGCGCTACGCGGAAAGGCCGACAGGTCCGGTGATCCGGCCTGGAGGTTGTAGCGGATCGGTCGGTCCGGAGTGGTCCCGCCGGGTGCCGGAGTCTCCGGCACCACCGTGCGTTCCGCGACCCGGGTGCCCGATCCACGTACGGCGGTGAGCCACCCTTCGGCGACCAGCTGACCGTAGGCGTCGGCCACCGTGTTCCGGGCGATCCCGAGATCGGCCGCCAGCGTGCGTGAGGATGGCAGCTGGGTGCCGGGATGGAGCCGGCCGGTCTGCACCGCCTCGCGGAGCGCCGACTCGAGCGATGCCCGGATCCGCGGTCCGGCCAGGTCGAGGTGCAGGTCGGCGCCGAAAGTGGCCCGCGTTTCAGTCATGGAAGTGGACCTTATCGTTGGTCTGATTTCTGCCTATCGTCGAGGCATGACGACGACTGAAACCACGACCGAGACCGTTCCCGTGCGGCTGGACTTCGACGCCCACGCCGCCACCTTCTCCCGGGCGATGACGCACCTCGACGGTGCCGCCACCAAGGAACTGGACCGGGTGGACTTCGATCCGCGGCTGCGTGAGCTCGTCCGCATCCGCGCCTCGCAGCTCAACGGATGCGCTTACTGCATCGACATGCACACCAAGGACGCCCGCGCGATCGGCGAGTCCGAGCAGCGCCTCTACGCCCTGCCGGCCTGGCGCGAGACGCCGTACTTCACCGGTCGGGAGCGGGCGGCGCTGGCCTTCACCGAATCGGTGACGTTGGTCGCGAGGGATCACGTCCCGACCGAGGACTACAACGCCGTCGCCGCCGAGTTCACCGGCGACGAGGTCGCCGCACTGATCTGCCTGATCACGACGATCAACGCGTGGAACGCCATCGCGGTGAGCACCCGTGCGTGGCTTCCGGGGTCGTACCAACCGTGACGGTGACGTCGGCGGGCGCTGTTAAAGTGCCGGGCGTGACGAACGCGGATCTGGTTGCCGAATTCCGAGCACTGCACCGGCCCGGGCAGCCACTGCTGCTCCCCAACCCGTGGGACGCGGGCTCGGCCCGGATCCTCGCGGCATTGGGCTATCAGGCGCTCGCGACGACGAGCAGCGGATTCGCCGCCACACTCGGCCGCCTGGACGGGACGGTGACCCGGTCGCAGGCACTCGACCACGCCGCGACCATCGTGGGCGCGACCGATCTCCCGGTGTCCGCCGACCTGGAGAACGGCTTCGCCGACACGCCCGACGACGTCGCGGCGACCATCGCCGACGCGATCCGGACCGGCCTCGCCGGCTGCTCCGTCGAGGACTTCACCGGCAACGCCGATACGCCGATCTACGACTCCGGCCTCGCCGCGGAACGGATCGCAGCGGCGGCCGAGGCGGCGCACGGCGGTACAGATCGGCTCGTTCTCACCGCCCGGGCGGAAAACTACCTGCATGGGCGTGAGGATCTGGCCGACACGATCGCCCGGCTGCAGAGCTTCCAGCGGGCCGGCGCCGACGTCGTCTATGCGCCTGGTCTCGCGCGGCCCGACGACATCCGGGCGGTCGTGACATCGGTCGACGTACCGGTCAACGTGCTCGCGCTGCCCGGCGGCCCCGACGTCGGCGAGCTCGCGGCGCTCGGTGTCGCGCGCATCTCGGTCGGGGGCGCGTTCGCCTATGCGGCGCTGGGTGGTCTGGTCGACGCCGCGCGGGAGCTTCGGGAGCAGGGCACGTACGGTTTCTGGCAGCGGTCGGCGGTCGGGCGCGACTTCGCCAACGATGCCTTCCGCGACCGGTCCTGACGGCGACCGGTCCTAACCGCGCAGTTGCCAGATCCACCCGATCGGCCGCAAGCCGAGCCTGCGGGCAACTCCCTGCGACGCGACGTTGTCCGCCGAGGTGCTGTAGAAGAGGACGTCGTACCGGCTGCGGGCGGTCGCCGCCCAGGCCATCGTGACGGCGGAGGCGTGGCCGCGGCGCCGGTCATCGGGATGCGTCCATACCCCGGCCTCCGCCGCCCTGCCGCGCGACCGCGGCGTGTGGCACAGCGCGACGACCCGTCCCGCGTCGACGGCGATCGCCCACGGCCCGAGCCGGCCGGCGAGCAGGTCCGACCACTCCTGGCGTTCCCACCACTTCTCGGGGCGGGCGTCGTACAGGAACGTCGGCACCGCATCGTCGGAGGTGACGATCGCCGATTCGGCCGCGGGGACGACGTTCTCGATCACGAAGCTGGGTCCACCGGTGGCCGTCACGGCGGTGGCTGTGCCGAGCAACTCCGACGTCCTCGTGGTGCCGGCCCGGCTCGGCACGACCCGACCATCGGGAGTGACACCGATCGCGACGAGCGGGGGGTCGCCGTCGCGGCCGACGTCGTCGGGTCCCCACCCCGTGTCCATCTCCAGTCGCAGCAGGTCCGCGTCGTTCATGGCCGGTTGATGAAGGCCACGACGTCCTTGATGCCCGGGTCGTAGCCGTCGGTGGTGTCGACGTGGATCTCCGGGACGGGAAGGGCGATCGGGACGAAGGCGTCCGGCGTCGGTCCCTGCGCCGCGACGTTGTGCAGGTGGGAGTGGTCGGCGTGCGCCGCGCGACCGGGCTCCAGCGCGAGCCGTCGTTCCATCCGGTCCCGGCGTACGGCGGCGTCGACCACGCTGTGGATGATCCGGAACTCGGCGAGGTCGGTCAGCGGCTCGAGGCCGGGCCGCCACAGCTTGTCCTGGAAGGCCGCCTCGGCCACGACGGTCACTCCGGCAGTGAGCAGGACCCGGAGGACGTCGAAGAAGGTGGTGTAGGTCCGCATCGCGAGTGGGTCGCTGAGCTGCGGCTCGTAGCCGGGAGTGGCATGGACCATGCCCTCCTTGATCTCGTCCCGGCAGATCGCCGGGCAGCCGACGGCGCGGGCGATCTCGTGCGCGAGCGTGGTCTTTCCGGAGCCAGGTGGCCCGCTGACGACGATGAGGGTAGGCAAAGGCATGGCACATGGTACGACCGCCGCGGTGATCGCCTCATTAGTCGGTGGCGGGAGGGGACGCGACGCGTAAGGCTGGCCTGCATGGATGCGCATTCGGCTGTCAACCAGCGGTTCTGGGACGAGATAGCGCCGCTGCACGCTGCGTCCGACTATTACGACGTCGACCGTTTCCTCGCCGGCGCCACCAGCCTCGGGGACGTGGAGATCGCCGAGGTCGGGGAGGTGGTCACCGCGCTGATCGACGCCGGCATCAGCATCGAGTTCCTGCACGAGTTCCCTTCTGACGTGCCGTCCGCCGACGGGCCGGCGGCGACAGCCTTGCCGGGGCTGTTCTCGGTACGCGGAAAGGTTTGGCCTCAGTAACGCGGGAAGCGCCCCGCGCACTCGGTGGTATCCGCGACCAACACCGGCAGTCCGTCGATGTGTTCGAGGATCTTTGTCTCGGCGGTCTCCGGCGGGACACCGAGTGGAGTCGAGCCGTCGAGGTCGGCGCGGATTCCCTGCGAGATCTTGGCAAGCCGCATGCCGAGCGTGCGCACGAGCAGGTCGGGTCCGGGCCGCAGCGACTGGCCGCCGGCCGCGACGTAGGCGCCGAGCGACCGACGGATGTGCTCGCTGTCGGGCGCCGGCCGCCCCTGCCTGGCGAACGACGTCAGCACGTGGGCGGCTTCCAGCGAGGCGCTGTCCGGGCCGGCGACGTCCCAGTCGATGAGCATCGGTCGCGCTGCTCGATCGTGCGGGACCATCAGGACGTTCCACGGCTCGAAATCGCGGTGGGTCTGCACGTGCGGGCCGCTCGCGGCGAAGACGTCGGTGACGCGGACGGACAGGTCGAGGATCAGGCGCAGATGGTGTTCGAGCGCCGGGGACCACGCCCGGCCGGACGCGATGCCCTTCTGGAGCCACTCGTGCCAGTCGGATGAGGTCACCTCGGGGAACTGGTTGTACCACCAGGTCGGGGCCGGAACGTCATCCAGCGGCGGCTCGAGGTGGTGGATGCGGGAGAGCGTCTCGCCGAGCCAGTCGGCGATGTCGTCGTCGGGTGCGAGCGGCCGATGCGGCAGGAAGGGGTAGGCGCGGAAGATGCCGAGCCCGTCGATCTGTGCGGCGGCACCGAACTGCGCGGCCCGTGGCGGCACCGGGCTCGGCGTGTCGATACCCGCGGCCAAGGCGCGCTGCTCGAGCCGCATCGCGGCGTCCAACGTCACCCGCCAGGGGAGCTCAGGCCCCTTCCAGAACCGCTTGACGAGAACCGGACCGGAGGTCGTGTCGAGGCGCCACGTCTCCTGGCTCACATGCCGTACCGGCGCGATCGGAGCGGTCGGGCGGCCGAGATCAAAGGCGTCCGCGACCTGCTCCGCGAGGTCCACTGTGTTAGTCATCGTCCTAGTCCTCGTGTCTCAGGGCGGGCCAGACCGCCGGCCACCCGCCGACCGGACCGCGGCAGACAGCGATGGGCTCGCCCTGTTCTTCGTTGTCGACGTCGACCCGGTTGGCCAGGTGGCCGGCCACGACGCACGACCGGAAATGCCCGCGGGCGCGGGAAAACTGGCCGCCGACGAAGACCACCACGGTCGCCGACGCGGGCGGGCGGTCCTGGAAGTAGAGCTGGTTCTGGCCGCTGTAGGCGGCGGGCAGGTGGAGGCTGCCGCCGTAACGCTGAACCGCGCCCGCCTCGCCGTAATTGCTGGCATAGACGATGGCCTTACGGCGATCGGCGGCCGGGAGCCGGGCGTAGACCGCGTGGATCTGCCCGACGTACGTCGGCCAGCCCACCGAATCCTGGGCGACCTGGTTGACCGCCGGTACCGGGGTCGAGCCGAGCACCGACAGCGGGATCAACGGCAGGCCCAGAACCAGGCTCACCGCTGAATTCAGCGAGATACCGGCGACGACGAGCCAACGCCAGCGTCCCAGCCACATTTCCGCCGGAACGCACCCCACCGCGAACAGCACGGACAGCAGGCCGAAGGGGTAGTAGAACTGCGCGCCCATCACGAACACCAGCGCCAGCAGCACCGGGAACGCCGCCGCCAGGAAGCGCACCGCCTGCCACTCAGGGCGCCGGACCAGGCTCACCAGGCCTGCGATCCAGATCGGCACCAGTGGTGGCCCGAGGATGAGGAAAAGGAACGGCCACATCATGATGTGGACGTCGCCGGCGTTGTCCCGGGCGAGGGCGCGCCCCATGCTCAGCTGCGGCCAGTGGTGCGTCGCCTGGTAGACCAGGTTCGGCGAGCCGACGACCAGCGCGAGCGCTGCTC
Organism: uncultured Actinomycetota bacterium; assembly: GCA_963775655.1. Lineage (GTDB taxonomy): Bacteria > Actinomycetota > Actinomycetes > Mycobacteriales > QHCD01 > DASXJE01. The sequence goes on along the minus strand of CAVZJT010000010.1, from coordinate 297,875 downwards.
CGGCCAGGACCCACTTGGACCAGAGGACGCGGCGCGGCCCGACCAACACCAGCCCGGCGGCGAGGGCGGCGAGGAGTACGGCGACGAGCAGCTTGTTGTACATGCTCACCCCGACGACGAGGCCCGCGGCGAGCCACCATCGTGGTTCCCGTCGCAGCTGCGCCCGGATGACGAAGAGGACCACCGCCGGCCAGACCGGCAGATCGATCGTCGAGGTCAGCAGCGCGTGGCCCATGATCAGCGGCAGGGACGCGAAGGCATAGCCCCAGGCGCAGATGGCCTGTGCACCGCGGCCGCCGCCGAGCTCGCGGGTGATGAGGACGACGACGTACACCGAGAGGACCGTGGCCAGCGTCGCCGGTATCCGCATCGCCCACGGACTGTCGGCGACGACGCGGCTGAAGAAGCGGGCCAGCAGCGGCGTCAGGGGCGGCTCGTCGACATAGCCCCACCCCGAGTGCAGGATCCGGAAGTACAGCTCGTCGCGGTGGTAGCCGTACCGGCTGCTGAAGGCGGTGAGAACGACCGCCTGCGCGAGCATCGCCGAGAAGACCGGACCACGGGCCAATTCGGGCAGCAATCGCCGACTGAACGACGATCCCGCCGCGAGCGCGGCGTCCGACGGGCCAGGGGTCACCGGGCGACGTTAGCGAGCGGTCCTGACACCCGCATCAGAAAAAGCCGGCTCACTCCCAGTCGAAGCCCGGTCCTTGGGGCGCGAGCGCACAGCCGTTCTCGAGTCGGGGCCACGCCTGCCCTGATCCCCGGAGGCCAGTCTCCAGCCAGATCGCCGTCGGCGCGCAGAGGAGCATGCTGAGCGCCGCCGGTCCGCCGCCGTGCGACGCGTAGGGCACGTCGAATGCCGACGCCAACGCCCCCACCGCGCGGAGCTCGGTCGGGCCACCGGCGCGGCGGAGGTCCGGCTGCACGATGTCGCAGCAGCGCTGTTCGAAGAAGGCACGGAACTGGCGAGCGCCGTAGAGGTTCTCACCGGCGGCGATCGGGATGCGCAGCCGCCGGGTGAGCTCGGCGTAGCCGGCGAAGTCGTCGGCGCGCAGCGGCTCCTCGAACCACTCCACGCCGAGCTCCTCGAACACCTGCCCGCGGCGCAGCGCCTCACTGAGGGTGAGCACCTGGTTGGCGTCGACCATCACCTTGACCGTCGGACCGACCTCGTCGCGGACGGCTCGGATGCGCGCCACGTCGTCGTCGAGTGATCCCGCCCCGACCTTCATCTTGACGCCGAGGAAGCCCTCCGCGACGGCGGCGGCGCATTGGCCGCGCAGCTGGTCGAGGGTGTAGTTGGACCAGCCGACCATCGCGTAGGCGGGCACCCGGTCGCGGTAGGCGCCCCACAGCTGGTACGTCGGAACCCCGTGCTGCTTGCCGACGAGATCCCACAGTGCGACGTCGACGGCGCTGATGCCGAACGTCGCAAGACCCGCGGTGCCGTGGTATTCGGTCTCCGCCTTCAGGGCGTCGATGATCGCCGGGATCTGGTCGGTCTCGGCGCCGATCACCTTCGGCGCAAGTTCCTCCTCGATGAGTACCGCGAGCGTCCGCGGTGCGCCGTCGACGCGTCCGAACGACGACGACCCCACACCGACGAGACCGTCCTCGGCTTCGATCTCGACCGTGACCGAGCCGCCACCGGTCAGCGTCTGCAGCGCGTCGCGGATCGGATCGGCCGCGCGCGGCCGGACGGCGTACGAGACCCGGACCTCCTTCACCTTCACGGCCGTTCACCGGCCCCGACGGCCGAGAGCCGCTGCACGACCTTCTCGTCGAGTTCCACGCCCAGACCCGGCTTTCTGCTCGCTCGCATCCGACCATTCTCGACCAGCACCGGTCGAGGGTCCGCAGCGGGTGTGACTCGAGTTTACTCTGTGGGTAGAGTGGGTGTGCTGATCCACAGATGCAGGTGGGCCAACGTCCCCACCGTCGGCTGTGTGTTGACCTCGCCCACGCCGACGACGCCCTCGTCCGTGTGCACCCGCACCAGTTGGTATCGCCCCAGCAGGACGATGGACTCCACCTGCGTAACCCTCATGACCACCCCGGTCTGCAGAAATCGACTTTGCCGGTCCGGCGCAAGTCTGGCCCGTCAGGTCCCGAGGACATATCGCGGGCGGAGCCTTGACGACGGCATGGTGACCTGCTTACATGCCCTGCACCGCCTGATAAAAGTCAACTTCCACGAAGCGGAAGTTGATGCGTAGCCATTCGAGACACGAGCATTGGAGCCATGTGGTGACCGATCCGTTCGTTGCGATGCAGATCGGCGCGGTGTCCTTCATCGACGAGGGCGTTACGCCGGTGTTGGACACGCTGCAGGAGCGTGGGGGTGTCAACGCACTCTTCCTCGCCTCGCCGACCTGGACCCGGGGGACCGGGGGACGGCAGGTGCCGGGACATCCGCTTCCCGACCACGGGCCGCAGGAATACGACCACGACTGGATCGGCGGCAACTACGCCAAGGTGCATGCGGAGAACTACGGCAACACCGTGCTCGGTGCCGCCGGCCGGGCGCCCGAACATCCCGACTGGGACCTGTTCGAGGCAGTGCTGCCCGAGGCGAAGAAGCGCGGCATGGCGTCCTACGCGTGGATGGAGGAGAGCGGCTACGCGCAGGCCCTGCGCAACTATCCGAACTTCCCCAAGGTCCTCGAGGTCGACGTGTGGGGCCGGCCCACCACCCGGCCGTGCTTCAACAACCCCGACTACCGCAACTGGCACCTGGGCATCGTCGAGGACTACGTCAAGAACTACAGCCTCGACGGCCTGGCCTGGTGCTCGGAACGCCCCGGCCCGCTCAACCTCACCATGGAAGGTCCGATCACCCCGGAGCTGGTCAGCTGCTTCTGCCCGCACTGCGAGGAGAAGGCCCGTCACCGCGGTATCGACGTCCGCCGTGCACACGAGGGATACCGCGAGCTGGTCGACTGGAACCAGCGGGTGTCCCGCGGTCAGCGTCCGGCCGACGGCGCGTTCGTCGCGTTCTGGCGGCTGCTCCTGCAGTACCCGGAGATCCTGGCGTGGCAGAACCTGTGGACCGACAGCCAGCGGCAGATCTACCGCGACATCTACGGCGTCGCCAAGGCCTGCAACCGCAACATCGAGGTGGGCTGGCACGTCTACCACAACATCTCCTTCAGCCCGTTCTACCGGGCCGACCAGGACTACGACGAGCTCAGCCGGCTCTCGGACTTCATCAAGGTCGTGACCTACAACAACTGCGCCGGCCCGCGGTTCCACACCTGGATCGGGAAGATCTGCCAGAGCCTGTTCGCCGACGCCTCGCCCGACGAGGTCTACCCGCTGATGCTCAAGCTGCTGCAGCTGGACGAGACGGCGTACAAGAGCCTCCCCGAGGAGGGTTTCTCGCCGGACTACGTACGCCGGGAGACCGCGCGGGCCGTGGCCGGCGTCGACGGCCGCAGCAAGATCTATCCCGGGATCGACATCGACATCCCGGTCGGGCAGGTCGCCGCCGCCATGGAGGACCGGAAGCGTCGTTCGGAGGCGTCGTCGGGCACCAACAGCGACGCCACCTCCGGAGCGGCGCTGACCAGGTGCACCCCTGAGGGAGTGAAGAGGGCCGTGCTGGCGGCGTTCGAAGGCGGCGCCGAAGGCGTCGTACTCAGCCGGAAGTACTCCGAGATGTCGTTGGACAACATCAGTGGCGCCGGCGCGGCACTCCGGGAGCTGGGCAAGTGACCGCGCCCACTCCGGAGCCGTGGTACCGACGGACCCTGCGGTGGGGCCAGACCAACCTCACCGAGGCCGACCCCGTCCGCTACGACACCGAGTGGTGGCGGGGGTACTGGCGTCGTACCCAGGTGCAGGGCGTGATCGTCAACGCCGGCGGGATCGTCGCCTACTACCCGAGCCGCTATCCGCTGCAGCGGCGCGCCGTCAGCCTGGGCGACCGTGACCTCTACGGCGACGTCGTCCGCGCCGCCCGCGACGAGGGCCTCGTGGTCATCGCCCGGATGGACTCCAACCGGGCCGACGAGCAGTTCTACGTCGAGCACCCCGACTGGTTCGCGGTCGACGCGGGCGGCGAGCCCTACCGCGCGGGCGAGCTCTACCTGACCTGCATCAACAGCCCGTACTACAGCGAGTTCATCCCCTCGGTGCTGGTCGAGATCATCGAACGCAGCCAGCCCGAGGGGTTCGCCGACAACAGTTGGAGCGGTTTGGACCGCAACCACATCTGCTACTGCAAATACTGCGTCGACGGGTTCCGGCGGACGAACGGGCTGGATCTACCGCGGCGGGTCGACTGGGACGACCCGACGTACCGGGCATGGATCAGGTGGAGCTACGCGAGCCGGCTCGCGGTCTGGGACCTGAACAACGAGTGGACCACGAAGGCCGGTGGGCCGGACTGCCTGTGGATCGGCATGAACGGCGGCCGGGTCGAGGACCAGTCGGTCCGGCTCCGCGACTACAAGGCGATCGGCGAGCGCAGCCCCATCGTTTTCCTCGACTCGCAGCGCCGCTCCATCGCCAAGGGGTTCCAGGCCAACGCCGACAGCGGGAAGCTCATCCACGACCTCGTGGGCTGGGACACCCTGATCCCGGAGAGCACGGCCCTCTACAACGCCGGCGAGCCGACGTTCCGGCTGGGCAGCAAGCCCGCGGCCGAGGCCCGGATGTGGGCCGTCGAAGGCTTCGCCGCGGGCATCCAGCCGTGGTGGCACCACATCGGCGCCTACCACGAGGACCGGCGCCAGTACCGCACCGCCGAATCGCTGTTCCGTTGGCACGCCGCCAACGAGCGTTACCTCGTCGACCGGTCGCCGGTCGCGACGGTCGGAGTGGTCTGGTCGCAGGACAACACCGACTTCTTCGGCCGGGGCGACGCCGATCAGCAGACCGCGTCTCCCTACCGCGGCGTCGTCAACGCGCTGCTGCGGTCCCGGATCCCCTACCGGGTCATCCACGCCGACAACGTGGACCGCGAGGCGGCCGGTCTCTCCGCCCTGGTTCTCCCCAACGTCGGCGCACTGTCGGACGCGCAGTGCGCGCAACTGCGCCGGTTCGCCGACGGCGGGCGGCGGGATCTTCGCCACCGGCGAGACCAGCCGGTACGACGAGAACGGTACTCCCCGCGACGACTTCGGCCTCGCCGACCTCTTCGGGGCGCACGCGACCGGGACGCACCACGTTCACCGTCGGCACCCGAGGCGACCTGGGCGTCCTGGAGCCGGCACACCTACCTGCGGATCAGTCCGGAGCTCCGCGCCGACGTCGACGGCCCGATCGTCGGGACCGAGCCGCTCGTCGAGTCCGACCGCCACCCCGTCCTGGACGGCTTCGGCGACACCGACATCCTGCCCTTCGCCGGGCGGCTGGAGGTGGTCCGGACCGACGACGGGACGGAAGCGCCGCTCACCCTGGTACCGCCGTTCCCGATCTACCCGCCGGAGAAGTCGTGGTTGGCGGCTCCGCGCAGCGCCGTACCGGGGCTCGTCCTCAGGTCGGTGCCGGGTGGCGGCCGGATCGCCTACCTTCCGGCCGATCTGGACCGCTGCTACGACCGGGACAAGCAGCCCGACCACGGCCAGCTCCTGGCGGGCATCGTGCGGTGGGTGGCTGGTGGCGACATCCCGATCGCGGTGGACGGGCCGGGGCGGATCGACTGTCACGTCTTCGCCCAGGGCGCGAGGCGGATCGTGCATCTCGTCAACCTCACCGGCGCCGGCGACGGGCCGATGGACCAGCACAAGTCTGGCCCGTCAGGTCCCGAGGACATATCGCGGGCGGAGCCTTGACGACGGCATGGTGACCTGCTTACATGCCCTGCACCGCCTGATAAAAGTCAACTTCCACGAAGCGGAAGTTGATGCGTAGCCATTCGAGACACGAGCATTGGAGCCATGTGGTGACCGATCCGTTCGTTGCGATGCAGATCGGCGCGGTGTCCTTCATCGACGAGGGCGTTACGCCGGTGTTGGACACGCTGCAGGAGCGTGGGGGTGTCAACGCACTCTTCCTCGCCTCGCCGACCTGGACCCGGGGGACCGGGGGACGGCAGGTGCCGGGACATCCGCTTCCCGACCACGGGCCGCAGGAATACGACCACGACTGGATCGGCGGCAACTACGCCAAGGTGCATGCGGAGAACTACGGCAACACCGTGCTCGGTGCCGCCGGCCGGGCGCCCGAACATCCCGACTGGGACCTGTTCGAGGCAGTGCTGCCCGAGGCGAAGAAGCGCGGCATGGCGTCCTATGCGTGGATGGAGGAGAGCGGCTACGCGCAGGCCCTGCGCAACTATCCGAACTTCCCCAAGGTCCTCGAGGTCGACGTGTGGGGCCGGCCCACCACCCGGCCGTGCTTCAACAACCCCGACTACCGCAACTGGCACCTGGGCATCGTCGAGGACTACGTCAAGAACTACAGCCTCGACGGCCTGGCCTGGTGCTCGGAACGCCCCGGCCCGCTCAACCTCACCATGGAAGGTCCGATCACCCCGGAGCTGGTCAGCTGCTTCTGCCCGCACTGCGAGGAGAAGGCCCGTCACCGCGGTATCGACGTCCGCCGTGCACACGAGGGATACCGCGAGCTGGTCGACTGGAACCAGCGGGTGTCCCGCGGTCAGCGTCCGACCGACGGCGCGTTCGTCACGTTCTGGCGGCTGCTCCTGCAGTACCCGGAGATCCTGGCGTGGCAGAACCTGTGGACCGACAGCCAGCGGCAGATCTACCGCGACATCTACGGTGTCGCCAAGGCCTGCAACCGCAACATCGAGGTGGGCTGGCACGTCTACCACAACATCTCCTTCAGCCCGTTCTACCGGGCCGACCAGGACTACGACGAGCTCAGCCGGCTTTCGGACTTCATCAAGGTCGTGACCTACAACAACTGCGCCGGCCCGCGGTTCCACACCTGGATCGGGAAGATCTGCCAGAGCCTGTTCGCCGACGCCTCGCCCGACGAGGTCTACCCGCTGATGCTCAAGCTGCTGCAGCTGGACGAGACGGCGTACAAGAGCCTCCCCGAGGAGGGTTTCTCGCCGGACTACGTACGCCGGGAGACCGCGCGGGCCGTGGCGGGCGTCGACGGCCGCAGCAAGATCTATCCCGGGATCGACATCGACATCCCGGTCGGGCAGGTCGCCGCCGCCATGGAGGACCGGAAGCGTCGTTCGGAGGCATCGTCGGGCACCAACAGCGACGCCACCTCCGGAGCGGCGCTGACCAGGTGCACCCCTGAGGGCGTGAAGAGGGCCGTGCTGGCGGCGTTCGAAGGCGGCGCCGAAGGCGTCGTACTCAGCCGGAAGTACTCCGAGATGTCGTTGGACAACATCAGTGGCGCCGGCGCGGCACTCCGGGAGCTGGGCAAGTGACCGCGCCCACTCCGGAGCCGTGGTACCGACGGACCCTGCGCTGGGGCCAGACCAACCTCACCGAGGCCGACCCCGTCCGCTACGACTCCGAATGGTGGCGCGGGTACTGGCGTCGTACCCAGGTGCAGGGCGTGATCGTCAACGCCGGCGGGATCGTCGCCTACTACCCGAGCCGCTATCCGCTGCAGCGGCGGGCCGTCAGCCTGGGCGACCGTGACCTCTACGGCGACGTCGTCCGCGCCGCTCGCGACGAGGGCCTCGTGGTCATCGCCCGGATGGACTCCAACCGGGCCGACGAACAGTTCTACGTCGAGCACCCCGACTGGTTCGCGGTCGACGCGGGCGGCGAGCCCTACCGCGCGGGCGAGCTCTACCTGACCTGCATCAACAGCCCGTACTACAGCGAGTTCATCCCTTCGGTGCTGGTCGAGATCATCGAACGCAGCCAGCCCGAGGGGTTCGCCGACAACAGTTGGAGCGGTTTGGACCGCAACCACATCTGTTACTGCAAATACTGCGTCGACGGGTTCCGGCGGACGAACGGGCTGGATCTACCGCCGCGGGTCGACTGGGACGACCCGACGTACCGGGCATGGATCAGGTGGAGCTACGCGAGCCGGCTCGCTGTTTGGGACCTGAACAACGAGTGGACCACCAAGGCCGGTGGGCCGGACTGCCTGTGGATCGGCATGAACGGCGGCCGGGTCGAGGACCAGTCGGTCCGGCTCCGCGACTACAAGGCGATCGGCGAGCGCAGCCCCATCGTTTTCCTCGACTCGCAGCGCCGCTCCATGGCCAAGGGGTTCCAGGCCAACGCCGACAGCGGCAAGCTCATCCACGACCTCGTGGGCTGGGACACCCTCATCCCGGAGAGCACCGCCCTCTACAACGCCGGTGAGCCGACGTTCCGGCTGGGCAGCAAGCCCGCGGCCGAGGCCCGGATGTGGGCCGTCGAAGGCTTCGCCGCGGGCATCCAGCCGTGGTGGCACCACATCGGCGCCTACCACGAGGACCGGCGCCAGTACCGCACCGCCGAATCGCTGTTCCGTTGGCACGCCGCCAACGAGCGGTACCTCGTCGACCGGTCGCCGGTCGCGACGGTCGGAGTGGTCTGGTCGCAGGACAACACCGACTTCTTCGGCCGGGGCGACGCCGATCAGCAGACCGCGTCTCCCTACCGCGGCGTCGTCAACGCGCTGCTGCGGTCCCGGATCCCCTACCGCGTGATCCATGCCGACAACGTGGACCGCGAGGCGGCCGGTCTCTCCGCCCTGGTTCTCCCCAACGTCGGCGCACTGTCGGACGCGCAATGCGCGCAACTGCGCCGGTTCGCCGACGCGGGCGGCGGGATCTTCGCCACCGGCGAGACGAGCCGGTACGACGAGAACGGTACTCCCCGCGACGACTTCGGCCTCGCTGACCTCTTCGGGGCGCACGCGACCGGGACGCACCACGGTTCACCGTCGGCACCCGAGGCGACCTGGGCGTCCTGGAGCCGGCACACCTACCTGCGGATCAGTCCGGAGCTCCGTGCCGACGTCGACGGCCCGATCGTCGGGACCGAGCCGCTCGTCGAGTCCGACCGCCACCCCGTCCTGGACGGCTTCGGCGACACCGACATCCTGCCCTTCGCCGGGCGGCTGGAGGTGGTCCGGACCGACGACGGGACGGAAGCGCCGCTCACCCTGGTACCGCCGTTCCCGATCTACCCGCCGGAGAAGTCGTGGATGGCGGCTCCGCGCAGCGCCGTACCTGGGCTCGTCCTCAGGTCGGTGCCGGGTGGCGGCCGGATCGCCTACCTTCCGGCCGATCTGGACCGCTGCTACGACCGGGACAAGCAGCCCGACCACGGCCAGCTCCTGGCGGGCATCGTGCGGTGGGTGGCTGGCGGTGACATTCCGATCGCGGTGGACGGGCCGGGGCGGATCGACTGTCACGTCTTCGCCCAGGGCGCGAGGCGGATCGTGCATCTCGTCAATCTCACCGGCGCCGGCGACGGGCCGATGGACGAGCACACCCCGGTCGGTCCGCTCCGGGTGCGGGTGCGCGTGGCCGACGCGGTGGTGCCCGCCACGGCACGGCTTCTCGTCGCGGACGCCGAAGCTCCGGCGGCTGCGGACGGGGAGTGGGTCGATTTCGTCGTGCCATCCGTCACCGATCACGAGGTCGTCGTCCTGAACGGCTGAGTATCTGAGCCGCGGTCAGAGCTCGAGGGGAAGCCCGCGCGCAACGAGGTCCCGCCGTAGATTCGCGGCGCCGGTGAACCTGATCGCCTGAAATCCGAGTCGTCGCGCAGCGTCGGTGTTGTATTCGGTGTCGTCGACGAAGACGGTCGTCGCGGGCACGAGCCCGAAGCGGTCGATGAGGATCGCGAAGATCCGCGGATCGGGCTTGGTGACGCCCTCGTATCCGGAGATGACCTGGCCGGTGAAATGCTCCTCCAGGAAAGGAAATCGCTGCTGGGCCATCGGAAAGAACTCGCCCGGCCAGTTGGACAGCAGGTACTGCGGGATGCCGGCCGCCTTGAGGTCGGCGGCGATCGCCACGGTCTCCTCGATCGCCCCGGCCCAGGTTTCGTCGAAGCGTTCGTGCCAGGCGGAGATCAATGCCGCGTGTTGCGGGTATTGTGCGACGAGGTCGGCCACCCCTCGCTCCATCGGGTAACCGGCGTCGTGGCGGGTGTGCCACTCCTGGGTGCAGACGGTCGCGAGGAACTCCTCCATCGCCGACTCGTCGTCGATCAGCTTGCGGTAGAGGTGGCGGAAGTCCGCGTCGACGAGTACCCCGCCGATGTCGAAGACCACGGCGTCGACCGCGGCAGGCGCGGCAGATGAGCTCACGTCGGCCATTCTTCGCTATCCCGGCACCGTGAGCGGTCGCCGGCCGGCGAACCCGAGGTCGAGCCGGTGATACCACTCCAGCCCCGCGTCGCCTTCCAGCCAGCACAGCAGCACCGGCACATCGTCCAGCTCGGCCGGAAAGTCGAGGAGCAGCGGCGCGAAGCCTTTCAGCTCCACGCCGGTCTGCTGGATCTCGGTCATCAACTCGTCCAACCTGGCCTGCGCTGCCTTGAACTCCGGCAGCCCGCCGAGCGGCGTCGGTGCCTGCCCGGCGGCCAGCGAGGCGGCCAGTTCGGCCGCATCCGCCCGGATGACGACGAACTCGTCGAGGGCCGGTCGGAGGCCGGCGAGCTCGGCCCGCGCCTCTGCCACGTCGAACAACGCCATGCCCAAAGCCTCCCACCCGGACTCCGGTCGGTCACCGGTAGGCGCGCGCCTGGATCTCGAAGAGCTCGGCGTAGAGCCCGTTGCGGGCCATCAGTTCGCGATGGCTGCCGGTCTCGACGATCCGGCCGCCGTCGAGGACGACGATGAGATCCGCCATCCGCACCGTCGAAAACCGGTGCGACACCAGCAGCGTGATCGCGCCGCTCGCTGCCCGCAGCTCGCGCGCCGCGCGGGTCCAGCTCTCGAAGAGCCGGTGCTCGGACTCCGCGTCCAGGGCCGCCGTCGGCTCGTCGAGGAGAAGCAGCAGCGGCCTGGTGCGCATCATCGCCCGGCCGATGGCGAGCTTCTGCCACTGCCCGCCGGACAGCTCGACGCCGCCCGGCCAGCTCGGCCCGAGCTGGGTACGCAGCCCGTCCGGCAACGACGCCAGCACGTCCTCCGACGCCGCCCGGTCCAGCGCCGCAGCCGCCGCCGCGGCATCGTGCACAACAGACAGATCTCCGATGCCGATCGTCTCCTGTGCGACGAATTCGAACCGCGCGTGATCCTGGAAGCCCGCCGAGATCCGCTTCCGCCACCGCACCGGGTCGATCCGGGTGAGGTCCGCACCGTCGACCCACATCCGCCCGCTCGACGGCCGGTAGAGCCCGGCCAGCAGCTTGACGAGCGTCGACTTGCCGGCGCCGTTGTCGCCGACGAGGGCGACGGTCGATCCGGCCGGCAGCAGCAGGTCGACGCCGCGCAGGGTGTCGGTGTCCCGGCCGGGATAGCGGTAGGAGACGTCCTGCACGCGGATCCCCTTGTCGAGACGGTCCGGCGCAGCGTCGTCGCCGGAGCGTCCGCCGGTAGCCCCGGCGGCGACCTGTTCCAGGTGGACGAACCGACCGGCCGCGATCAAGGTCCGGATCAGCCACTGACCGAGCTCGGCCGAGTTGGAGACCAGCGTCAACACCTGACCGGCGAGCACGGCCACGAGGAGTACGTCGCCGACACTCGTCCGGCCGTCCACCGCGCGCTGGGTCACCAGCACGATCGCGCCGATGTAGCCGACCAGGAAGGCGAACCGGGTCGCCAACCGGATCGCCTCGCCCTGCGCCTGGAGCCGGGCCTGGATCCGGCGTACGTCGCGCTGCGCCTCGTGGAAGCGGCCCAGCAGATCGTCCCGCAGCCGGAACAGCCGGATCTCCTTGGCCGCAGCGCTTCCGGTGACCAGGTCGAACAGCGACGCGCCGCGCCGCAACGGGTCGGCGGCCAGCTCATTCCCGCGGTTGTAAAGCCCGCTGGCCCGGCCGCTGAAAAGCAGCGACGGCAGGCCGAAGATCGGCAGGAGCAGGAGCACCGGGTCGACCGCGGCGAGCAGGACGACGGTGATGACGATGCGAAGCAGGGTCTCGGCGGCATTGACCAGCGCAGGTATCACGTTGCCGAACGCCCATGCCTCGTCGTCGAGCAGTTCCAGCTGCATCAGATGCGCCGGCGTCTCCTGGATCTCGAGGGTGGGTGTCCCGCCGACCACCTCCAGCAACCGCCGCTCGATCAGGTGGTGGGCGTGGTCGTTGAGGGTCATCTGCACCCGCGAGACCGCGTAGTCCAGTCCGGCGAGCGCGGCGACCGACACGGCGATCGCCGAGGTGGCGAGCACAGCCTCGGTGAGGTGATGTCCCGTCACGGCGTCGATCAGCAGTTTCAGCCACACCGCGAACAGCGAGCCGACGACCGCCAGGGCAGCGTGCAGCACCAGTGTCAGGATGCACCGGCGGCGGTCGGCCGCCCACGCGAAACCGAACATCGTCCGGGCGACCCGCAGCCGGCCGACACCGGTCTGACTGTCAGTCATCGTGGTCACCGACGTACCGGTCGGCCTGCAGCCGGAACATGCGGGCGTAGCGACCGCCGGCGGCGACCAGGTCGGCGTGGCTGCCGTCCTCGACCACGCGGCCGGCATCGAGGACGACGATCCGGTCGGCCCGCCGTACCGTCGAGAACCGGTGGCTGATCAGGACTGTCGTCAGGCCCCGGGTCAGATCGAGAAAGCGGTCGAAGAGATCCGCTTCGGCGCGCACGTCGAGGTGCGCGGTCGGCTCGTCCAGCACGAGCACCCGCGCACCGCCCTCGACCGCCAGCAGCGCCCGGGCGAGCGCGATCCGCTGCCACTGTCCACCGGACAGATCGACGCCCCCGTCGAACCGCCGCGACAGCATGGTGTCCAGCCCGTGGGGCAGGCCGTCGACCAGCGCCTTCGCGCCGGCGCTGTGGACCGCCGCCTGCACGCGGGCGTCGGTGCCGCCGTCGCCGAGCATCTCCACGGCGCCGAATCCGACGTTCTCCCGGGCCGGAAGCTCGTAGTGCACGAAGTCCTGGAAGATCGCGCCGACCGCGCGCCGCCAGCTGCCGGTGGTCAGGGCGGACAGGTCGGTGCCGTCGACCGTGATGCGGCCCCGCTGCGGGTGACACAGCCCGGTGAGCAGTTTGACCAGCGTCGTCTTGCCCGCGCCGTTGATGCCCACGACCGCCAGCGACGTGCCGGCCTCGATCTCGAGGTCGAAGTCGTCATACACCGGCTCCGAGCGGCCGGGGTAGGTGAAGGACAGGTGCTCGAAGCGGATGCTGCGCGCCGGCAGCGCGTCGGCGGTGCGCCCCGCGACCTCACCCGGCCGGTCGGCCACCATGTCCTGCAGCGCGTGCACCTCCGGCACCGGTACCGCGCCGTTCTCGATCCAGATGTCGCCGTTCTGGCTGGCGAGCAGCGCCATGCCGAAGATGGCCTGCGTGGCGACCGCGAGACCGCCGAGGCCGAGCGATCCGGTCCACGCGCTGCGTACGACGAGGGCGGCCGCCCCGGCGTTGCCGAGGAACAGCGCGGTGCTCCATGCGGCGATCGCCCGGTGGTCGGCGCGGCGGGCACGCTGCAGCTCGGCCATCACCTGCCGCCACTGGGCGGTGTACCGGTCGGCGATCCAGTCGACCAGCCCGAAGATCCGCAACTCCTTGGCCCATTCCGGCATCGTGCCCAGACGTTTCAGGTAATCCGCACGGCGCAGCGGCTGGGCCCAGAAGGGGTTGGCCCGGTAGTAGCTCGCCTGCAGCGCGCGGCCGAAGAGCACCCACAACAGAGCGAGCGGAACAGCCACGTAGGGGAAGTAGACGGCCAGCAGGACCGCCGACGCCGCACCTTGCGCCAGGGTCTGCCATTTCGTGCTCAGACCGGAGACGAGCTCGCCCGGTCCGTACGCCGCCATTTTCCGGGCCCGGTCGAGCGCTGCCGCCTTCTCCGGGTCGTCGAAGAGGTCGAGGTCGGGCCAGTCCATGGCCGCGGCCATGATCGCTCCGAGCAGATTCGCGTCGAACCGGCGGTACAGATCGTTGGAGACGACTGCCTTGATGCTGCTGACCAGCTCCTGCAGGACGAGGACGACGCCGATCCAGACCAGGGTGAGCACGACGCGGTGCCCGCCGGCGGAGCCGAATCCGCCGCTCACCGCGGCCGGGAGCGCGCCGATCAGCACCCCGACGAGCGCGGCGAACGCGGCCGGCAGGGCGCCTTCGAGCAGTGCCAGGACGGCCAGCAGCGCCGTGCGCCCGGGGAACGCCTGGTACAGCGTCCGCACGGCCGCCCGACGTGATGCGCGACGGCTGCTCACAGCGGGCTAACTCTGCCCGGCTCGACCGGCCCCGGCAACCGAGTTCCCGGTGGCTCCAAGTAGGGCGACGACCGCCGTCACTACGTTCCGGCGTGGCGGCTCCGGGGTGCTTCCCGAGACGTCGCCGTCATGTAGACGACGCATCCGACGATGATGAGCGCGAGGACCAGACTGACCGGCCCGGTTCCCAGATCGACACCGCCCCGCGCGTGCGATACGCCGAACCAGTCCGCGAACGACGCCCCGAGCGGCCGCGTGATGATGTAGGCGAACCAGAACGCGAAAATCGAGTTGAGGCCGAACCATCGGTATCCGACGGCGGGTATGGCGATCACCGCGGCGAACAGCACGCCTGAGGCGAGATACCCGAGGTGGAGGGTGACGGCGGTCATGTCACCGGCCGCAGTGCCGAGCGCGAAGGTCGCCATCACGGCGGCCCAGTAAAAGACCTCGCGGCGGGGCGTGTCGATGCTGTGGATCGACAGCGTCTTCTCCGTGGCGTGCCAGATGATGAAGACTGCGGCCAGGACGACGGCGAAGAACGTGGTCGACACCAGGTACGGGACACCGAACCCGACGTGGAGGACATCCGCGGCCATCGTCCCGAAGACGCCGACCATCGCCACGGCGAGCCAGTATTTCCATGGGACATAGCGCTTCGCGCGGAACTGGATGGTGAGCGCGACAGCGAGTGCAACAGCTCCCAGTGCGACGGCCAGCACCGGAGGAAGCCCGTGCACGAGGAAGTCCGATGTGGACTCGCCCATCGCGGTCGTCAGCGCCTTCGTGATCCAGAAGGCGACCGTCACCTCCGGAACCTTGACTGCCGCGCGACGAAGGGTGGCGGTTCCGCTGTCCCGTCGCGCTGGATCGGTGGTCATCGGAAGAGTGTCGCAGGCGAAGGACAACGCACGGTTAGAGCGCGACAAGGGCTCCTTGGCCAAGCCTTGTGACGATCGCTATTCCCCTTGCAGGACAGGCGATCCGGAGCCCGACCGCGGTAGAGTGGAATCAGCCGCCGCACTCTTGGCTGCGATCGCTCACGCCGGCCGCCGGAAGGAATCGCCATGACCGACCTACAGATATCGAGGTCGGAACGGACGGCGTCGCGGGACATGATGGAGCCGCGGCTGCGGATGGAGCTCGAGTTGCTCTTCGTCACCGGGCAGCAGATGCACGTCCGGGTTGCCGTTCCGTGCTCCGTCGCGGGGCAGGAGTGGGGCCCCGGCCCGTATGCCACCCTCGACGAGGTGCGGACGGCGTTCCTCGCCCAGATCCGGGTGCGGGACCGGTGGGTGCTGGCCAGCAGTCCCGACGAGCCGGACCGGTCAGCCGGTTTCCTGTGCGGTGATCTCGTCGTGAACGCCGACAAACTCCTGCACGCGGTGATCACGCCCGCGTAGCTCTGTGCCCGGCGACTGCCGCGGCGTCGCCGGGTGGTCGAGGACCATCGCTGCGCCGATCATGACGGCGAGCAGCATGGCGCCCACGATCCAGCCACCGAAGACGTCGGTGACCCAGTGCTGGGACAGGTAGATCCGGGCGAAGCCTTCGATGTAGACCGCGACGCCGAAGAGTGTCCACACGCCGATGCCGATCCGGGACCGGTTGGCGTTCCAGTAGCGCAGCAGCAGGTAGATCGCCAGACCGGCGACGCACAACAGCCGGGCGCAGCCACCCGACGGGAAGGTGCCCAGCGTCGTGGGCGGATGGCCCCGGTGGGCAAGCAGTTTCAGCGTGTGCTGCATCTGGTGCTCGAGTTCGTAGGCGACCACCATCAGCACCGCGGGGGTCAGGGCGGTGATTCCCCGTCGCCGGACCCACCACAGGACACTGAGTACGACGGCCGCGACCACCGTGACGATCTGCGTCTCCCGGTTGTTGCCCATCTGAGTCAGCACCCGCATCGCGGGGCTGAGCCAGGAGATGTCGGCCCGCGGTCTGACCCATGCGAATGCGGTGTGGTCGGCCGGGTCGAGCTCACGGGCAATGTAGCCGACGACCCAGCCCAGCGCCCAGACGACCCCGGATCCGGCGGCGATCACCAGCACGAAGCCGGCGACCCGGCCGAACCCGCCGTACACCCGGTCGGAGAATCGCGGAGCGGGAAGCCGCCACCACCGCCCGGTCCGCGCGCCCAGTCCCACGGCCACGCCGATCGCCACCACGACGATGCCCACGATGAAGAACCAACCCATCACCTGCACGGAAGCCCCCATGTGCCCTCAACGCTCGTGACCGTCACGATGTCCACTAGTGCTTGTGGTGGGGTCCGAGCGCGACTTCGCCGGTGGGATGCGGCGTGGCGCTGGGGTGGAAGCCGGGCACGGTGCGGCCGAGCCAGTCGAGGGCGCGGTTGAGCAGCGCCTCCCACACACTCGACCGATGCCCGGCATGGGTCAGGATGTCCGCGTCGATCGACGTGGGCGCGCGCGCCGCCGCGAGGAGTTTCTGTGTGGACGGAAAGGACAGAGTGTCGCGGCGGGAGCTTTCCAGCCACAGCGCGACCGGCGGTGGGTCGCGCTTCGCCAGCGCGGGCAGGTCGTAGTGCCCGGTGAACCAACTGTTGCGGGGGTAGGGGTGGTAGTCGCCGAAGGACGGAAGGAAGTAGCCGCCCAGGATGATGCCGGCGGAGTAGGTCTGCGGGTGCAGCATCGTCGACATCGCCGCGCACCACCCGCCCATGGACAGGCCGATGGTCGACCAGGACGTGCGGGCGGTCTGCACGCGGAAGTGTTGTTTGACCCAGGTGGGGATGTCCTGGGTGATCCAGGTTTCGATCTGGGCCGTGCCGCGGACGCCGTTGAGGCACTCGGTGTCGACGTCGTTGGGGATCTCCAGCTGCGGGGCGACGATCATCGTGTCGGCGATCTTGCCCGCAGCAACCTGGGAGTCGAGGTGGGTGTTGAGGTGGATCGCGTCGATTCCCTGGAACGGCGCGCCGGGAAAGCCGTGGTAGGCCTCGAGCACCGGGTAGCGGTGGCCGGCATAACCCCGGTCGCCGTACGTCTTGGGGAGTACGACGCCGACCGTGCCGGTGAGCCCGCTGCGTGGGCCGTGCACGGTGTAGGTGCGTAGCCGGTGGGCGACGCCGGCCTCGGCGACGAGTTTGTCGTAGGCCAGGCGGGCCTTCACCCGGTGCCGGCGGGCGCGGCGGGGTGGGGTGGTGGGGATGGCTTTCGACCCGAACGTCTGTGCAGTGGTGCCGCCGCTGTGCTCGGCGGTGACCTTCGGCGGGCTGCTGAACAGGCTGCTGCCCAGATCTGTCCAGTCTGCGTAGAACTGGTAGGTGTCGTTCAGCGCGGTGCCCGCGACGAGCAGCACCAGGGCGTTGACGGTCAGCAGCAGCCCGGCCCGGGTCAGCAGAGCCCGGGCCTTCGCCGGTGCGCCGTCCCGGCGGGCGTGCGGCCAACACAGCACGGTGATGACGAACGCCGCAATCGCGGCGCCCACCGTCAGGACGAAGAACCCGGTTCCGGTCAGAGTCACACGACATCCCTCACGACGAAAATAACGTGCGGCGATTCCCGATCATCCCTCTACCAAAGGTCTTTGGGCCTTCCGGGGACTAGTGGAGAGGCGGCGGGTCCGCCGGTTCCGGTGCCGGAAAGGACATCGTGACGGTCGCTCCGACGCCTGGCCGACCGTCGAGGTGAAGTCGACCGTGGTGCGCCTGCACGACCTCCTGGACCAGAGCCAGGCCGAGCCCGAAGCGGCGCCCGTGGCCAGGTGCCTGCTCACCGCGGCCGAATCGGTGCAGCAGCGTGTCGGCGACCTCCGGGTCCAGTCCCTCGCCGTCGTCGGTCACGGTCAGGACCACCTCGTCGGCACGGCGCCGTACGCCGACCGTCACATGACCCCCGGTCCGGTTGTGGGCCAGCGCGTTGTCGACCAGGGCACCCACGGCCCGGTGCAGAGCCGAGCGGACGCCCGCCACCACACCATGTTCCGGTGGCGGCGCATCGAACCGGAGCTCGATCCCGAGTTCGTCGGCGTACGGCGTGAATGCGCGGACGACGTCGGCGCCGACCGCGGCCAGGTCGACCCGCTCCCGCCGGTCGGGGCGGTGCTGCAGCTCGGCCGAGAGCAGCAGGTCCTCGACCACCTCGCCGAGCGCCCGGGTGTCCGCGACGAGCTCGCGCACCTGGTCGGTCAGGTCCGGATCGTCTCCCGCGACGACATGTCGGGAGAGGATCTGTGCGCGGGTATGCAACACGGTCAGCGGCGTACGCAGCTCGTGGCTCGCGTCGGCGACAAACCGCCGCTGCAGCGCGAGCGCGTCACCGAGCGGGCGGGTGGCGCGACGTCCGATCAGGCCACCGATGGCGGCGGCGCCGACGATGCCGATCACGCCCGCCAGCAGGAGTGCACTCCCCAGCCGGTCGCGTTCCTCGCCGAGCTCGCCGGTGTTGAGTACGGCGACGAACCGGGCGCCGTCCGATCGGTCCGAGGCGAAGGCCTGATAGCTATCCGATCCGATGGTGAACGTGGACGGCCCCGGAGCAACTTTCGACGGGTCGAGCCGCACGAGACGCGTCGGCGTGCCGGGACTGTGTTGCAACCGACCGCCCGCGGACCGGGCGAGCAGAACTACGCCGGCGGGCGGATCGGTGACGTCGTCGGCGGTTCTCGCGGCGGTGCGTACCGTCTCCTGCACCCGGGCGCTCTGCGCCCGACTATCGACGAGGAAGGCGATTC
Source organism: uncultured Actinomycetota bacterium (assembly GCA_963775655.1). Taxonomy (GTDB): domain Bacteria; phylum Actinomycetota; class Actinomycetes; order Mycobacteriales; family QHCD01; genus DASXJE01. The sequence continues at coordinate 278,952 of CAVZJT010000010.1, read as the reverse complement.
CGGCGACCACGACGACGACGATCGCCACCGCGACCGCGGTCTGTACGGCGATCGTGCGGGTCGCCCGCCGCAACAGCGCGCGATCCGCCGGTGCCGCGCCGGACCGGTTCACCAGCTGCCCGCGCGATAGCCGACGCCGTGCACCGTCGCCACTGCCTGTCGGCCGAGTTTGCGGCGCAGGTAGTGCACGCACGCGTCGACGGCCGCCGGGCGATCGGCATCGCCGAATGCGCCCTGCAGCAGCTCGTCCCGTGTGTAGACCCGGCCCGGCCGGCTGACCAGCATCCGCAGCAGCGCACACTCCCGGTCGGAAAGATCCACGACGACGGTGCCGTCGGCCGACTGGACGCGGTGATGGACGAGGTCGAGTCGGCCGGTGCCGAACGGGAGGGTGTCGGCGCGATCCGCGTGCCGCCGCACGAGTGCACGGAGCCGGGCGAGCAGCTCGTCGATCTCGAACGGCTTGACCAGGTAGTCCTGCGCTCCGGCGTCCAGACCTTCGACCCGGTCGGCGAGAGTCCCCCGCGCGGTGAGGATCAACGCCGGCGCGCCGACCGACCGGGACCGCAGTCGGCCGAGCAGGTCGACACCCTCGATCGCGGGCAGACCGCGGTCGATCACCATCACGTCGAACGGGCGGGTCAGGCCCAGGTGCAGGCCGCGCTGGCCGTCCGGAGCGACCGTGACGACATAGCCCTCGTCGGAGAGCAGTCGCTCGAGCATCGCCAGCAGCGCCGGGTCGTCCTCGACCAGCAACAGGGTGCGGGTGTCGGCTCCGGCCATGGCTCACAGCCTGACACGCGGCCAGTTCCGGCCAGGAATCGTGGGTTGCCCGAACTCAAAGATCTTTCTCAGGTTCGGGACGCACTCTGATGCCATGACCGCCTACCCCGGGGCCCGGCGCCGGCCCGCCGTACGGCGTCCGGCGCTGCCGGTGCCGACCCTGGTGCTGTCGGCGATCGCGGTCGGCGCGGGGCTGGTGGTGCTGCTGTGGCTGCACGACACCCCGGGCACGCTGCACGGTTTCGGTGACTACCTCACCAACGCGGGCCGGATCACCGGCCTGCTGGCCGGCTACGCCGTGGTCGTCCAGGTGCTGCTGATGGCCCGGCTGCCGTTGCTCGAGCGCGATGTGGGCGCCGATCGGCTGGCCCGCTGGCACGCCTTCGGCGGCCGCTACACGGTGTCCCTGATCGTGGCGCACACCGTGCTGATCGTCTGGGGCTACGCGGTCCTCGCGCATGCCTCGCCGATCGGCGAGTCGATCACCCTGCTGCGCAGCTATCCGGACGTGCTGATGGCCACGGTCGGCACCGGCCTCTTCATCGGAGTCGGCGTCGTCTCGGCGCGGGCCGTCCGCATCCGGATGCGCTACGAAACCTGGTACTACCTGCACTTCTACACCTACCTGGCGATCGCGCTGGCCTTCGCGCACCAGTTCGCGACCGGCGCCGACTTCATGACCAATGCCCCGGCCCGGCTGCTCTGGATCCTGCTCTACGCCGGGACCGCCGCGCTGCTGCTCTGGTTCCGGGTCGCGGCGCCGGTGCGGGCCGCGCTGCGGCACCGGATGCGGGTGCACTCGGTGGTTCCCGCTGGACCTGGCGTCGTCTCGGTGGTGGTGTCCGGTCGGCACCTCGACGAACTCCGCGCCGAGTCCGGGCAGTTCTTCCGGTGGCGGTTCCTCACGAAGGACGGCTGGTGGCAGTCGCATCCCTACTCGCTGTCGGCGGCCCCGCACCCGCGGTTCCTGCGGATCACGATCAAGTCGCTCGGCGACCACACGCGCGGCATGGCGCTGGTGGTCCCCGGCACCCGGGTCGTCGCCGAGGGCCCGTACGGGGCGTTCACCGCCGCCCGGCGTACCCGCCGCCAGGTCCTGCTGCTGGCCGGCGGCATCGGGATCACCCCGCTGCGGGCGCTGTTCGAGACGATGCCGGCCGGGCCCGGTGACCTCACCCTGCTCTACCGCGCCAACTCCGCCCAGGACCTCGTCTTCCGTGACGAGCTCGAGGCGATCGCCCGGGAACGCGGTGCCCGGCTGCACTACCTCCTCGGACCGCCCGGCGGGCCGACCGATCCGTTGCTGCCGCACCGGCTGATCAGCGTCGTCCCCGACCTTGCCCGGCACGACGTCTACCTGTGCGGACCGGCTCCGATGGTGGTCGCGGCGACGTCGTCGCTGCGGCGGGCCCGGGTGCCGCGCCGGCACATCCACCACGAGTCGTTCGAGCTGTAGGGAGGCGGACCGATGCGACGTGCTGCGCTCGCGCTGGTGGCGACCGTGATCGGGCTCGTGTTGCTGCTGGGTTTCAAGACCGCTCCCCACGGAAACGCCGGTCGGTCGGTCGCGATTGCACCCGCCACGACCGGGCCGTCGAAGAAGGGGACCGCATCGCCGACGCCGTCCACGTCTCCCAAGCGCAGCGCATCAGCGGCCGGGTCGACCGGGACGCGCACGTTCGACGGCGCGACCGTCAACACGCCGTACGGCCCGGTGCAGGTGCGGATCACCAAGACCAACGGAAAGCTGACCGACGTCACGACCCTGCAACTGCCGAACGCCGACCCGCAGTCGCAACAGATCGCGTCGTACGCCGCCCCGTTGCTGCGCAGCGAGGCGTTGAAGGCGGGCAGCGCCAAGATCGACATCATCAGCGGCGCGACCTACGACAGCCAGGGCTATGCGCAGTCGTTGCAGGCAGCACTGGACGCCAGCAATGGCTGACCCACTGACCGACGGCCGGCCCCGGCAGCGGTGGGTCGAGCACGTGATGGGCACTGTCTTCAGCATCGACGTGCGGGACCCGGGTGTGACACCCGACGCCGTCGCGGACGTCGTGGCCTGGTTGCACGAGGTCGACGCGACGTTCAGCACCTACCGACCAGACAGCGCGATCAGCCGGATGGCACGCGGAGAGCTACGGCTCACCGACGGTCCGCCCGAGGTCGCCGAGGTGCTCGACCTGTGTGCCCGGGCCGAACGTGACACCGAGGGCTACTTCTGCGCCCGGTGGAACGGCGGCCTCGACCCGACCGGCCTGGTCAAGGGGTGGAGCGTCGAGCGGGCCCACCGGATGTTGGTGGCCGCGGGCTCGCACGCGCACGCGATCAACGGCGGCGGGGATGTCCGCACCGCCGGGCATCCGTCACCGGGCGAGCCCTGGCGGGTCGGAGTCGCGCATCCGCTCACCCCGGGCGTCTGCGTCACCGTGGTAACCGGACGCGATCTCGGGGTCGCGACGTCGGGGAGCGCCGAACGCGGTACGCACATCCTCGACCCCTTCACCGGTCGACCGGCCGACGCCCTGGCCGGACTCACCGTCGTCGGTCCCGACCTCGCGCTCGCCGACGCTTACGCGACCGGCGGCATCGCCATGGGCCGCCACGCGGTCGATCTGATCGCCGGGTTCGACGGCTACGAGGCGTTTGCGGTCACCCGGCACGGACGACTGAGCTGGACGCCCGGCTACCCCGAGGTCGGCGTCGTGCCGCCGCTCACCGCCGTCGGCTGAGCGGCTAGTCGCGGTTGCGCGGGATGAAGAAGGCCGCGCCGACGGCTTTCGCGTGGCCGGTGCTGCGCAGGCTCGACGCATGGTGCACGTGCTTGAGCTTGTTGGTCGGCGGCGGCGGCACCTCGATGCTGGTGGCGGCGCCGGTCGCGGTCTTGGTGACCACCGCGACGTCGTACCGGTAGGAGTTGCCCGGCACCGGCAGCGTCGAGACGACCTGGAGCGGCTTGTCGACGGCGACGGTGTGCACCGAGACCACCAGATCGGCGTTGCTCTCGTCGATCAGCCGTACGACGTAGGACGTCACCGTCGTGCTCGGGTCCGGCGCGGTCCAGGTCAGTTCTGCCTTCGCCGGCGTGCGGGTGACCTTCAGCCCGCCCGCGACGATCTGCGGCGCGGTCGGGGTGGCGTCGACCGCGGCCGCCGACGCCGGGCCCACCTTGTTGTAGGCGGTGACGACGACGGCATAGGCGTGGCGGTTGACCAGTCCGGTCACCGTGTCGGAGAACTCGACACCTGCGGGACATTCCGTCGCACACGGCAGCGACTCGTGGATCACCTTGTTGGTGACCTTGTCGGTCAGGGTGAGCCGATAGCCGAGTACGCCGCTGCCCGCTGACTTCGGCGCGGTCCAGGTGATGGTCGCGCTCGAGTCGCCAGCCACGACGGTCACCAGCCGCGGCATCGACGGCGCGGTGGGCGGAGTGGGCGTCGGAGTGGGCGACGGCGTCGGAGTGGGCGACGGAGTCGGAGTGGGCGTCGGCGACGGAGTCGGAGTGGGCGTCGGCGACGGAGTCGGAGTGGGCGTCGGCGACGGAGTCGGAGTGGGCGTCGGCGACGGGGTCGGAGTGGGCGTCGGCGACGGGGTCGGAGTGGGCGTCGGCGACGGGGTCGGAGTGGGTGTCGGCGACGGGGTCGGGCTGGGTGTCGGCGAGGGAGTGGGACTGGGTGTCGGGCTGGGCGTGGGGGTCGGCGCCGCCTTGTGGGTCGGAGTCGGCGACGGGGTCGGGCTCGGCGCCGGCTTCTGGGACGGTGTTTGGCTCGGCGTCGGGGTCACGCCGGGGTGGTGCCCCGAACCATGACCCGCGCCACCGCCCTGGTTGCCTGCGCCCTCGTTGCCGTTGCCACCGGCGAGGGTGGTGGGGCCGGGCACGGGGTTCTGGCCGGGGGTGGGGGCCGGGATGGGCTGGGGTGCCGGGATCGTCGGGGCGGCGGCCCTCGGGGGAGCGGGCAGTAGTGGTGCCGCGGCGGTCGGGAGCGATCCGGTCGGCGGCAGCTCGCCGGGAAGGTTGCCCGACGGAGCCGGCAGCGAGGTGATCGGCGTGCCGCGCAGGTAGGAGTGCATCAGCGCGAGCACGAGGTTGACGTAGGCGCGCGAGTGGTTGTAGCTGAAGACCGCGGCGCGCTGTCCGGCGGTGGTGGCCAGGTTGCGGCCGCTGGCGCAGAGATAGAGGCCGGCGGTCTCGGCGGCGTCGTACAGGTTCTGCGGATCGGCCTTGCCGTCGCCGTTGGCGTCGACGCCGATGGCCTGCCAGGTGGCCGGCAGGAACTGCATCGGCCCGACGGCGCGGTCGAAGGTGGCGTCGCCGTCGAGGCGACCTTGGTCGCTGTCGCGCACCTTCTGCATTCCGGCTTCCCGGCCGTCGAGTTGGGGTCCGATGATCGCGGGGAGAACGGTGCCGTTGGGCTGGGGCTGCGATCCGCCGTACTGGCCGTTGTCGGATTCGACCCGCCCGATGCCGGCGAGCAGCGCCCAGGACAGGTGGCAGGCCGGGTCGGTGCGGGCGAGTGCGGCCTGGGCATTGCGGTAGGCGCGGAGCGCGGGGAGCGGGATGCCGTTGGCGGCGAGCCGGCTGGCCACTCGGATCTGGCTGGTGGCCGGCAGGGCGGCGTACTGCGCGATCAGTTGCGCCGGCGACACGTGCCCGGCCCGGGCTGCGGCGAGCAGGTCAGCGGCCTCCGCCGCCGGCGAGCGCGCCGAACTCAGCCGTTCGGGGGCGGTGGTGGCGACGTTGTTGTGCGACTGCGCAGCCCCACCTACTCCGGCGAGCGCGAACACCACCAGCACTGCGCCGAGAGCACCCCACCAGCGTGATGCGCTCATTCCCCCGGACCCCCCGCGTGCACCCACCCCACCCGTCTGCCGCCGGTAGTGAGATCCGGCGACATTCTCCCGCCCGCGCCGGCGCTGACTCGGCGCAGAACGGACAGTTAACCGTAACCTTCCAACCCGTCTGGTATGGCGTCAAGAGAACAGTTACTGTCCGCTGCCAGCCTCGCCGGGTTTCGCTCCGCCGCGTCGTGGGCGTGCGTCAGCGCTCCGACCAGTGCCGCGTCGTGCGGGAAACGGCCCAGGAGCAAGCGGGGAGGAAACGGGACAGTCCGGGCAAGCGTCGCCTCGATCGTCGGTCCGATCTGGGCGAAGCTGCCGGTCAGCCCGCCGCCGACCGCGATGACCGCGGGGTCGATCGCGATAGTGAGGTTCGCCACGTGCATGGCCAGGACGTCCAGGGCGTCGCCGAGCAGGTCGCGGAGCTGCGGGTCGGTGGGCGCCGCCGCGAACACCTCAGCCGCGGAGATCTCCTGGCCCGCGACGGCCCCTCCCCGGGCCGCGAGCGCGCTGCCGGACACCAACTCCTCCATCGGCGCCCGCCCGCTCGCGAACCCCGCATCGCCCGGCGTGTGGAGGTTGTAGGCGATCTCCCCGGCGGCGCCGTGCGCACCGGAGAGCACCACGCCGTCCACCACCACGGCGACGGCGACACCGGTGCCGAGGTTGAGGTAGATCCCGGTGTGCGCGCCGGCGAGCGCACCCCACCGCGCCTCGGCCAGCGCCGCCGCCTTGACGTCGTTGCCGACGACGACGGTCGGTACGCCGAGCCCGTCGCGCAGGCTCGAGGGGAGCGCGAGCCGGTCCCAGCCGGGGTTGTTGGGGGCGAGCAGGATGCTGTCCTCGCCGACGATCCCGGGCGATACCGCGCCGACCGCCACCAGACTTCCGCCGTACGCCGCCACCGTCTCGTCGGCGACGTCGCGCGCCGCCGCGAGAATCCGGGCGAGCACCCGCGACGCGCCTTCGTCGGCTCGGGTCGGGATCGTCCGCTCGACCAGCCGCCGCTGTGGGTCGCCGACGCCGCTGGTGGCCAGTGCGACCTTGGAGCCGCCGATGTCGATGCCGAGGACGAACCCCCCGCCGTCGCTCACGCCGGCTGCCGCTCCCCGGCCCCCTGGAGTTCGAGGTAGGCCTCGTGCACCTCGGGCCGGGCGAACGGCCATGCGTTGGTGGCCTTGGCCCAGCCGAGATAGGCGACGAGTCCGGCCACGATCCACACCGCCGACAACACCAGCGGAAGGGTGCCGGCGGAGGCGTAGACGTAGCCCCAGCCGGCGAGTGCCATCAGGCTGGGCAGGGGATAGAGCCACTGCCGGTAGGGCCGGCGCAGCGTCGGCTGTCGGCGCCGCAGCACGGTGAGCGCGACGATCTGCGCGACCGACTGCACGAGTACGGCGACCGCCAGCAGCATGCTGATCACCGTCGTGAGGTCGAAGAACGAGCCGATCGCGGTGATGACGCCCATCACGAGCAACGCCACGTGCGGAAAGTTGTAGCGTGGGTGCAGCTTGCCGAAGATCGAGAAGAAGACACCGTCGCGGGCGGCGTTGAACGGCACCCGGGACCCGCCGAGCAGACCGGCGAAGATCGACGCGAACGCGGTGATGACGATCAGGATCGTGACGATGTCGGCCGCGGTGTGTCCCCAGCTCCGCGTCACGACGAGCGAGGCGACCGACGACGATCCGGCGACCTCCTTCCACGGGATCCGGCCGACGACGCCGATGTTCATGGCCAGGTAGAAGACCATGATCGCGGCGATCGACACGACGATCGACCGCGGCATCGTGCGGCCGGGGTTCTTCAACTCATCGCCCATGTATGCCGTCGTGTTGTAGCCGAGGTAGTCGTAGACGGCGATGAGCAGTCCGGCGCCGAGGCCGGTGAAGAACGCCCCGGTGTGGCTGAAGGCGCCGGCCGGATAGGTGAACGCCAGCTCGGCGCTCCATCCGGTGAACGCGGCGGCAATCGTCAGCAGCACCGCGAGGAGCATCACCACCCAGAGCACCGCGGTGAGCGTCCGGATCGACTCGATCCGTCGGTAGAGCGCCAGGACGACCAGTGCGGTGATCGCGATCCCGATCAGGTGGGCCTCCAGGCCGGACAGGTGCGGGAAGAAGAACCCGAGGTACTGCACGAGGCCGATGATCCCGGTCGACATGATCAACGGGATCGAGAGGACCGCGGTCCAGACGAACAGGAACGGCATGAGCTTGCCGGACCGGTACTGGAACGCTTCCCGCAGATAGATATAGGTGCCGCCCGCGCCGGGCATCGCCGCACCGAGCTCGGCCCAGACCAGGCCGTCGGCCATGGCGAGGGCCGCCCCGACGATCCAGCCGATGATCGCCTGCGGGCCACCCATCGTCGCCACCATGAGCGGGATGGTGATGAACGGCCCGATGCCACACATCTGGGTCATGTTGACCGTGATCGCCGGAAACAGGCCCAGCGACCGGTGGAACGTGCCGCCGCCGGCCACGCTGCCCGTGTCGGTCGACTGCGCTGCGCTACTCACTGTCTCTCCTGCCGTCGGGGCGATTAGCCCGACGAACGTAAGTGGCTCTGCCGGACGGCGCAAACGGGAGCCGACCGGGTGTCAGTCCAGCGGACGGAACGCGACGTCGAGCGCACGCAGGCGCTCGACGTGGTCGCCGAGGCGCCCGCGGAACGCCGGGAACGTCTCCCGGTCGGTGCACCACACCGTCTCGGCGAAGGCGCACATCCGCGGGAACGCCATGTATTCGACCTGCGCCGGTCCGCCCATGTATTCGGTCCACACGTTGCACTGGGCCCCGAGCACGTGCGTCGCCTCGTCCGCGGACAGCTCGGCGGGGACCGGTCGGTAGGAGTGCACCTGCTCCAGCGGGAGATAGCCGCCGATCGCCAGCGGTTCGGAGTCCTTGTCCTTCGACTGGTAGTAGTCGAAGTAGACGTGGGTGGTCGGCGTCATCACGACGTCGTGTCCCGCCTTGGCGGCGGCGATGCCGCCGTCCTCACCGCGCCAGGACATCACCGTGGCACCGGGGGCGAGTCCGCCCTCGAGGATCTCGTCCCAGCCGACGAGTCGCCGACCGCGCGAGGCCAGGTAGTCGTCCATCTGCCGGATGATCCACGACTGCAGCTCGTCCTCGTCGGCCAGCCCGAGGTCGCGGATCCGCTGCTGGGCGGCCGGACTCTTCTGCCACTCGTCCTTGGGGCACTCGTCGCCGCCGACGTGGATGAACGGCGACGGGAAGAGCTCGAGGACCTCGTCGAACACGTCCTGGTAGAACGCGATCGTCGAGTCCTCGGCGTTGAGCACGTGCTTGATGACGCCCCACCGGGTCGCGACCGGTAGTTGGGTGTCGGGGTTGTTGCCCAGCTCCGGGTACGCCGCGATCGCCGCCTGCGCGTGCCCCGGCAGCTCGATCTCGGGGACGACGCTGACGAACCGCTCGGCGGCGTACGCCACGATCTCGCGGATGTCGTCCTGCGTGTAGAAACCGCCGTGCGGGACGCCGTCGTAGCGCTGCTCCGGATCACGCGGCTCGTTGTTGTGCCCGGCCACCGTCTCCTGGCGCCACGCACCGATCTCGGTGAGCTTGGGGTGCTTGCGGATCTCGATGCGCCAGCCCTGGTCCTCGGTGAGATGCAGGTGCAGCACGTTGAGCTTGTGCATCGCGAGTAGGTCGATGTAGCGGAGCACGAACTCCCTCGGCATGAAGTGCCGACCGACGTCGAGCATCGACCCCCGCCAGCCGAACGCCGGGGCGTCGTCGATCTGCAGGCAGGGCAGCACCAATGGCACAGTGCAATCGGCGTCGGCGCCGAACGTCTGCGCCGGCAGCAGCTGGCGCAGGGTCTGGACGCCGTAGAACACGCCGGCCGGGCCGCCGCCGACCACCTCGGCATGGTCGGCGGCCACGGTGAGCCGGTAGGCCTCCGGCCCGGGCAGGCCGTCGGCGTCGACCCGCAGTCGCACCGCGGCGTCGGACTGCTCGCCCGGCGGAAGGGCCAGCCCGAGGTAGCCGCGCAGCAGGTCGCCGACGGGTGCGGCCGACGGGTCGGTCCACAGCGTGGACCCGTCGGTGAGCGTCAGGCTTCCGTCGTACGACGTCAGCGCTGCGACCTGCGGGACGATCGAGGACGGCACGGCACACTCCCGGTGGTTGATGTCGGATCGGCGGGCTGTCGGGTCAGATGGTCATCCTGCCCGAGTCATCGGGTCAACCCTTCACCCCGGTCAGGGTCACGCCTTCGACGAAGGCGCGCTGGGCGAAGAAGAAGAGCACGATGATCGGGGCCATGAACAGCAGCGTTCCGGCCATCTGCAGGTTGTAGAGCGAACCCCGCTGCAGCGTGGTGAACTGCGAGAGCGCCACCGTGAGGGTCCACGCGCCGTTGTTGTTGCCGGTGTAGACCAGCGGGGTGAAGAAGTCGTTCCAGGTGTAGAGGAAGTTGAAGAGGGCCACGGCGGCGATCGCGGGCTTGGCCAGCGGGACGATGATCCGCAGCATGATCCGCAGGTCGCCGGCACCGTCCACCCGGGCCGCGTCGCTGAGGTCCTCGGGGATGGTCCGCAGGAACTGCCGCAGCAGGAAGATCGAGAAGGCGTCGCCGAAGAACAACGGGACGATCAGCGGCTTGAGGGTGCCGATCCAGCCCAGGTTCACGTAGACCGAGTACAGCGACACGCTCGTCACCGCGGTCGGCAGCATCATCGTCGCCAGGATCACGAGCATCACGGTCTCCCGGCCGCGCCACTGCAGGCGGGCCAGCGCGTAGGCGACCGGAAGCGAGGAGACGACCACGCCGACCGTGGACAGCACCGAGTAGAGCAGCGTGTTGCCCAGGTAGTGCCAGAACGGGAAGAGGTGGAAGACCCGGCTGAAGTTCCCCCACTCGAGGTGGTGCGGGATCAACCCGTTACCGAGCGCCTCCCGGTCCGGCATCAGCGCCATACCGATGATGAAGAGGAACGGGACGAGCAGCGCGGCGCACAGCGCGATCGCCACGCAGTGGTTCGCGACACCCACCAGGAAACGACGGGTCGAGCGCGCGGCGGACCCGATCGGGTCTTCGCGTCCGACCTGCTGAGGGTCGCGGGCAACGACACGGCCACGGTCAGCCTCCCGAGTAGTGGACCCAGCGACGCGACGTACGGATGAGTACGAGCGTCACGGCGAAGAGAGCGAGGAAGAGGATCCAGGCGAGCGCCGAGGCGTAGCCCATGTGGAAGTAGGAGTAGCCCTGCTGGTAGAGCCAGGTGCCGTAGAACATCAGCGAGTTCTGCGGGCGCCCAGGGTCTGGGCGTTACCCGAGATCGCCTTGGACGCGACGTAGGCCTGGGTGAAGTACTGGAAGCCCTCGATGATGCCGGTCAGCAGCGCGAAGTAGAGCACCGGCGAGATGAGCGGCAGCGTGACCCGGCGGAATCTCGCCCACGCACCGGCCCCGTCGAGATCGGCGGCCTCGTAGAGGTCCTCTGGGTACGTCGAGCAGCGCGGCCAGCAGGATGACCATCGTGTTGCCCGCCGCCCAGATCATGATGATGGCGAGCCCGGGCTTGGCCCAGTGCGGATCGCCGAACCACAGCGGCTTGCCGAGACCGACCGCGCCGAGGATCCCGTTGACCGGCCCGGACGGGTTGAGCAGGTAGACGAAGGACAGACCAGCGGCGACCATCGGCACGATGGCCGGCAGGTAGGCGATGGTGCGGTAGATGCCCGCGCCCCGGCGGATGCGCACGATGACCAGGGCCACCCCCAGGGCGAAGAGGATCTTCGCCGGTACGCCGATGCAGATGATCCAGAGGGTGTTGCGGACCGATCTGCCAGAAGACCGGGTCCTGGGTGAAGAGCAGCCAGTAGTTGTGCAGACCGACCCACTTCGGCGGCTTGGTCAGGTCGTAGGTGGTGAAGGAGAAGTACAGGCTGGAGATCATCGGGTAGAGGACGAACGCCAGGAAGCCGACGATCCACGGCGACATGAACGCCAGCACCGTGAGCCGGCTTGTTCTGCAGGACCTGCGCGAAGGTGCGGGTGAGCGGGTTGCGGGAGAACTTCGACGTGCGGAGCGAGGCGAAGGTCGTCGGAACGTTCTTCAGACCCGCGGAGAGTTGGTTGAGCGCGCCGGTGTTGGTCGCGAGGTAGCGCATCGCGAGCCACGACTCCGACGGGTGCTTGACCCCGGCCGGTATGCCGATCAGCGTCCCGCCGATCTGGCCGCTGCCGTAGAGAGCGGGGCTGTCGGCCGGGAAGGGGGCGGTCGCGTAGTCCACCTTCGTCTTGTCCGCGGCGGCGAAGGCGACCCGCCACTCACCGTCGATCATCATCGCGACCTTGCCGGTCTCGAAGCCGTTGTTGCTCGCGAATTCCGACTCCGCGCCGAGCGTCGCCGCGAACTTGCTGAGCTTGTCGTAGCCGATCGACTTGATGAGGCTCTTCTCCCAGTCCAGGCCGCGGACCCACGCGGAATCCGTGCCCAGCACCGAGCTCCCGTTGTGGTACCACGAGGCACCGAAATAGTTGCCCTGCAGTGCGTGCGCGGATTCGTAGAACGTGCTCAGCGGCACGAAGCCGGCGACCTTGATCGAGCCGTCCTTGTTGTACGTCGTCAGCTTCTTCGCCATGGTCGTCAGCTCGGACAGGGTCCGCGGCGGGTGGTGGTAGCCGGCCTTCGCCAGCAGCGTCTTGTTGTAGTAGAGCCCGAACGCGTCGGTGAGCAGGGGGAGCGCGCAGGTCTTGCCGCCGTAGCTCGAGTAGGTGAGCACCTGCTTCGGGAAGGTCGCGGACAGGTCGAGATGGTCCTTGCGGGCGACCGGGCCGATGTCGCGGAGCGCGCCGGAGTCACAGAACTTCGCCAGGTTCTGCGGGCCGCCGAGGAGGGCGAGGTCGGGCGGATGACCCGAGTTGATGCCGCGCAGTACGTCGTCGTCGATCTTTCCCTGCACCTGTTTGACGGTGAGCCAGGGATAGCGCTTGTGCAGTTGCGCCAGTTCAGCCGTCGACGACAGCCGCCTCGCGCCCGGTGAAGAATCCCCACAGCGTCAGGGTCACCGGCTTGTGGTGCGCGAGCGAGCCCAGCGGATTGATCGGGCGGCTGTCCCCGATCTGCGCGGTGCAGCCGGTGACGACGAGGATGGCGAGGCCGATGACGCCCACCGCGACACGGCGTCGGTGCCGGAATCTAGCGGACAATCGTTGCCTCCCGGTGGTGTCTCGTCCCGACGACCACCGGCGACGGCGCGGGTGGCGGTGTGATGACGGTGAACAGCTGCTCCTGGACGCCTGCCACCGCGGCGATCTCCGCGCCGCGGCGTACCGCGTCGGTGCCGAGCTCGGACGCGACGACGGGCGGTGGCGTCGGAAAGATCTGGTCGAGTTCCCGGCGCAGCGGCGTCAGGAGCGTCTCGCCCGCCGCACCGATACTGCCGCCGACGACGACCAGTTCGGGGTCGAGCACGCTCACCACGCTGGCGACCATAAGGGCGACCTGTTTCGCCAGCGTTGCGAACACGTCGCGTCCGGCGGACTCGCCGCGCTCGGCGCTCGCGAGCACCGCGGCCAGGGAGTTGCGCCGGGTCATGCCGGCGGCGCGGGCGAGGCGTCGTACGGCGTCCTCGCTTGCGGCGAGCTGCGCGGCACCGTGCCGGCGGGCCGGCCTGCTGTACGGGTCGATCGGCCCGACCGGCATGTGGCCGACCTCACCGGCGCACCGTGGCTGCCGCGGTGCAGCTGACCGCCCAGGATCACTCCGGTGCCGATGCCGCTGCCGAGCGAGAGATAGACGATGTCGTCGATTCCCTGCGCCGCGCCGGCATGGTGCTCACCGATCGCCGCGAGGTTGACGTCGTTGTCGACGGCGCTCGATCGGCCGACCAGGCCGCGGATCGCGTCGATATGGTGCTGCTCGAGTGACGGAAGTCCGGACGGGATCGCGGTCGTGAGCCGGCCGTTCGCTGTCCACCACCGCGGGCACCGCGACCACGGTGTGGGACACGTGGATCCGGTCGATCCGGGCCGACCTGAGCGCCGTGCGCAGGAGGCGCCGGACGGTCTGCACCAGCGCCGGTCCGGACGCCGAGCGGCGCGGCTTCTCCTGCTCGCAGGCGAGGGATTCGCCCGCCGTGCTCATCAGCGACACCGAGATCATGTCCCCGGTCAACGCGATCGCCGCGGCCACCCCGCCGTCGCGCGGCCGCACCTCGTAGACCGCGGCCGCCGGGCCGCGTCCGGTCGACACCGTCCCGACGTCGGCGACCAGGCCCGCGTCCTGCAGGTTGGCCAGCGCCCTGGTGATGGTCGGCAGCGACAGACCGGTGCGGTGTTGCAGTGCGACGCGCGTGAGTCGCCCTTCCGCGAGCAGGACGGCGAACAGCGAGCGCTCGTTGAGCCGGCGCAGCACCCGCTGCGCGCCGGCCGGTAGCCCGCTGCTGACAGTCAATGATCTGCACCCGGTCCACTAACGAAACGTTCGTATTGGCGTGGCAAGCTACGCTCTGCCGGCAACCGGGTCAACGGGTACGGAGCAGCTATGAACAACTCCGGCGTCGCGGCGCTGTGGGTGGTCCGCCACGGCGAGAGCACCGGCAACGTCGCGCGCGATCGGGCCGAGCGATCCGGCGCGACGACCATCGACATCGACGTCCGCGACGCCGACGTACCGCTGTCGGAGACCGGCCGGCGCCAGGCGGCGGACCTGCGCCGGTGGCTCGACGACCTTCCTCCGGACCGCCGCCCGGACGCCGTGTTGTCCTCGCCGTACCGGCGGGCGGTCGAGACGGCCGAGATCGCGACGGCGGGGATCGAACAGGGCAGGATTTCGACCGACGAGCGGCTGCGCGACCGCGAGCTCGGTGTACTGGATCTCCTCACCTCACGGGGGGTCGCCGAGCTTCATCCCGACGAGGCCGCTCGCAAGCGGCGACTCGGGCGGCTCTACCACCGCCCGCCCGGCGGCGAGTCGTGGTCCGACGTGGCGTTGCGGCTGCGCAGCGTGCTCGCCGACATCGACCGCCGTTACCCGGGACGGCGGCTGATGGTCTTCACCCACGAGGCGCCCGTGCTGATCCTTCGCTACATCGTCGAGGACCTGTCCGAGCAGCAGCTGGTCGAGCTGGCGGCGTCGACGATGCTGGCCAATACGTCGGTCTCGGTCTTCGAACGCGACGCCTCCGGTCTGCGTGCCGCCAGCTTCGGCCGGACGCCCCACCTGCGTCCGTCGTCGGACTGACGGCTAGAGCGGCGCCGGCTCCTGCGGGGTCGGCGGGTGGAGGACGGCGAACGCGTCGGTGATCTCCAGCGTGCGGGACCGGAACCGGAAGAGCGCGGCCGGTCTGCCGCCGCTGCGGCCCGGGGTGGTGGACCGGCCGGTGGGTTCGATCTGCTTACGGCGCAGCAGGATCCGCTGCAGGTTGGTGGGTGCCACCTCGTATCCCATCGCCGCCCGGTAGTAGCCGGCCAGCTCGGACATCGTGAAGGTCGGGGGAGCGAGGGCGAAGCCGAGGTTGGTGTAGGACATCTTCGACCGCAGGCGGCGCAGACCCGATGCCACGATCGTCGCGTGGTCGAACGCCATCCGGGGCAGGTGCGACACCCGGTGCCACCTGGTGTCGTCCGGGATCTCCGGGTCGGCGTCGGCGGGGATCAGGCCGACGTAGGCGGTCGCGACCACCCGGCGGCCGGGGAACCGGTCCGGTGCGCCGCGGGTGTCGAGTTGCTCGAGGTGTGTGAGTTCGCGCACATCGACCTTGCTGGCCAACTGCCGGCGGATCGAGTCGTCGAGGCCCTCGTCCGGGGCAAGCGCCCCGCCGGGCAGCGACCAGCGGCCGGCGTGCGGCTCGCGCGCCCGCCGCCAGAGCAGGACGGACAACTCACCGGAGCGGATCTGGAACACGACGGCGAGTACCTCATGGCTCCCGGGGGACTCGCGGCTGACGGCAGACATCGAGGTGATGGTATCCTCGAATCGAAGTTTTCGCTCACTAGACGAAAACCAGACCACGAGGAACGTGATGTCAGCCATCACCGTCGAGGTCGAGCGCGACGCTCGGCCCGCCAGCTGGTCCGCCGAGATACGCCGCCTTGCCCGCGAGCGCGATGCCGTGATCCTGGCCCACAACTATCAGCGTCCGGAGATCCAGGACGTGGCCGACCATGTCGGCGACTCGCTGGCGCTCTCCCGGATCGCCGCGGAGGCGACCGAGAGCACGATCGTCTTCTGCGGGGTGCACTTCATGGCGGAGACCGCCAAGCTGCTCTCCCCGGACAAGACCGTGCTCATCCCGGATCCGGCCGCCGGCTGCTCGCTCGCCGACACCATCGACGCCGACCAGCTGCGCGCCTGGAAGGCCGAGCATCCGGGCGCGGTGGTCGTCGCCTATGTCAACACCTCGGCCGCAGTGAAGGCCGAGAGTGACGTGTGCTGCACCTCCTCCAACGCGGCGGACGTCGTACGGTCGATCCCCGAAGACCGGGAGATCCTCTTCCTGCCCGACCAGTTCCTCGGCGCACACGTGCAGCGGGTGACCGGCCGCGCCAACATCCACGTCTGGGCGGGGGAGTGCCACGTCCACGCCGGCATCAACGGCGCCGACCTGCGCGAGCGGGTCGAGGCCGAACCGGACGCGGAGCTGCTCGTGCACCCGGAGTGCGGGTGCGCCACGTCGGCGCTGTACCTGGTCGGTGCCGGCGCCGTGCCGGCCGACCGGGTCAAGGTGCTGTCGACCGGCGGGATGCTCGAGGAGGCTCGCCGTACCAAGGCCAATCGGGTACTGGTCGCGACCGAGACCGGAATGCTCCACCAGCTGCGGCAGGTCAACCCGGGTGCCGACTTCGCCGCGGTCAACGACCGCGCGGTCTGCCGGTTCATGAAGATGATCACCGCGGAGAAGCTCCTGCACAGCCTGCAGACGGGTGAGCACGAGGTGACGATCCCGGACGACGTGGCCGCGCGCGCCCGAGGTGCCGTCGAGGCGATGATCTCGATCGGCTCGCCGTCGGCGGGTGGGGAGTGACCGCACCGCTCGTGGCGCGGCTGGCCGCGCCCGAGCCCTCGTGGACCCGCACCGCGGATGTCGTCGTGGTCGGCTCCGGTGTGGCCGGTCTCGGCGCCGCACGGCTGCTCGCCCGCGCCGGCCGGCGGGTCGTGGTGGTCAGCAAGTCGGTGTTGACGGCGGGAAGTACGACCTGGGCGCAGGGCGGCGTCGCTACGGCCGTCGGTATCGGTGACTCGCCCGACCAGCACCTGCGCGACACCCTGGTGGCCGGAGCGGGGCTGTGCGACGAGGCCGCGGTCCGGGTGCTCGTCGAGGAGGGTCCCGCGGCGGTCAGTGCGCTCCTCGCCGACGGCGCGCGGTTCGACCGCGGCGCCGACGGGCAGCTCGAATTCGGCCGCGAGGGAGGGCATTCGCGGGCCCGCATCGTGCACGCCGGCGGCGACGCCACCGGTCGGGAGATCCAGCGCACTCTCGAAGAGACGGTGCGGCATGCGGACCGCGTCGAGGTGATCGAGCACGCGTTCGCGCTCGACATCCAGCGCGACGCGAGCGGTGCGGTGGCCGGGCTGACGATCGGGCTGGTCGACCAGGCCGGGCGGTGCACGTCGGTCGGAGCCCTGCGCACCGCAGCCGTCGTCGTGGCGACCGGCGGCTCGGGTCAGGTCTACGCCAGCACCACCAACCCGGACGTCAGCACCGGCGACGGCGTCGGACTGGCGCTGCGGGCCGGCGCGCGCGTCACCGACCTCGAGTTCGTCCAGTTCCATCCCACCGTGCTGTGGCTCGGGCCCGGTGCCCGCGGCCGGCAGCTGTTGGTCACCGAGGCGGTGCGTGGCGAGGGGGCGACGCTGGTCGACGCCACGGGGGCGTCGGTGATGGACGGCGTGCATCCGCTGCGCGACCTCGCCCCCCGCGACGTGGTCGCCCTCGCGATGGCCCGCCGGATGGCCGAGGCGCCGGGCGGCGTGGGAGATCATCTCTTCCTCGACGCCCGCGGAATCGGCGCCGACGATCTGCTCCGCCGCTTCCCGACCGTGATCGCCGGCTGCCGCGAGGCGGGAATCGATCCGGTGCACGACCTGATCCCGGTGGCACCGGCCGCGCACTTCGCCTGCGGCGGTGTGCGCGCGGACATGAGCGGTCGCACCTCGGTGAGTGGGCTGTACGCCGTCGGCGAGGTGGCCTGCACCGGCGTACACGGGGCTAATCGGCTGGCCTCCAACAGCCTGGTCGAGGGCCTGGTCGGCGCGACCCGGCTTGCGGCCGAGTTGGCCGACCAGGTGCGGGCACCGGGCCGGGCGGAGCCGTCGTCGGCTCGGGCCGGCGCCGTGGATCCCGCGTGGCGACTCGACCTCTCCGTCGCGATGTCGCGCGACCTCGGCGTACGCCGCACCCCGGACGGCATGGCCGAAGCGGCGCGCCTGCTCGAGAAGGTGCCGACCGACGCCACCCCCGACCGCGCCTCCTGGGAGGCGACCAGCTTGCACACGGCGGCAACCGCCGTGGTCGCGGCGGCCTCGATGCGTACCGAGAGCCGGGGATGCCACAGCCGTGAAGACGTCCCGGTCGCGCGTGACGAATGGCGTCGGCACATCGTGTCCACAATGGACAGTGATGGGGAACTACGACAGGAGATCGGAGCGTAATGCTGTCCGCAGAGGTGGCGAAGGCGGTCGTGGCCGCCGACCTCGATGTCGACGACGTCGTGCGCGTCGCCCGACTCGCACTGGAGGAAGACCTCGCCGGCGGCGTCGACGTCACGACGACCGCGACGGTGCCCGAGGGCCATCGCAGCGTCGGCGACCTGGCCGCCCGCACGCCCGGCGTCGTCGCCGGGATCCCCGTGGCGATGGCGGTCTTCGACCTCTGCTTCGGCGGGACCGGCACGGTGACACCTACCTCGGTGGACGGTACCCGGGTCGGCGCGGGCGACGTCGTGCTCTCCGTCGCGGGGCCGACGGCGCAGATCCTCACCGCCGAACGCAGCGCGCTCAACCTGCTCTGCCACCTCTCCGGCGTCGCGACCCTCACCCACCGCTGGGTCGACGCGGTCGCCGGCACCGGAGCGGTGATCCGCGACACCCGCAAGACGATGCCGGGACTGCGCACCCTCGAGAAGTACGCCGTGCGGTGCGGCGGCGGCAGCAACCATCGGATGGGCCTCTCCGATCAGGCACTGATCAAGGACAACCACATCGTCGCCGCGGGTGGTGTGACTGCCGCCCTGACCGCCGTACGTCGCCTTCGCCCGGACATCATCTGCGAGGTCGAGTGCGACACGGTCGATCAGGTCCGTGAAGCCGTCGGGGCAGGTGCCGCACTCGTCCTCCTCGACAACATGTCTCTGGACGAGATGCGCACAGCCGTAGATCTCGCGCGCGCGACCGGCGCCCGGACCGAGGCCAGCGGCAACCTCTCCCTCGACTCCGCCGCCGATGTCGCGGCGACCGGCGTCGATTACCTCTCCGTCGGCGCACTCACGCATTCCGCGCCGGTGCTCGATCTCGGTCTGGACCTTCGGACCGACCTGGCGTAGCGCGCGATCTCGCCGTCCACCGTGGCCGGTCACGGATTCTCGGCGGCTTCGATGGCGCCTATTGCTGGTGGCGATGTGGTGTGCCGTCGGCCGGTGGGTGTGGTCCAGGTGAGTTCGGCGCCGTCGTGTTGGGTGACGGTCCAGCCGGCTCGGTGTTTGAGTCGGTGGTGGTGGCGGCAGAGGGCGGCCAGGTTCGTCGCTGCGGTGGGTCCGGTGGGGTAGGGGACGGTGTGGTCGAGGTCGGCGGTGGATGCGGGTTGTCGGCAGCCGGGGAATCGGCAGGTGCGGTCGCGGGCCCGGATGTGGTCGGCGAGCGGGGCGGGTGGGGGGTAGCTGCGGCGGCCGTAGTCGAGTAGGGCGCCGGTGGTCGGGTCGGTGAGTAGTCGCCGCCAGCGGCCGTCGGCGGCGATGCGGCGGGCTTCGGCGGCGGTGATGGGCCCGTACCCGGCCAGGTCTGCGGGGTGCTGGTCGGCGCCGAGCAGGGTGCTGGCGGCGACGGTGATGTGCACCAGCGGCGGCGCCGGCTCGCCGGGTGCGGCGTGCGCGAGGCCGGTCAGGGCGTCGGCGCGGCGGGCGTCCATCGACCGGCCGGCGGGTGCGGACGTCTTGGCGGCGCGGGCCAGGGTGGTGAGCCGGCGGTAGAGGGCGGTGGCGTCGGCGGCGCCGAGCAGGGCCCACAGTTCGGCCATCCCGTCGGCGACCGGGGTGAGCACGACGCGGCGGTCGGCGTAGGCCTGGGTGTGCCGGTGGTGCGCCCCGTCGGGGTCGGCGGCGATCACCGCGCGGGCCAGGGCGGCGCGTAGCTGACCGAGGGTCTGCCCGCCGGCGCGGGGCAGCACCCGGTGCTGCACCGCAGGTGGCCTGGGCGGGAGTGAGCGCCCGGGTGGCGTCGGCGATGGACCGGGCCTTGACCGCGTCGATGCGCCCGGCGGAGAACGCCTGCAGGGTGGCGGGCAACCGGCCGACCAGGTCCAGCGCGGTGTGCAGCCGGGTCCCGGCCGCCGGCCGGGACAGCCGCAGCGCCACCGCCAGCTCATCCGCGGCGTACTCGCTCACCGTCCTCCCCCGTGATCCTCGGCCTCCACCGGCGGCCGGCGACCGGCGAACACCGCGATCGCCCGCGCCTGGGCGGCCTGCGCCCACGCCGCCAGCCGGTCCCAGCCGGCGATCACCTCGACCAGGTCGTCATCACCCAGCCCGGCCGGATCGGTCGCCGCCAACCGCCGCGCCAACGCCGGCGGACGGAACAGCCGCCGCCCACCCGGTCTCGATCAACCCTTCATCGAACATGTGTTCGATTCTAGTGACGCCGCCGCAAACCCCGCTCGCGTCTGTCCACACCCCGCGTACGGTCCGGGTAGCCGGTCCACCGACGATGCCCGCGGACGGGAAGCGGCAATGGACAGCGACGCCTCGACGAGCCGCACCCGACCTCCGGGTGCCGATCGCGTGGGGGATCGTCGTCGGCGTCATCCAGGCCGCATCACCGTTCGGGTTCTGGTGGCTCGACCGAGCGACGGTCTATGCACTCGGCCTGACCCTCATCGCCGCGATCTACATCGGCTTCAGCGTCGCCGATGGCCGCGGCAAGGTCATCGCCGTCGAATGTGTCGTCGCCGCGGTCTTCGTCGTCGTGGCGGCCGCCGCAATCACCGGTTCGGCCTGGCTCATCGTCGGCGGAATGGCCGGCCACGGGCTGAAGGACATGTGGCAGCACCGCACGGAGTACGTCGCCAACACCCGTTGGTGGCCGCCGTTCTGCGCCGCCGTGGATTTCGTCGTCGCCGTCGTCCTCGCCGTGGCGATCGCGAGCGGCGTGCAGTTCCACTAACCGACGAGCGGACGTGTGCCGGACGAGAGCCTGCACGAAGACGTCCCACAACGCTCGAGGCACTTCGTGGCCAGCACCCGGCAGCACCACCAGCTCTGCGCCCGGCACCGCGTCGCGCAGCGCCTCGCCGTGGGCAAGCGGAAAGATCGGATCGTGGTCGCCGTGCACGACGAGGGTGGGAGCGTCGATGTCGCCGAAGCTGCCGCCGGTCGGGCCGTCGATGTCCATGGCGTAGTGGTTGGTGAGCGTCGACTCGATGTTGGCGGCGCGGGCGACATCGTGTTCGACGAGCGCCCGCGTCGCGGCCTCGTCGAAGAGGGGCGAGTCGCCGGCGTAGGCCTTCGTCGACCCGACGGTGAAGTCCACGACCGCGGCCGGGTCGCGGTAATCCGGCGCGGGCGGGACGTTCAGCGGGAGTGGCGGCGGCAGACCGGCGTCGCCCGTACTCGTGCACACGAACGTCAGCGACGCGACCCGGTCAGGGTGGTCCACCCCGATGAGGAGGACGAGTCCGCCGAACATGGACTGGCCGACGACGTGCGCCCGCTCGACACCCAGCGCATCCAGGATGCCGAGCGCATCCCCGGCCAGATCGGTGAGCGAGTAGCCCGGCCGACCGGGCGGGTAGCTCGTAGACCTGCCGGTGTCCCGATGGTCATAGCGGATCACGAACCGGTCGTGGACGGCGATCCGTTCGCACAGCTCCGCGTCCCACCACAGCATCGACGCGGCCGCGCCATGGATGAGCAGGACGGCCGGGTGCTCGGCGTTCCCGAAGGTCTCGACGCACAGGTCGACGCCGTTGATCCCGAGGAGTTGCTCGCCGTTGGACAGGTGCTCGGCCATGACAGAAACGCTAGCGTCCAGCATTCGAAGAAATCGGTTGGGCGGCGTACGCCGTCCGTCCTACCGTCGCCCTCGACGACGATGGCAGAGGAGCCGCATGAACCTGGTGTTCCACGAGCGGGCCGAATCGGCGCACCGCATCCTCAACCCGTTGACCGAGGAGAAGCTCGCGCTCGTCGGCGAGATCTGCCGGCTCGAACCGGCGCTGCAGCTGCTCGATCTGGCCTGCGGCAAGGCGGAGCTGCTGTGCAGCTGGGCCGCCCGATACGGGATACACGGGGTCGGTGTCGACGTCAGCGCGGTGTTCCTCGAGGCTGCCCGGGCGCGGGCCGCCGAGCTGACGGTCGAGGCGCAGGTCGAACTCGTCCAGGGAAAGGCGGAGGACTACCAGGCCGCACCGCAGGCCTTCGACATCGTCAGCTGCATCGGCGCGACGTGGATCGGTGGCGGTCTGGTCGGCACTCTCGACCTGATGAAGCCCGCGCTCAAGCCCGGCGGTCTGCTGCTGGTCGGCGAGCCCTACTGGATCGACCCGCCGCCGCCCGACGCGATCGAGGCGCTCAGCTTCGACCCGGACGAGTTCACCTCGCTGTCCGGCACCCTCGATCGGTTCGAGCAGTCCGGCACCGACTTGGTCGAGATGGTCCTCGCCGACGGTGACAGCTGGGACCGCTACATGGCAACCCAATGGATGACCGCGAGCAATTGGCTCCGCGAGCACCCCGACGCACCCGACGCCGAGGAGTTCGCCGACCGGGTCGCCGCCGGCCGCCGCTCCTACCTCGAGTACGGCCGCCGCTACCTCGGCTGGGGCGTCTTCGTCCTGCGCGACAAGGACGTCGCTCAGTGATGGTGGGCGAAGTCGGGCTGGTTGGGGCTGCCGGGGTGCTCGTAGCCCTCGGCGACGTCGACCTGCTCGCGTCGGCGGCGCTCGAGCCAGCGCTCGAAGTAGTCGGCCTGGGCTGACTTGCGCAGCGTGTCGGCGATGCCCGGCCGCACCTCGTCGTACGGCGCGATCCCGGCCGCACTCACGTCGTCGACCCGGACGACGTGCCAGCCGAACGCCGAGGCGACCGGGCCGACGACCGCCCCGCGCTCGGCGCCGGCGATCGCGGCACCGAGTGGACGCGGCAGATCGTCGACCGGCCGCGACCACACCTCGCCGTCCCGGTCGAGCCGGTCGATGGCCCGGCGTGCGCTGTCCTCGTCGTCGGCGAGCAGGTGGCGCAGCCGGCACCGGGCCGGCCGCCGCCACCGGTCCGGGTTGCGGTCGTAATAGGCACGTACGGCGGACTCGTCGACGTCGATGTCCCTGGCCACCCGGTCGAAGAGCGCGCGGGCCAGCGGCTGGGCCGACAGCGCCGCGGCCGCGAGACTTCCGGTGGCCGCCAGCCGGACCGCCTCGGCGACGTCGGCCGGCGGCGCCGCCTCGGCGGTGACGCCGAGCCGGTCCGCCTCAGCCTGGACAAGTGCCTCGGTGAGAAGCAGCTGGGCGACCCACCGGCGCAGCCGCCGCCACTCCATGTCGCCGCGCGCGGGCAGCGCCACCGCCGCCGGAGAGGCATACATCGCGGTGAGCCGCTGCTCCAGCAGCTCCGCGGGCACTCCTCGCCCGGCGACGGTGCCGATCACCGCCTCGTGGTGGTGGGTCCCACCGGTCATCCCAGCAGTCATCCCACCGGTCATCCCACCACGACGAAGGGCACGGCCTCGGTGTAGAGGACCCGGCCGGCGCACATCACCTTGGCCAGCAGCCAGGTCGTGGCCGGCGGCGTCCCACCCGGGACGTCGGCCGCGAACCGCACGCTGGCCCGGCCACCCGGCTCGACCGAGAACCCGGT
This sequence comes from uncultured Actinomycetota bacterium, assembly GCA_963775655.1. GTDB lineage: Bacteria > Actinomycetota > Actinomycetes > Mycobacteriales > QHCD01 > DASXJE01. The sequence goes on along the minus strand of CAVZJT010000010.1, from coordinate 255,291 downwards.
CGCCGCGGGACCGAGCAGCTCCCAGGTGCCCCAGGGACTGATCAGCGCCACCTCGCCGTGCAGCTCGCTGCGCGCCGTACTGCTGATCGCCAGCTCGAACTCGGTCCGCTCGCCCGCGGGTGCCGTGACCACGTCCGCGGTGATGCTCGCGGCGAGCTCGGTCGAGACGTCGGTCGCTCCGCCGACCGACACGACCGCGAGATCCTCGACGACCTGACCGTCGGGTGCGTCGGCCTGCACCGAGACCAGATACAGCCCGGCGCGGGCGTCGCTCGGCGGCGTCACCGTGACCTCGAACTCGGTGTGGGCACCGGGCTCCAGCCCGACCAGCTGTTCGGTCGTGTCGGCGCTCCAACCGTCCGGTAGGCCGATCCGCACCCGGGTGTTGATCGGGGCGTCGACGAGATCCGACGCCGCCGTGACCCGAAGCGACACCGGCCCGTCGGCCCGCAGCTCGGCCGGGTGCACGTGCACGGCCAGCGGGAGATAGCCCACCGGCGCCGGACCCTTGTTGTGCATCCAGTAGCGCGTGTAGACCGGCTGCGCAGGCTCGTGCTCAGGGGCCAGGACGCCTCCGTCGCCCTGGTGCGTCGACTCCGGCCGCGCCGTCACGGTCACGATCTCGGCTCCGCCGAGCGGGACCGTGACCGCATCGCCGGCGGGAAGCGCGGCGCCCGACTGCTCCAGCAGGTCGGCGTGATGCGCGTCGCCCAACGGTACGACGGTGTGCAACGTCGCCTCCGTCGCGCTGCCGTGCGCTTCGTAGAGCCGAGCCGTCACCTGCCGCCGCGGGTCGACGACCGTCGAGTCACCGCGCGACAGCGGGTTGCCGGTGGCCTTGAACGTCTCGAGCATCGCCGTGTCGGGCTGCACCGAGATGAGCGTCTCGCGCGCCGGCAGCGTGCCGTCGTGCTGCGCGGTCGGCCGGGGGAGCAGTGGATGGTTGAACGAGTGTCCACTGTGGACGATCCGGTTGCTCCGCCAGTCACCGGCGCCGGCGACGAAGGCGTAGTCGAAGGTGTGGCTCCAGTGCTGTAGCTGGAACGGCGAGCCGTCCGGCACCGTGCGCTTTGGCGGATCGATCCACACACCCGACGGCCAACCGGTGCAGGAGCGCAGCAGCGACAGGTGCAGTGCGCCCGACGGGTCGACCACGAAGCTCGGCATGCCGCGGTTGAGGACACCGACGGTGCGGTCGACGAGCGACGGCTCGCCCTCCGGAGCCGCGGGGAGCGCGGAATCCTGCGTGACGTCGATCGTGGCGTCGGCGAGGTCGTCGATGAGATCCGCGACGGCGGCCCGGGTCGCGTCGGCGTCGGCCGCCGCCACGATCAGCACCGGAAGGTCGCGGACGCCGCGCACGTCGGCGTTGGGCACGAACTGCTCGGCCAGGGTGCGGCTCGCCGGGACCCACACCCGCCCGCTGCCCTGCGCCGTGATCTGCCGGGTGAGCTCGGCGGCGTAGGAGCCGTCGACGGCATCGAGCACCTGTGCGGTGAACGCGTTGCTGCCCGGGCCACCGACGCTGATCCGCACGTCCGGCAGGTTGGAGTCGAAGTCCAGTCCGCCGTACCGGGCGCGCTCTGGCGACGATGAGGTGACCGTCACCCCGACCCGGCCGAGCTGGGTGACCAGACCGTCGAGGTGCCCGGCGGTCAGTTCGCCGCTGTCGGCGACCACCTCGGCGATGCCGATCGCGCGCACCGTGTCGGCGATGCGCACCCGCGCCGTGCTGCCGGCCCCGAACCACGTGTAGGCCGGGTTGTCGAGAGTCCACGGTGCCTCGGCGGTGTCGACGTCGGGCTGCCCGAGCCCGCGGCCGATCACCGCGTCGGCAACCTCCGACACCGGCATCGCGCCGGGGATGTCGGCGGGGAAGCGCATCCGCAGCAGCTGGTCGGCTCCGGCGAAGCCGTCGACGGTGGTGCGTACGTCGACCCGGCCGGTGCCGTCGAGCAGCCGGAGCTCGGTGGTGTAGGTCAGGCTGGCCAGCCGCCCGCGGGCGGTGATCCGCTGCCCGACCGGCGAGCTCTCCACGGTGACCTCGGCCGTTCCGTCGGCCGACGTGACGACTGGGCCACGGGGCAGCAGGTGCCACGGGCCCTCGCCGAAGGTCGGGTGCGCGGGGTGTTCGTCGTAGAGCCGGAACTCGTTGCCGACCGACCCGTCCCGCACGAGCTCGGCCGCGCTCGCGCGCTCCACGAGGCTGGCGATGCCGCCGCCGCGCGCCGGGTCGAGCCGGACGGTGTAGGCGTCACTCGACGCCTCGACGCCGTCCACAGTGGACCAACCGGCGGCCTGCGAGTCGGCCGGCCGCACCCAGAAGGTGCGGTACCCGACGCCGGGCACGTCGCGGGCCAGGAAGGTCAACTTCGTCGAGCGCAGCGTGCCGTCCGCATGGTGCTCGGCGTGCTCGGTGAGCGCAGGCAGGACGGCGCCGGAGTCGTCGACGACGGTAAGCCCGTGGGTGCCCGGGCCGGGCAGGTCGATCCGGGCGGTCACCACGTCGGTGCGCGCCCAGGACAACGGGTTGACGACGACGAGCGGCCGGTCGGCGGCCGCGTCGGTCCGTGTGTCCACTGTGGACACCAGCACCTCGAGCGCGTTGTCCCGCGCGGTGACCGCGAGGTCGTGCGCCTCACGCCAGCCGGTGAGCAGGTCGAGGTAGACCTGGTCGGAGAAGCTCCCGGTGATGCCGTCGTGGTGGGCGCCGTAGGCCAACTGCCGCCAGGCCTTGTCGAAGGCCACCTCCGGGTAGCGCGCGCCGGCGAGCAGACCGGCGAGGGTGGCGAACTTCTCGGCGTCGACCAGCGCGTCCTCGGCGGCGCGCTGTGCCTGCTTGATGTCGATGTAGGAGACGTCCTTGCCGGTGTAGACCGGGTTCATGTCGCGGGTCTGCGGCCACAGCCCGGCGCCGCCGGCCGACTCCTCGCGTACGGCCGCGAAGAACTCACGCGGGATCGCGCAGACGAACTTCGGCGAGGCGTAACGGGAGTTCCAGTCGCGGGCCACCTCGGTGACCCACTGCGTCGGCGGGGTGTAATCGGTGCCGACCGGCAGCAGGACGTTCTTGGTCGAGGCGACCTTCGCCAGCTCGGAGAAGTTGCGGTACGCCGACGCCTCCGCCTCCGCCAGGGTGGTTGCCGAGGCCATGTCCCAGCCCGAGCCGTAGTGGTCGGCCATGTAGCTCGTGACCACGCCGTGCCCGGACGGGGACAGCCAGCGGAATTCGGCCGGGAACTGCATCCGGGTGACGTCTTTGTTCTCGCCGCCGGGGTTGCGGATCGGGCCCCACTGGTGGAAGGGGCCGCGGGCCCAGGAGCTGTTGGCCAGGCCGGCATCGGCCATGAGGCCGGGGAACTGCGGGTCGTGACCGAAGACGTCGAGCTGCCACGCGGTCTCGGGGGCGCCCCCCATGATGTCGCGCTGGAAGCCGATGCCGTAGACGGCGTTGCGCGCGGTGGACTCGGCGCTGGTGAGGTTGCTGTTGGGCTCGTTGTAGGTGCCGCCCATCAGCTCGAGCCGCCCGTCGGCCATCAGCTGCCGCAGGATCGCCCGCTCCTCGGGGAACGCGTCCCAGTAGGGCTTGAGATAGTCGATCTCCGCCAGCACGAAGCGGTAGTCGGGGTCGCGCCGCGCGGCCTCCGTGTGCGCCCGCACCAGGTCGAAGCCGGCCTGCTGCACGTCGCCGCGGGTCGCCTGGGCGTCCGGAAGCTCGTCCCACCGGCAGGTGTAGGCCGCCTGGGTGTTCCACCAGACCGGGTCATAGTGGAAGTGCGGCACCATCCACATCGTCCAGCCGGGCTCGGAGATGATCACTTCGCCGTCGCGGCTGGCCAGCTGCTCGCCGTCGGAATCGTGCACCGTGGCGGTGACCGGTACGGCGATGCCGGCCGGGTGCTCGGTCCAGCCGAGGACGCCGACCTCCACGGAGAGCTCACCGTCGGCCGGGTCGGCCGCGACCGGGCTGGGGGTGAGCAGGCCGCCGCCGGTGACCGCCACCGAGAGGGTGCCGCCGCGGCCCTCGACGTGGAGCCGGACCCGCACTACCTGCTGCGGCTGGTCGCCGCTCGACTCCCCGTCGACGAAACACATTGTCGACTCGAGTCCATCGATCCATGCCCGCACGAGCACCACACCTCCGAGACCGGTTTGTTCTGCGAGACGCTATCGGTCCGGCCGCCGGGTCGCATCGGCCGGTCGCGCGATGGCCCGGGGGGCCGGTTGATCAGGAACCGACGGCGCCGAGGGCACTGATGAAGACGTCGTCGATCGTGCTCGGATCGGGTGCGACGAACGATTTCCCGCCCGACGCCTTGGCGATCTTGGCGAGCGCGTCGGTATCGGCGTCCTTGCCGTAAGCGATCGTGATCACGTGCACCGGCGTCTCGCTGTGGGCGGTCTGCTGCAGGTCGCTCAACAGCGTCGGCAGGTCCGGTCCGCCCGAGGCATCCTCGTTGCGGCCGTCGGTGAGCAGCACGACCGTGTTGACGCCATGGGTCACGTAGTTGTTCTTGGCCGCGTCGTCGGCCGCGAGCACCGAGGCGTAGAGCGCCGTGCCGCCGGTGGCCTTGAGCGACTTGTACGCCGTCGCGGACGCGTCTCTGCGATCCACGCCGCCGATCTTCTCGTCGACCGGCCCGAGCGGCACGAGTTCCTTGTAGGGCCGGGAGCCGTCGAGCGCGGTCGAAAACTCCCACAGCCCGATCTGGTCACTCGAGGAGAAGAGATTGAGCGACCCGGACGCGGCCGCCCGGGCGAGGTCGAGCTTGGTCTGGCCGTCGGGCTGGACGACCTCCGACATCGATCCCGACACGTCGATGAGGCCGAGAACGGAGACCCGGCGGGTGATCAGCGCCCACGCGGTCCGCCCGGCGGCCGCCGCACCCTCGCCGTGCAGCGGGGTGGGAGCGAAGGTGGCCTTCGAGATCCCGGTGCCGCGCAGGGCACCGGGGGACCCGTCCGCGTGCCGCAGCCCGGCCCGAGCCAGCTGGTCCTGAGCCGGCGCACTGCGCAGCCAGTTCTCGAAGTCCGTCGCCGCCTTGTTGGTCTGGGGGTCCATCCACTGCCCGTGGGTGGTGACGAACGGGTAGTCGGTGCCGAGCGACCCGTCCCACGGGTAGCTCGCGTGCAGCGGCACCTTGGGTGATGCGGCGTTGTAACGCCAGACGTCCTGCTCGGGGACGGTGAGGAGGCCGAGGCTGCTGCGCAGCGAGTCCTCGGAGGTGGCCTTGCGGGCGGCGGACAGCAGCGCATCGCTGTCCTGGTCGGTGCTGGTCACCCCGTTCAGGGCACGCAGTCCACCTTGGACCGACGAGGAGGTGAACATCGTCTTCGACAGGTCCGGCGGCGCGACGCCCGCGACGGTCGCGGCGGCCGCCGAGATCGTCGCCAGGCCGGCGTCGGTCGTCTCCGGGTCGGGAACGCTGAGGTGCATCACCCCCCAGTCCGGATGGCCCAGAGCCCCCCACCCGTGCGGATCAGTGGCCGCCCGCAGGACTGCCTTGGCCAGTGCCGGGCCGCGCCCGGCGGCCTGGATCGCCTGGGTGGCGTCGGCGGTCGTCGCCAGCACCATGGGAGAGGTGGCGATGGACGGCGCGGTGGCCGGCAGCACCGCCGCACTGGCGGGGGTCGCGCGGACGAGGTTCAGCGCCGTCGTCGACTCCGGCACCCAGACCGCGGGAGGGGTCGAGCCGAGCACCGGCGTCGTCCGCAGCGCGAGCCCGGCGTCCGCGGTGGAGAGGGGAGCGACCTCGGGAGTGATGCACTGGTGGTTGACCTCGTGCCGGGCGGCTGTATAGCGACCGGCGAGATCGCGGAGCCACCCCACCGCGTCCGGATCGGCGCCGACCGACAGCCGGATCGTCCCGAGCGCGCAGGGACCCGTCGGAGGGGCCGCCGCCTGCGGGTGGCCCTGCGTACGACCGAGAGCGAAAGCGGTGATGGCACCGGCGATGACGATGAGGACGACAAGCGGTGCGATGATCTTGGCGCGACGCGGCCAGCGCGAAGGCGCTCCATGTTTCGCCGCTGCGTGTCGTGCCATTCCGCGTGCTCCCTGCCCCGAACGCCCTTCCTTTCCCGGGGCGGGCGACCGGCATGCTGCGACGGCCGCGATCCGCGTGAATGTCCGGGGAGGACGATGTGAATGGAGTCAGCCTCCGTGGGCCAACTGGCCGTGTCAAACCGAGATCGACTTCTTCGGCGGTCGGTGAGCGCCCTACTACGCATCGTGTAATTACCGGAGGTTCGCCGTCGGCGTATCCCGCTTGCTTGTGAAGGTCGAGTAAGGGAGTAATGATGTAATCATCGACTGAAGGAGTGAGCAGGATGCCACGAGGACGATGGTCCGGTCCCCCTTGGGCCGGCGGGCGGGGCGGCCGTCCGCAGCACGTCGATCTACCACCGGTGGGGGATGCCCCGGCGTGGTTCGCCGGTCGGTTGCCCGACGCGTGGTTCGCCGGTGCGCCGACGGTGACGAGCGATCGCGACGAGGTCGTCGTGGTCGGCCGGCTCGACCCCCCGGACGTGTCGAGCGACGCCACACCGGAGGCCCGGGCGGCCGCCGAAGCCGGTCGGATCAGCAGATTCCGCGAGGAGACCCGCGACGAGCGGATCGCGATCGCGCGGGAGGCCGAGGCGCGCTACGCCCGCAAGGTCGCCTGGGGCGCTGAGGTGGGCGAGACCCGTCAGCTGTTCACCACGGCCGCCGTTCCGGTGATGACCCGGCTCCGTCAGCCCGAGCGCCAGGTCCTCGACACCCTGGTCGATTCCGGCGTGGCGCGGTCGCGCTCGGAGGCCTTGGTCTGGTGTGTGCGGCTGGTCGGCGAGCACGCCGATGGCTGGCTCGCCGAGCTCCGCGAAGCGATGACCGCCGTCGACGAGGTGCGCACCCGCGGCCCGGAGCTCTAGTCGTCGGCCGGCGGATCGTCCGGGAGCAAGGTGTATTCGGGGTTGGCGATGGCCAGGTGACCCTTGTACCTACCCACCGTCCCTTCGGCCCGGACCCAGGTGCCGGGGGTGAGGCCCGGGATCCGCTGCTGACCGAAGAACAGCAGGCGGACGCCGCCGCTGGTGTCGACCAGTTGGCATTCCATCGACTGGCCGGCGGCGGAGCCCTCCTGCACCGACCGGATGCGACCCTCGACGCAGACCCGCTCGCGCCAGCCTGCATCGGCGATCAGGGTCGTTCCGTCCTGCGCCTCCCGCGGCCCGTCGACCGCGAGGTCGGCGTAGTCGTCGGGAAGGTCGGGCTGCGGCGCCTGCGGTCGGGCGGAAACGGGTCGCGTGCGACCCTCCGCCCGCCGTACCAGGTGTTGCTCGACGTCGGGGGGCAGCGTGGTGTCGAACGGCACGATCGTCGCCGACACGTGCCGCATCCGGCTGACCTGCGCCGCAATCGCGTTGGCGGTCCGGTCGTGCAGCAGGCGACCGAGCAGTCGCGAATAGGTACGCCGGGGCAGGACCACGGTCACCTCGGTCCGGTCCTGGGCGACCGTGCGGTCGACGAGTTCCTCGACCGCTCGGAGCAGTCGGCGATCCGGGCATTCGACGATCTCGAGCGACACCCGCTCGGCTAGTCCCCGCGACACCCATTCCCGTTGCAGGTCGGCTGCGGCGGTGTCGTCCACCATGAAATGGACGGCACGGACTTCGGTCGCGTGCAGGCCGCCCGCATAGCGGAGTGCGCGGATCACGGCGAGATCGAGCCGGTCGACGAGGAGGAGCACCACCAGGCCGGGGAAGTTCGGTGGCGCGGTGGTGATGCCGGCGGTGAGATCGAGGGCCCGCGCCTCGGCGCGGTACTTGCCGTTGAGCCGGATCAGAGCCACCACGAGGATCGGGAAGAGCACCAGGATCACCCAGGCCCCTTCGGTGAACTTCACGACGGCGAAGATGAGGACGACGAGGGCGGACGCGCCACCGCCGGCGGCGTTGATCGCGAGGCGTCGTCGCCAGCCCGGCTCGTGATGCGTCCGGTGGTAGCGAGCCATACCGAAGCCGGCCATGGTGAAACCGGTGAAGACACCGATCGCATAGAACGGCACCAAGGTGTCGACGTGGGCGCCGGTGGCCAGGAGCAGAGCGATCGCCAGCGCCGCAAGGATCAGAATGCCGTTGGAGAAAGCGAGCCGGTGGCCCCGACGGGTGAGCTGGCGCGGCAGGAAGGAGTCCTCGGCGACGAAGCTGGCCAGGAACGGAAACCCGTTGAACGGCGTATTCGCGCCGGTGTAGAGGATCAGCGTCGTCGCCAATTGAACGATGAGAAAACCGATGTGCGCGGGAACGCCACTTCCGAAACTCGCCTTCACGACCTGCGAGATCACCGTCGGAGAACCATCGGTGTACGGCGTCGCGTGCGTGCGGAACGCCAGCCACGACACGCCGAGGACGATCGCGCCCAGGATGACGCTCATCGCGGAGAGCGTCCGCCGGGCGTTCTGCCCTTCGGGGGGCTTGAAGGCGCTGACCCCGTTGGAGATCGCCTCGAGACCGGTCAACGACGAGCCGCCGTTGGCGAAGGCGCGCAGCAGGATGAAGATGGCTCCGAACGTCACCAGCGCCTGTTGTTTGTCGTGGATGGCGATCATGCCGGCGCTGTGCGTGTAGACCGGCAGATCACCGAAGAGGTCGCGAAGGAGGCCGGTGATCATCACGACCGCCATCGACCCGATGAAGAAATAGGTCGGGAAGGCGAACGCCCGGCCCGCCTCACGGAGGCCGCGCAGATTGCCGTAGCAGAGCACGAGTACGACGCCGAGCGTGATCTCGAGGTTGTACGAATTGAGCGCCGGGATGGCGGAGATCACCGCCGCCGTGCCCGCCGCCGACTGCACCGCGACGGTGACGACGTAGTCGACCATCAACGCCACGGCGGCGACCTGGGCGACCCGCGGGCCGAAGTTCTCCCGCGCGACGACGTACGACCCGCCCGCCTTGGTGTAGACGGTGACGACCTCGCGATAGGAGAGCGTCATCAGCACCAGGATCAGCAGGATGACGCCGGTCAACGGCATCAGGATCGTGAAGCCGGCTATTCCGAAGGTGCCGAGCAGCACCAACAGCATTTCTTCGGACCCGTACGCCGAGGACGATATGCAGTCCGATGACAACACGCCGAGCGCCAGCGTTTTGCTGAGCTTTTCCCCGCGGATCTGCCGGGTGACCAGAGGCGGGCCGAGAAGCCGCCGCTTGAACCGGTAACCGAGCGTCTCGGGGAGCTCCGCGGCCGCCGGCAGTGGCTCCGGACGGCCCGTCAGGTGTGCCATCGACTCCCGCCCGGGTGTGGTGACCGACACCAGTACGGTACGGCGTCCTCGGCCGCTCATCGTGCACTTGCGATTACTTTGCCCGGACCTGGAGAAACGCGGAAATTCGACCGCCCGCCCGTACGCTTCTTCCGTGTCCTCACCGATTCCTCGGCGCACGGTCATCGGTCTCGCGGTTCTCGCCGGCGCGGCGGGATGTGTGGCCGGCCGACGAGCGGCCGGGCACCGGGCCGCGGCGGTCCGGACGACCACCTCGCCGACGCCGACACCGACCACATCACCGACGCCGACCACATCACCGATGCCGACCCGGTCGGCGGCGCCCCGCGGGCCGGCGCACGAGGTGGTGCACGGCCGGCGAAATCGCCCCGAGGTGGCTCTGACGTTCCACGGGGCAGGTGATCCGGCGATCGCCCGTGAGCTGCTCACCATTTTCGCTGCGCACCATGCCCAGGTGACCGTGCTGGCGGTGGGAGTGTGGCTCGCGGCCAATCCGGAGATGGCGAAGGAGATCACCGGCGCCGGGCATGAGCTGGGCAACCACACCTGGACTCATCCGGTGCTTGCCGATCTCGGTGAACCCGCCGTACGGGAGGAGATCGACCGCTGCCGCGACCTGGTGGACAAGCTGACCGGCTCACCGGGCGCGCACTTCCGGCAGTCCTCGGCCCAGCATTCGACTCCCCTCATCCGGCAGGTGGCCGGCGCCGCCGGCTACCCGATCTGCCTCTCCTACGACGTCGATTCACTGGACTGGACCGACCCCGGACCGGACGCGGTGCGGCGCAACCTGGCCGCGGCCCGGCCGGGATCGGTGGTGAGCATGCATTTCGGCCATCCCGGCACGGTGCTCGCGATGCCCGGTGTGCTCGAGGATCTGGCGAATCGCGGACTGCGGCCGGTCTCGGCCAGTAGGCTCCTGCAGTCGTGAGGGCCGGGCGGGGGCGCGTGCTCATTTGCGCCGCATTGGCAATTCCGGTGCTGGCGACGGCGTGCTCGCCGGCACCGCACAGCGCCCATGCGGCGCCACCGGCCAGCCCGAGCACCTCGAGCCCGGCCACCTCGAGCGCGGCCACCTCGAGCCCGCCCTCGTCGCCGACGTCACCGCCTGCCAAGGCGCACCGATCGGACCTGCTGCCCGGGATGCCGCCCCCGGTGTCGCCGACCGACGTCTACGCGGCCGCCGGTCCCGGGATGCTGAGCCCGACCGTGCGCGGTGACCGACCTCTGGTCTATGTCCCGGACACCGAGAGCAACGACGTCTACGTCATCGACCAGCACACGATGCGGGTCATCAACCGGTTTCCCGTCGGAAGAGAGCCGCAGCACGTCGTACCGTCCTACGACCTGAAGACGCTCTACGCGACCGCCGACGCGGTTCCCGGTGGAAGTCTCACCCCGATCGATCCGAAGGACGGCAAGCCAGGTCGTCCGATCGCAGTGCAGGACCCCTACAACATGTATTTCACCCCGGACGGCCGCTACGCGATCGTCGTCGCGGAGGCCTACCGGCGACTGGATTTCTACAACCCGCACACCTGGCGACGGGAACATTCATTGTCCCTGCCGCAATGCGGCGGCGTCGATCACATGGATTTCACCGCCAACGGGCGGCTGCTCCTCGCCAGTTGTGAATTCAGCGACCGGATGGTGGTCGTCGACGTCGAGCAGCGGCGGGTGGTGCGCACGATCGACCTGCCACAGCGGTCGGACGGCATGCCGCAGGACGTGAAGCTCTCACCGGACGGCAAGGTCTTCTACGTCGCCGACATGGTGGCGAACGGCGTATACCTCATCGACGGGGCCGCCACCCACGTCCTGCGCTTCCAGCCGACCGGCGTCGGCGCCCACGGCCTGTACGTCGACCGCACCGGGAAGCGACTCTTCGTCACCAACCGCGGTGAGGGCAGCATCACGGTGATCGATCTCGCCACCCGCCGTCCGATGGCGAAGTGGCACATCCCCGGCGGCGGCAGCCCCGACATGGGCAACCTCTCGGCCGACGGTAAAATCTTCTGGGTCTCCGGCAGGTATAACAATGTGGTTTACGCGATCAGCACCGCCGACGGACATCTGATCAAGGAGATTCCGGTCGGCACCGGACCGCACGGACTGTGCGTGTGGCCGCAACCGGGCCGCTACTCGTTGGGGCACACCGGCATCACACGGTGAGCGTCACCGGAGAACGTCGCCCCGACTCGCGCGGGCGCGACGTCAGCCCGTAACATCTGCCGTTGTTGCGGACGCGGGGCGCGTTGGGTCCGCCATGTTCGACGAGTCACTTTTTCCGGGGGCCCGTCTGACGGGCCTCCACGACGCGCGGAGGAGTCCAAGCGCCGTGACACACGCGAGGCCTGCACGGGTCCCGGCCGAGGAGCGACGCGGGCGACCAACGCGGACGTCACCGGCAGCACGCTGGACCACGCCGTCGCTGGGGGCGTATCGCGGTGTGGTTCGCGGGTGCGGTGGCGTGCCTCCTCGTCGCAGTGGCCGCCGTGGGTTACGCGGCGTACCGGCACTACGACGACCGGATCCACCGGGTCAACGTGCTCGCCACCAAGGACCCGAACATCAAGGAAGCGACGCGGCAGCTGCATGCGCAGAACTTCCTGCTCATCGGTTCCGACACCCGCGCCGGGGCGGACAAGTCCTTCGAGACAAGTCCGGGGGAGGTGAGCGGCGCGCGGTCGGACACCACGATCCTGGCCCACATCTCGCCGACGGGTGCGAAGGCGACGATGGTGAGCTTCCCGCGCGATGCCTGGGTGCACGTGCCGTCCTGCCAGAAGTCGAACGGACAGCAGACCAAGCCCTACCAGGGGTCCTTCAACTCGGCGTTCGAACTGGCCGGACCGGCCTGCACGATTCGGCTGGTGCAGTCGATGACCGGGATCAAGATCACCCATTTCGTCCAGGTCGACTTCAGCGGCTTCACCAACATGGTGCGGGCGCTGGGCGGCGTACCGGTCTGCTCACCCACCGCCGTCGACGATCCGAAGAGCGGGCTCCGGCTGCATCCGGGCACCCAGACGATCACCGGAACCCAGGCCCTCGCCTATGTCCGGGCGCGGTACACCCTCGGCGACGGCTCGGACCTCGACCGGATCAAGCGCCAACAGAGCTTCCTCGGTTCGGTGATCCGGGTGGCGACCAGCAGGGGCATCCTGTTCAACCCGAGCCGGCTGAAGTCGTTCCTCGACGCCGCGACCCGGTCGGTGACGCTGGACAAGGGCACCCACATCACCGACCTCTACAGCTTGGCCGGCCGGCTGCGGCATCTCGACCCGGCGCATGCGACGTTCTTCACGGCGCCGATCGCCAATCGTGACTATTCCCCGCCGGGATACCCCGCCAACGCCGGCAAGGTGCTGCTCGACCAGGCCGCGGGCGCACGATTGTGGAAGGACATCATCGACGACAGCACGGTGACGACGAAGTCGCCGGCGCCGCACCACGGTGGCACGCCGAAGAAGTCTCCGACGCCGAAGCCGAGCGCACCAGCCCCACGCCGAAACCCAGTCAGCCCGGCGCGATCAACGCCTCCGACAAGAAGTGCACCGTCTGACCCGACCCGCCTGCCTGGCGCCGCCGCATCATCGTGCGCCCTACTCGCATATCCGGGTCAGAAGTGCGACTAGCGCGCACGATGTTGCAACCAACCGCTGTCAGCCGAACCGGCCGGTGATGTATTCCTCGGTCTTCTTTTCGGTCGGGTTGCTGAAGATCTTCTGCGTGTCGTCCATTTCGATGAGCCGGCCGGGCTCTCCCACGCCGGCAAGGGTGAAGAAGCCGGTGCGGTCGCTGACCCGGGCGGCCTGCTGCATGTTGTGCGTGACGATGACGATCGTGTAGCGCTCCTTGAGCTCGCCGATGAGGTCCTCGATCGCGAGGGTGGAGATCGGGTCGAGCGCGGAGCACGGTTCGTCCATCAGCAGCACCTGCGGCTCTACGGCGATCGCCCGGGCGATGCACAGCCGTTGCTGCTGGCCGCCGGAGAGACTGCCGCCCGGACGCTTGAGCCGGTCCGCGACCTCCGCCCACAGGTTGGCGCCGCGCAGCGACCGCTCGACGACGGTGTCCAGCTCCGACCGGCTGTGCCGGCCGCGCAGCTTGATGCCGGCTACGACGTTGTCGTAGATGGACATCGTCGGGAACGGGTTGGGGCGCTGGAAGACCATCCCGATCACCCGGCGCACGTTGACCGGGTCGACGTCGGCGCCGTAGATGTCCTCGTCGTCGAGCAGAACCTTGCCCTCGGCCCACGCGCCCGGGATCACCTCGTGCAGCCGGTTGAGCGTCCGCAGGAAGGTCGACTTCCCGCATCCGGACGGGCCGATGAGCGCGGTGACCGTGCGCGGCTCGATCGACATCGACACATCTGCCACGGCGAGGAACTTCCCGTAGTGGACGCTGAGGCCCGAGACGTCGATGCGTTTGGCCATGGAAGGATTCTCTCCTCGGTCAGCCGCGGGCGCGGGCGAATCGGGCGATGAGTCGAGCCACCAGGCTCAGCACCATCACAATGATGATCAAGGTGAGGGCCCCGGCCCAGGCCCGGTCGAGCGCAGTCTGGTTGGGCAGCCCGGACTCGGTGAAGACGAACAGCGGCAGGCCCTCCTGCGGGCCGCTGAAAGGGTTGTTGTTGATCGACGACGCGAAGCCGACGGTCAGCAGCAGTGGAGCGGTCTCCCCGATGACCCGGGCGATCGCGAGCATGATGCCGGTGGTGATCCCGGGCAACGCGGTGGGCAGCACGACCCGCAGGATCGTCCGCCACTTCGGCACCCCGAGGGCGTAGCTCGCCTCCCGGAGCTCGTTGGGGACCAGCTTCAGGACCTCTTCCGCCGAGCGGACGATCGTCGGCAGCATCAGCACCAGCAGCGCCAGCGAGCCGGCGAAACCGGAGTAGCCCATGCCGAGGGCGAGGACCCAGAAGGCGTAGATGAACAGGCCGGCGACGATCGACGGCAGGCCGGTCATCACGTCGACGAAGAAGCTCACGACCTGCCCGAGCCGCCCCCGGCTGTATTCGACCAGGTAGATCGCCACCAGCAGCCCGATCGGCACGGCGATCAGCGTCGCGATGCCGACCTGCTCGATGGTCCCGATGATCGCGTGATAGGCACCGCCGTTGGCGTCCTGTTCGGCGACGCTGCGCATCGAATGCGTCAGGAAGGTGGGGTCGAGCCGGGCGAGGCCCTTGACGATGGTGTAACCGAGTACGCCGACCAGCGGGATCAGCGCCACGATGAAGCACACGCTAAGCGTGAGGGTGGCCAGTCGGTCCTTCGCGCGGCGGCCACCTTCGACGACCGCCGCGACGATCGTCTGGACGGCAAGGTAGGCGGGCACGGCGACGACGAAGTAGTCGACCCGTCCCTGCAGCGGGGTGATCGCGAATATGCCCCACGTCGCGAGCAGAACCAGTGCTGCGACGGCGAAGAAACTCCACCGGGGCAACCGGCGGCCGCGCAGTGATGCGCCGCCGTCCCACGGGTCGACCGTCAGCGCGGTCATGTCGCGGCCCGGAACTCGCGTCGGCGGGCGACGATCAGCCGGGCGCCGATGTTGACGATCAGCGTGATGGCGAAGAGCACCAGCCCGGAAGCGATCAGGGCGCCTCGGCCGATGTCACCGGCGTCGCCGTAGACGTTGGCGATGTTGGCCGCGATGGAGTTTCCCTTGGGTTCGAGAATGTGCAGGGTCGCGATGTAGTTGGCCGGCAGGATCAGCGCGACCGCGATCGTCTCACCGAGTGCCCGGCCGAATCCCAGGACCGTCGCGCTGATGACCCCGGGCCGGCCGTAGGGGAGCACGACGATGCGCATCGTCTCCCACCTCGTCGCGCCCAACGCGTAGGCCGCCTCGATGTGCTCACGCGGAGCCAGCAGGAAGACCTCACGGCTGATGGCCGCGACGATGGGCAGGATCATCACCGCCAGGACGACACCGCCCACGAGCAATGACTTTCCGTACGTGCCGTCCGAGGCGAAGATCGGGATGAATCCGAGGTAGGTGTGCAGCCACTTCGAGAACGGGATCATGGCGGGCACCAGGTACACCAGCGCCCACAGGCCGTAGACGACGCTCGGCACCGCGGCGAGCAGGTCGACGATGTAGCCCAGCCCCACCGCCAGCCGGCGCGGTGCGTAGTGGCTGATGAACAACGCCACCCCGACGGCGACGGGTACGCCGATGATCAGCGCGAGCACCGAGCTCACCAGGGTGCCGGCGGCGAGCGCCGCGATACCGAACACCGAAGGCGAGGCGTCCGGACTCCACGCGCTCGAGGTGAAGAAGTTGACCGTGTCCTTCTGGATCGCCGGTACAGCCTTGGCGATGAGAAAGACCGCGATCGCCGCTATCAGGACGAGCAGGGATATCCCCGCAGTCCTGGTGAGTCCCCGGAACGCGCTGTCGCCCCGGGATGCGTGGTGGTCGGTGAGCTGGCGTCCGTCCCGAGAGAGCTGGCGACGGGATGACCCGTCGCCAGCACCTCCGGAGACCACGTCGTCCTGCATCCGGTTCCTTCGCCCGGGTCAGCTGACCGTCTTGACGGCTGCCTGGACCTTGGTCTGGATGTTGGCCGGGAGCTTCACGTAGGACTGCCCGGGCAGCACCGACTGGCCGCTCGAGCTGGCCAGGTAGGTGAGGAAGTTCTTGATCAGGGCCTTCTTGTCCGACGGGTTGCCCTTCGAGCAGACGATCTCGTAGGTGACGAGCGCGTTGGGGTAGGCGTTGGGGTCGGGGTTGGCGTAGTCGAACGTCAGCGGCAGGTTGTTACCGCTGCCGACCGTCGCCTTGGCCAGGAAGTTCTGGGTGTTCGCCGTGGTCAGCGCGACCATCTTGCCGGCGGCGTTGCCCACCTTGGCGTACGGGAGGTTGTTCTGCGTCGCGTACGACAGCTCCATGTAGCCGATGCCGCCCGGCGTCGACTTGACGCCCTGCGCGACTCCCGCGCTGCCCTTCTGACCCTGACCGCCGGGTGCCGGCCAGGCCTTGTTCGCGCCGTACGTCCAGTCGCTCTTGGCGTCGTGGCTCAAGTAGTTGGTGAAGTTGAACGACGTCCCCGATCCGTCGGACCGGTGGAACGCCTGGATGCCTGTCGACGGAAGGTTGACCCCCGGGTTCTCCTTCTTGATCGCCGCGTCGTTCCACTTGCTGATCTTCCCGGAGAAGATCTGGGACAGCGTCGCCGCCGACAGGCTGAGGTTCTTCACACCCGGCACGTTGTAGGCGATCGCGATCGCGCCGGGCACCATCGGCAGGTTGATGGCCGGCCCGCTCTTGCACCGGGCGTTGGCCTTGCTCTGCTCATCCCCGGCGGCGAGCGGGAAGTCCGAGCCGGCGAAGTCGATCGTGCCGTCCTGGAAGTTCTGCACGCCCTGACCGGACCCACCACCGCCGTAGTTGATCGTCGCGCCGGAGCAGGCGTTCTGGTAGTTCTTGATCCACTCCGACATGGCGTTGGTCTGGGCCGTCGAGCCGGCGAGCTGCAATTGACCGCTCGCACAGGCGATGTTTGACGTCTTCGCGGCCTTGGTGCTGCCGGCCGACGCCGAGGAGCTGTTGTTGTCCGAGCCACAGGCGGCGAGCGCGAGTGCGCCTGCGGCCAGCAGGCAGGCGCTGGTGGCGAAGCGGTGCTTCACGAGACGGGTCCTCCGCACGAGACGAGATGCACCGGCCCGTTTGCCGGCGATACATCGGACGGTAGGTAAGGCAGGTAGCGGCTCGGCCCTGGCGCGGTTAACGGACCGTGAACACGTGCCGACCATGGGACCGCCGTAGCCAATCGGCCGAGTGTCCGGATGGTGAACGGCCGGGCAGATTCACCCGACCGGTCCAGGTTTGGCCCCTGCATCCCGCCGGAACTGGACGTCGACGTCCCACCGGCTGAACCCGAGCCGCTCGTAGACGCGCATCGCGGCCGAGTTGGACTCGTCGACGTAGAGCATGACCTGGGTGAGCCCCTTCGATTGGAGGTAGCGCAGCCCGGCGAGGGTGAGGGTCGGGCCGAGCCCCTTTCCCTGCGCCGCCGGGTCGATCCCCAGGACATAGACCTCGCCGATCGGCTCCTGGTCCTGCGCGTCATCGTCCGGCCCGCCCCGGCGGGTGCCCTCGTGCACCTTGGTCCAGTGGAAGCCGAGGAGCGCGCCGTCGGATTCCCGCTCGGCCAGCAGGAATCCCGCCGGGTCGAACCACGGTTCCTGCTCCCGCTCGCGCACGTCGTCGAGGGTCCAGCGGCCCTGGTCGGGGTGGTCGGCGAACGCGCGATTGTTGACCTCGAGCCAGGCCTGCTCGTCCTGCCCCGGGACGAACGCGCGCAGCCGGACGCCGGCCGGCAGCCGCACCTCGTCGATCGGCGTATCCAGCGGCCTGCGCATCCGCCACAGGACCCGATCCTCGACGTAGCCGTGGCTGTGCGCGAGCGCCGCGGCGCCGGCCAGCCGCCCATGGGCCCACAACCGGAGCTCGCCGTCCGGGGCGGCCTGCTCCAGCGCCCCGAGCAGGGCCGCGCCGGTCCCCGCCCGGCGGTGGTCGGGATGGACGGCGAGCTCGGCGCTCGACCCGGTGACCGAGTCGGTGTCGAGGTGCGCGTAGCCGATCAGGGTGCCGTGCTCGCGCGCGAGCAGGTTGCTGGCATCCGGATCACCGCCATGGCGCAGGTGCAGCAGGACATCCTCCGACAGCGGATTTACGCCGTCGGCGGCCGCGGCTGCGGCGACCAGGCTCAGGACCTCGGCAGTCTCGTCGGCCGAGAGCCGCCCGCGCGATGCGACGTCGACGGTCACTGGTGGACCGGGGAGTCCGCCTCCGCGCTCGTACCACCTGCCGTCTGCCGGACGAACTTGTAACCGACGTTGCGTACGGTGCCGATCAGCGCCTCGTGCTCGGCGCCGAGCTTGGCCCGCAACCGACGTACGTGTACGTCGACCGTCCGCGTGCCGCCGTAGTAGTCGTAGCCCCAGACCTCCTGCAGGAGTTGCGCGCGCGAGAACACCCGGCCGGCGTGCTGGGCCAGGAACTTCAGCAGCTCGAACTCCTTGTAGGTCAGGTCGATCGGCCGGCCGCGCAGCCGCGCGGTATAGGTCTCCTCGTCGACCGCGAGGTCGCCGACCCGGGTCAGGGCGCTCGTCGCACTCTCGCTGCCGGTACGCCGACCCACGGCGAGTCGCAGCCGCGCCTCCACCTCGGCCGGCCCGGCGGTGTCGAGGACGACGTCGTCGACCCCCCAGTCGGCGGCCAGGGCGGCCAGGCCACCCTCGGTGAGTACGGCGACCACCGGGCAGGCCACGCCCGTCGTGCTGAGCAGCCGGAGCAGGCTGCGCGCGGCGGACAGGTCCCGACGGGCGTCGACGAGTACGGCGTCGACCGCCGGCGCGTCGAGCATGACGCTGATCTCCGGCCGGACCACCGCCACCCGGTGGCTCAGCAACCCCAGCGCGGGCAGGACCTCGGCGGTGGGCTGGCGGGCCGTCGTCATCAGCAGCAGGTCCACGGGGCAACTCCCTCTGCGGGGGTCCGGAAACGACGACAGGACCCGGCGTCGCCGACCGACGTTGCCCGGACCCTGTAGTGGGGAAGGATAACCCACGTGAGCACCTCCGATCCGGGCGACTACGGCGAGCCTCTCCAGGCCGAGACCGAGGACGGCCTGACGCTCTCCGGTGTCCATCTGCCCGGGCCGGACCGTTCGCTCGCCGTCGTGGTGGGCCACGGCTTCACCGGTTCGGTGTCCCGGCACAGCGTCCGCCGGATCCTGGAGGCGGCAGCCACCTTCGCGGGAGTGATCGCCTGCGACTTCCGCGGGCACGGCGACTCACCCGGCCGGTCGACCCTCGGCGACGCCGAGGTCCTGGATCTGGAGGCGGCGGTCCAGGCCGCGCGCGAGCGCGGCTACGAGCGGATCGCCACGCTCGGCTTCTCAATGGGGGGCTCGGTCGCGCTTCGGCACGCCGCGCTCCGCGGCGGGGTCGACGCGGTCGTGAGCGTGAGCGCGCTGTCGCGGTGGTTCGTGCGGGACACGCTGCCGATGCGTCGGGTGCACTGGCTCTGCGAGACCGCGCTCGGCCGGGCCACCGCCCGATGCGTCATGCGCACCCGGCTGGTCAACCACTGGGACGTCGTCCCCGAGTCGCCGGTGGAGGTCGTGGGGCGGATCCCGCCCACTCCGCTGCTGATCGTGCACGGCGACCGCGACTTCTATTTCCCGGTGGAACACCCCCGGGCGCTGGCCGCGGCCGCGGGCCCGGGCGCCGACCTGTGGATCATTACCGGGATGGGACACGCGGAACTCGGGACGACACCGGCGCTGATGAGCGACATCGGTCGGTGGATCCGGGCCCGGGCGGCGGGCGTCGACGAGGTCGCACCCGTGGCCGACCGGTCCGACCCGGTCGGCCCGTGACGCAGACGGATCCGGCGACTGCGCCACCGCGGGTCCGCCGTGCCCACCTCGAGGCGGCGGCTCTTGCGGCCGTGGTCACTGCGGCGCTCGCGGGGATACCGGCGGCGGCCGGATGGTCCGGTCTGGTGGGCGCCCTCGCCGCGGTGCAGGCGCTGATGGTGCTCGCCTGGATGACCGGGCTGGCGCTGCCCGGCCGGATCGGCACCCTGGTACTCGGGCTGGCCACTGCAGCCGGCGCCGACGTCGCGGCGGCGGTCTACGCGCCCCCGAGCCTCGCCGCGCTGCTCTCCGTACTCGCCCTCGCGTTCCTGGCCATGCTCGTGCACCAGTTGTGCCGGGGTGTGGTCCGGGTCCGGGCCACCGCCTCGATCGCGGGTGTCGCGACCCTGGTGACGCTCACCGTCGGTTCGGCGTCGCTGCTGGTGCTGCACCGCATTCCCGCCGGAGCAGATCTGGTGTCGGCCGCCGTGCTCGCCGTCGGGTCGGCGGTCTGCGTCGGACACCTGGTCGACGCGGTGCTGCCGCTGCCCCGCTTCTCCGACGACGTGCCGCGCGGCGCGCTCGCGGCACTCGTGGGCGCTGCCGTCGCGGCTTTCGCCTGTGCTTGGCGGCTGGACGGCGTGAGTCAGGTGACCCGGGCCGGTGCGGTGTTCATCGGGATCGTGCTCGGCCTGGTGGCCGGCCTGGTCGCCGTCGGCGTCAGCTACATCGAGACGGCCGCGACGCCCCGCCGCGACCCGCTGTGGTGGCTCGCCCTGCCCTACCTGAAGATCGCGCTGCCGCTGGCGGCCACCGCTCCGGTGGCCTACGTGCTCGGCCGGATCGTGGTGGGCTGACCGTGCGCAAACTGCTCATCGCGGTGGTGGTGCTCGTCCTCCTGCTCGTCGTCGCCGACCGGGCGGCGGCCTTCGCCGCGGAATCGATCGCGGCAGGCGACCTCCGCGACCAGTTGCAGCTCAGCCAGAAGCCGGACGTCACGGTGCACGGGTGGCCGTTCCTCACCCAGCTCGCCGACGGCCGGTACGACGACATCGAGGTCAGCGCACACGGGGTCGACGTCTCCCAGCTTCCCGGGCTGGCGGTCGACGTACACCTGATCGGGGCGCACATCCCCGCCGGCGACGTCATCCATCGCCGGGTCACCAGCGTCCCGGTCGACCGGGTGCAGGGCCAGGTCACCGTGCCCTACGCCGACATCGCGTCGGCCAGCAAGGTGCCCGGTCTGCAGCTGCACAAATCCGGTGACGGGGTGGCCATCACCGCACCACTCACCGTGTTCGGCCAGCGCCTGTCCATCACCGCGACCGCCACCGTGGCGGTGTCCGGCGACGCACTCCGGATCGGCGCGCGGGCCCCGAAGAGTGGGCAGGGCAGCCTGCCCGAGGCGGCCCTCGCGCAGGTGCTCGGCGCGCTGAGCTTCGAGGTCCCGCTCGGGCGGCTGCCGTTCGGGGTGCAGGTCACCGACGTGCATCCGGCCGCGGGCGGGATCGTCGCCGCCGGCCGGGTCGACCACGTCGTGTTGCGGCGCGACGCCCTGCTCACGGCGCCCTGACCCCCCGGTGCGCGCCCGTGGCACCCTGGAATGGTGATCGGAGTCATCGTTCTCGCTGCCGTACTCGTCGGCGCGACCGCCGTCGGACTGCTCTGGCGGAGCCGCGACGGCCGGGTGCGCTCCGAGCCGGAAACCGCCGAGTCGCTCGCCGACACCACCCTCGCCGGGCTGGGCGTGGATCCCGCGGCGGCCGACATGACCCTGGTGCAGTTCTCCTCGGCGTTCTGCGCGCCGTGCCGGGCCACCCGGGCGACCCTCGCGCGGGTGGCCGCCGACACCCCCGGCGTGGCCCACGTCGAGATCGACGCGGAATCCCATCTGGACGAGGTGCGGGCCCTCGACATCCGGCGTACGCCGACCGTCCTGATCCTCGACCGGAGCGGCCGCGTGGTCACCCGGGCGGTCGGTCAGCCCCGCCTGGCCGACGTCCGCGCGGCGGTCGCCCGGGAACGGGCCGCGGACTGATGCTCGGCGGCGCCTGCTGTTAGGGTGGCGCGCATGAGCATGCTGCTCACCTCTCGCCGCGCGGTGGATCTGTGCCGCGTGGGCAGCTGCCTGTGTCGATTCTCCTGACCCGGCGGCCGTTCGTCGTAGGAGACTGATCGATCCGGCCGCCTGATGTGCCCGCCCGTACGCGACCGTCAGGAGCCTCCCGTGAACGTCGATTCACGTGGTCTGCGGTTTTCCGCCTGGATCACGACCGTGGTGCTGGCGGTCGTCCTGGTGACCGGCAGCGGCTGGCTGCTGCTCGCCCAGACCCTAGTCTTCGCGGTAGGGGCGTTCGCGGGGCTGAGGCATGCGCCGTACGGCGTGCTCTACCGGCGGGCCGTGGCGCCGCACCTCACGTCACCGGCACAACGTGAGCCGGAGCCGCCGCCGAGGTTCGCGCAGGGCGTCGGCTTCGTCTTCGCCGCCCTCGGGACCGCCGGCTTCCTCGCCGGGATCCCCGCGCTCGGCCTGGCCGCCACCGCGGTCGCACTCGCGGCGGCGTTCCTCAACGCCGCCTTCGGCCTGTGCCTCGGATGTCAGACGTATCTGATCATCGTCCGTACCACCAATCACAAGGGAGCTACCGCATGAGCAGATCCGACGTGCTCGTCTCCGCCGACTGGGCGGAGAAGAATCTCGACACCCCCGGCGTCGTCTTCGTCGAGGTCGACGAAGACGTATCCGCCTACGACGGCGGACACATCCCCGGCGCCGTCAAGCTGGACTGGAAGAAGGACCTGCAGGACGGCACCCGCCGCGACTTCGTCGACCAGGAGCAGTTCGAGAAGCTGCTGTCGGCGCGCGGCATCGGCAACGACGACACCGTCGTGCTGTACGGCGGCAACAACAACTGGTTCGCGGCCTACGCCTACTGGTACTTCAAGGTCTACGGCCACCAGGACGTCAAGCTGCTCGACGGTGGTCGCAAGAAGTGGGAGCTCGAGTCGCGGACGCTGACCAGCGACCCGACCAACCGTCCCGCGACGACCTACAAGGCCAAGGCCCAGGACAGCTCGATCCGGGCGTTCCGCGACGAGGTGGTCAGCGCGATCGGCGCCAAGAACCTGGTCGACGTACGGTCGCCCGACGAGTTCTCCGGCAAGCTGCTCGCGCCGGCGCACCTGCCGCAGGAGCAGAGCCAGGTCGGCGGGCACATCCCGTCGGCGATCAACGTGCCGTGGAGCAAGGCGGCCAACGACGACGGCACCTTCAAGTCCGACGACGAGCTGCGGAAGATCTACGGCGACGCCGGTCTCGACGACGCCCGCGAAACGATCGCCTACTGCCGGATCGGTGAGCGCTCGTCGCACACCTGGTTCGTGCTGCGCGAACTGCTCGGTCACTCGAAGGTGAAGAACTACGACGGATCATGGACCGAATACGGCTCGCTGGTGGGCGTTCCGGTCCAGAAGGGAGCCTGACTGTGTGTGGAGCACCTGACCAGGACGCGACGCTTACCGGCGTCGCCGACACCGAGACCGTGATCCAGGGCCGGGTCGTGCGCGACGGCGCCCCGGCGGCGTCGGCGTACGTCCGGCTGCTGGACGGCTCGGGCGAGTTCACCGCCGAGGTGCCGACCGGCGCATCGGGCGGGTTCCGGTTCTTCGCCGCGCCCGGTACCTGGACGCTGCGGGCCCTGGCCCCCGGTGCCCAGGCCGAGCAGGCGGTGGCCGCCGACCGCGGCGTCACCGACGTGACACTCGAACTGGCCTGACCCTGCGGCAGCCTCGCCGCGTTACGCTCGACCGGTGCTCGCCACCTTGAGTCTGGTCGTGTTGATCGCCGGCTGTCTCGTACTCGCAGGTTCGTCGGCGTACGCCGTCTACCGGCTCTCCCAGCGGTAGGTGTCCACAGTGGACGGAATCCCGATTCCGGCGGACACCGACGACCTGCGATCGGGTCCCGACCTGCACCCGGCGCTGCTTCCGCTGCTGCCGCTGGTCGGCACCTGGCGGGGCGTCGGCAAGGGCGGCTACCCGACGATCGAGGATTTCGACTACGGGCAGCAGGTGCGGTTCGCCCACGACGGGCGGCCGTTCCTGTCCTACGAGTCGCAGTCCTGGTTGCTCGACGCCGACGGCGGGGTCATCCGACCGTCACACCGGGAGGTCGGCTGGTGGCGTCCCGGCGAGGACGAGCAGTTCGAGGTCATGCTCGCCCACACCACCGGGATCACCGAGATCTATATCGGGACCGCGAAGACGGCGACCCAGTGGGAGATGGCCACCGACGTCGTCGCGCGCACCGCGACGGCCAAGGAGGTCACCGGCAACCACCGGTTGTACGGGATCGTCGAGGGGGCGCTGCTCTACGCGATGGACATGGCCGCGATGGGCCAGCGCCTGCAGCCGCATCTGTCCGCGCGGCTCGAGCGCATCAGCGGCTAGGGCATCCGGCCCGGAACGATAAAGCGACCCCCGGGCGGGGCTGCGCCGTACGGTGACGACGCAGGCCGGCTGGACAAACCGGCGGCCCGGGGGTCGGGTGGCTGCCTGGTATTCACCGCGCCGCACATCGGCGACCTCGGCAAAACCGGGTCAGAAAAGACGGCGGCTAGCGGACAGCCACCTCACGAGTCCAGTAGCTATTCAACCTAGGACCACCTCCTCTCTCGTGTACCCGAGACGCTACGTGCGCGGAGGCTCGGCCGCAATGCAGAAATGTCGTGACGAGGACAACTCCGCCGGTAGGACCCGCATCTACCGGCCTAGAGGCCCGCTGCCGACTGCACCCGGGCGGTGAGGCCGGCGTCGCCGCGCTCGGTGCCATCGATCGCGGTGACCGCCACCGCCCCCCGGACGCTGGACACCAGCCAGACCCCGTCGGCCGCGTGCAGACCGGCGACCGCGGTCGTCGTCACCGAGGTGGCGAATCCCTGATCGGCGGCGTGATCGAAGAGGGTGTGCACCGTCGTCCCGTCGAGGATCCCGACGGTCGTGGGCGGGGTATGCAGGGTTTCCCCGACCGCCCAGACGACCGTCGCGGTGGGCGCTTCGAGGACCAGGCCGTCGGTGCTGACGAAAATGACGTCGTCGGAACCGAGCGCCTGGGCGTATCGCTGGGCGGCCATGTTCACGGCGTACGAGGTGGTCTTGGCGCCGCCGAGCAGCCAGGGTGAGTCGTGGTGGGCGGTCGAGGAGACGCCGCGCGAGAGGGTGACCACCCGGACGCCGTGCCGTCGGGCCGCCAGCGTCGATGCCGGGACGGGCGCGATCAGGGCGAAGGCCGTCGGCGGGCCGCCCTCGACCCCGCGGGTCAGCACCAGCCGCAGCATTGCCTCGCCCCGCTCGCCCCACCCGGCGACCACGTCGTCGATGAGCGCCCGCCAGGCCGTGAGGTCGGGGTCGGGCAGGCCGAGGGCCGACGCGGACCGCACCAGCCGGCCCAGATGGGCGTCGAGGGCGTCGAGGCGCCCCTCGTGCAGCCGAAGGGTCTCGAAGACGGCATCTCCGCGTACGACGCCGAGGTCGTCGGCCCGCAGAAGGGGGGTCGCCGGGTCGATCAGCCCGCCACCCAGGACACCGAGCACATGGTCACTCACGCCTGCGCAGCGTAGTGGGCGCCCTCCGCCGTTCGGTATCAACGTGACGTTGATGCCACTAGAAGGCTTGAACGTCACGTTCACGCCGAACGGCGGAGGCACCTCGGGGTGGGCGCCGCGGGAATGGCCGGCCGGCGAGCGGCGATACTGAAGGTGTGACCTCCTACCGTTCGCCCATGCTCGACCGGCCCGGCGCCGTGGCCGCCGAGCCGCCCGACGAGGGTGTCGCCTGGCATTACGGCGACCCGTCCCGGGAGCAGCGGGCGCTCGCCGAGGATGTCGGCTGGGTCGACCGCAGCCACCGCGGCGTCCTGGTGGTGTCCGGCGACGACCGGTTGTCGTGGCTGCACAGCCTGACCAGCCAGCACCTCACCGAACTGTCCGACGGCCGGGGCACCGAGTCGCTCCTCCTCACCCCGCACGGCCACGTCGAACACCACATGCAGGTCGCCGAGCTCGACGGCCAGACGTGGCTCGACGTCGAGCCCGGCGCCGCCGAGCCGCTGCTCAGCTACCTCGACTCGATGCGCTTCTTCCTGCGGGTCGACCCGACCGACGCGACCGACGACTGGGCGCTGCTCAGCGTGGTCGGTCCCCGCACCCCTGACCTGCTCGCCACGATCGGGGTCAAGGCGGCGGCGCCGTACGACGTCGTCGCGCTCCCGGACGGCGGCTGGGCCCGCCGGATGCCCTGGCCGGCACCGGACGCCGCCGACCTGCTGGTGCCGCGCGCCCAACTGGCCGCCACGGCCGATCGACTCACCGCCGCCGGCGCCCGACCGGCCGGGACGTGGGCCTTCGAGGCGATGCGGGTGGAGTCCCGGCGGCCGCGTGAGGGCGCCGAGATCGACCACCGCACCATCCCGCACGAGGTCGGCTGGATCGGGGTCGCCGTACACCTCGACAAGGGCTGTTACCGCGGCCAGGAGACCGTCGCGCGGGTGCACAATCTCGGCCGCCCGCCGCGGCGGATGGTGCTGCTGCACCTCGACGGATCGCAGGAGACGCTTCCGCCGCACGGTGCACCGGTGACCCTCGACGGCCGGCAGATCGGCTTCGTGGGTACGGCGGTGCGCCATCACGACCTCGGACCGGTGGCGCTGGCCCTGGTGAAGCGGTCGGTTCCCGACGACGCGACCCTGCAGGCCGGCGACGTACCGGCCGCGATCGACTGAGCCGCCGCGTGGCCGAACAGACGCAGGAGATGCACGCTGCCCACGACGGGGACCTGCCCGCCGGCCGGCCGCTGGTCGAGGTGGTGCGGTCCGGTTTCGTCGAGTCGATCCACCGCGGGTCGGTGATCGCGCTGCACCCGGACGGCACACCCGCCGTGGACATCGGCGCGACCCGGGTGCCGGTCTTCCCGCGATCGTCCAACAAGCCGCTGCAGGCGCTCGCGATGCTGCACGCCGGCCTGAAGGTCGACGACGCCGACCTGGCCCTCGTCGCCGGTTCGCACACCGGTGAGGACGTGCACGTGGAGCGGGTACGCCGGCTGCTGGCCGGTGCCGGTCTCACCGAGGCGTCACTCGCCTGCCCCGCCGACCTTCCCGCCGACCGGGACGCCCGCGCCGCGGCCATCCGGGCCGGTGTGACGCCGAGCCGGGTCTTCATGAACTGCTCCGGCAAGCACACCGGCATGCTGCTCGCCTGCGTCGCCGCCGGCTGGCCGACCGACGGTTACGTCGACCCCGAACACCCGCTGCAGCAGTTGATCCGGTCGACGATCGAGGATCTCAGCGAGGAGAAGGTCGCGGCCGTGGGTGTGGACGGGTGCGGCGCCCCGGTCATGGCGCTGTCCCTGGCCGGGCTCGCGGGCGCCTTCTCCCGGCTGGTCTCGGCCGCTCCCGGTACGACGGAGCGCCGGGTCGCCGACGCCATGCGGGCGAACCCCCGACTGGTCGCCGGGACCGGACGCGAGGACACCGTCGCGATGGACGCCGTTCCCGGACTGCTGATGAAGGGCGGAGCCGAGGGCGTGCACGCCGCGGCGCTGGCGTCCGGGGCCGCCGCCGCGGTGAAGATCGACGACGGCGCCGTACGCGCCCGGATGCCGGTGCTCACCGGTGCCCTGGTCCGGCTCGGGGCGGACCCGCAGGCCCTGTCCGACCTGGCCAGCTCGCGGGTCCGCGGCGGCGGACGTGCGGTCGGCGAGGTGCGGCTGCTGCCCGGCGCATTTAGGCGCGGCTGAAACTCCCCGAGCGGGCCGTGGAAGGCTACAGTTTGGGTGACTTCTCGGCAGCGGGGTGAGTGCGGTGCGAGATGACGGATTCGGTGCCCCGGATCTCTCCGGTCCTGGGTTGGTGCCGCCCGGCGTATGGATGGCCGACGAGGGCAGCACCGCGAGCCTGAGGTTCCGCCACGTCGTCGGGCCGGGCATCGACGTCATCAGCCGAGAGGTCTCCGGACACGTCCAGGTCGCCTCGACGTCGGGAGCCCCGACCGACGGCGCGCTGTGGGTCGGCCTCGGCGCCCTGGACTGCGCGCACCGACGGGCGCTGCTGCGCCTGATGTCCGCGGATTTCCTCGACGTGGGGCGTTGTCCCGAGATCATGCTGCGCATCTGCGACGGCCACCCCGATGAGCACGGCCGGTGGAGCGGCTCGGGGCTGCTGACCATTCGCGGGCTCACCGACGGGGTCCGGCTGGTCGCGCCGATCACGCCCTCGGACCGGGCCGGCGACACCTGCCGGCTGCGGCTTGGCGCCCGGATCGACCGGCGCGACTTCGCCCTCACCGCGGGCCGGTGGCGGGTCGGTCGGCGTATCGAGGTCATCGCCGACCTCGCCCTGCGCCGCATCGGCCTCTGACACCCGCCCCTCTCCGCCCCGTTCGCCCATGATCAAGAGGGGATTCGTACGGCGTTTCGTACCGGAATCCGCTCTTGATCATGGGAAGTGGGGGGCGGGGTCAGAGCGCGGCGGCGAGCGCGAGTCCGGCGGCCGCGGCGAGCAGTGCGCTGACGGTGCTCGCCACGACGTTGCCGAACGCCTCGACGGTGGATCCGTCCTCGCCGAGCCGCACCGTCTCGACGGCGAAGGTGGAGAACGTCGTATAGGCGCCGCAGAAGCCGGTGCCGATCAGCAACTTCGGGGTCGCCGCGAAGCCGTGGTAGAGCGCCAGCCCGGTGATGAGTCCGAGCAGGAACGAGCCGCTGACGTTGACCGTGAGCGTCCCCCACGGGAAGACCCGATCGAGACGCTTCTGCACCCACGAGTCGACGAGATAGCGCGCCGGCGCGCCGACCGCCGCGGCGAGGGCCACCACCAGAAAATTCATGACCGGCCGGGGGAGCGATCGCGCCGGATCACCTCGACGTCATCGAGGACGAGCAGCCCCTCGGTGACGATCTCCTCGACCTGCGGGAGGAACGCGTCAATCCGGGCTGCGCTGTCGACGATGACCACCAGGCACGGCAGGTCCTCGGCAAGACTGAGCAGCCGCAGGGAGTGCACCCGCTTGGACGCGCCGAAGCCCTCGATGCCATGCAGCACCGAGGCACCGGCCAGTCCGTACCGGTGCGCCCGGTGCACGATCTCGGCGTACAGCGGCCGATGGTTCCACTGGTCGGTCTCGCCGATGAAGACGCACAGCCGCTTACCGCTCGTGGGTCGGCGCGAAGGGGCCTCGACGCCGTCGTCCTCGCTGCTCACGTGATGTCCCTCCCCAAACCGGCCAACTCCCGGCCGACGACGACGCCGACCCATGCGGCGATCAGCCCGCCGGCCAGGGTGCCCAACGCATAGGCGGCGGCGATGCCGAGGTGCCCGTCGCGGATCAGTAGATCGGTCTCGACGCCGAACGTCGAGAAGGTCGTGTAGGCGCCGATGATCCCGGTGCCGATGAACGGCCGGGCATAGCGGCTGGGCGGGAACCGCTCCGCGAGCAGGATCACGAGCAGACCCAGCACGAAGCTGCCCGAGACGTTGATGAGAAACGTGTCCCAGGGGAAGTGGCCGGGACGGGTCGGCAGCGCGAGCGACACGCTGTAGCGGGCAACGCCGCCGATGGCCCCGCCGAGCGCGATGGCCAGCAGGATGTCGAGTCGTCGACGGGTCATCGTCGGGCTCTCCTCAACTCTCGCTAGGAGCCATCGGCCCGACGGTGGGCGGTTTGGTGGGCGAGCTCCATCGCCGCGATCATGGTACGGCGGGGTGGGACACGCGACGAGGAGGGCAACGACATGGCCGATACGACCGTTGCGGTGTTGGGGACCGGGATCATGGGCGCGGGGATGGCGCGCAGGATGGCACGGGCGGGCCTGTCGGTGCGGGCCTGGAACCGCACCCGGTCCAAGGCCGAACCGTTGGCCGCCGACGGCATCACGGTGGCGGCGACGCCCGCTGCGGCGGCCGCCGGAGCCGACGTGCTGCTGACGATGCTCTTCGACGCGGACAGCATCGAAGCCGTGCTCGCCGACGTCGACGCCCCGCCCGGGACGTTGTGGCTACAGACCAGCACGGTTGGTGGTGAGGGCGCCGACCGGCTCGCCGCGGTCGCTGACAAGCGCGGCTGGCGCTACGTCGATGCGCCGGTCCTTGGCACGAAACAGCCTGCCGAGCAAGGAAACCTGACCGTTCTCGCGTCCGGAGCCGACGATGTGCGGGACGACGCTGCGGTGGTCTTCGACGCGATCGGCCGCCGCACCCAGTGGGTCGGACCGGCCGGCGCCGGCAGCCGGCTGAAGCTGGCCGTCAACGCCTGGATCGGGCTGCTCACCGTGGGTACGGCGCAGTCGATCGCGCTGGCCCAAGGGCTCGGTGTGGATCCCGCCGCCTTCCTCCAGGCGATCGAGGGCACCCCGACCGACAGTCCCTACGCGCACCTCAAGGGGGCGCTCATGATCGCCGGCGACTTCACCCCGAGCTTCACGGTCGCGGGCGCGGCGAAGGACGCCCGACTGATCGCCGCCGCCGCGACCTCGGTCGGCATGCACACCGCGTTCGTCGACGCCGTGGCCGAGGCGTTCGGCCGGGCGGGCGCGCAGGGGCACGATGAGGACGACATGGCCGCCGTGCTCCGGGTCATCGAGGCGGGCTGAGCTCAGAACTCCGGTTCGCTCCACGGCTCGGGGTCGGCGACCCAGCCGGCGACCAGCGCCAGGCCGCTCGGCCGGTGGGTCGCGACGAACCCGAACGGCCGGTCGATGGCGACCTCGACCCGCCGTACCGATGCGCTGCGCCGCCGCGAACGAGGACCTCATCGCGATGGCGGTCACGGCGGCGGCCTCGAAGCCGGTGGCGCTGAATATCGCGACGGCGCTCTGCCGCGCCTGCGCCAAGGCGAGCGGTTCTTCGCTTACGCCCGGGAAGTGACTACCACCCGCGGCCGCCGTCGCCAGGCCGAACAGGTCCGCGTGGGCCAGCAGGTCGTGGTCGCCCTCGACCCTGAATCGGACCGTCCGCAGCCGCACGGTCGGCCGCGCCGACGACGCCGACACCATGCGGACCGCGACACCAGGTCCGGGGTTGCCGTCGGCGAGCGCGGAGCCGGCGGTGCGGGGCGCGTCGCCGCACACCGTGGCGATCCCGGCCGCGAGCACGTCGCCGGCCGGCCGTTGCTCCTCGCCGAGGATCAGGTGTACGTCGACGTCGTCCTCTCCAACGACCCGGACGAGGGTGAGCGGACCGGCGGCGGTGTCCGCGACGGCGACGTCGTCGAGGTCGGTGGTGGTGCGGGTGAGTCCCGCAAGCTCGTCGCCCGCCCAGGGCCCGTGATCGACCGGCAACCGCGCGTCGGCGAATCGCTGCGTCCACTCGGTCCGGACCAACAGGGCACTGGCCAGGACGAGCTGGATCGCGCCGTCGACGGTGATCGGCATCCGGTCGATCAGCCCGTCGGTCTGGCGGGCCGCCCAGGCGTCGAGCGTCGACCGGTCGGCGGCCAGGTCACCGGTCAGCGTGCCGCGCGTGCCCTGCGGAAGCTGGTCGACCCACGCCTGCTCCAGCGGCAGCTCGGCCCGGGTCCACAGGCCGAGCGCGGCGCGGACGGCGTCGGCGTTCGAAAGCAGGTCCATCAGGTCGCGGGCCGCGGCAGCCGATCCGGCCGCCGCCACCCCGGTCGCCTGCTCCAACTCGGCGCGGACGACGTCGTCGGCGCCCGGCGTCAGCAGGGCCAGCAGCGGCCAGACGCCGAGGCCGGACAGCGTCGTCGACGCTCCGTCGCACGCCGTCGCCCATCGCGCGGTGAGCGCGTTCACGGCCGGGACGTCGGTGCTCATCCGCTCATCCTCGTACGCGCAGTAGGCAGCGGGCGAGGGTGACCCTATGGTGTGCTCGACATCTGACCGGACCACGATCTGGAGGACCGATGCGCGGCGTGGTACTCGACGAGCCCGGCAAGATCAGGATCGCGCAGGTCCCGGACCCGACGCCCGGCCCCGGCCAGATCGTGGTCGCGGTCCGCGCCTGCGGGGTGTGCGGCACCGACCTGCACATCGCCGCCGGCGAGTTCCCGCCCACGCCGTACCCGATCATCCCGGGGCACGAGTTTGCCGGCGAGGTCGCCGCCCTCGGCGCCGGCGTATCCGGCCTGGAGGAGGGCGACCGGGTGGCGGTCGACCCGTCGCTGTTCTGCGGCCGGTGCCGGCAGTGCCGCCGGCAGCGCGGCAACCTGTGCGAGAACTGGGGTGCGATCGGCGACACGGTCGACGGGGCGTTCGCCGAGTACGTCGCCGTGCCGGCGGCCAACGCCTACCAGATCCCCGATCACCTGTCCTTCGGCGAGGCCGCGCTGGTGGAGCCCATCTCCTGCGCCGTACACGGACTGCGGCGGCTGGCGATGCCGCCGGGCTCGACCCTGCTCATCATCGGCGCCGGCACGATGGGCCTGCTGCTCGCCCAACTGGCCCGCCGCACCGGAGCCGCCTCGGTAACGGTCGTCGACACCGACCCGGGCCGGCTGACGGTGGCGGGACGCCTCGGCGCCGACGCGACCGCGGGCTCGGTCGCGGATGCCCTCGAGGACGAGCCGGGCGGGTTCGACTACGTCATCGACGCCACCGGCGTCCCGGCCGCCGCCCAGGCGGGCCTCGGGGCGGTGAGCCGCGGCGGCACCTTCATGGTCTTCGGGGTGGCGCCCGCGGACGCGCGGATCGCGGTCTCGCCGTACAGCGTCTACAACGACGAGATCACCATCATCGGGTCGATGGCTGTGCTCTCGACGTTCGAGCCGGCGATGCGGCTGCTGGCCGCGCGGGCGGTCGACGGCGCCGCGATGATCACCGACCGGTTCGCGCTGGAGGACTTCGAGCAGGCTCTCGACCGGGTGCGGGCGCGCGGCGGGCTCAAGGTCCAGGTGCAGCCGGACAAGTAGGACCGGCGGTCAAGCGCCGGCGCCGGCCAGGTTGAGCCCGATGACGCCCGCGACGACGAGCACGATCGAGATGATCTTGACGGTGGAGACGGTCTCGCCGAGCACGGCCATTCCGATGATCGCCGTGCCGGCGGCCCCGATGCCGGTCCAGGCGGCGTAGGCCGGGCCGACCTCGAGGCCTTTCAGCGCGATGGTGAGCAGTCCGAAGCTGATGAGCGCGCACGCGGCGAACCCGATGGTCGGCCAGAGCCGAGACATGCCGTGGCTCTGCTTGAGGAATACCGCGAATCCGGTCTCGAACAGTCCCGCGAGGGCGAGCAGTGTCCAGTCCATCGCCGTGCCCCTCCCGCGAGCCTTACGCGCCATGTCGATCACGGTAGCGGGCGGTCGGGCGGTTCTTCTCCCGAAAAACGACCGCGGCCCCGCCCGAAATCTCTTCCGGACGGGGCCGCGATCGTTGGACCGGCCCGCCAGCCGCCTCTCGGCGAGTGGCCGCTCGTAGCGGCAATATGGTGAGGCCCGGGGGCATGAAACGGGCCGGTCAGCGAGCACAACGGGCGTCCCCCACGGATCATTCCCCGGTTGCCCGTACTCAGGGCCGGGTGCTAGCTGGTTGCTTGCAGGAGCTAGCACTACGGGCTACCGTGACGGGGAGTACAGCAACGGACCACACGCGGAGGGGGTGCGACGTGCCCGGTTTGTCGGTCGGCGACGTGGGCGACTACATCCGCGAACAACGCCGTACGGCGCAGGTGTCACTGCGTCAGCTCGCCAAGCTCGCCGGGGTGAGCAACCCCTATCTCAGCCAGATCGAGCGAGGGCTGCGCCGCCCGAGCGCCGAGATCCTGCAGCAGATCGCCAAGGGCCTGCGGATCTCCGCCGAGACGCTCTACCTGCAGGCCGGGATCCTCGAGGAGCGGGACGGGGACCTCGAGGTCATCGCCGCGATCCTGCGGGACACCAGGCTCTCCGAGCGGCAGCGACAGGTCCTGGTGGAGATCTACGAATCGTTCTGCCGGGAAAACCTCGCGACCGTCCACACGACCACGGCGGTACCCCCGCCAGATGAGAAGGAGATCGACGATGTCGCTCACCACTGATGCCCGTAAGGCCGGCGAGGCCATGGTCGCCCAGGGCAGGGCAGCCATCGGCGATGCCCGCAAGCCGTTCTACGCCTGGGTCGGGGCCTCCGACCTCGCCTTCAAGCGCATCGCCGCCATCCAGGCCGAGGCGCAGGCGCGGGCGAAGCGGCTGCAGGAGGCGGCCGGCGACCTGCCGGACAGGGCCCAGCAGATCACCCCGGCCGGAATGCGTGCCGTCGCCGAAGCCTACGGCGAGCAGGCCAAGGACGCCTACGACTACTTCGCCCGGCGCGGCGCCCAGGTCGTGGCCCAGGTACGCCGCAGCCCGCAGGCCCGCCGCACCGAGGCACGGTTCGAGCAGGTCATGGACGACGTCGACGCGACCGCCGAGACCGCGAAGGACAAGACCGACGAGGCGAGCGCATCGGCGCGGCGTACCGGTCGGGCGGCCACCGCCCGCAAGAGTGCCCCGCGACGCAGCAGTTCGACCACCAAGTCGACGACCAGCAAGTCGACGGCCAGCAAGTCGACGACCAGCAAGCCCACCGAGAGCTGAGCAGACGGCGACGATCCCCCGGAGCGAGAGGTTTCCGGGGGGATCGTCGGTCGAACGGGGGTCAGTAGGTGCCGTTGCCTCCGGTCGAGGACGGGCTCGGCGCGGGCGCTGCGGCCCCGCCGCCCACCGCTGCCGCCTGCCAGCTGAACGCGGTGCCGTTGAAGTTGTCGTGGGCGCCGTTGCCCTTGGCCTGGCCGGCCGAGGTGTCCAGCTTGAAGGTGTAGAGCGGCTTTCCGCCGTACGCCAGCTGCATCTTTCCGGTGTCCGGCCGCTTCACGGTCGTGAGGTGACCGGTCACGCCATTGGGCAGCGTGATCGTGCTGCTCGTCGTCGTCAGCGGAATCCATATGGCGGTGCACGAGCCGGTGCAGTGGATCATCGCGGCCGAGTCCTGCTTGGCGGTGTAGAGCGTGCGTCCGGCCGAGTTCACGAGAACCTTGCCGGCGCCCGGAACCGTCCGTACCGCGACGATCGAGTGGGTCGCGGGAGTGGCCGCGCCCGCGTTGGACTGTCCGGTGCTCGACGTGCTCGACCCGCAGGCGGCAAGAACGCCGGCGGCGGCGACCGCGGCGGAGATCGGAAGGATCCACCGCAGTGCCCGCCGTCCCCGGCGCGGCGGCGGATCGCCGGGCTGCCGGGTCGTCGCTGTGTGTTGATCATCGTGACGCGAATTCATGGTGGATCCCCCGATTACCAGCCCGACGATTTCAGGCCGCTTCACTCCTTGTCACGGTCTACGCAGGCGAGGGGTTCACCCGCCGGCCCCGGACGGTGCGGCTCGGGAGCGGCGCGGCGCGCGGGGACGCCGTACCCTGATTCGGTGGGCAATCTCTCCGGGTCCCTGATGACGGTGGTCCAGTTGGCGTGCATGGCGCTGCAGCTGTGGGCGCTGATCGACTGCGCCACCCGGAAGACCCCGGCCTTCGTGGCCGCGAACAAGCTGAACAAGCCGGCCTGGCTGGGCATCACCGCCGTCGCCGCCCTGATCGTGTTCTTCTTCGGGTTCCTCAGCTTCTTCGGCATCGCCGGGCTGATCGGCTCGATCGTCTATCTCGTCGACGTGCGACCCGCGGTCCGGGAGATCCAGAGCGGCGGCGGACCCGGACGCTGGTAG
Organism: uncultured Actinomycetota bacterium; assembly: GCA_963775655.1. Taxonomy (GTDB): domain Bacteria; phylum Actinomycetota; class Actinomycetes; order Mycobacteriales; family QHCD01; genus DASXJE01. The sequence goes on along the minus strand of CAVZJT010000010.1, from coordinate 219,966 downwards.
CGCTCCGTCCTAGGGTGGCCGAATGGCCAGCGATCTGCACGGACGCACCCACCGGCTCGAGCTCGCCGATCAGACCCTGCGGGAGTGGGACGCGACGGTCCTCGCCGCCGATCCCGAGGTCGGCATCGTGCTGGACCGCTCGGCGTTCTATCCCGGCGGAGGCGGGCAACCCCCCGATCACGGTGTGCTGATCTGGGGCGGGGTGCAGACCCGCATCGTCGGCGTGCGCAAGGGGGACGACCTCTACCTGCTGCCGCAGGAGGGCGACCCGGTCCCGCCGGCCGGCACCACGGTGCGCGGTGCCGTCGAGGACGACCGGCGTACCGCCCTGATGCGCACCCATTCCGCGCTGCACCTGCTGTCGGGCGTCGTCTTCCGCGACTTCGGCGCATTGGTGACCGGCGGGAACATGGAGCCACTGACGGCCCGGATGGACTTCAACCTCCCCGACGTCCCGGCGGAGTTCAAAGATCGGATCGCGGCAGCGTGTGCGGCAGAGGTCGCCGCCGACCGGCGGATCGAGGTCGCCACCATGCCGCGCGAGCAGGCCTTCACGATCCCCGACATCATCCGCACCGCGACCAACCTACTGCCGCCCGACCTCACCGAGGTGCGCATCGTCGACATCGTCGGGCTCGACACCCAGGCCGACGGTGGCACGCACGTCGCCTCGACGAAGTTCATCGGCGGCATCGAGGTGGCGAAGGTCGAGAACAAGGGCAAGGGCTTCCGCCGGTTGCGGGTCCGCATCATCGACTGACCGTCATCGACTGACTGTCATCGACCACTGGGTCGCGACATCGGGCCCCGTGCAGGGCCAGTCCGGCGACGAGCAGCTGTGCGACGAAGAGCCACTGGTTGAGGAACGTCTGCTTGTTCACCAGGTCGAAGAAGGCGAAGACGACGGCGCCGGCCATGAGCAGGCCGCCCGCGGTGCGGGGCGCGCGGGCGAGCACGATCACGTAGCCGACGACCAGCGCCGCCAGCAGCACCGGAAGGTGTACGGCGGCCGGGATCCAATGCCACACCGACAGCGAGGTCCCGCGCGGGGCGATCCGGAGGAAGAAGTCGACGGTGCAGGTCTGGAACCGGCCGTAGTTGAGGAGCAGCCACGGGGCGGTGATCGCCGCGGCGCCGCCTACCGCGGCGATCGTGCGGCGCGGGCCGAGCCCGGGCCACAACCAGAACAACGGCAGCAGCAATACCAGGTGCTGCTTGGTCGCCAGGCCGACCGCGAGGGGGAGCACCGCCCACCACCCGCGGCCCGCGTCGATCAGGACGGCGGCGATGACGACCGCGCCGAGCAGCAGGGTCTCGTTCCAGGCCTGCTGGACGTCGTACAGCGCGCCGGGCAGCACCCCGAGCAGGAGTGCGAGTGCGATCGAGCGCGGGTCGCGGCGGGCGGTGCCACGCACCCGTACGGCGAGGACGATCACGGCGGCGAGCATCGACGCCGCCTCGACCCACCGCACATCGCCGATCAGCCGGCCCGGGATCGGTAGCAGGAACGTCGCCGGCAGGTAGTTGAAGCAGCCGGACGTCTGCCCGGGCGGTACGCCGGAGAAGTGCAGCACGTAGGGGTTCATCCCGTGCACCACGGCGAGGGACGACTGCTGCAGGATCACCCAGACGTCGATGATCGGCGTACCGCCGGCCACCACCAGGCCGTAGGAGACCCCGATCAGGGCGACCGCGGCGACCACGACGACGGCCCGCGCCCGGAGCAGGGTGGCCGCAGCGACCACCGTGGCCGCGATGCCGAACCCCACCGCGACCCGAAGCACCGTGTTGCCGTGCACGTTGTCCAGCGGCGGTTTGACGGCCTGTACGACGACGCAGACGAGGTAGGCGACCGCGATCGCCCAGCGGTGCGGGCGCAGTGCGGTGCCTCCGCGCACCAGCCCCAGCGACACGATCAGGACCAGCGCGATCAACAGGGCGGCGCCGGCCTGCGTGTAGGTGGCCTGGGTGGTGACGCAGCCGGCGATCGCGGCGCCGGCGATGACGACAAGGTCGGCGCCGCACAGGTTGGGCACACCGAACCTGGGCACCGGCACCTCGGAGGGTCTCTGCGGGGGACGTCGGGCGGTCACGCTAGCGGACCGCGTCGGACGTGCCTCGCGGGCTCTTGGCACCCTGGAGGCCATGGAGATCACCCTGGTGCGCGGAGACATCACCGAGCAGGACGTGGACGCCGTCGTCAACGCGGCGAACAGGTCGCTGCAGGGCGGCGGCGGGGTGGACGGCGCGATCCACCGCCGCGGCGGCCCGGAGATCCTGGCCGAGTGCCGGAACCTGCGGGCCGACCGTTACCGCGACGGCCTGCCGACCGGCCAGGCGGTGGCAACGACCGCCGGACGGCTCCCGGCACGCTGGGTGATCCACACGGTCGGACCGGTGTGGGCGAAGGGGGAGGACCGCACGCCGCTGCTGCGCTCCTGTTACGTCGAGTCGCTGCGGGTCGCCGATGAGATCGGCGCGGAGTCGGTGGCGTTTCCGGCGGTCTCCACCGGGATCTACGGCTGGCCTCTCGAACACGGCGCCGAGGTCGCCGTGGCGGCGGTCCGGGCGGCGTCGACCAAGGTCACGCACGTCAGGTTCGTGCTCTTCGACCGGACGGCGTACGACGCCTTCGCGCGGGCACTCGAGGACGGATAGCGCGGCTCAGCCCATCCCGGCGGTCAGGTCGAGATCGTCCGGCGGCTGGGACGGCGTATGCCAGGAGATGTAGGGCTTGCCGAACTCGATGTGGTAGTCGTTGCAGCGCTGCACCATCTTGTCGTAGGCGGCCTCGAACGCGGCTCCGTCGCCCGCGGCGATCGCGGCCCGCACCGGCTCGCAGTCCTGCTCGATGAACGTCGACATCTGCGGCTCGTACTTCGGCCGGCTCTGGGCGCAGAGGCGGAGTTGCTTGACGACCGACTTGTAGAAGTAGGTGGCCAGCGGCCAGTTTCCGGCGTTGCCGGCGTAGTAGAGGCGGTAGACCCGCGGCCCGACCTCGGCCATCAGGCGGTCCATTCCGGGCTGCATGCGCGCCAGCTCGTCGATGGTCATGTCGCGCTTGCCGTTGTTGACCAGATGCACGTGGTCCTGTGGGTTCATGGCGCCAATCTTCCTCGACGGCTTCCTCGCCGGCCCGGGCGGTTACGGTAGCGGGGTGCTCGAGCGTGCCGACGTACCGCTTTCGCCGCTGACCACGCTCCGGCTCGGCGGCCCGGCCGCGACCCTTGCCGAGCCCAACACGGCGGACGAACTGGTTTCGGCGGTCCGCGCCGCCGACGACGCCGGGACCGGTGTGCTGCTGATCGGCGGCGGCAGCAACCTGGTCCTCGCCGACGCGGGATGGCCCGGCACGGCGGTCCTGCTGCGCCACCGCGGCGTCGACGTCACCACCGACGGCGACCGGATCGAGCTGGACGTCGCGGCCGGTGAGCCGTGGGATGCCCTGGTCGCCCGCACGGTCGAGGAGGGCTGGGCCGGCTGGGAGTGCCTGTCCGGCATCCCGGGGCTGGTCGGTGCGACGCCGGTGCAGAACGTCGGCGCCTACGGCCAGGAGATCGCCGAGACGATCGCGTCCGTGCGGGTGTGGGATCGGACCGACGGCGCGGTGCGGGAACTCGCCCCCGCCGAGTGCCGGTTCGGCTACCGGGACAGCCGGTTCAAGCACTCCGAGCGCTACGTCGTGTTGTCGGTGCGGTTTTCGCTGCGCCGTCAACCGCACTCCGCACCGGTGCGGTACGCCGAGCTGGCGCGCCGACTCGGTGTCGACGAGGGGTGCCCGGCGCCGCTCGCCTCGGTGCGCGCGGCCGTGCTCGACCTGCGCCGCGGCAAGGGCATGGTGCTCGACCCCGATGATCACGACACCTGGAGCGCCGGGTCGTTCTTCACCAACCCGGTCGTCACGGCCGCAGCGGCCGATGTGGTGCAGGCCGGGCTGGCGCCGGGGACGTCGTTCCCGCACTGGCCGGGTCCGGACGGCACCGTCAAGCTGTCGGCGGCCTGGCTGATCGAACGGTCCGGCTTCACCAAGGGCCGGCAGGTGGGCCGGGTCGCCGTATCGGGCAAGCACACCCTGGCCCTCACCAACCGCGGCGGCGGCACCACCGCCGAGCTGGTCACGCTCGCCCGGGAGATCCGCGACGGCGTCCGCGACCGCTTCAGCGTCACCCTGCGTCCCGAACCCCGCCTCGTCGGCGTCACCCTCGACTGACCGCCCGCTCTCCTGCGCCCCGCGCCGCCTTGCCATTCCGCTTGAACGTCACGTTCAAGTGGATAGAGCGCTTGAACGTGACGTTCAAGCGGAATCGGGCGACCCCCGTTCGGCATCAACGTGACGTTCATGCCGCTAGATGGCTTGAACGTGACGTTCAAGCCAAATGGCTGGCCGGGGCGGGGGAGCTGGGACTCAGGGCTCGCGGTGGACTTTGTGCTGGGCGGCCTGCGCCAGCGGCTTGACCACGAGCAGGTCGATGTCGACGTGCGGGGGCCGGGTGACGACCCAGCCGACGCAGTCGGCGATGTCCTCGGCGGTCAGCGGCTCGCGTACGCCGGCGTAGACCGAGGCCGCCTTCTCGGCGTCCCCGCCGAAGCGGACCAGCCCGAACTCGTCGGTGCGCACCATGCCCGGGGCGATCTCGCTGACCCGCACCGGCTTGCCGGACAGCTCGAGCCGCAGCGTCTCGGCGAGGGCCGTCGCGCCGTGCTTGGCCGCGGTGTAGCCGGCGCCGCCCTCGTAGACGATCCGACCGGCCGTGGAGCTCATCACGACGACGTGGCCGGCCCCGCTGCGGACCAGCGCGGGCAGCATGGCCTTGGTCACCCGCAGCGTGCCCAGCACGTTGACGTCGTACATCCACGCCCAGTCGTCGGGATTGGCGTTCTCGATGGGGTCGAGGCCCTTGGCGCCGCCGGCGTTGTTGACCAGCACGCGGCACTCCGGCACGGCCTCGGCCAACTCGTCGACCGAGGCCTGGTCGGTGACGTCCAGGGTCAGCGCCGTCCCGCCGATCTCCTTCGCCAGCGTGTCGAGCCGGTCGCGCCGCCGGGCCGCGAGGACGACGTGGAATCCGTCGGCGGCGAGTCGGCGGGCGCTCGCCGCGCCGATGCCGCTGCTCGCGCCGGTGACGACGGCGACCGGGGAGGTGGTTGAAGGAGAGCTCATGGCCACATCCTGCCAAGTCGCCGCGAGGCCCCGACACGGCATGGGGCAGGATCTGAGCGGGTACGACGTTGACACAGACAATGACCCACGTTGACCCGGAGGTGCCCGTGCAGTCGACCGGTCGCTTGCGGCCGCCCCGGGAGCTCTCCCGAGCCGGGCTGCCGCGCCGCGTCGCGGTGCTGTCCGTGCACACGTCGCCCCTGGAGCAGCCCGGTGGCGGCGACGCCGGCGGCCTCAACGTCTATGTCGTCGAGACGAGCCGCCGACTGGCCGCCCGCGGTGTCGAGGTCGAGATCTTCACCCGCGCGGCCAGCAGCGACCTGCCGCCCACCGTCGAACTGGAGCCCGGCGTCCTGGTGCGCCACATCTCGGCGGGCCCGTTCGGTGGAGTGCCGAGCCACCAGCTGCCCTCGCAGCTGTGCGCGTTCGCGGCCGGCCTGCTGCGGGCCGAAGCCGGTCACGAGGCCGGGTGGTACGACCTCGCCCACTCCCACTACTGGCTCTCCGGCCACGTCGGCCGGCTCGCCACCGACCGGTGGGGCGTGCCGCTGGTGCACTCCTTCCACACCCTGGGCAAGGTCAAGAACGCCCGCCGGTCGGCGGACGAATCGCCCGAGCCCGCCGTACGCATCCTCGGCGAGGACCAGATCGTGGCCGAGGCCGACCGGCTCGTCGCGGCGACCGCCGTCGAGCGGCGTGAGCTGATCGAGCTCTACGACGCCGACCCCGCGACGGTCTCGGTCGTCCCTCCCGGAGTGGATCTCGACCGGTTCCGTCCCGGTGACCGTGCTGCCGCGCGGTCGCAGCTCGGGCTGCCGGCCGACGCCGTCGTCCTCGCCTACGTCGGGCGGGTGCAGCAGCACAAGGGACCTGACGTCCTGATCCGGGCGGCCGCCGAACTGCGCCACCGTGACCCGCCGCTGGGCGACCGGCTCGTCGTGGCCATCGTCGGCGGCGTCAGCGGCCGCGGTTACGGCGAGCGCGAACTGCCGGCGCTCGCCGGCGAGCTGGGTCTGGGCGGCGCGGTCCGCTTCCTGCCACCGGTCGCGCGCGACGCCCTGCCGGACGTCTACCGCGCCGCCGACGTCCTGGTGATGCCGAGCCGGAGCGAGTCGTTCGGGCTGGCCGCGCTCGAGGCACAGGCGTGCGGCACCCCGGTGGTCGCGACGCCGGTCGGCGGCCTGCCGGTGGCGGTCGCGCACGAGCGGTCGGGCCTGCTCGCGTCCGGTGGTGCGCCGCAGCAGGTCGCGGTGGCGGTGCACCGAATCGTGACCGAGCCGGATCTCGCGGCGCGACTCGCCCGCGGCGGGCCGGCGCATGCCGCCGACTACACCTGGGACCGCACCGTCGACGGGCTGCTCGTCGCCTACCGCGACTCCCTCGCGCACCGGGGAAAGGCCCGCGTCGGGCTGGCGCGGTGAGCGGACCGCGGTGACTGCACCGGATCGGGCGTCGCTCGACGCGGTCATCCGCGCCACGCTCGACGACCGCGAGCTCACCTACCAGCGCACCGCCGAGGGTTCGTACCTCGTCACCCTGCCCGGCACCCAGAAGCTCGCGACCATGTGCTGGCTGATCGTCGGGGAGCACGCGCTCCACGTCGAGGCGTTCGTGATGCGTCAGCCCGACCAGGACCGCGAGCGGCTCTACGACTTCCTGCTGCAGCGCAACGCCCGGATGTACGGCGTCGCGTTCAGCATCGACCCGCACGGCGACGTCTACCTGGTCGGCCGGACCGCCCTGCACGCCGTGACCCCGGACGAGATCGACCGGTTGCTGGGCGCCGTACTCAGCTACGCCGACGACAACTTCAACACCATGCTGGAGATCGGCTTCGCCGACTCGATCCGGCGGGAGTGGGCCTGGCGGGTCAGCCGGGGCGAGTCGCTGGCCAATCTGGCCGCCTTCGCGCGGTTCGCCGACCCGGACCGACGCTAGGACGACGGCTCTGGCAGGCTCAGACGCATGACCGGAACGCTCGTCCTGCTCCGCCACGGCGAAAGCCTGTGGAACAAGGAAAACCTCTTCACCGGCTGGGTCGACGTCGACCTCAGCCCGGCCGGCGAGGCCGAGGCCCGCCGCGGCGGTGAGTTGATCAGCGAGGCCAAGCTGCTCCCCGACGTACTGCACACGTCGGTGCTGCGGCGGGCGATCCGCACAGCGGAGCTGGCGCTCGACGTCGCCGACCGGCAGTGGATCCCGGTCCGCCGGTCCTGGCGCCTGAATGAGCGGCATTACGGCGCGCTGCAGGGGAAGAACAAGAAGCAGACCTCCGAGCAGTACGGCGAGGAGCAGTTCATGCTCTGGCGCCGGTCCTACGACACGCCGCCGCCGCCGCTGGAGCAGGGCTCGGAGTTCTCGCAGTACTCCGACCCGCGCTACGCCGACCTGCCGCCCGAGCTCCGGCCGCAGACCGAGTGCCTCAAGGACGTGCTCGAGCGGATGCTGCCCTGGTGGTACGACGCGATCGTTCCCGACCTGCGGGCCGGCCGGACGACCCTCGTCGTGGCGCACGGCAACTCGCTGCGCGCCCTGGTCAAGCACCTCGACGACATGAGCGAGGAGGCCGTGGTCGGCCTCAACATCCCGACCGGCGTACCGCTCGCCTACGACCTCGACGACGCGTTGCGGCCCGTCGAGCGCGGCGGTCGCTACCTCGACCCGGCCGCCGCCGCAGCCGCGATCGAGGCGGTCAAGAACCAGGGCCGCTGACCTCGGCGCGTCACGGGTAGACCGCGTCGCCCTGCCAGAAGTACCAGCTGTAGCCCCACGGGTCGTCGACGTGGCAGGTGCGAGGCCCGTAGTCCTCGTCCCGCGGCGGCGCGATCTCGACGCCTGCGTCGCGGATCCGGCGGTATTGGGCGTCGACGTCGGTGACGCCGATGATCAGCAACGTGCCGACGACCGGATCTGGCCCGCCGTTGAAATCGATCCGGACCGGACCGATCCGGATCTCTCCCTCCCGGACGCGGCCGTCGCCGCCGCGCACCGTCCGCGCCGGACCGAAACCGAAGACACGCGTGAGCCAGTCGACGGCGGCCTCGCCGTCGGGGTAGCGAAGGTAGGGTGTGACGCTGGTGAAGGTCGGTTCGCCGCTCATTCACTCATCCTTGCGCCGGACGATGTCACCCGTCACCCCGCCCGCGGGAACTCCGGCAGGTGGTGGAGCCGGTTGCGCCGCGGGGTCTGGGTCGGGTCGATCCAGCGTGGGGGGATGAATTCGGGATGACCTTCGGCGAGCCGGACCTGCCAGCCCCGGTGATGGACGGTGCGGTGATGGTGGCCGCACAGCAGCACCAGATTGGCCAACGAGGTGGGCCCCTGGTCGGCCCAGTGGGTGATGTGATGGGCGTCGCACCAGGTCGGCGGGCGGTCGCAACCGGGGAAGGCGCACCCTCGGTCGCGCGCCAGTAAGGCGCGCCGGATGCCCGTCGGCACGGTGTAGGCGGCCCGGCCGACGTCGAGCGGAACTCCGGCGCCGGACAAGACCACCGGAATGATCTGCGCGTCGCAAGCGATCCGCCGAGCGCTTTCGGCGGTCACGGGGCCGCCCCAGTCGAGGAGCCCCGGGCGAGCCTTCGTCAGGTCCCGCTGCAGGGTCGGAAGGTCGATGGTGACCATGAGCTGCGGGCGTACGCCGCCGTTGTCCGGCAGGTCGCCGGCGGTCAGGGCGCGGCGCGCCAACTCGATGAGCGCGTCGGCGGACCGCCGGGCCGGCGACCGCAGGTCGGGCTCGTCGTCGGTGGCCGGTCGGGGGACGGCGAACGGGTCGAGCGCGGTCCGCAGCAGCGCGCTGCCCTCAGGATCGAGGCGGCCGCGAATCACGATCATTCCCTCGGCGTCGCGGTGGAAGCTGAGCTCGCGCGCCGTCACCGCGGCCTCGTCGTCGGCCAGCGTCCCGTCCGGGTCCAGAGTCGCGACGAGCCTCCGACCGATCCGGCCAAGCGTGGTGGCGTCGAACTCTTCCACCCTCTGGGCCAGGAACGCTTCCACGTGCGCCCTGGTGTTGGCATCCACCGCCGCCGGAAGCCGGCGCAGCACACCCAGGATCACCCTGAGCTGCACCGGATCGACGTTGCCCTGCCGGGCCGCCGCCGCGGTGGCCGGGAGGGCCGCCGGCAGCAGCTCGCCGGACGTGCCCACCCGGTCGACAATCGCATCGGCCGCTGCGACCCGACCGGCCGCTTCGCCCGGTCCGATCCGCATGACCTGTCGGACCAGCGCCGCCGTGGACGACGCACCCCGAGCGCCGGATATCCCTCGACCGTCGACCTCGGCGACGAGCCGCAGCGACGCCGCGAACAGCCGCCGCGCCTGCACTTCGACGCACCCGCATCGCCTCGAGCAGGTCGTCGTCGCCCAGCCGCCAAAGCTGTTCGCCGGCCAACCCGTCGACTCCGGCCGTCAGCGCGGTGATCGCTCCCCACACGGTGTGCCCGCCGTTCTCCATGCGCACACACTATGGCGAGCCACCGACAATTTCTCGACGCCGGAAACCCCTTGTGCACAAGGAGATCCGCCGTTCAGACCGACTCGGTCCGTAGCGTCGCGCACCTCGTCCTGCCATCATCGGACGCTGTACTCGCACGATTGGGTCCAGATTGCGAGTAGGACGTCCGATGTTGCGGCGCTGCATCGTCGTCCCGGCCATTATCGTGCGTCCTACTCGCATAATCAGCCCCAATATGCGAGTACGGCGCACGATGTCGCACGGCTCGACGCCCACGAACTCAGCCGGCGGATACGCGATCGCGGAACCGATCTGCGGCGACGAGCAGGGTGACGTTCTTGGTACGCCGGTACTCGCGCTCCGCGGCCTCGGTGAGCTTGATGACGTGCTCGTCGCCGTTCTCGATCGCGCGTGCGTCAAGCTCCTGCAGCAACCCGCCGACATCCGCTTCCGCGGCAACGCTCTCCGCCTCCTGACGTGGCGCCGCGAACGCGGCGACGATGCCACCGACCACCTGCCAGCTCGCCGCCACGCTCGCCCGCTGCAGTTCACTCGGGAGCTCAGGCAACACCAGGCGTACGGCGGCGGGTGCGGTCACCGCGTGGCAGAACGTGATCGGTGCGTCGTCACGTGCGGCCAGCACGCGGGCGGCCGCTCCGATGAGGTCATCGAGCGCGTCATCGGGCGTGAGCGGTGGGCCCCAGTCGTCCAGCCCGTCGGTGAAGCCGTCGAGGTGGCGCAGCGACACCAGACGACCGACGATGCCGGGACCCTCGGACGGTACCGCCGGGTCGAGGCGCGGCAGCCGGGCAAGGGCTGCGATCGAATCGGAGCCACCCGTGAGTTGTGGATTGCCCGGCATGGTCTGGTAACGCGCTGCCCAGAATCCCAGGCCCTGGGCGAGTTCGTCGACCAGCAGGGCGTGGGGCTCGGCGCCGGCATCGCGCAGTGACCGCACGGCGTGCGCGGTGCGGATCACGCCGTGGGTCGCACTGGCGGCCAGGCCGGGCAGCAGCCGCGGCCACCACTGCAGCAGCAGATCCCGCCAGGACATCTCTTGTGCCTGTGTACGCAGGTACGCCGTCCAGTCGCCGACCAACGTCTCATCACCGAGGTGCTCTCGCCAATCGGCATCGCCGATCCCGCGGCGGACCTCCGGCGCGGAATCGAGCCGGCCGAGGTAGCCGTCGACCCAACGCGGAAGAGTGTCGGCGCCGCCCAACCGGGTCAATGCTTCGGCCGCCATTGGTCCGTGGTTGGCGAGGAAACCGTCGAACTCGGGACCGGTGCCACGCAAGCGGTCTAGGGCATCAAGGAGCGCTTCATCAGTCATCGTCGTCATCCTGCGACCTCAACCTAGCTCGAAGTCAACTCGAGACCCCGAGGTCGTCGACCCGGTCCGCGTGGCGGTAGCGCACAAATTCGGGCAGCCGCAGCGCGATCAGTCCGGCGCCGACGACAGCGGCCAACCCTCCGGCTACGGCGCTGATCGCGGGGGAGGACGCGCTGGCGACCAGTCCCGCGCGGAAGTTGCCCACCTGCGGGAACGCGGCACCGACGACGAATTCGGTGGAGCTGGTACGTCCCCGCATCGAGTCGGGTGTGGCGAGTTGGACGATCGTCGTACGGAACACGACCGATAAGACGTCGGCGCCACCGGCGATGGCGAGCAGCGCAAGCGAGGCTGCCAACCCGTGTACGACGCCGAATCCGGCCAGTGCCGCGCCCCAGATCGAGCCGGTGATCAGCATTGCCTTACCGGGATGGACGACGTGCTTGACCGGGCCGGAGAGAACCGAGCCGAGCAGACCGCCGACCGCGATCGCCGTACTGAGCAGGCCGAGGGTGCCTGGCGACCCACCGAACCGATCGGCGTTGATGGCGGGGAAGAGCGCGATCGGCATGGCCAGCACGGTCGCGCTGAGATCGGCGAGCATGGCACCGCGCAGGGCCCGGTTGTCGACGATGAAGCGCAATCCGTCGAGCACCGCGGCGAAGTTGCGCTGCGCGCTGGTGCCTTCGGGGCGCATCGGCGGCAACCGGAACACCCCGTAGAGCGCGCCGCCGAAGGACAGGGCGTCGATCAGGTAGCAGAACCTGAGCCCGCCCGCCGCGGTGATCCCGCCGGCGAGCGCGGGCCCGGTGATCATCGCGGTGTACATGGAGATGCTCGTCAGCGCCGCACCGGCGGGCATGAGTTCGCGCGACAGCAGCCGGGGCATGAACGTGCGCCGGGCCGGCGCATTGATCGCGCCGACGCCGCCCTGCACGGCGGTGAGCGCGAAGAGCAGCCAGAGGGCATCCGTCCCGGCGAACGCCTGCGCGGCGAACGCGACCGACACCAGAGCTTGCACCGAACTGGTGAGGAGCACGAGCTTGCGGCGGTCGACGGAGTCGATGAGTACGCCGCCCACCATCCCGACGGTGATCGCGGGGACGGCGAACGCGATGCCGACCGCACCGACGGCCGCGGACGAGTGCGACATTCTGAAGACCTGCAGCGCCACGGCGAAGGTGGTCATCTGGCCGCCGACGGCAGATAGTCCCGATCCGAGCCAGAGCCGCCGGTAGTCCGGCGACTCGCGCAGCGGACGGATGTCGGCGAGCAGTCCGCGCTTAGCCACGTTCGCCTCCGTCGAGGTTCGCGGCGATGCGGTCGCGGAAGGTACGGCGCTGCAGCGCTTCGGTCAGCTCGCGGGCGATCGTGTCCAACGGCGCACTCAACTCGGTGCTGAGTTCCCGCACGGCGGCCGACGTCGCCGCCCACTCCGCGTCGATCAGCGGGCGTAACCGCTGCGCCTTGCGGGTCAGGTGCACCAGCCGCTGACGCGCGTCCGCACCGGCGCGCAACTCGACCAGACCGCGCGCCGCCATGTCCGACACGGTCTGGCTGCCCGCCGAGTGGGTGGTGTTCATCCGCTGCGTGATGTGCCGAATCGTGGAGGGCCCGTCCGCGGCGACCACGCGGATGACGGCCGAGAACCGCGGGCGGTAGTCGGACAGGCCGAGGTCGACCAGGGTCTGGGCGACGTCGGCGGCCATCGCGTCGAAGCACGCGCGGAACTGTCCGATGAAGGCGCCGTCGAGGGCATCGTCAGTCATGGCCGAGACTATATCAGCACTATGATAGCGCTAACATATCTCTGGTATCTCGACGCCGAGCCGTCAAGTACGGCGTTGTCAGACTATCGCGAGCGGACGGCTCGTCACCACCGTCGCAACGGTCCCGGGCCATCATCGGACGCTCTACTCGCAAATTCGGCCCAGAAATGCGAGTACAGCGTCCTATGTCGCCGGCTTGCGCAGGGGCGGCCGCGGCGCGGGGGTGGAGTGCGAGTCCGATCGGTGGGCGGGCGAGGCCGTCAGGCGGTTTCGGGCAGCTCTCCGGTGACCAGGTAGACGACCCGGCGGGCGACGGAGACGGCGTGGTCGGCGAACCGCTCGTAGTAGCGGCCGAGCAGCGCGATGTCGACCGCGGTCTCCACGCCGTACGGCCAGCTGTCGGACAGCAGCTCGGTGAATAACTGGCGGTGCAGGGCGTCCATGACGTCGTCGTCGGCCTCGAGCTCGACCGCCCGGCCGACGTCCCGGCCGGCGATGACGCTGCCGGCCTTGGCGATGATCCGCTCGGCGACCTGGCCCATCTCCCGCACGGTGGCCCGGAGCTCGGGGGGTACGGCGGAGGTGGGGTAGCGCATCCGGGCGACCTTCGCGATGTGCAGGGCGAGGTCACCGGCGCGTTCCAGCTCGGTGACCATCCGCAGGCTGGTCACGAGGGTGCGCAGGTCGCCGGCCACCGGCTGCTGGCGGGCGAGCAGGTCGAACGCCTGCTCCTCCACGTGCCGGTAGCGCTCGTCGATCCGCTCGTCGGCACTGATCACGCTCTCGGCGAGCGCCACGTCGGCGTCGAGCAGGGCGGTAGTCGCCCGGGACATGGCCGAAGCGACAAGATGCGTCATCTCGACCAGGTCTGTCCCGATCTTGTCGAGCTCGTCATGGAAGTTGTCACGCATCGTCAGTCCTCATTCAGCTACCGGGTGCTCCGACCGTCGCTCCACGAGGCCACGCGCCGCACCAGCTGCGGTGAACCCTTGTCGTACGACGGGTGAACTCTGCCCTTCTGCCCAGGTCAGCGGGCCCGGCGGGGAGGCAGGGCTCTCCCCTAATGCCTACCATCGTTGACGTGACTTTGGCGCTGGGCATCACACTCGGCGTCGTCGCCGCGCTGGCCGTCGGACTGGCTGTGGGTTGGCTCCTCGGCCGGCGGGACGCTGGCGCGCGGCGGCGCGCGGCGGCGCCGCGGCTTCCCGGGGAGACCGCCCCGGAACTCCTGGTCCCCGCGCCGGTGCTCCGCCGGCTGCCCGAGGTCATGCAGCTGGCCGTGGTCGTCCTCGATGTCTCCTCAGACGTCGCCCTCGCCAACGCCGCGGTGCGCGAGATGGGCGTGGTGCGCGGCGGGCACCTCATCGTCGAGGAGCTGCACCGGCTGGCCCGCGAGGCGCGGACGAGCGGCGAGGCCCGGGAGGTGCTCGTCGACCTGCCGGACTCCCGGCTCGGCCACCACCCGGTCGCGGTGAGCGTCTACGTCTCCCCGCTGGGCGACTCCGGCTACGTCGCGCTCTTCCTGCAGGACATCACCGAGGCGCGCCGGCTCGCCGCCGTACGCCGGGACTTCGTCGCCAACATCAGCCACGAGCTCAAGACGCCGGTCGGGGCCCTGACCCTGCTCGCCGAGACCATCGTCGAGGCCTCGGACGACCCGGAGGCGGTACGCCGGTTCGCGGGCCGGATCCACCACGAGGGCGACCGGCTCGGACGGCTGGTGCAGGAGCTGATCGAGCTGTCCCGCCTGCAGGGCGCCGACCCGCTGCCGTCCTCGGCGAGCACCGTGCCGGTCGATCGGGTCATCGCCGAGGCCGTGGACAGCACCCGGCTCGCGGCGGAGACGGCCGGGATCACCGTGGTGTGCGGGGGACGCCCGGGGCTGGTGGTGCGTGGCGACGAGACCCAGCTGGTGATGGCCCTGGTCAATCTGGTGGGCAACGCGATCGCCTACAGCCCGTCGAAGACCCGGGTCGCGATCGGCACCAGGCTGCGGGATCGGAGCGATGAGGCCGGCGTCGACGGCTCCGGCGAATACGTCGAGATCTCGGTCGCCGACCAGGGGATCGGGATCGCCGAGCATGAACACGAGCGGATCTTCGAGCGCTTCTACCGCGCCGATCCGGCTCGGTCCCGGGCCACCGGAGGCACCGGTCTGGGTCTGTCGATCGTCAAGCATGTCGCGACCAACCACGGCGGCAGTGTCAGGCTGTGGAGTGTGGAGGGCTCCGGGTCGACGTTCACCTTGCGGCTGCCGGCCGTCGTCGACCGTAATGCGCGCGGCGCTCCTGACCGCGTCGTGCCCATCGCCGCAGCGCGCGGCCGAGGTGAGAGGAACCAGGTGACCCGCGTGCTGGTGGTGGAGGACGAAGAGTCGTTCTCCGACGCGCTGTCCTACATGCTCCGTCGCGAAGGGTTCGAGGTCGACATCGCGGCGACCGGCCCCGACGCGCTGGGTCAGTTCGACCGGCGCGGTGCCGACCTCGTACTCCTCGACCTGATGCTGCCGGGACTCCCCGGTACCGAGGTGTGCCGGACGCTGCGGCACCGCTCCACCGTCCCGATCATCATGCTGACCGCGCGCGACAGCGAGGTCGACAAGGTGGTCGGCCTCGAGCTCGGCGCCGACGACTACGTCACGAAGCCCTTCTCGTCGCGGGAGCTGGTGGCCCGGATCAACGCCGTACTCCGCCGCCATGGCGAGCCGGAGGAGCTGGTGGCCTCCACCATCGAGGCCGGGCCGGTGCGGGTCGACGTCGACCGGCACGTCGTGACCGTGCGCGGCGACCAGGTCGCCCTTCCGCTCAAGGAGTTCGACCTGCTCGAGCTGCTGGTGCGCAACGCCGGGCGGGTGCTCACCCGCGGCCAGCTCGTCGACCGCGTGTGGGGCGCCGACTACGTCGGCGACACCAAGACCCTCGACGTGCACGTGAAGCGGCTGCGGGCGAAGGTCGAGCCCGATCCCGGCAACCCGCGCCACCTCGTCACGGTCCGCGGGCTGGGCTACAAGTTCGAGGGCTGAGCGCCGGCGGGGTGCGGTGCGACCAGCCCGCGCTCCAGGCGCTCGGCCGCGAGCCGGGCCAACTCCTCGTAGGCGGGCTGCCCGATCAACGCGGTGAGCTCCGGGCCGTAGGACACGTAGAGCGGCTCGCCGCCGACGTGTGCCTCGGGTGACGACGTGCACCACCAGTGCAGGTCGTGTCCACCGGTGCCCCAGCCCCGCCGGTCGAACTCGGTGATGGTGCTGACGAGGACCTTGGTGTCGTCCGGCCGCTCGACCCATTCCTGGTCGCGCCGGATGGGCAGCTGCCAGCAGACGTCCGGCTTGGTCTCCAGCGGGTGCCGTCCGGTCCGCAGGGCCAGCGCGTGCAGCGCGCACCCCGCACCACCGGAGAAACCCGGGCGGTTGAGGAAGATGCACGCCCCGTCGACACGACGGGTACGGCGGCGGTCCTTCTCGTCGCCGATCGAGTCGCGGACGCTGATCCCCTTGCGCTGGCCGAGGCTGGCATGTTGCCACGTGGACGCGTCGAGCTCGCGGGACATGCGGCGTACCCGCTTCTCATCCGCGGAGTCGGAGAAAAACGCTCCATGGCTGCAGCAACCGTCGTCCGGCCGGCCGACGACGCCGTGGCAGCCCTGACCGAAGATGCAGGTCCACCGGGAGCACAACCAGGTCAGATCGGCCCGGACCATGTGCTCCTCGTCGTCGGGATCGATGAATTCGACCCATTCGCGAGCGAAGTCCAGACCGACTTCGCGGCTGCGGGGGTCGGCGGAGGCGCGCGCGGATTTGGCCACGCCCCCACCCTAGGGGGTCAACTACGGTGAGCCCATGCGCCTTGGTGTGTTGGATGTCGGGTCGAGCACCGTCCACCTGCTCGTGGTGGATGCGCACCGTGGCGCGCATCCGACGCCGACCCACTCGCAGAAGAGCGTGCTGCGCCTCGCCGAGCACGTCACCGAGAACGGCCGGTTGACCAAGCGCGGCGCCGACGCATTGGTCTCCGCCGCGGAGAACGCGCGCACCGAGGCGGCCCGGCTCGGCTGTGACGACCTGCTGGCCTTCGCGACCTCGGCGGTCCGGGACGCGGTCAACGCCGGCAAGGTGCTCGACCGCGTCCGCACGGAGGCCGGCGTCGACCTGCAACTGCTCACCGGGGTCGAGGAGGCGCGACTCACCTTCCTCGCCGTACGCCGGTGGTTCGGCTGGAGCGCGGGACGGTTGCTGGTGTTCGACATCGGCGGTGGCTCGCTCGAGGTGGCGACCGGGATGGACGAGGAGCCGGACGCGGCGGTCTCCCTGCCGCTCGGCTCGGGACGGCTGACCCGGGAGCGTCTGTCCGGCGACCCGCCGTCCCGGTCGAAGCTCGCGAAGCTCGAGGTCTACGTCGACGATCTCATCGGATCCGAACTGACCGAGGTCAAGGCCGTCGGCAACCCCGACCGGGTGGTGGCGACCTCGAAGACGTTCCGGTCGCTGGCCCGGCTGACCGGCGCCGCGCCCTCGGCGGCCGGCCCGCGGGTGCGGCGCGAGCTGACCATCACCGGCCTGCGCCAGACGATCGCCTTCATCTCCCGGATCGAGGCCGATCAGCTGGCCGAGCTGGAAGGCGTGAGCTCGGCCCGCGCCCACCAGCTGCTCGCGGGTGCCGTGGTGGCGGAGGCGGCCATGCGGGAGGTCGGCGCCGAGGTCGTCGAGATCTGCCCCTGGGCGCTGCGGGAGGGCGTCATCCTGCGCCGGCTCGACTGGCTGTCCGGCATCGACGAGGCCGACACCGCCGACCCGATCGGGCTCAGCGAGGCCGAGAGCTCGCTCGCCTAGGCGCAGATGCCGAGCGCGTCGCGGACACCGTCGGCGACCTCCGTGGCGCCGTCGGCGGGCAATCGCCGAGCAGGAGGCCGGCCGCTTCGACACCGTGCCGGGCGAGGGGTGCGGATCGATCCGCGCCGCTTCCCGCGGCTGGCCCAGGTGGCCGTGGAGCGGGTCCGGGATCGCGACTTCGAGAGCGAGTTCGAGTTCGGCCTGCAGGTGTTCGTCGCCGGTCTCAGGTCACGCCCATAAGGTGGGGTGGTGACTGCTGACGGGGCCGCACCTGACGGGGCCGCAACCGCTGAGCAATTGCGTCGGATCGCGGTCGAGCTCGCCGCCATGGCGCAGACCGGGACCGCCTTCGCGCAGAACCACTACGACACCGAGCGCTACGCGCGGCTCGCCGAGCTGTCGGCCTCGTTGCTGGGCCTGCTCACCGACGTACCGGTGAGTGAGATCTCGAGCGTCCTCGACGTCGACGGCGGGTATGCGACTCCGCACGTCGATGTGCGTGGGGCGCTCTTCGACGGAGACCGGGTGCTCCTGGTCCGCGAGGCCTCGGACGGGCTGTGGACGCTGCCCGGGGGATGGGCCGACGTACTCGACACCCCGACGTCGGCCGTGGAGCGGGAGTTCGCCGAGGAGGCGGGGCTCGCGGTCCGGGCCACGCGCGTCGCAGCCGTCTACGACGGCAACGTCAGCAACGGCCATCTCGGCGCCGGGCCGCCGTTCCACGTGTGGAAGGTGTTCTTCCTGTGCGAGCGACGGGACGACACCGCGCCGGAAGCGGGCCTCGACGGCGAGACCACCGACGTCGGCTTCTTCGCGCTCGGCGAGCTGCCGGCGCTGTCCACCCGCCGGGTCACCGAGGCGCAGCTGGCCCGGCTCGCCGCGCTGCACCGCGATCCGGCACTGCCCGCGGAGGCGGACTGATGAGCACCGTCTCGGTGCCGCCGGCGCCGATCGGCCTGTCGACCGCCTCGGTCTATCCGGAGTCCACCGCGGCGGCGTTCGAGATCGCCAGCCGGCTCGGGTACGACGGAGTCGAGGTCATGGTGTGGACCGACCCGCTGAGCCAGGACGTCGCCGCCCTCCGCCGGTTGTCCGACCACTACGGCCTTCCGGTGCTGGCCCTGCATGCCCCCTGCCTGGTCATCACCCAGCGTGTGTGGGGCACCGACCCCTGGGGGAAGCTCGAGCGCAGCCGGGCGGCCGCCGAGGCGTTGGGTGCCGGCACGGTCGTCGTCCATCCGCCGTTCCGCTGGCAGGGCAGCTACGTGAGCGGATTCCGCGCCGGCCTGGACCGGATGTCGGAGCAGACGGCGGTTCGCTTCGCCGTGGAGAACATGTATCCGTTGCGGATGCGCGGTCGTGAGGTGTCGGCCTATGCGCCGGACTGGGCACCGGTCAACGGCGACTACTCACACCTCACCCTCGACCTGTCGCATACGGCGGTCTCCCGCAGCGACGCGCTGGAGATGTTCGACGCCATGGGCGATCGGCTCACCCACCTGCACGTCGGGGACGGGCTCGGCACCGGCCGGGACGAGCACCTGGTGCCCGGTCGCGGCAACCAGCCGTGCGGCGAGGTGCTCGGGCGGCTGGCTCAACGCGACTTCACCGGCGCGATTGTGGTCGAGGTCAACACCCGGCGGGTCCCCAACCGCGAACGCCGCGAGGAAGATCTCGCCGAGGCGCTCGCTTACACCCGGCTGCACTTCGCCGCCCCGTCGATGCGGCCCTAAGCCACCGGCTCGTCGTCGCCGGCGGAGGCGAAGGCCGCCACGTCGGCCGGCCGGTAGCGCACCCGGAAGAAACCGCGGACCGGTTCGGCGATGTTGATGTTGTGGGTGATCGGCGTCTCGCGGGCGGGGTTGGAGAGCTGCAGCGACATCCGGACGTTGTCGTCGGCCCCGGTGTTGGGGTCGTACACAGACAACGTCAGTTCGGCGGAATCACTGACCTGGTAGGCATAAGCGAGCACCTGATGGTTCTTGCCGAGGTCGCCGGGGTTGAGCGAGGAGACGGTGACCAGGCCGAGCGGGCTGGGGTGGCCGGCGTCGATGTCGGCCCGCACCTGCGGCCAGTTGTCGATGATGGTCATCCGGGACACGCCATGCCGGGTGAGTGAGCCGATCCCCATGTCGTGGCCGGGCGTGGCCATCCAGCGGTAGTACTGCACCACCCCGAGCGGCAGGTTGAAGCTGTCGATCAGCCGCCGGACCAGAAAACCGAAGAGCGGGTTGTCCCGGTGCGGCGGATCCGTCTCGTGCGGGGGTAGGGCGTGGGCCTCGAAGAGGTCCCGGACGGCGAACACCATCCCGCCGCACAACCCCCGGCTCGCGTCCCCGATCCCGACCGTCCCCGCCCTGCCGAGGTTGATCTGAACGTCGGGCTCGTGCGGGAAAGAATTTGTGAACCGCAGCGCGTTCGCACTGGGCGTGAAGCCCGGGACTTGGGCCGAGGCCGCCATGTGGACCTCCCATTTTCTTTACTCGTGCGAAGAATCTTAATGTGCCGGCTGCGCTCTGGGCGAACGGAGGCACAGCCGGAGCGCGACAGGGGTTGACCGGTCATGGCGGAGGATGACGCGTTGGATGCCTACTCGGCGACGATCGTCGCGGTCGCCGACCGGGTGCTGCCGAGCGTGGCCAGCGTCCGGGTGCGGACCCGGCGGGCGCAGGGCGCCGGGAGCGCGAGCGTGCTGACCTCCGACGGATTCCTGTTGACCAGCGCCCACGTCATCGAAGGCGCGGACTCCGTCGAGGCCGCATTCGCCGACGGCGTCGAGGTCGGGGCCGACGTGATCGGTCGCGACCCGCTGTCGGACCTTGCCGTGCTGCGGGCCCGCGGCGACGTACCGCCCCCGGTCGAGCTCGGAGACGCCGCGGTGCTGCGGGTCGGCCAACTGGTTGTCGCGCTGGGCAATCCGCTCGGCTTCGCCGGCAGCGTGACCGCAGGAATCGTCTCGGCACTCGGCCGGTCGCTGCCCACCCGGGCGGGGCGGGTCGTCGACGAGGTGATCCAGACCGACGCGGCGCTCAACCCGGGGAACAGCGGAGGCGTCCTCTCCGACTCCGCCGGGCGGATGGTGGGCGTGAACACCGCGGTCGCCGGTGTGGGACTGGGGCTGGCCGTCCCGATCAACGACACCACCCGGCAGATCATCACCGCCCTGATGACCCAGGGCCGGGTACGTCGGGCCTGGCTCGGGCTGGTCGCGGCCCAGGCGCCGCTGCCGCCCGCTCTGGTCCGCAAGCTCGGCCGGCCGGGCGGGCTGCGGGTCGCCGAAATCATCCCTGGGAGCCCCGCGGCCACGGCGGGGCTGCAGATCGGCGACATCCTGGTCGCCGCCCGCAGCGTCCCCCTGACGACTAGCACGCAGGTGCAGCAGCTGATGGTCGAAGACGTGATCGGCCGGCGGCTGGAGATCACCGTGTGGCGCAACGGCGCGCTGGTCGATGTCGTGACCGTGCCCACCGAACTCGCCGACGCCTGAGCCTGCACCGGCGTCCGAACCGGGCCGTAACCTGTTGCCCATGCTCCGCTCCGTGATCCTCGCCGCTGCGGCCAACGACCGGGTCAAGCGCTGGGTGTCGACGCTGCCGGTCAGCCGGAACGTCGTCGGCCGGTTCGTCGCGGGTGAGTCCGTCGACGACGCGGTGGCCGTCGTGCGGTCCCTGGCCGCGGACGGTCTGCGCAGCTCGCTGGACCGGCTCGGGGAGTACTGCGTCGAGCCGGCGCAGGCCGCCACGACCGCGGCGGCCTACGTCGAGGTGCTCCGCCGACTGCACGAGGAGGGCCTGGCCGGCGTCAGCGAGGTCAGCCTGAAGCTCTCCGCGGTCGGCCAACTGCTCGACGAGTCGCTGGCCCGCGACTGCGCGGCCGAGATCTGCGCCGCTGCTGACGCCGCGGGAACCACCGTCACCCTCGACATGGAAGACCACACCACGACCGAGTCGACCCTGAGCATCCTCGCCGAGGTGCGCAAGGAGTTCCCGGCGACGGGTGCGGTCGTGCAGTCCTACCTGCGGCGTACCGAGGGCGACTGCCGGGAGCTCGCTCACGAGGGTTCGCGGGTCCGCCTGTGCAAAGGGGCTTACAGCGAGCCGGAATCCGTTGCCTATCAGGACAAGGAAGACGTCGACAAGTCCTACGTGCGCTGCCTCAACGTGTTGATGGCCGGTGCCGGACACCCGATGGTCGCCACCCACGACCCGCGCCTCGTCGCCATCGCCGGTGAGCGGGCGCGATGGTACGGCCGCGAGCGGGGGAGCTACGAATACCAGATGCTCTACGGCATCCGGCCGGAAGAACAGCGCCGGCTCGTCGACGCCGGCGAGACGATGCGCGTCTACATCCCGTACGGCGACGAGTGGTACGGCTACCTGATGCGTCGACTGGCCGAGCGGCCCGCCAACGTCGGCTTCTTCCTCCGCTCGCTCACGACCCGATCCTGAGGAGTTTCGATGACGCGACTCGCCGTGCTCGGCGCCGGCAAGCTCGGCGAGGCGCTGCTGTCGGGAATGCTGCGCGCCGGCCGGCGGGCCGAGGACGTGCTGGTCACCACCCGCCGCCCGGAGCGGGCCAAGGAACTCATTGACCGTTACGGCGTACGAGCGGTCGGAAATGCCGAGGCCGCAGCCGAGGCCGAGGTGCTGTTGGTGACCGTCAAGCCGCAGGACGTCGATGCGCTGGTGGATGAACTCGTCGATGTCGTCGACTCCGGCACGCTCATCGTGTCCTTCGCCGCCGGCATCCCGACCGCGTTCTACGAGCGGCGGCTGGCACCGGGCACCCCGGTGGCGCGGGTGATGACCAACACCCCGGTTCTCGTCGACGAGGCGATGAGCGCACTTAGTCCCGGGTCACACGCCGAGGAGCATCACCTGGCCCTCGCGGAGGAACTGCTGAGGCCGGTGGGACGGGTGTTGCGAGTGCCCGAATCGCAGCAGGACGCGGTAACCGCCCTCTCCGGCAGCGGCCCGGCGTACTTCTTCTACCTCGTCGAGGCGATGACCGACGCCGGAATCCTGCTCGGCCTGCCCCGCACGGTCGCGGCGGATCTCCTTGTCCAGACGGCCCTCGGGGCGGCGGTGATGCTGCGGGATACCGGCGAGCACCCGGTCCGGCTGCGGGAGGCGGTCACCTCGCCGGCCGGAACCACCATCAACGCGATCCGGGAGCTGGAGAACCACGGCGTCCGGGCCGCCCTGCTCGCCGCGATCGAGGCCGCCCGGGACCGCAGCCGGGAGCTCGGCCGGGCGCACGAATAGCCGATCTTGTGCGTTCCAACGCACGTGTCACACCCGTACCGCTACTCTGAGTGAAGCACGTGCGTGTCTCTCGCCCACCGCTGGGGAAGGGTGACTGCTCATCACGTGCGGAAGGTCCGGTGACGTGATGGCGTCTTCCTCCAAGTCGTCGGGGGGCCAAGAACCGCGGCCCGACGCGCCGAAGCCTGACGTGTCCCAACCGAGCCCCGACTCCCTTCCCGCGCAGGTCTCGTTCCTGACGGTCGCCGAGGTCGCCGCGATGATGCGGGTTTCCAAGATGACGGTCTACCGGCTGGTGCACTCCGGCGAGCTGCCGGCGGTACGCGTCGGACGCTCGTTCCGAGTACCTGAGCAGGCGGTCCACGATTACCTGCAGCACGCATACATCGAGGCCGGCTGAGCACAGCCGCGTCCCGCTGTCGTCCTGCGTAGACTCGCTCGCGTGACCCTGCACCTCTACGACACCGCCACGCGCGCGGTCCGCGAACTGCGGCCGCGGGTCGAGGGCGTGGTGTCGATGTATCTGTGCGGCGCGACCGTGCAGGCGCCGCCGCACATCGGTCACGTCCGCGGTTCGGTCGACTTCGACATCCTGCACCGGTGGCTGCTGCGCACCGGCCACACCGTCATCTTCTGCCGCAACGTCACCGACATCGAGGACAAGGTCATCGCCCGGGCCGCCCAGGAGGGCGTGCCGGCGTGGCTGGTCGCGGCGCGTAACGAGCGCGCCTTCTCCCAGGCCTACGAGACGCTCGGCTGCCTGCCGCCGACGGTCGAGCCGCGGGCCACCGGTCACATCCCGGAGATGGTCGCGCTGATCGAGCGGCTGATCGCGTCGGGCCACGCCTACGCCTCCGGCGGTGACGTCTATTTCGACGTGGCGTCATGGCCGCCCTACGGCCGGCTGTCCGGGCAACGGCCGGACAACGTGCAACCCGCCGACGACACCGAAACCGACGAGCGCAAGCGTGACCCGCGCGACTTCACGCTGTGGAAGGCCGCCAAGCCGGGGGAGCCTTCGTGGCGGACGGAATGGGGCACCGGCCGACCGGGCTGGCACATCGAGTGCTCGGCGATGGCCGAGCGTTACCTGGGTCCGGCGTTCGACATTCACGGTGGCGGGATGGATCTGATGTTCCCGCACCACGAGAACGAGATCGCCCAGTCCAACGCGGCCGGGAACGACTTCGCGGCCTACTGGATGCACAACGGCCTGGTGACCACGGCCGGGGAGAAGATGTCGAAGTCGCTCGGCAACTCGCTGCTGGTCACCGAGGTGCTGGCCAGCATGCGGCCGGTCGAGCTGCGCTACTACCTCGCCGCGCCGCACTACCGGTCGATGATCGAGGCCTCCGACGAAGCGATGCTGGAGGCGACTGCGGCGTACCGGAGGCTGGAAGGCTTCGTCGACCGCGCCACCGAGCTGGTCGGTGACGTCGATCCGGCCGACGGTGTGCTGTGCGCCGAGTTCGCGGCGGCGATGGACGACGACCTCTCCGTACCCCGTGCGCTCGCGGCGATCCACGAGGTCGTGCGCGACGGCAACCGCGCGCTGGCGGCCGGCGAGAAGGATGCGGTGCGGGGCGCGGTGACGTCGGTCCGGGCGATGCTCGACGTGCTCGGCCTCGACCCGCGCGACCCGCGATGGGGTGGCGGGGCCGACGCCGACCTGACCGGCGTCATCGACGGGCTGGTCCGGCTGGCGCTCGAGGCGCGGCAGGCCGCTCGGGCCCGCAAGGACTACGCCGCGGCCGATGCGATCCGCGACCAGTTGACCGCCGCCGGCGTCGTGGTCGAGGACACCCCGCACGGCCCCCGGTGGAGTCTGCGTCAGTGACGCTCGACGCGGACGGATTGGCTCGACATGGCAGGTAACTCGCGGCGGCGCGGCGCGCGCCGGGTTCCGGGCAGCAAGAAGGGCGCCGTCGCCGGTTCCGGTGGGCAGGGCCGCAAGCGGCTGCACGGCAAGGGGCCGACTCCTCCCGCAGAGCAGCGGCCGGGCCACCCGGCACAGCGCCGCGCCAAGGCCGCCGGCCCCGGGGGTGGGCAGCGCGTCAAGGACGGTCCGGAGCTCCTGGTCGGGCGCAACCCGGTGGTCGAGGCGCTGCGGGCACGGGTGCCGGCGACCGCGCTCTACGTCGCCCTCGGCGTCGAGGTCGACGAGCGGGTCGCGGAGGCGGTACGACGGGCCGGCGACCGCGGGGTGCCGATCCTCGAGGTGAGCCGGCCGGAGCTGGACCGGCTGACCGGTGGCGTCCTGCACCAGGGTGTGGGGCTGCAGGTCCCCCCGTTCGACTACGCGCACCCCGACGACGTCCTCGCCCGGGCGCAGCAGGCCGTCGAGCCGGCGCTGCTGGTGGCACTCGACGGGGTCACCGATCCCCGCAACCTGGGTGCGGTGGTGCGCTCCGCGGCCGCGTTCGGTGCCCACGGCGTCGTCATCCCGGAGCGCCGGGCGGCCGGGATGACCGCGACCGCGTGGCGGACCAGCGCCGGTGCGGCCGCGCGGCTGCCGGTGGCTCGGGCCACCAATCTGGCCCGTGCCCTGTCGGGTTTCGCCAAGTCGGGGGTGCTCCTGGTCGGGTTGGCCGCCGATGGGGACACCAGCCTCGACGTCCTCGACGCCGCGGTCGACCCGATCTGCCTCGTCGTGGGCTCCGAGGGCCGGGGACTGTCGCGGCTCGTCGGCGAGACGTGTGACCTGCGGGTGTCGATCCCGATCGCGTCGGGCACGGAGTCGCTCAACGCCGGCGTCGCGGCGTCGGTCGGGCTGGCCGAGGTCGCCCGCCGCCGTAGGGCCGGATAGCCGCCGGATAGCCCTGCCGATTGTCGGTGGCCTGCGCCACACTCTCTTCGTTGACCAGACGTCGAGGGGGTAGGGCAAATGTCCGAGCGTTCGAGTTATGTCGCCGGGACACCGAGTTGGGTGGATGAGTCGGTCCCGGATCTGGAGGCCGCGAAGGCCTTCTACAGCGGGTTGTTCGGTTGGGAGTGCGAGACCGGTCCGGCCGAGTTCGGCGGTTACACGATGTGCCGCAAGGAGGGGCGCAATGTCGCGGGGCTCATGCCGATGATGGCGGAGTCCAGCACGCCTCCCATGTGGAACACCTATCTCGCCACTGACGATGCGGATGCGACCGCGGCCACGGCGAAGGCCGGCGGTGCGACCATCGTCGCCGAGCCGATGGACGTGGCCGACCAAGGGCGGATGCTCTTCGTGGTCGATCCGACCGGAGCTGGCATCGGGTTCTGGCAGGCTCGCCAGCACACCGGCGCGCAGCGGGTCAACGAGCCGGGTGCGCTGTCCTGGAACGAGTTGCTTACCCGCGACACCGCGGCGGCCGAGACCTTCTACCGCTCGCTGTTCCCCTACGAGTTCGAGCCGATGGGCGACGGCGACGGCTTCGACTATTCCGTGCTCAAGCTCGGTGACTCCATGGTCGGGGGCCGGATGCCGATGCCGGAGATGGTGCCGGCGGAGGTGCCGTCCTACTGGCTGCCCTACTTCGGTGTCGAGGACACCGATGCCTCGCTCGCGTGGGCCGTCGACCACGGCGCCTCGGTCCAGCGGCCGGCCGAGGACTCGCCGTACGGGCGGATGGCCGTGCTCAGCGACCCGTTCGGGGCGTCGTTCGCGATCATCTCGATGGATGCCGACGGCCAGTCGTAGTAACGGACGGAAAGATGGATCGGGCCCGACCTTGACGGTCGGGCCCGATCCGGTTGCGATGTACCGAAGTTCCGGCGGAGTTAGTTCAGACGCTCGCCGGAGTCGGGGTTGAACACGTGCAGTTCCTCGTCGCCGACGGCAAGCCGCACCGTCGAGCCCATCTGCGGCGGCACCCGGCCGTCGACCCGCACCACGAACTTCTCCTCGTCGCCGAGGTCGGTGGTGCCGTAGAGGTAGGCGTCGGCTCCGAGCTCCTCGACGAGGTCCACCTTCAGCGGCAGGCCGCTCGGGTCGGAGGTGATGGTGAACGCCTCCGGGCGGACACCGAGCAGCACCTCGCGCAGGTTCTGCGAGCCGGCGGCGTCGAGGATGTTCTTCGGCAGCGGCACACTGAGCGACCCCAGCTGCGCGCCACCGTTGGCCAGCGGCACCTTGTTGAGGTTCATCGCCGGTGAGCCGATGAAGCCGGCCACGAAGGCGTTGTTGGGGGTGTCGTACAGCTCGCGCGGGGTGGCGCACTGCTGCAGCAGACCGTCGCGGAGTACGGCGACGCGGTGCCCCATCGTCATGGCCTCGGTCTGGTCGTGGGTGACGTAGACCGTGGTGGTGCCGAGCCGGGCCTGCAGCGCGGCGATGTTGGACCGCGTCTCGACCCGGAGCTTGGCGTCGAGGTTGGACAGCGGCTCGTCCATCAGGAAGACGCTCGGCTCGCGGACGATCGCCCGACCCATCGCGACCCGCTGCCGCTGGCCACCGGAGAGGGCCTTGGGCTTGCGGTCGAGGTAGCCCTCAAGGTCGAGCAGCTTCGCGGCCTCGCGCACCCGCTGCGCGCGGTCGGCCTTGGACACACCCTTCAACTTGAGCGCGAAGCCCATGTTGTCGGCCACGCTCATGTGCGGGTAGAGCGCGTAGTTCTGGAAGACCATGGCGATATCACGGTCTTTGGGCGGCTTGTTCGAAACATCCTTGCCGGCGATCTGTACTTCGCCCTGGTCGATGTCTTCCAGGCCGGCGAGCATCCGCAGCGCGGTGGTCTTACCGGAACCAGAAGGACCGACCAGCACCATGAACTCGCCGTCGGAGATGTCGAGACTCAGCTCGTTGACAGCCGGCGTGGGGTTGCCGGGGTAGATCCGGGATGCATTGACGTAGGCGACCTCTGCCATGGAGGCGTCCTTTCAGGAAAACTGGACAGGCGGGGACATTGCACCCCGCAGCTCTGGGGGATCGCGGTACAACCTAACTGATGACCTCGCGATACGTCATTAGTTGGCGACCACGTTGTTATCACGAGTTTTCTGACGGTCCCCATGGGCCGATCAGCGGTGCGCGCAGTTGACCGGCCCTGCTCGGGGCTGGCTACGGTGCGACGATGCCCCGCCCGACGCGTCCCCGCCACTCGGCGACACTCGCGTCGATCGCGGCTGAGCTCGGGATCTCGCGGACGACGGTGTCCAACGCCTACAACCGGCCCGACCAGCTCTCTCCCGAGCTGCGCCAGCGGGTGTTCGACGCCGCCCGCCGGATCGGCTACGCCGGCCCGGACCCGGTCGCCCGCAGCCTGCGGACCCGCCGCGCCGGCGCGGTCGGGCTACTTTTCACCGAGACCCTGTCCTATGCCTTCCGTGACCCGGCTGCGGTCGCCTTCCTTGAAGGCCTGGCCTTGGCCTGCGAGGGTGCCGGCACCAGCCTGCTGCTCGTCCCGGCCGGACCGGGTCAGCCCGGTGACCCCGGGTCGGTTGCGCGGGCCGGCGTGGACGGTTTCGTCCTCTACTCCATGCCCGACGACGACCCGCACGTCGCCGAGGCACTGCGCCGGCCGGTCCCCACGGTGATCGTCGACGAACCGGTGCGTCTGGACGGCGTCGACTGGGTGGGTGTCGACGACCGAGCCGCGTGCGCGTCGATCGGCCGGCACCTGGTCGACCTGGGGCACCGGCGGGTCGGAGTGGTGAGCAGTCGGCTCACGCTCGAGCGCAACGACGGGCGGGCCAGCATCGAGCGGCAGCGGACGGCGGCGTACGCGCTCGAGCGGGCCCGGCTCGACGGCCTGGCCGACGGGCTCGGCGCGGGCGGCATCGACTGGGCCGACGTCCCGGTGCAGGAGCGGTTCGACCACACGGTCGATGCCGGAGCCGCGGCGGCCGCGGCTCTGCTGGCCGAGCATCCTGACCTCACCGCGATCGCGTGCACTAGCGATGTCTTCGCACTCGGCGTGCTCGCGGAGGCCGAGCGGCGCGGGCTGGCCGTGCCCGGCGCGCTATCGGTCACCGGTTTCGACGACGTCACGGAGGCCGAACGGGTGGGCCTGACCACCGTGCACCAGCCGATGCTGGACAAGGGCACCGTCGCCGGCCGGCTGGTGCTGGCCGGCGGGCAGGAGGCACGCCGGGTGGTGCTGCCGACCTTCCTCGTCGTACGCCAGTCCACCGGCCCGGCGCGCGGCTACTAGCGCGTATCCCGACGCCATACTCGGTCCGTGCCGAGCCGGGATGAGGTCGTCCGCCGATACAGCGAATATCTCGATGCCTGTAACCGGCGAGCTTGGGGTGAACTGTCCGGTTATGTCGCGGATCATGTGCTCGTCAACGGCTCGGTTCGGTCACGACGCGAGTACGTCGCTGATATCGAGGCCACGACGCTCGTGTTTCCTGACTATCGCTGGGAGTTGCGGCGGGTGGTGCTCGAGGGTGAATGGCTCGCCGTTCACCTCCACGACACGGGGACTCGACGCGGCGACTTTCTCGGCGCGCGGGGAGACGGCGCCCGGGTCGAGACAGACGAATTCGACATGTACCGGATCGTTGATGGTCTGATCCTCGAGGTCGTCGGCACGGCGGACAACGCTCGGCTGTGTGAATGACCGATCGGCCCGGCTCGTTCACTTCGCTGCGGCGTAGTCGGCGACGACCGCGGTGGTGAGCGGCAGCCGGACCGGGGTGGCGCCGAAGACGAGGCGGGTCGCCTCCTCCGCGGCCTCGGTCACCGCCCGGGCGACGTCGTCGCCGTGGTCGGCCGGGCCGTGGACCACGACCTCGTCGTGCTGGAAGAACACCAGCTCGGCCGAGCCGTCGGCGATCGCGGCGAGCCGACGCCGGAGGAGCGCGAGCAGCACGGCGGCCCAGTCGGCGGCGGACGCCTGGATCAGGAAGTTGCGGGTGAAGCGGCCCCAGTCGCGGGCCCGCCGCAGCGCCTGCTGCTCGCCGAGGTCGTCCTGTCCGGGTCCGGGCGGTGGACTGGTCCGGCCCAGCACAGAGCGCACCATGCCGCCCGCCTCCCCGGTGCGGGCCGCGGCCTCGACGAGGGCGAGCGCTGCGGGATAGCGCCGCGTCAGGGTAGCCAGCGCCGGGCTGCTGCCGCCGTACATCGCCGACAGCAGCCCGACCTTCGCCTGGGCCCGGTCGCCGCCGAACGCCTGCGCCGCCAGTCCGGCGTAGAGGTCGCCCTCGGCAGCCGCCTGCGTCATGTCCGGGTCGGCGGCCAGCGCCGCCAGCACCCGGGGTTCGAGTTGCTGCGCGTCGGCGACGACCAGCACACACCCGGGATCGGCGACGACCGCGCCTCGCACGACCCGGGGGATCTGCAGCGCGCCGCCGCCACGGCTCGCCCACCGGCCGGAGACGACGCCGGCCGGCACGTATTCGGGGTGGAACCGCCCGTCCCGCACCCAGGTGTCCCGCCAGGCCCACCCGTGCGCCGTGTGCAACCGGACCAGTGCCTTGTAAGAGAGGAGCGGCGCGATCGCCGGGTGGTCGATCTCGCGCAGCACATGGGCCCGGGTCGAGGTGACCGTGACGCCGGCCCGGCCGAACGCCCGCACCACCTCGGCCGGCGAGTCGGGGTTGAGGTAAGGGGTGTCGAGCGCGGCGGCGACCTCGTCGGCCAGCGCCTGCAACTTCGCCGGGCGCCCGCCGTGCATCGGCCGCGGGCCGAGCGTGTCGGTCAGCAGCCGATCGTGCACGTCGGGTCGCCAGGGCAGGCCAACGTGACCCATCTCGACCGCGGCCAGGGCACCGGCCGAGTCGGCCGCCACGAGCAGGTCGAGGGATCGCGAGGTGACCGGCGTCGCCTCGTACGCCGGATGCGGCTCGGGCGACCGGATCCACCGCCGCTGGGCGGCGTGCACGGCGATCGCCGCGTCGAGCGGGTCGACGCCGGGCGGCAGTCCGTCACCGACCGCGTCGAAGAGCGGCTGCTGACCGGTCCGGTCGAGGCGCTGCGCGCGATCGGCCGGCTCGGCCCCACCGTGGGCACGTGCCCACGCCGCCGCGAGGCTGCGCGGGGCGCCCCACCGACCGGCGTGACCGACGACCGTCGCCTCGGTGAGCGCCAGGTCGTGCACCTGCTCGACCCGTACCCCCGCCTCGACCAGCAGGGGATAGGTGTCCGCGGTGTCGGCCCACACCCAGCGCGGATGCTCGACCTCCTCGCGGCGCGCGATCGCGGTGGTGAGGTCGTCGCGCGGCTCCGGGGGGCCGGCCGGCGCATCGTCGTCGTCGAGGGGCTGCAGCACGCCGCTGCCATCCTGCCTGTCCACCACGACGATCCGCACCCGCTGATTGTCGCCGTAACGACCGACGGTCCGGCACGCCCGTGGGCCGGTCCGGTGTGTCCGCGTGTCCGGAAGGCGGATCGTTACGATCGTCGGCGTACCCGCCGGCGTGGCGCAATTGGCAGCGCACCCGACTTGTAATCGGGCGGTTCTCGGTTCGAATCCGAGCGTCGGCTCCACCCCTGACCTGCACGTATGCACTCCAGACCACACCCCGGTGCGCTCTGTGCAGCCAACCGTGCAGCCGAGCGCTTCACATCGGCCCCCACAATCAACGAGTTCTGCGAGTGCCCCAACACCTCCATCACCACTTGCGGATGCATGCCCTGCGCCAGCAACAACGACGCCGCCGTATGCCTCAGATCGTGCAGACGCACCGGACATCCGTGTGCGACAACGGACGGACGATCTCTGGCATCCAGTGACTGTGACCTACCGGCGGGGCCTTACGCATGTTGCGGTCGCGACGGGACCGCCGTTCCAGTTCGGTGAGAGACTGTCTCGGTGGAGGACGACGGGCTCCTCGCCGAGCAGCAAGCGTACTACCGAGCACGTGCGCTCGAGTACGACGAGTGGTGGCAGCGGCGGGGCCGATACGACCGAGGTTCGGACCTGGCCGAGGAGTGGCAAGGGCAGGTCGCGCAGGTCGCAGCTGCGCTTGAAAGCTTCGGCGCTACGGGCGACGTCCTGGAGATGGCCGGGGGCACCGGATGGTGGACGGCGCGACTGGCCAGCACTGCTGGGCATCTGACCGTCATCGACTCCTCACCCGAGACCCTCGACCTCAACCGCGATCGAGTCAGGCGATCCGACGTGGACTACGTCTGTGCAGACCTGTTCACCTGGCAGCCGACGAGGACCTATGACGTGGTGTTTTTCTCCTTCTGGCTCTCTCACGTGCCGCGGTCACGGTTTTCGGCCTTCTGGTCGTTGGTCCGGTCCTGCCTTGCACCGGGGGGCCGGGTGTTCCTCATCGACAACCGCGACCCGCATCCGACTGGCGAACTCGACGACTCCTACGTCGCGCGGTGCGGTCCGGATCTTGACCTGCGCCGGGTGCACGACGGAACCAAGTACCAGGTCGTCGAGGTGTTCTACGAGCCCGAGGAGTTGCAGTCACTTCTGGGCCAACAGAGTTGGACGGCAAGGCTGAATGCAACGCGCTGGTTTACCTTTGGAGCTGCGTGGTCGGCCGCCGAGGACGTCGGCGGTGGCGACGACGCGGCGTCTTCTGGAGCGTGTACCAGTTGACGGAGTTGATCTTGGCCGTAGCGCAGCTGATCGTGAGCGGGAGCACCTCGCCGAACCCTGAGTCGTGCTCTTCATGAGAGACGAGGTGCGGTCACAGACGAGGACCGGTAGTCCGTCACGGTCAGAGTGGATCGATCGGATGGGCTCCCGCATGTACATGCCGGTCGGCGACCCCACCAACGTCCAGCCGGCCAGCCTGGCCTCTGGCCGCGAAGCAGGGCTTGCTGGACTCCGCCTCACGCCGGGAACGCGCGCTTCGTTGCCCAGTTAGCGGCCTTCGAGCGGGTTGGCCGCGAGACGCGCGGCGATACCGGTCCGCACTGCCGCGGCCGCCTGGCTCCCCGGCTTGCGACGGGCCTGCTCCGCGAAGCACGCGATGAACTCTGCCGCGAGATCAAGCCGCGGGTAACGGTCGAGCACCGCTGACCGTAGTTCTTCCGGGAAGTCGTCCGGCGCCCGCCCAGAGATGTCGAACGCGGTGGCCCGCTCCAACAGGAATCCCTCGGGGTCAGCGCCCGGGTCGAGCGAGTTGGACATGTGGGCCACGATCACGGCGGCCACCCGACGGCGCCGCTCGGCCGGCCAGCCCGCGCCGGCGGCGAATACCGCGGCAACATGGCCACCGCCGACCTCGAACGGCAGCGCGTGGTTGTCGAACTCGGCCAGCAGACCGAGGTCATGCAGCACGGCCGCCACATAGAGCAGTTCGGCGTCGACGCTCATGACACGGGCCGCGCCGAGGTGTGCCGCCCACAGGTACGAGCGAACGCAATGGTTGAGCAGGGCTGGCGAGTAGTACTCCGTCGCGACATCCAGGGCCGAGCGGCAGGCCGCGGTATCGGGGACGTCGAGTGGCACCTCGCGGAGTGTAACCACATCAAACCGGCGGTTCGATCAGATCCCGCAACGCCCGGCGGCGCACCCGACAAGCCGTTCACACATGTTCCAGGACTCTTGTGCGAGGACCGGTAGGGGCTAGGTTGTGGCCGTGTCAGATCTCGGGGCCCGATCGGAGCGCACAGTGGACGATTGGCGGGATCGGGCTGGTGAGTTCTTCCCCGACGCACGGTGGCGCCGTCCGTTCGAACTGGCCTGGGAGAGTCTTCAGGCGGGCAGTTTCCCCGTCGGCGCCGTCGTCTTCGACCCGGCCGGTGCGGTCGCGGCGGAAGGCCGGAACCGCACCGCCGAGCACGATCCGCCGCAGGGACAGCTCGCCGGCACGAGATTGGCGCACGCGGAAATGAACGTCCTGGTACAGATCTCGCCGGCCACTCACTGGGACTTCACGCTGTACACGACCCTTGAGCCCTGCTTGCTGTGCACGGCAGCACTACGCATGACCTACGTAGGAAGGGTGCTGTTTGCCGCATCGGACGACTACTGGGCCGGAGTCGCGGACGTTCCGCAACTGCTGCGCCCCGACACGGCCCGCCACTGGCCCACCAGACACGGACCGATCCCGGGCCCACTTGGTTTGTGGGCGGGCGTACTACGTGCCGCCTACTACCTCATTTACCGTCCAGAGGCCCTTTCCGCCTCCGAACCGCTTGTCTCTGAGCTTCTCGTCGACGTCGCCGACCGGTTGCAGGCCGCTGCGGTCTTCCAGGCGAAAACCATCGAGCTAGCGCTAGAACAGGCCTGGCCAGACCTCACCCGCGCCGCGAGAAATGAGCGCACCTCAGGTCCAGCCGCTCCCTGAGCCAACGCGCGGTGGCTGCGCGGGATCAGATGTGTGGCCTGCTGCCCTTTTCCTGGTGTGGCGCGGTCTGGGTCGCGCCGGGGAAGGTGGGCGCGGGTAGTCGGGCGACTTCATAGGTGGCGAGGTTGAGGTTGCCACCGGTGTCGGGCATGACCGGGGCCGGCTCTGCCGGCCGAAGTGCAGGGTGCGGGTGAGGTCACCGAAGTGTTGGCGTCGCCAAGCCGTGATGTTCGGCTCGTGGACGCCGGTCACCTTCTCTACGAACTGCAGCACGGAGGTGTGGTCGAACTTCTGACTGCACACGTAGCCGCCGGCGCTCCACGGCGAGACGACGACGCACGGAACCCGGAACCCGGCGCCGATGGGCAGACCGTCGACGTACTCGTCTGGGGTGCCGGCCTGCGCCGTCAGGAGCGGACGCGGTCGAACAGCCCGTCGTTCTCGTCATAGTTGAGGATGAGCCCAGTCAGGGTGGCGGCAGTATGGTCGCCTGAGTGGCTTGGATGTAGGCACCGGGCACCGCCGTGGTGAGCGCGGTGGTGTGGCGCGTGTCGGCATTCCAGAACGCGGTGCGCATCGCCTGGCCGGTGTTGAGGCCGACGACGAGCATCTCCGGTTCAGTCCAGGCGAGCGCCGCGTCGACCTTCGGCGGGATCCGAACTCCACCGACCGGGGCGGTAGTCCCGGTCGCCAGGTCGAGGACCTGCAGGTAACCGTAGGACCGGGGAGCGATGTTGATCTGCGGCACACCCCAGTATCCCAACGCCAGCCGACGGCCGTCAGTGGAGAAACTGCCATACCCGGCCGGCGCCGCATCCCCCACGGTGAAGCGGCGCTGCCGACCGGAGTCGATGTTGTCGAGCACGACGGTGCCGTCCGGGTTCGACCAGGCAACCAGGTGATCGGTAGCGGCGAGGACCGTATCCACGGCATTGGCCAGCAGCCTGGACGACCCCGCGGGATCAACGAGGAACAGCCGTTGCGGGCGGGCACTGCCGTATCCCTCGCCGCCGTTGCCGGTGTCGGCCGTGACCAGCAGCCCGGCGCCCGTGACCGCGGCCACCGAATCTCTGCCGGGCAGCGTGATCCGGGCGAGTCGGTGACCGGCGGCATCCACCTCGGCGAAGGTCGCCGGCCCAGACGAGGCTGCCTCGGTCATCATCCAGATCGTGTTCCCGACGCCGGACAGCATGAAATTGGCCGGCCCGAGCAGCCGCGGCGGCCCGCTGGGCCCGAGCGCGTAGACCCGGCCGCCGGTCGCCGGACCAGTGGACTGCACGAAAATGGCCAGCCCCGCACCGAGCAGCCGCACATCGGTGATCTGCTCGCCTCGGGCCGGTCGCACGCGCCGGTCAATGCGCAGGCGACCGGTGCGCAGGTCCAGCACCCGTAGCGCTGATCCGCCGAACACCAGCCGCCCCCCAGCCGGGTCGTGCCCGACGCGAGCACGCAGCACCGCCGGGCATCCGGTGCAGGACAACCCGACCGGCACAGCCGGCCCAGCCGGCGCGGCCGGAGCCGCCGCTGCTGCGCGGCCGGGTAGTGGCGTGGCGTCTGCACGGCCGGGCGGCCGGTCACCGACCTGCTGCCGGGCGATCAGCACGATCGCCGCCGCAAGCACCAGCCCGGCCACCACCACAACGGTGAGCCTGCGCCGCGGCGGGCGATCCGGGTCCGGCCCTGACCCGATCGTGTCGGCCATGCGCGCAGTATGCGCCCGAGTCAGCGGCCGCGGGCGTCAGTGCTCGTCGGGGCGCCGCCCGCGTGGACGAGCCGCCTTCCGAGCGCTCCTACCGCAGCCTGTATCTCGGGAGAGGCCAGCACTGTGAACCGCGCAGGTATGGCCGCGAGTTGCTCGGCGTACCAGAACGGTTCGTCGGTGCTGCCGCGCAGCATGCAGTGGTGTTCGTCGCTTGCGTGGAGCCGGCCAAGTATGCGCGGGATGCACGGCGCCACTCTTGCGACCGGCGCTTCGATGCGGACCTCGACCGGGTACGTCCAGCCGTCGGCGAGGTGATCCTCGACCTCGCGTACCGGGTCCAGATCGTCCGGTGGTGTGCACGACTCATCAGTCGTCTCGACATCCTTGATGCGGTCGAGGCGAAGTACGCGGCGTGCGTCGGCCTTGGGCAGCCAGCCCAGCAGGTACCACCGCCCGTGCCGTACGACGACGCCCCATGGCTCGAGCAGCATCCGACTGCCGGTGCGATAGGTCAGGCGGATCCGCTTGCGGTTCTCGCACGCCCGCGTGATCGTTGCGGTCAATTCCGCGTCGGGCATGGCGGCCATGTCGCTCGGGTTCTGCGCCTGCACGTGCCGCATCGCCTCGGCCGCCTCGGCGGTCGCGGCCGGCAGCACGCGCAGGATCTTGGCGAGCGCGGTCGCGGCCGGGTGGTCGGCCTCGACCGATCCGTGCCAGCCCTGCAGCACCGCCATCACCAGCCCGAGCGCCTCCGGCGTACTGAACATCAACGGTGGGATGCGCGCACCGCGTCCGATCCGGTAGCCGCCGTACGGCCCGCTAGCCGACTCGACCGGGATGCCCGCCTCGCGCAGCACCGCGACGTAACGGCGCGCGGCCCGATCGGTCACGCCGAGCCGGACGGCGAGCCGGGCGCCGGTGATTCCCGGAGCCGCCTGGATCGCCTCGAGCGCGAGCAGCGCACGTCCCACGGGGCCGACGTCATTGCTCATCGCATCGAGGAAGCCTTTCGTCCGCAACTGACCATACGCTCGGGTCCCGGTCAGCGTAGTCAGGAGGATCCACGCCATGGACATGCTCAGCGGCACGCAGATCACCGCCGCCGATCTGACCGACTGGCGCAAGCTCGGTCAGGGGCTACACGCTCGATTCGTCATCGGCGACCTACGCGCCGGTGCCCGTTTCCTCACCGCAATCAGCGAGGCCGGCGAGGCCGCGGAGCACGTCGAGGTGCGGATGGGCTCGCATCATGTGGACCTGAAGGTGATCAGTCACGACGCGGTCTACCGCGACGAGGCGGGCACCGAACATCAGGTCGACTGGGTGACCCAACACGACGTCGACCTCGCCCGCCGAATCAGTGCGATCGCGGCCCAGCAGTCGATCGCCGCCGACCCGCAGTCGATCACCACTATTGAACTGGCGCTGGACACGGCCAACGTCGCCACCCTGGCACCCGTGTGGTCGGCCCTACTGACCGGCGGTCCCGAGGCCCAAGGTCGCGGCACGATCGGCGACGACGTGCGCGATGCCACCGACCGGATGCCGATCCTGTGGTTCCAGGAATCCGATCCGCACCCGACACCACCTCAGCGGTTCCACATCGACATCCAGGTGCCGTACGACGCCGCCGAGCGACGCATCGCCGCCGCAGTGGCTGCCGGCGCGGTCATCGTGGACGACAGCAAGGCGCCCGGCACGACGGTCCTCGCCGACCCCGAGGGCAACAAGGCCTGCGTGGGCACGTTTCAACCGGCCACCTGACCGGCGAGCACCTCCGCCACGGTGCCGTGTGAAGCCCACGGTGCCGATGTCAGGTGTTGTCGGCGAGGCTCGTGGGCGCGGGCTTCTCGACCTGGTGGATGAGGCGCTTCAGGTTGGCTATCTCGTCCCGAAGTGCCCTCTCGCCGGCAGGGGTGAGGTGGACCCAGGTTCGGGCACGCCGTCCCTGGTAGCCCTTTTCGATGTCGACCATCCCGGCCTTCTCGAGCACGGTCAGGTGCTGGCCGAGGTTGCCGGCGGTCAGCTCCAGGGTGGTGCGCAGGAAGCCGAACTCCACCTGCCCAGCCTCGTGCGCGATGGTCAGGATGCCCAACCGGACGCGCTGATGGACGACGTCGTCCAGTCCGTTGGCCGGGTGGGTCATGATTCGCCACGCCGGGGAGATTGCGACGGAGCTGAGCGGGCAGTGCGTTGGGCCAGCCAGAATCCGAGGCTGCCGAGCAGGAGTACGCCGGCGGTGACGGCCACATGCGGGAGGAAGGCCCAGGGCGACGGCCGGGCGGTCACCGCACCGGAGCTGCCTACCGCCAGTCCCACCGCCAGTCCGGCCACCAGGTACACCACGGCGAACGCGACGAGCGCCCATCTCCGTTCCACCCGGGCCAGCACCAACAACCCCAGCCCGATCGCGACGGTTGGCACGGCGAGCTGGAACGGGAGTCTGGACAGGACCGGGTGAAGGCCGAGGATGTCGGACCGGCCGGCCAAGGCTGCCGGGTTGTGCGCCGCCCACAGCGCGAGCCCGGTCAGGACCAGGGCGAGACCGATCCCCGCAACGACGTACGGCCGGACCCGGGTGCCGACTCCGAGGGCGCGCGAACGGTGCAGGTAGAACCCCGCGATCACGGCGTAGGCCGCCACCAGGGCGACCGGCCAGTAGAAGAACGCCCACGGCGAGTAGACCGTGCACACACGGCCCCCGGCACCGACCGGGGCGCAGGCGACGATTGCGCGATGGCCGAAGCGGTCGAACGGCGTCGCGGCGAGGGTGACGAGGGCGAGCAGCAGTAGCGCGAACCAGGCGCCGCGCTGGGCGTTGCGCACCCGCCGGGTCAGCTCGCGGTTGGTTGCCAGCAGATCCCGCGGCGTCCCCGGTGCGGGCATCGGCGCATCTGTCATGACAACAGCTTTGCATTGCAGACCGATCTTGGCAAGAGACTCAAGGCGATCGGTGGTCAGGACCGCCGGGCGATCGTGATGATCTCCTCGCTTCTCGGGGTGAGCGGGCCTCGGTCCCAGTCGCCGAACTGCTCGTCGATGACGAACCCGGTGTCGTGCAGGAAGGCCTCGAGTCGGTCCGGCGCCAGGA
Source organism: uncultured Actinomycetota bacterium (assembly GCA_963775655.1). GTDB lineage: Bacteria > Actinomycetota > Actinomycetes > Mycobacteriales > QHCD01 > DASXJE01. The sequence continues at coordinate 181,199 of CAVZJT010000010.1, read as the reverse complement.
ACCGCAGCGAGCCGACCTCGGCCTGCGGGTGATCCCACCATTGCCCCGACAGGGACTCGGTGAACCGGACCACGTCGCCGGCGACGTCCTGCACCCGATAGCCGACGGTGACCACATCGCCGTCGGGGTTGGCCACCTCGAAGGCGGTGTTCCACCCCTCCCACGCGCGGGCGAGTGGATGCCGCGTCTCGAAGGCGAAGCGGCCGCCGTCGACCAGCGCGGCTCGGATCGCCGCGAGTGAGGACCGCACGTGGTCGTCGCCGACGAATACCTGGAACGCGTGGCTCGCCATGACCGCGAGATCGAACTCGCGATCCCAGGTCGCCGATGCGGCGTCGGCAAGCACCCACTCGATGTCCGATCTGGTCCGCGCCTGATCGAGCATCGCGGGATCCGGGTCGAGGCCGCACAGCAGTCCTTCGTGCCCGGCGTCCCGGGCGCGGTGCAGCAACCTGCCGGTGCCGCATCCGACGTCGAGCACCCGACCAGCCGACATCACCAATCCGAGGTAGAAGTCGTCGCTCGGGCCCCACGGGTTCATCACGTCGTACCAGGCGGCGGGGTTGCTCCAGTCGGTCACCCGGGCAGCCTGCCGACCGTGTCGCGGGCGGACAACCCAATTGCCCGGCCCCGGGCGTTGTCGCGTCATTGCACGGGCCGGCTCATCTAACCGACGATGAGTCGAGACCGACGGGAGGTCATCGATGAGCGAGGCTGGTCGCCGGATCTGGCGGGCGTGGTGGCGACCGTTGCTCGCGCGCGGCAGTAGGCCGCCGACGGTGCCGATGAGTCGAGCGCCGCAGTTCCACTGTCCCGAGTGCCGCCGCGACGTGCCGACGTCGGCGCGGGCCTGCCCCGACTGCGGCGCCGACCTCCGTACCTGATCCCGCGGACGAAACAATTTCGGCCCGGTCATTTCCGTGAAGTGCAAGATCTGTTGCCGGGACAGAAATGGATCACCAAATTCACTGGTCGTTAGGCGGCTACTTCGGCGGCACGACAGATCGGCAGTTGAGCAGGCAACTATGCTTCAGGTGAACATCGCAAATCATCTCTGCCCCGGGACTACCACCCGGGCCCTTGTGGCCGTACTGTCACGGATGGCTAGGAAGTCAGCCCTGATCCCGCCGTGCCGGTCGGGGATCGCTTCCCGGTCTCGGCAGAGTTGCCATCGGCTCACGTGCGCATCCGGGGAGGGGTCGGTCAAGGTGTCGATCAAATTCACTGATCTGCAGGCATTCACCAGCGACGACCCCGACACCGTTCCCACCACTCAGGCCGAGAAGGAACGAATAGTTCAAGTCCTGAATCACCACAGGAGCGAGCGGGCCGACAACGGGCCGGACGGATTTCCGGCGAGCGATGTGTCACGCGATGAATCCCGCATGTCCGGTATTCCGCGGTAGCTCACTCGCTACGTAAACACTGACGTGTCGCCGGCTCTTACGGCGACCGCACGAAACCCTCGTATCCGATCGTCCACGACCCGTCCTGCGGAAAGCCCGGGGCGGGTCGGTCGCCGGCACCGTCCCAGCCGCCGGCCATCAGGGCTACCGCGGCCAGCAGTCCGCCGTTGCCGGGGAGGTAAAGGGGCAGCGATCCGGTCTGGAAGTTGTGGCCGTTGGGCAGGTGGCGATTCTTGCCGACCGGCATCAGGAGGGCGTCGACGGCGATCCCGGGCTCCCCGACGCGGGCAGCGGTCATCGCGATGGCGGGGAAATCCCACCCCCAGGTGCTGTCCCACTCCCAGTCGGCGAGGACGTCGTACAGCGTCCTGCGCATCGTCTCCGGCTCGATCAGTGAAGTCTGGGGTACGACGCCGAGTGCGTAGAGCATCGACGGGTGGTCGGTGCGCACTGTGTAGGGTGCGATGTCCAAAGCGGCGTAGGTGCCGTCGCGGATGCGCGGTCGGGCCATCCCGCGGCTCACCTCGTCCCACCGCGGATCCGGCTGGTCGCCGTGCAACCGCCGCCACCGGCACGCGACGTCGAGCGCCCAGGACCAGTAGGCGAGCTCGAAGGTCGGATTGCGGGCGTCGGCCCGGATGTCGGTGTAAGACTCCTGGGCCGGCACGAGCGGAGGGCCGAGTTCGTAGCCTGCCTCACCCGCCGCGACGACGTCCGACATGAAGGCCGCGGACTCCTCGACGAGCGGGTAGTAGCGCTCGACGACTTGGCGCGCCGAACGCGCGTCCGGTGCGGCCCGCCGGACCAACTCGGCGAGATAGACCGGGTGCGGCTGTTGCCAGAGCACGAACGGGCCGATGGAGCTGGGACTCTCCCGACCGTCCGGGCCGACCTGCTTGGGCCATCGGGCGCCGCGGAATCCCTGACGCTGCGCGGTCTCCTGGCCGGCCGGAAGGGCCGAGAAATACCAGCCCAGACTGCGCTCGAGCAGGTCCGCACGACCCCAGAGGGCGAAGTGCGCGGCATGCCACCAGTGCATCTCCAGGTGGAAGCGGCCGCGCCAGCTGTTGGCCGTCAGGCCGGTCTCCTGCGGTGGCATCGAACCCGCGCACTGGATCGCGGTGAGGTACTGGGACAGGACGATTCGCCGTTCGAGTTCGGGTGCGCGCTGATCCTTGCTGTCGGCCAGCTCGACCGCGGCGCCGTTCGTCCAGAACCGTGCCCAATGGTCGCGGGAGGCGTCGAGGACGCCGGCCACCGACGGAAGGTGGTGCCGTGGCGACCCGGCGGCGAATCCGAGGACGAGCTCGACGGACTTCCCGTCGTTGCAGACGACGACCTCGTGGGCGGCGGACTGGACGACCGTCGACGCGGGTGCGCCGACGGTGACCGCGTAGCGGGAGTCATCCAGTCGACGCTCGATGTGGTGGTCCGGGGATCCCTCGACGAGGCGCGTGGTGTGCGCGTCGCGGTGTGCCCAGTCAGCGGCGTTCGACCAGTCCTCGGAGCCGTAGGGAAACGCGAGCCGTACGGCGATCCGGCCTGCGAGCGGCTCGGCCACCCGCACCCGCACGGCGAGCACGTCGAGCTCCGGGTGGCACGCCGTTGTCACGTCGACGCGGTGGCCGTCGAGGTCGAAGGTGCTTTCGAGGACGCCGGACCACAGGTCGAGTCGTTGGTGTGGCGCGCTGATCCGATCCGGGCCGATCGCCTCGACGGAAGAGCCCGCGCGGCTGACGAGCGAGACCCGGACGAGGTCCAGCCGGTGCGGATTGGCGCGGAGCCAGCGCTCGGCCGGCGTCCCCTCGTGCGGGTCGACCTCTTCGTGCATGTCCACGTAGGACACCGGGCCGTGCGGTGTCCGGTACTCCCGCAGCGAATCGAGCAGGTCCTTGTCGGAGTAGGGGCCCGGGCAGCTGTGCCAGCTCCACTGGGCCTGCGTGCCGAGCATCGTGCCGTCGGCTCGGCCGTGCCTGCCGGCGAGCGGGTACGCGGCCGGCATCGACTGCAGCCCGGTGACGTCGACGGTGAAGCACAGCTCGCCGTTGCCGACGGACAGCGGCGAGCGTGGGTCGACCCCGGTGACGACGGGGTTGTGACGCGCGACGAGACGGCGTCGGTCGACGGTCGACACGTCGTCTATTCGAAGAAGGGGCGCAGCAGCCCCGGATCGACGTCAATCCCGAACCCCGGCGCCGCCGACGGCCGGATCCGCCCGCTGACCGGTGTGGGCAGGACAGGGGTGTTGTTCACCTCCGCCAGCGGCACTCCTGGAGCGCTGCCGACGAAGACCTCGGTCCACGGAATGCCGGGGAGTCCGAGGCAGGCGTGCTGGCCGTAGGGCGTGTTTCCGGCGGCGTGCGGGATGACGGCGACCCCGCCCGCGGCCGCGAGCGCGCAGATCTGGCGAAGCGGTGTCAGCCCGCCCACCCACTGGATGTCGGGCTGCAGGATGTCGACGAGCCCTTCGGCGACGGCGTACTGGAAGGCGGGGACGCCGTACCAGTGCTCCCCGGTGGCCAGGGTCTGCCAGGGAAGCCGACGGCGGAGCGCTGCGTGCGCGAGGAGGTCGTCCGACGGCAGGCATTCCTCGATCCACCGGAGCCGGTAAGGGCGCAACGCCTCGGCGAGCCGGACGGTGTAGTCGACGTCGAACGCCATCCAGCAGTCGAGCATGATCTCGACGTCGTCACCGAGCTGCTCGCGGGTCCGGGCGACCAGGTCGACGGTGCGGCGCAGCCCGCCGAGACCGTCCGCCGGTCCGTAGGGGCAGGGAAGCTTGACCGCTGGAAATCCAAGCTCGGCGTACCAGTCGGTGTCAGCGCCGGTCGCGTAGCAGACGAGGTCGTCGCGCGCAGGACCGCCGAGAAGCTCGTAGACAGGCAGCCCGAGCAGCTTGCCCTTCAGATCCCAGAGCGCGAGGTCGATGGCGCTGACCGCGTACGACGCCAGACCGGCGACGCCGAACGGCGCGCACATCCGCACCGCCATGTCGTAGATCTTTTCGGTCGCAAGCACGTCCTCGCCGACCAGCCGCGGGCCCAGGTAGTCGTCGATAATCGCGGCGACGGGCCGGCCATGGGTGGCTGCGGCAAATCCGACGGTCCCGTCCTCGGCTTCGACGACACAGCCGAAGGAGGGCCAGGTCGGTGTCCAGTCCGGCCGGTACGCGGCGTAGCGCGGGTAGCCCGACATCGGACCGGCCACCGGACCGGCTGCCGTCCACGGCGCTCGCCGCGCCGCCGGATGCCCAACCCCGTCGCCCCGGCGGCTCTCGTGACGGACCGCCCTGATCGACACGATCTTCACAGCGACACCGCCATCGCCGTGGCGTGTTTCGCCGCGGCGTCGGACGCACCCAGCGCGCTGCTCTTGGAAAGCGTCAGCTGCGCGCAGATCGCCGAGAAGTCCAGGCTCGCCTCACCGGTGAGCAGTTCGACGACGCGCAACGGCCGCTCGGTGGACTTCACGGATTCGGCCACGGCAACACTCTCATCTCATCGGGCAGCGGAGAAGCGTCGGCTGGCAACATAGACCACCGGACCGATCGTGAGAACTCCCGTTCACGGTCGGCGGCCCGGTTCGCGTAGGGCTACAGTCTCCGCCCGTTGGTAAGCGCCTTCTCCTGTGTTGTGACGCGACGGGATGTCGCTGCTGCCGGTCCTCGGTTTCTTCATCGCCTTCCAACGGCTCCTCGTCGAAGGGATCTTCACGACCGGTTTTAAGGGCCGACGTCGTTCGGCGGCACGAAGCCGTCGAGCTCGCGGACGGCGGTCTCCAACGACTTGTCGACCCCCTGCTGGATCATCCGCTCGTACGCCGGGTCGCCGGCGGCCGCGATCCGTCGGATGCCGTCCGCCGAAGCAGTAACTCTCGCCTGGACGGTGCGGACGAACTCGGCCGCCGGACCGGTCCAGCCGTAGGTGTCGAGGAAAAGCTGGAGGCGTCGCGGCCGGTCGCCGAATGCGATGAAGCCCTCCTGCTCGACGACGTGCCGGGCATGCAGCGGGACCCAGGCGAACGTGGTGAAGGCGAGATCCCACTCGTGCGTGACCGGCCCGGCGAAGTCCCAGTCGAAGAAGCCGACCAGCCGCCCGCCGGCCCAGGTGGCATTGTAGGGCGCCGCGTCGTTGTGGCCGATGACAAGGCCCGGCTCCCAGGTACCGCCTTCGCGCCAGACCGCGTCGGCCGGCGGTCGGAAGTCGGCGACGGCGCGATGGTACTCGCGCAGCCACGCCGCGACCTGCATGAGCGCATCGTCGCTGTGCACCCACGCGGGCCACGGTCGACTGCTCCCGACGGTCTCGCCCGGCAGGTAGGACAGGATCTCCCTGCCCTCGTCGTCGAAGCCGAGTGCGCGGGGCGCGCGGTCGAAGTCGACCTCGTGAAGATGATCCAACAGCGCGTGCACCGACGGGGTCCACGGACCGGCGGTACGGCGCACGGTGTCGCCGATCCTGACGGCGCCGCCGGTGTTGCCGCCATCGAGGCATCTTCCGATCTCCACCGGTCGCTCCTAGTCTGATGGCTCGGTCTCTTCAGGACATGGTGGCCCATTCGGTCCTCGGCACGAGAAGAGGTGAGTGCCGGCGATGAGCGTTCTCCGGGTGCGCGGACGAGCGTTGCCCGACGGCGAGTTCGTCGACCTCTACGCCGACGGTGACCGATGGACCTCCGATCCGGTACCGAACGCCGACCTGGTCGCCGAGGGATGGCTGCTCCCGGGTCTGGTCGATGCCCACACGCATCCCGGCGCCGAGAAGCCGGGCGATCCGCTTGACGAGGATCTGCTGCGCAAGGATCTCAAAGAACACCTCGCCGCAGGCGTGACCATGGTGCGTTCACCAGGACTTGCGGGCGACCCGCCGGACTGGTTCGGACGCGACGACGACGTCCCGCGGGCCGTCCACGCCGGCCTGTGGATTGCTCGACACGGGGAGTTCTTCGACGGGTGGGGGCGTCGCGCCGACCTCGCGGAACTTCCGGATGTCGCGACGAAGCAGGCAATGCGTACCGGGTGGGTCAAGCTCATCGGCGACTGGGACCCGGACGGCCCGCCTATGCCGGTCCGGGTGCTCCGTGACGTGGTCGCCGGGGTTCATGCCGTCGGCGGACGGGTCGCCGTACATTCCCAGGTGGCGAGTGGTGGTGCCGCCGCCGTGGCCGCGGGCGTCGACTCGCTCGAGCACGGCATGTGCCTCGACCCCGCGTTGCTGTCGCAGATGGCGGCGCAGGGTACGGCGCTCACCCCGACCCTGCTCGTGATCACGTCGTCGCTGCCTCGAGCTCTCGCCCGTCCGGACGGTCCGCGCAAGAGCTGGTTCGTCGACGGTGCGAGCGTTCATGGCCGGCTTGCGGCCACAGCGGTCGAAGCGGGAGTGACAGTTCTGGCCGGCACGGATTCGCGCCCGCACGGCCGGGTCGCCGACGAGGTGCGCGCGCTCGCCGCGACCGGCATGTCGCCACATGACGCGCTTGCCGCCGGCTCGTGGGCGGCCAGGAGTTACCTCGGCCTCGACGGTCTCATCGACGGTGCACCGGCCGACGTCGTGGTCTACGACGGTGACCCGCGATCCGATCTCGCCCTGCTGGACGTGCCCCGCGCCGTCGTATTCCGAGGCCGCGTCGCCAGCAACCGCTCCGGAACGTGAACGCCGGTCAGGCGATCACGGCGACGGCGGAGAGCATGGCTTTCGCGAGGTCCTGATCGCCGGATAGTCGCGGATCGGTCGCGGTCGGGCTGCGGGTGAGCAGCCGCCAGGCGTCGTCGGCGTCGAGGGTGACCTCGGCCGCCGGGTGATCGTGCTTCCCGGCGGAGAGCTCCCATCCGACCCCGTCCCGGGTCACGTGCCAGCACCCACCCCCGGGACCCGTGACGGCGAACTGCACGCTGGTCCCGTCCGGCGCGTCGGTCTGCGCGTAGGTCATCGGCAGCGCGTGGACGAACGTCGTCAGGACCGGGCCGAGGAACTCTTCGTCGGTCAGGCCGGGGCGTCCGGTGGCGTCGCGGATCTGCTGTTGGTGCACCCATCGTTCGGTGTACTCGCGGGCGATGTCCAACCAGACCGGTACCGGCAGCTCGCTCGCCCACGTGACGTGCGCGTCGACGCGGTCGGGATCGAGGCCGGCAAAGTAGTCGTCGAGCTGACGACCGGCCGGCTCGATCATGCCGGTGAGCACCCGCGGGCTCAGCCGCCGCGCAGCATCCACCCAGTTGTCGTTGAAACCGGCGAGCCACGGGCCGAGCTGCTCTCCGGGACCGGGATCAAGTCGGTGGTCATCGCGCCGACGGGAGACGTTAGCCAGGTCGACACCGAGCAGATGCGCAGCGACGTCGTGCACGTCCCAGCCCGGGCAGACGGTCGAGCGCTTCCAGTCCTCGGTGGTGAGGGTGGCGAGCAGCTCGACCAGCGCGCGCCGTACCCGGGGGAACAGATACAGCGTCTCGACCCGGAGCAGAACCATCGACGCAGCCTAACGAGTGCCTCGACCGACGACCGAAGGATTTTGCGGAGCCCGGTGCCCGGTGCCCGTGCCCGTGCCCGCAACGACCACCACAACGACCATGATCGTGATCGGATCCGCGCGGCGTTTCGCGGCTTTTTCCGATCACGATCATGGGGTGATGACGATCAGGCTCCGTGGCGGCCGAGGAATGCGCCGAGCTCCACCAGAAAGCGGTCCCGCGCCTCGCGCCGGATGCTGTGTCCGACACCGGTGACGTGCACTGACTCGATCCGGCCATCCGCACGACGTTCGGCGTCGTCGGCCGCGCCCGGAGTCACGATCGAGCCGCGGTCGGGATCGCCGCGGAGCAGCAGGACCGGGCAGTTGGTGGCCGCGGCCAGGTCCGGTGCTGGACGGACCGCGGGCCGATGCAGCGTGAAATCCTCGGCGAGATCGGCCTTCGCCCGCGCCCACGGTTCGAGCTCGTCATCGGCCCAGGTCGGGTTCTCCGCCCGGCCCTGCTTGATGCGTTGCTCGAGTGGCATCGCCCGCAGCGCGCGGAGACCCTCGGGCAGCCCGGCGGGCGGTCGCTCGGGGGGCTCTTCGCTCGGCAGGCGCAGCACCGGGTCCTCGAGGACGAGCACCCGCACCAGATCCGGCCGCAACTCGGCGAGGGCGATCGCCGATCCAGCGCCCATCGAATGGCCCACCACGATGACGCCGCCGGCGACGGTCGCCTGATCGTCGAGGACCATGGCGGCGTCGGCAGCGTGCTCGGATGCCCCGGCCGGCCCGTCCGGAAGCCCGGATGCGCCATGACCGCGGGCGTCGAGGGTGAGTACGTCCCACCGAGGCGAGACGGCCCGGACAACGGGATCCCAACAGGCCCCGGAGTCGGAGAAGCCGTGGAGGAAGAGCACCTCGATCGGAGTGCCGGTACGGACCCAGGCGATGTGGGCGGTGCGCCCAGCTTCAGGAGACGTCACGGCCGAGACCGTAGTCGCTTCCGGCGATCAGCGCACGAAGGTGAAGAGCCGGCGGCCCGGGGTGATTGCCCGCGGCTCCCCGTCGTAGCGCATCGCACCGAGGGCCGGGCGGCTCCCGGTGTCGCGCGTCGCATAGTCCAACTCGGTGAAGCCGGCGTCGGCGAACCAGCCCCGGACGGCGTCGTTGCGGTCGGTGCGATCCCGTCCTCGCGACCACAGCAGCGTCGCACCGGGCGAGCAGAACGCGGGAGCCGCGGCGATGGTCGCTTCGAGGTCGTCATCGGTGATGTTGCCGAAGACGCCGACCATGAGGACCAGGTCCGCCGGGACCGCGCCCGCGTAGGTGTCGGTGATCCCGGCGTCGGCGGTGCGCACCTCGACCCGGGTCAGCCCCGCCGCGGCCGCGGCGTCCCTCGCGTCCGCGGCGATCTGCGGGTGGAGTTCGACGAGGGTCACGCTGACCCGGTCGGCGTCGTCGCGTTGTGCGAGTACGTCGATCACGTCGCGTCCGTCGCCGGAGCAGAGACTCACGACACGCATCCGTCCCGGGTGCCGGTCGAGCGCTTCCCGGATGTAGCGCTGGACGGTCTGCAGCCGCCAGGACAACCCGGAGGTGGGATCGTCGTAGGCCCGGTGCCACTTCTGGTAGTCGCGCAGCTCGCTCACCGGCCTAGTATCGCGGGCCGCGGGACGTCCGCTCACCGCGCGGGGTCGCGGTTGAACGCGGACCTGGCCCACACGTATCCCACTGCCGTGATGATCGCGCACCAGATGACCGCGACGACGAGGTGGTGTCCGACCGGAACTCCCCGCAGCAGTCCGCGCACCGTCTCGATGACCGCGGTGAAGGGCTGGTTCTCGGCGAACCAGCGGAGCCCACTCGGCATCGATTCCGGTCGGACGAAGGTGCTGCTGACGAAGGGCAGCAGCCAGAACAGCTGGGTGGAGAGGTTGGCGCCGCCCGGGGTGCCGGCGACCAGGCCGAGGGCGACCGACAGCCAGGTGAGTGCGAGGGCGAACATCGCGATGACGCCGATGACCGCGATCCACCCGACAGGTCCGGCGGAGGAGCGGAATCCCATGAGTACGGCGACACCTATGACGAGTCCCACACTGAGCATCAGGCGGATCACGTTTCCGATGACGTGGCCGGTCAGCACCGAGACCCGGGAGATCGCCATGGTGCGGAACCGGGCGATGATGCCTTCGCTCATGTCGAGGTTGATGCTGATCGCCGTCGCCCCGCAACCGCTGCCGACGGCCATGGCGATGATCCCGGGTACGACGTAGTCGATGTAGGAGAGTCCGCCCGACGTATTGCCGAGAGCGAGGCTCATCGCATCACCGAAGACGTAGCCGAAGAGCAGGAGCATGACGATCGGCATCCCCATGAATGCCACCGTCACCATCGCGTTGCGCCGCATGTGGAGCAGATCGCGGCGCAGCATCGTGGCCGAATCGCTGACGGCGTAGGAGAGGCTGGTCATCGGAGGCTGTCCTTGTCCGCGTCGAGGTGGCTGGTGAGGGCGAAGAAGACGTCGTCGAGATCGGGGCTGTGGATCGACAGTCCGTCGACCTCGATCGATTCCTTGTCGAGCTGCTCGAGCAGGTGCCGCAGTGACTGGACGCTGCCGTCGTTGGGGACCTGCACGGTGAGGGCGTCATCGTCGCGGGCGCTGTCGCCGAACACCCGGACGGCGGAGGCGAGGCCGTCGGCGTCGACGAACTGCAACTCGACGTGGCCGCCCGGGATGAGCCGCTTGAGCTCCGGCGCGGTGCCCTTCGCGACCAACTTCCCACGGTCGAGGACCGCGATGCGGTCGGCGAGTTCATCTGCCTCATCGAGGTACTGCGTCGTGAGGAAGATCGTGACGCCGTCCGCCGCGAGCCCGCGGATGATCTGCCACATGGTGCGCCGGCTGCGCGGATCGAGCCCGGTGGTCGGTTCGTCCAGGAAGATGATGCGCGGGTCGCCGACCAAGGTCATCGCGAGGTCGAGTCGCCGCCGCATGCCGCCGGAGTAGACGGCGGCCGGCTTGGCGGCTGCGTCGACCAGGTCGAATCGGCGTAGCAGATCGGCGGTGCGCCGACGGCCCTCATCGCGGCCCAGATGGTGCAGGTCGGCCATGAGGAGCAGGTTTTCCTCGCCGGTGAGCACGCCGTCGACCGCGGAGAATTGGCCGGTGACGCCGATCGCGGCGCGTATCGCGTCCGGATCTTCGGCGAGATCGTGGCCGGCGATCCGCACCATTCCGCCGTCTGGGCTGATCAGCGTCGACAGGATCTGGACCGCGGTGGTCTTGCCGGCGCCGTTGGGGCCGAGGAGTGAAAAGATCGATCCCTCGGCGACGTCGAGATCGAGGCCGTCGAGCACGACCTTGTCGCCGTAGGACTTGCGCAGTCCGGTGGCGACGATCGCCGATGCCGATGATGCGGTGGTCACGTTCGCCTCGTTTCAGCTACCGCCCTGCGGAGGGCGGGTTCGGATGGTCAGGAGCGGCGGATCACGATGTCGCCGATGGACGTCCGGCCGCGCACCTCGACGGTGTCGTCGGATTCCTCGGGCCGGTCGGCCGCGCCGAGGTAGTTGTGCACCTTGCCGAAGCCCGATTTCACGTCGAGCCAGGCCGCGGTGCCCTCGCGGATGCCGATCTCGAGTTCCCCCGACGCGGTCTGCAGGACGACCGAGCCGCGCGCGACCTCGCCGATCCTGATGTTGCCGATGGAGGTCTTGGCGGTGACCGTGGCACGGGCGCGGTCGACGGCGATGTTGCCGTTCGCCGCGATCAGCCGCGCGTCGCCGGTGACGTCACCGAGCCAGGTGTCGCCGTTGGAGTTCTTGATCTCCGCCGGGCCGTCGATCTCGCCGATCCGCACGTCGCCGGACGCGGTGGTGACTTCGGTGCGCCCCGCTGCGCGGTGCACCGCGATCGTGCCGAGGCTGGTGGAGAGGTGCAGCGGACCGGTGGAGTCGAGCCGGATGTCTCCCAGCGATGCCTTGAGCCGGCATTCGCCGAGCCGCCCTTCGGAGCGGAAGTCCGCGAGCGCCGCATCGCCCTCGACGCCGGAGCCCGCCGGAAGCTCGATCGTCACGTCGATCGACCCGGTGCGCTTGAACGGGCTGTAGCGCCGCAACTGCTTCATCCGCCTGACCAGCAGGCGCCCGTCGGCGAATTCGACGCGGGTCTCCTTCACCGCCTTGCGGTCGGCCTCGTTCGACGCGTCGGTCGGCTGCACCTCGACGACGGTGTCGGTGCGGTCGCTCGCGATCAGCCGGGCGTTGCCGGCGAGGACATCAAGCGTGACGGAAATGGATTCAGGGGTGTCGAAGGTCGGCATGGTGCGCTCCTGCGTCGGTGGTGGCGTCTCCGCCGGTGGATCGGGGGTACGGCGCGGGCTAACGCACCCAGCCGCTGTAGCTCTGTCCGACTCGGCCGCTGCGCCGCCCGGGGCGTCGGTCCGAGATGTCGCCGTCCAGACCGGCCGCGACGGTGCGGCCGAGCCAGGCGTTGACCGAGAGACCTTCCCGGGTGGCGGCCTCCTCGATGCGGGCCTTGAGGGCGTCGGGGAGACGGAAGTTGATCCGCGACGTACCACCGTCCGTCTCCGGTGTCGGCGGGGTAGGGGTCCGCGGCTCGATCGGGTCGTCGTAGTCCGACTCACCGGGAGCGGGCGTCACCACGAAGCTCGGATCGCCGTCGCGCAGGCGCAGGTCGACCGAGCCCGGGGCCAGGTCGCGGGTGATCTCCGCCGCGGCCGCCGACAGCACGTCGAGCAGCGTGAGCCGGACGGCCGACTCCAGCGGTGCAGTCAGCCGCTCGGCGAGCGCGCGGGCTTCGTCACCGCCGGCCTCGGCGGCCACCGCCAGGTCGCGGCGGAGGTTGTCGACGTACGACGTGAGATCCATGTGAGCCACGATGGCACCAAAACGGCGCCACCGCAAGTACCTAGTTGGCGCCAGTATGGCCGGCGGGGTCGATCGGCGAGAATCGCCCGATGGCAGCGGACTACACCGGCGCCGACGCGTTCCGCGGCGCGACCTTCACCGGGGCCGACCTCACGGGGGCGCGGTTCCGCGACTGCGACCTGCGCCAGGTCAAGGTCGTCGACTCGTGGCTCATCGACGTCGATGTGTCCGGACTTGTCCGGAACTTCGTGGTCAACGGCGTCGATGTGACCGCGTTCGTCGAGGGCGAGCTCGACCGGCAGCATCCCGAGCGGGTCCAGCTGCGGGCGATGCGGACGGCCGCGGACTACCGGGCGATGTGGGACACGATCGAACGGCTCTGGTCGGACGCGGTCGCCCGCGTGGAGCGGCTGCCCGAGTCGGCGCGCGACGAACGGGTCGACGACGAGTGGTCCTTCGCCGAGACGCTGCGCCACCTCGTCTTCGCCACCGACGCCTGGGCGAGCCGCCCGGTCCTCGACGAGCCGATGCCCTACCACCGGCTCGGTGTCACCCACACCCCCTATCCGCGCGCGGACGCCGCGGCGCTCGGCATCGATCTCGACGCCCGCCCGTCGTTCGCCGAGGTGCTGGCGGCGCGCGCCGACCGCGTGGCACTCATGCGGGGCATCGTCGACGGCCTCTCCGATGCCGACCTCGAGCGGATGTGCTCGCGTACGCCGGCACCGGGTTATCCCGAGGAGGAACGCACGGTCGGCCGCTGCCTACGCGTGGTGATGAACGAGGAGTGCGAGCACTACCGCTACGCCGTGCGCGACCTCGCCGTACTGGAGGCGCGTCCCGCATCTTGACCGGCGACCATGGGCTACCATTCGAACATGCGTTCGAGTAGCCGCCCGGGTCTGCCGCCGTTGGGCGACTCGGGCCGGGCGCTCCTCCGCGCGGTAGCGGCGGGCCGGATCCGGCATGAGGCGGACGGCGGGCTCTGGTCGCCATACGAGCTGGACGGCGCCGACGTGGGCGGGCAGCTGCGGGCACTGCACCGGCGGGGATTGGTGCACCTGCCGCTGGCCGGGGCGCCCCGGCTGACCCTCGACGGCGAGGCCGCCCTCACCAACTTCCCGTGACCACCCGGGTCCGGCTGAGCCGGCCGCCGCATCTGGCGTTCCTGCAGTCCTGGGGCCGCGCCACCGACGGGCAGTGGTGGGCCGGTGTGGTGTGGCTCGACGTGATCCACGGCCTGCCGTTCGCGCTGTCGATCCAGCCGGTGCTGCAGACCGGCTGGACACCCGGCGCGACGGTCGAGGCGGTGCCGGGGGAGTCCTACGCCGGCGTGGCTCGCTTTCCTCTCCCCGAGAACGGCGACTGGCCGGCGCCGAGCCCGATCTGGGCGGGCTCGCGGTGGGCCGGCCTGATCTGGAACTACGGCCCGCTGAGCGGGGCGAAGTTGCCGCTCCCGTTCGGGGCGTCCGGCGCGCCATGGCGGTAGCCAGGTATCGGTCCACGCGGGAGCCCGGCGACGGTATAACCAGTGCCATGACCGCCCGGATCCAGATCGCCTTCGACGCCTCCGACCCGCACGCACTCGCCCGGTTCTGGGCCGAGGCGATCGACTACGAGGTCGAGGACCACTCGGAGCTCGTGGGTCAGCTGGTCGCGGCCGGACACATGCCGGAGAGCGACGTCATCCAGATCGACGGCCACGCCGCGTTCCGCGACGTCGCCGCCGCCCGTGATCCCGGTGGCACGCGACCGCGGCTGTTCTTCCAGCTGGTGCCCGAACCCAAGGCGGCGAAGAACCGCTGTCATCTCGATCTGCAGGTCGGCGCGGACAAGGCGCAGGCGGAGGTCGATCGTCTGGTCGGCCTGGGCGCGACTCAGGTCTGGATCACCAGTGACCGGGGGCCGGTCACCTACACGCTGCGCGACCCGCAGGGCAACGAGTTCTGCGTCAGCTGAGGACGGGTTCGCAGTCAGGGGGTGGTCGGTTGACGGTCAGGGACTACGACGACGGGCGAGCGGATGTTCCTGGCGGGGTGGCTGGGCCGGTCGAGCGGGTCGTGGTCGTCGGTGCGGGGATCGCCGGGTTGACGGTCGCGAATGCGTTGACGCATGCCGGAATCGACTGTGTCGTGCTGGAGGCTCGCGACCGGACCGGCGGTCGGCTGCACACCATCGACCTGGCCGGCGCTCCGGTCGACATGGGTGGCTCCTGGATTCACCACCCGGATGGAAATCCGTTGCGGACCTTCGCCGAGCAGGTCGGTGTCGCCTGCCAACCGGGCAATCCGCTGGCCGGTCTCGCCGGTTACGACTGCGGCGAGAGCCGTCGGTTGTCGCGGTCCGAGGTCGAGGAGAGTCTGGCCCTGCAGTTCGACGGCTTTCCCGACGCGGTGGGGCGGTTGGCCGCCGACCTCGGCCCGCACGCGTCGGCCGCCGACGCCATCGACGCCTACGTGGCCGGTGCCGCCCTCGGGCCAGGTCCCGCCAGGCGAGCACGGCAGGCGCTGCGCGCCGTCGTTGAGGCCGACGCGGCGGACCGGCCCGAAAACCAGTCGCTGCGCTGGCTGTGGAACGAAATCGACTACGGCGGCGACTACTTCGGAGATCTCCCGGACGCCGGATACCGTAGCCTGGTCGACGCAATGGCGGGCGGGCTCGACCTACGCCTGGGTGCCGAGGTGGACGAGATCGCGACCGACGCGACCGGTGTGCGGGTGCGATCTGCCGACGGCATGGCGGAAGATGCATCGCATGTCGTCGTGACCGTGCCGCTGGGTGTGCTCAAGCGCGGCGCGCCGCGCTTCGTGCCGGAGCTTCCGGCGGATCGGCGGACCGCCGTCGAGCGTCTCGGGTTCGGCCGCTACGAGAAGGTGGTGTTGCGGTTCGACCGGCCGTTCTGGCGCGCCGCAGGCCCCTCGCACCTGATGCTCTTCCCCCGAAATCCCGACGAGTCGACGATCTGGGTGATCGATCAGAACGCGTTCGGTGCGGGTGCGACGCTGGTGTTCCACGTCTTCCATGGCGCGGCCGGCCATTTGCTGACGGCGACAGATGATGCCACCGCCCGGTGGGCCCTCGCCATGCTCGCCGAGGCAGTGGGGGGCTCATGTCCGACGCCGGCTGCCATTGCGGTGTCCCGGTGGGCCGACGACCCGTACGCCGGCGGCGCCTACACCCACATCCCTCCCGGTGCGGATCCCGCTCAGGTCGACCTGCTCGGTGAACCGATCGGCGGCCGTCTTCTCTTCGCAGGCGAGCACACCCAGAGCACCCGGACCGGCTTTGCCGACGGCGCGTTGTCCAGCGGCATCCGCGAGGCGAAGCGACTGCTGGGCCGCCCGAGCGTCGCGCTCGGCCGGATCGCGGCGACCGCCTGACGTCCGATCACGAGGTCGGCCTCAGATGAAATACAGCTGTCGCGCGACGATCAGCAGGACGACGAGTACGGCGACGAGCAGCGCCTTCTTCCACAGCCCCCGCTCGTAGTGAACCGCGTCAGCGACCTCCGCGTCGAAGTCCTTCCGCGGAGCGGGCGGGTCCGTCGGCAGCGTTGCCGTCGGTTCGGTCATGACGTCAACGCCACCTTCCCGGTCTTCTCGGTCTTGTCCCACACCAGCTCCGCATGGCGCATCTGCTTGACGTAGGCGGAGAAGGTCATGACGCACAGCAGTGGCCCGTAGCCACCGACGTACACCAGAAGCGCGGCGATGCGGGGACGTCGACCATCAGCCTCGATGACCTTGGCCAGCCAGGCCACGAGCATGCAGCCGGACAGCCAGACGTAGCAGAAGAGCACCAGGGCGGTCGCCACCGCGCCGGTGGGGAGGAGGTGGATCGACCGGAGACCGGAGGCGAGGTAATGGTTGAAGAGCACCGGCACCAGCGTGTAAAGCATGATCAGCACCGAGATCAGGCCGGGGAAGAGCGCGGCCTCGCGCCAGGTCTTCCGCCCGGTGTGCGGATCGATCAGCAAGGTGAAACCGGTGATGAAGAGGTAGCAGGCGGCGCTGGTGATCCACAGCACGTGGAAGACGTTCCATGCCACGTCGTGGTTGACGAAGAACAGCACGACCAGGCTGGCCGACGCGAGAATCATCAACAGCGGTTGCAGGAAAAGGCTGAACCACAGGACGCCGAAGAGCGTCCCGCCGAGACCGTTGCCCTTCGCGTGTCTGAACCACACGTGCCGGTAGTTGCTCGTCACCTGCACGTTGCCGCGGGCCCACCGCAGCCGCTGCTTCCACAGGGCGCCGATGGACGCGGGCTCCTCGGCGAGGACGATCGCATGCGGCTCGAAGACGACGCGGCGCCCGGCGAGCTGAGTGTTGAACGTCGTGAAGGTGTCCTCGGCGAGCGACGAGGTGTCGATCCGGCCGCCGAGGGCTTCGAGGTTGTCGCGGGAGTGCAGCTGCGCTCCGCCGGCGAGGCAGGCCATGGCACCGAGGACGTTCTGCCCGCGGCGCGCTGCCGCCTGCGCCGTGACGTATTCGTAGCCTATGAAACGCGTGAGGTAGGTCCCGGTGGCGCTGCCTTCCTCGATGTACGCCGTGACCGCTCCGACGTGCGGATCGGCGAGGTGGCGGGCCATCTTGCGGAGCGAGTCGGGGCGGTAGATCACGTCGGCGTCCATGATCAGCACGGCCTGCATCCAGTCGTCGGCGAGGACCGAGGTCAGGCCGTAATTGAGCGTGTGCGCCTTACCCTGTCCGCCGTTCTCCCGTCGCAGCGGCCAGACGTTGCCCGGATACTCGGCCTCCTTGGCCGCGAGGATCTCCGGCGTCTCGTCGGTGCTTCCGTCGTCGACCACGTAGATCCGGATCCGGTCTTTCGGATAGTCCAGCCGCATCAGCTGGTCGACCGTGGTTCCGATCACGGCGGCCTCGTTCCAGGCCGGAACGATGACGGCGGTACGCGGGAAGTACGGTTCGCACTCGGCATAGTGGTTGCGCCGCCCGTGCAGGGTGACAAGGACGAGTTGCATCGTCCCGGCCAGCAGCGGTACGACGCCGACAAGGACGAGAGTGACCAGCACCCACAATCCGATGGTGCCGAGAACATGGACGACTGAGCTCATGCGGGCCAGGTCTCCCGGGCCGCGCTCTCCAGCAGTTCCGGCACCCGGCGATAGACGCCGACCTCACGTGCGTGGTGGCTGTCGGTGCTGGTGACGACCGGAACCCGGGACGTGATGAACGCGGCAAGGACCCGGCCTCCCGGGCATCCCCACTTCTCGTTGACCTCGAGGATGGTGCCGGTCGCGATGGCAGTCGCGACGAGCAACCGGAGGTGGTCCGCTTCGACCTGGCACTCGTCCAGACCCATCTTCGGCAGGAGGCTGAACAGATGGGCGAGTTGCGGCCGGTCGACCTTCAGCATCGCCCGGGCGGTGCTGAGCACCAGGATGTCGATCACCTGAGCGGGTGTCATCTCGCCGTCGTCGAGCCGCCGCTTGATCTCGCGCGGATGGATCGGCCCGTCCGTACCCGGGAACTGATGGTCGGCGATGAGCACCCGGCCGAGTTCGGGAAGCTCGGGTGGCAGGTCGAGCCGTCCCGAACTGTCGAGCAGCTTCGCCTCGACGCCGTACATGATCCGCAGTTGCTCGGAGTGCGGGGCGCTCTGGACCGTGCTGACGAATTCCGGCACGTAGGTGGTGTCGACCCTGACGTGGTCGACGAGACACAGGGTGGCCAGCCCGATCTTCTCCGCGGCTTCGATGTTCTCCGCAATGCTGCTCTGACCGTCGGAGAACGTCGAATGGACGTGCCGGTCCTGCGGGGCGTCAGATACCTGACTCATGCCGGCACGGCTTTCCCGTCCACCGGCAACGTCGCCGGGTCGAAGAACCGCTCCTCCAGGAATCGGACCATGACCAGATCGATGTGGTCGACCGCCGTCGGCAACGGCCGCCCGCAGACGGCGTCCAGGCACAGCCGTGGCATGTCCACACCGCTCGCGACGGTCAGCGGCATCGACCCGGGGAAACGTGGGTTCACCTCGAGCAGCGCCGGGCGGCCGGTGTGGTCGAGCCGGACCTGCACGTTGGAGACGAGCGTCAGACCGACCGCGCGGACGACTGCACGGGCGATCGCGTCCAACTCCGGATCGTGCAACGTCCGCCCGGCGACCGACACCCCCGAGTCGACCCGTAGCCGCGCTCTCGGCACCACCGCGAGCACCTTGCCGTCCTCGTCGGCGAGGACGTCCAGTGAGTACTCCTGACCGGGCAGGTATTCCTGCACGATTTCGTGGTCGCCACGGGGGAGGGCGTCCAGGTCGGCTGCTCCCTCGACGGTCCGCACCCCGCGTGATCCGCTGCCCGATCGCGGTTTCACGATCACCGGGTAGGTCCATGACGCGGCGTCGAGATCGTCCCCGAGCAGTTCCGTGCGGGGTACGGCGAGCTGCCCGGCGCAGCGGCGGGCGAGAGCGAACTTGTCCAGGGTGCACCGCAGAGCGTCGTCACCGGTCATCGCGAGACGGATGCCCGCGTCGGTGAAGCGGTGTCGGATCGTCGACAACGGCAGCATCTCGGCGTCGACGGTCGGGATCACGATGGCGACGTTTTCGGCGCGGCACCGGGCGAGGATGTCGGTGTTGAAGCCGTCGGCGGCACCCGGCGGGATGATCCATCGGCGGGGGCGCTCGACGAGGTAGAGGCCTGAGGCGTAGATGTCCATGTCGGCGGCGATGATGTCCACCGCCGGATCCCGTTGCAGCGATCGGATGACCGCGACGCCGGCCGGGCCGCCCGCTCCGGTCACGAGGATCCGTAGTCTCTGTTCGCCGAGCTCAGGCAACATCGTGGACTCCTTGGTGTGAAGAAGGCACGACGGAGCTGCCGGCCTGATCGCGGATGACTTCGAGCGGTTCGGCGAAGCGGGTCTCGCCGTAGCGCGACCAGTAGCGGGCCGTGGCCAGCACGATGTCGGGTTCCAGGTAGGGACGGGTCGCCATCTGTGAGGCGAAGCTGCCCAGGAGTTCGAGCTTCTCCTGGGTGTACCCGTCGATCCCGGCGAACCGATTGGGCCGGAAGTCCAACGTCGCCGACGGACTCTGGAAGCACGCGAGGGTCGGGACCCGCCGCGCCGCCACGAGGGTCGCCTGGTGCACGGCGCGATGGTCCTGGTGGAGGTCGTGATCGCTGTGGGTGTAGATGATCGTCGGGTCGACCTCGGCGATCACCCGCTCGATCGCGCCGATCGTCGGGTCCGACTGCGAGATCCGCGTGTCCGGCATGTCCTCCAGGATGAGTCGAGCGCCGAGGAGCTTCGCTGCGTTCGCCGATTCGTCGGCCCGTTCACCGGCACCACCGCCGCGCGCGCCGCGGGTCATGGTGAGGATCACGAGCTTGTCGCCGCGATCGTGGTGCAGCGACAGCAGACCGCCGACGCCGATCTCCACATCGTCGGGGTGTGCTCCGACCGCGAGGACGACCCGCGTCGGACCGGTGGCCGACCTGCGGCCGGACCGTCCGAGCGCAGTGATCTTCGCGACGAAGTCGACCGGGTCGAGCGGCTTGAGGATGAACTCGTCGGCCCGGTGACGCAGGGCGCGCACGGCGTACTCGATGTTGGCATGGGCGGTCATGACCGCGACCGGGATGCCGGGACGGCGGGACCGGACCTCGTCGAGCAGCTCCAGCCCGCTCATGCCGGGCAGTTCGACGTCGGTGACGATCACGTCGAAGTTCTCGCTTTGGACCAGCTCGAGGGCCCGGGTGGGTTCCCGAACGCAGACGACCTCGACGCCGTTGGCTGCACCGAGGGTCGACTCGACGAACACCGTGGCGACCGGGTCGTCCTCGATGACGAGGACCCGCATCGATCTGCGCGATTGCGTCGTCATGGAATCGCTCCTCGGGCTTGTAGCGCGCCGACGCGGCGCCTCGGTAACGCCCGACGGGAGGATCGACTCGCCCCATACTGGATACTACGCGTAACGGGACTGCCACCTTGGGTGATCGGGCCCGACGCAGGACGGCGGCCCGGGAAGGTCGCGAACCCTGTCGCCCCCGCCCGGGCGAGGTTACTGTCGGTGATAGAGCAGTGACGATCTCACCCATCTCGCGGTGCGGGGTCTCGTTCACGCTTCCGGACAAAATGGGCGAGAGGACAGGGATGGCGTCGAATGGTCACCGGGCGCCTGCCGCCAAGCCCGGGACGCCGGACGTCCCCTCGGTGATCCCGGCCGAACTCCTCCGCCGGGTCGTGGATGCGGCCGAGGAGGGCATCTGGGTCCTCGACGGCGCCGGGGCGACGACGTTCGCCAACCCCAAGATGGCGGCCATCCTGGGATATCCGGCCGACGAACTGGCGGCCCTGACGGTGTACGACGTGCTGGACGAGCAGGGCGCAGCGGCCGCGGCGGGCAATCTCGCGCGCCGCCGTCGTGGGCACGTGGACGAATTGGAGTGCAACTTCGTCCGGAAGGACGGGTCGCGCACCTGGGTGCTGATGCACGCGAGCCCGCTGCACGACGACGCCGGTCACTTCCTCGGTTCGGTCTGCATGGTCGGCGAGATCAACGAGCGCAGACGCATCGAGGAGTTGCTCCTCGAAAGCAAGCAGCAGTTGGCCGACGGCCAGCGGGTCGCGCATCTCGGGAGCTGGGACTGGGAACTCGCCTCGGAGCGGACCAAGTGGTCGGAGGAGATGTTCCACCTCTTCGGCATCGCCGGCGGCGTACTTCAGGCAGAGACCTTCTTCGATCCGGCGCTCGTCCGGGACCAGGTGCATCCCGACGATCGCCACAAGTTCGCGGTGTCGGCGGAAGCGCTGCAGCGCGGCGACCTGCATTTCGAGCACGACGCGCGGGTCATCCGTCCGGGCGGTGAGGCGGTCTGGATCCGGTGGCGCGGACGGGCCGTGCGTGACTCGGGTGACCACTTGATCCGGGTGCTGGGCACCGCACACGACGTCACCGCCACGAAGCGGTCTGAGGCGGAACTGCGTACGACGTCCGCCCGATACCAGCTGCTGCAGAAGATGGCCTTCGCGGCCAACGAGGCGTCGACGCTCGAGGAGGCACTGCAGGTCGCCGTCGACCAGATCTGCGCGCACACCGGCTGGGCAGCGGGCCACGCCTACGTGCCGTCCGACCGGGCCGTCGACGGCCTGGCTCCGTTGCCGGTCTGGCATGTCGACGAGCCGGCGTGGATTCAGGCGTTCCGTACCGCGACCATGACCATGCGCGACGGTGAATCCCGCGGCCTGGCCCGTCGGGTCCTCGTCGGCGGGAAGCCGGCGTGGACGGATCTGCGAAGCGACCGCGATCTGGCCCGGCTCAAGGTGCCGCTGGCGCTCGGCTTCCAGGGCGCCTTCGCCTTCCCGGTCCTGGTCGGTGACGACGTCGCGTGTGTCCTGGAGTTCTTCGCGCGCCGGCCGATCGATCCGGACGAGTCGGCGCTGGAGATCATCGGCCAGGTCGGAACGCAGCTCAGCCGGGTCGCGGAGCGGGTGGGAACGGCCGCTGACCTCGCCGCTGCGCGTGACGCGGCTATGGAGTCGTCGCGGCTGAAGTCGGAATTCCTGGCGACCATGAGCCACGAGGTCCGCACGCCGGTGAACGGCATCATCGGCCTGACCGGGCTGATGCTCGGCACGGAGCTCGACTCCCGGCAGCGGCAGTACGCCGAAGGCGTCCAGGGCGCCGGCGAGTCGCTCCTCACGATCATCAACGACATCCTCGACTTCTCCAAGATCGAGGCCGGCAAGCTCGACCTCGAGGTGATCGACTTCGATCTGCTCGACGTCGTCGAAGGGCCGGTCGGGCTACTCGCGGAAAGCGCACGAAAGAAAGGCATCAATCTCGTCGCCACCTGTCATCCCGACCTGCCGACGGCGCTGCGCGGGGATCCCGGACGACTCGGCCAGATCCTTGCCAACCTGGCGTCCAACGCCGTCAAGTTCACCCACGAGGGCGAGGTCATCGTCCAGGCTCGGCTGGTCGAGTCCGGTGACATCGCGGTCGTCGTCCGCTTCGACGTATCCGACACGGGTATCGGCATCGCCGAGGAGGACATGCATCGGCTGTTCGAGCCCTTCTCCCAGGTCGACGCGTCGACGACCCGGGTCTTCGGCGGAACCGGGCTCGGACTGGCGATCTCGCGACAGCTGGTGACCGCGATGGGTGGTGAGCTCACCGTCCACAGCGATGTCGGCCGTGGGACGACCTTCTCGTTCAGTCTGCCCCTGAAGCGACAACCCGACGCCGTCGGAGCGAGCGCAAGGCCGACCGACCACCTGCTGCACGGTCTGCCGACGCTCATCGTCGACGACAACAAGACCAACCGGATGATCCTCTTCGAGCAACTTGCGTCCTGGCAGATGCAGCCGGTGATGGTGGAGGGTGGCGCGGAGGCGTTGGCCGAACTGCACCAAGCGGCGGAACAGGACGAGCCCTACGCACTGGCGTTGGTCGACATGTGCATGCCGGACATCGATGGGCTGGAGTTGGCGCGCCTGATTTCGGCCGACGACGCGCTCGGGGCGACCAGCATGGTGCTCCTGACCTCCGCGACCGACATCCGGTCCAAAGTGGCCAGAAGGGCGGGCTTCGTCGACATGCTTACCAAGCCGGTCCGGCAGTCCCAGCTCTACGACTGCCTCGTCCACATCGTCGCGCCGCCCGCACCGACCGAACCGAAACCGACTCCCTCGTCCGAGGAACGAACGCACCGCGGCCGCATCCTGGTCGTCGAGGACAACGCCACGAACCAGATGGTCGCCACCGGGATCCTGGACCAGCTTCGCTACCGCTCCGACGTCGCGGCCGACGGACTGAAGGCGCTCGACGCACTTGCCGCCACCGACTACTCCGCCGTCCTGATGGACATCCAGATGCCGGGCATGGACGGCTACGAGGCGACCGGCGAGATCCGGCGACGTGAAGGAAAGGTCCGACACACCCCCATCATCGCGATGACCGCGCATGCGACCCCGGGCGACCGGGACCGATGTCTCGCCGCCGGGATGGACGACTACATCGCCAAGCCGGTCCGTCCTCGTGACATTGCCGCGGCCTTGACCAGATGGGCGCAGGACGCCGAAGTGCCGGCCGACCCGGCGGCCCAGGACCCGGTCGAACCCGCGGCGGGAACGATCGACGAGGAGCGCCTCGCCGTACTGCGGGACGTGAATCCAAGCGACAACTCGCTCCTTCCCAGGCTGATCGAGGCGTTCCTCGGTGACTTGCCCGGCACGATGAACGAGATCCGTTCGGCGGTCGACGATGCGGATGACGAGGCGCTCCACCGCAGCGCCCATCGGCTCAAGGGCGCCGCGCTCACCCTCGGCGCGAACGCGGTCGGCGGCGTATGCGAGCAGCTGGAAGGTGTCGCCGATGCGGGCGACCACGACGAGGCTCGCGAGCTCCGCGACCGGCTCGCCGCCGAGATCGACCGGACCACCGAGGAACTCCGCGAAATCGCCGGCGCGGCCACGAGCTGATTGCCGACGCGGCGGCGAACCCGTTGCCTCCCAGAACCGTTCATGGTAGGAACGATAATCCTCACCACATCGTCACCCATGATCGGAGCGAAGCGATGAGCACAACGACCAGGCGGGTCGGCGCGCCGATGTTGCCGCCCGTGCTCGCCTACGCCGTACTGACGGTCTTCTCGGTCGCGGTGCCGTCGGTGTTCGCGGGCATCGGCCGGTGACGGCGCACCGACGCGACTTCCGGTTCGGTGTCGTCGCCACCCCCCAGGGAGGCGGTGCGGCATGGCAGGCGACCGCACACCGCGTCGAGCAGCTCGGGTACTCCACCCTGCTGATGCCGGACGGCCTGCAGCTGCTGTCCCCGTTGCCGTCGCTTGCGCTCGCCGCGGGCGTGACCGGTATGCGGATCGGGACGTTCGTCCTCGCCGCGCCGATGCGGCCTCCCCAGTCGACCGCGTGGGAGGCGCACAGCCTCTCTGTGCTCACCGATGGGCGATTCGAACTCGGCATCGGCACCGGGCTGCCGACCGTGCAGCAGGCGACACAGCGGTTCGGGCTGCCCTACGGGTCGGCCGGTCAACGGTTGCTGCAGGTCGCCGAGACGATCGACCATGTCCGCGAGCTCGACGGGACCGACCGGTACACGCCGGTGTTGATGGCCGCCGGCGGTCCCAAGGCGCGGGAACTGGCCGCGGCGAAGGCGGACATCGTCACCTTCGCCGCGGGTCCGCTCGCGAGCAGGGACGAGATCTCCGCCATGGTCGCCGATCTGCGGGCGCACGCCGGTCGCCGCGCCGACGACATCGAACTGGCCAGCAACCTCTTCGTGGTCGGAGACGAGGTGCCGCCGCAAGCGGCCCGTTATGTCGGCGCCGATGCCGCGGCTCTCCTCGCCGCGGACTCGCTGACGATGTTGCGCGGGAGTGTGGCTGACATGGTGGACGAGCTGCGACGTCGTCGCGACCTGCTGGGTACCTCTTACGTCACCGTGAGCGCCGCGTTCAGCGAAGAGCTGGCGCCGGTCGTCGAGCGGCTCACCGGTCGGTGAGGGCATCGCGAAACGCTTCGGGAGCCGAACAGGTCACCCCTGATACGGTTTTGGGCGTGACGCGATCCGACGACCTCCCTGAAGCAGGAGGAGGTTTTCTGCTGGCCCAAGTCGGCGCACACGCGGCGGCGAGGTTCGCCGAGCGGCTGGACGAGCACGACCTCACACCACCCCTGGTCGGCATCCTGCGACTGCTGCGGATCACTCCCGGGCAGAGTCAGCAGGCCCTGGCCGAACGGCTCGGGCTGCTGCCGAGCCGCGTCGTCGCTTTCGTCGACGAACTCGAGGAGCGCGGGTTGGTACGCCGTGAGCGAAGTCGCGCGGACCGTCGGATCAACACGCTCGCGATCACCCCCGCGGGCACCGCGGCCCTGCGCACCGTCCGTTCGGTGGTTCGCGCACACGAGAAAGCGCTGTTCGCCGGCATCAGCGCGGCAGAGCGCAAGACGCTCACCGCGCTGCTGCAACGCATCGCCGATGAGCAGGGGCTGACCCGCGGCGTACATCCGGGATATCGCGCGCTCGGGTCGGATCGGGGCCCGGCCGGCAAGAGGCCGTCGTCCGACCGTTGATGGCGGCTACTGTTGCGGGGTGCGGGTCGTCTCGTTGCTTCCGTCGACCACGGAGATTCTCTTCGCGGTCGGTGCCGGAGAGCACGTCGTGGGCGTCACCGTGGAGTGCGATTACCCGCCCGAGGCGCGCACCCGCACGATCGTCTCGACACCGCTGCGGCCGGACGGGCTCTCGCCGCAGCAGATCGACCGTTACGTGCGTGACCGGCTCGCGGCGGGCGAGGACCTCTATCACCTTGACGAGGGCGCGCTGCGCCAGCTCGATCCGGATCTGGTGCTGACCCAGGATCTGTGCGCGGTCTGTGCGGTGGACGTGAGCAACGTCGACGAGGCATTGACCCACCTCGGGTGCTCGGCCGAGGTGATCACCATCGACCCGGGGACGCTCGACGAAGTGCTGGAGAGCATCGACACCATCGGTGCGGCGACGCGTCGCACCGAGACCGCCGCCCGTCTCGTGGCATCGCTGCGGGAGCGGCTCGACACCGTCCGGTCCGCGGTCGCCGGCAGGGCACGGCCCAGGGTTGCGGTCGTGGAATGGACCGACCCGCCGTTCACGGCCGGGCACTGGATCCCGGACATGGTCAGCGCAGCGGGTGGGATCCCGGTGCTCGGAAAGGCCGGGGACCGTTCCGCGGCGACGACGTGGCCCGACGTCGCCGGCAGTGACTGCGATCTGGTCGTCGTCGCGCCCTGCGGCTACGGCCTCGACGGTGCCGCCGGCCTCGCCGCCGACGTGCTCACCGCCAACGTGTTGCCGGAGCGGCTTCCGGTGTGGGCGGTCGACGCCGACGCGGCGTTCGTCCGGCCCGGGCCGCGGCTCGTCGACGGCGTCGAAGCACTCGCCGGCATCTGTCACCCGGCCGCCGTACCGCCCCGCCCGGAGCTGGCCTCGCTCATCACCCCACCCCCCCATTCCGCTTGAACGTCACGTTCAAGCGCTCTAGCCGCTTGAACGTGACGTTCAAGCGGAATGGAGAGCTCGGCCCGGATATCGCACCGAGCACGGCCCGTCCCGGATCGCCGACTGAGCTGCGTATTTGCTCGCCGCGGAGGCGCGGATCGGGGATCGTGGCGGAATGGATGTCGACGCGGTGGCCGACGAGCTCTACGGATTGCCGCCCGCGGAGTTCACCGCGGCGCGCGACCGTCGGGTGACGGAGGCCCGTGACCACGACGACCGGGACACCGCCAAGGCCATCGCTGCGCTGCGTCGACCGTCGACCAGCGCCTGGCTGGTCAACCTGCTGGTGCGGGACGACCGGAACGAGGCGCGGTCGTTCGTGGAGCTGGGTCGCTCGTTGCGCCAGGCCCAGGAGCAACTGGCGGGGGAGGAGATGCGGGCGCTGTCCCAGCAGCGCCGGAAGCTGGTCACCGGTCTGACCGGGCGGGCCCGCCGGCTGGGGAGAGCGGCGGGCCAGCAGGTCAGCGGCGAGGTGTCGCGGCAGGTGGAGGAGACCCTGTCGGCGGTGCTGGCCGACGACGACGCGGCCGAGCTGTTCGTGGCCGGCCGGTTGACCACGGCGCTGCGGCACACCGGCATGGGTCCGGCAACCGCCGAGCGGCCGACCACGCGCCGGGAGCCATCCCCGCGAGCCGAGCCGGCCGGTCGGAGCGCCGCGCCGAAGAAGACCTCGGCCCGGGACCGCGCCCGGGCCGAGAAGGACGTGCGGACCGCACGCGACGACGCGCGATCGGCGGCCGCCACCGCGACGGAACGCCGGCAGGCGGCCGACGATCTGCAGGCCACCGTCGAGGCGAACCTGGCCCGCGTCGCGGAGTTGACCGAGCAGCTCGCGGACGCGAGGGCGCAGACCCCGCGGATCCAAGCCGAGCTGAAGCAGGCCCGGCGCGCGGCCGACTCCGCCGGCCGGGCCGCCGACGCCGCGGAACGCCGGGCAGGGGACGCGCAGGCCCGGCTCGACGAGCTGCCGCCTGCGTCCGATATGTGACGTACCTGCCGACCCGTCCTTCATTTCTCGGCGAACGCCTGCTCGGACTGGTCCGAATGGGGGTGAGAAGTCGGCCAAGTGGGGTATGGGTCCCGGGTGCCGGACCGGTGCGAGCCGGTCGACCCGAGTGAGAGGGCGGACCCGGATGGCCAGATCGCTGGCAGTCGGCTTCATACCGTTCGTGGGGATGCTGGTCGGTGTCCCGTTCGTCAACAGCGACCGCGAGGTCATCGGCGTCCCGCTGCTCGGACTGTGGATCCTCGCCTGGGTGATCGTCACCCCGCTCTTCCTGCTCGCCGCCCACCGGCTGCTACCCGAGCAGGAGCGGGAGGAGTCGACCCGATGAACCTGCCCTTGGTCATCATGTCGATCATCGTGGTCGTCGCCGTGGGCCTCGGCTTCCTGTCGCGTGGCCGCCGGAGCATGAACCTCGAGGAGTGGACCGTCGCCGGCCGCAACTTCGGCGGCATGTTCCTGTGGGTGCTGGCCGCGGGAGAGATCTATACGACGTTCACGTTCCTCGGTGCCGCCGGTTACGGCTACGAAAACGGCGGGCCGGTCTTTTACATTCTCGGGTACGGCGCGCTGGCCTACATCGTCTCGTTCTTCCTGCTCCCGCCGTTGTGGCGCTACGCGAAGCGGCACCGGCTCGTGACGCAGGCCGACTACTTCACCCAGCGCTTCAACAGTAAATGGATGGGTGCGCTAGTCGCCCTGGTCGGCGTCGTTTTCGTCGTGCCCTACACCGACCTGCAGCTGACCGGACTCGGCGACATCGTCAACTCCACCACCAACGGCGCGGTCAGTCAGAAACTCAGCATTCTCATTGCGTTCATCCTGGTGGCACTCTTCGTCTTCGTCGCCGGCCTGCGGTCGACCGCGTGGACGGCGGTACTCAAGGACGTGCTGCTCGTCATCGTCGTACTCATCATCGGCATCGGGCTGCCGTTGAAATACTTCGGATCGTTCAGCGGCGTCGTCCACGCCGTCAACCACGCTCACCCCGGTCACCTGGCGCTGCCCGGCAGCAGCGGGGTCTTCGGTGTGCCGTGGCTGATCTCGACGATGGTGTTGACCGGCTTCGGGTTCTACATGTTCCCGCACGCCTTCATGGCGACCTACTCGGCACGGTCCACCCGCGCGATCCGGCGCAACGCGACCTTCCTCCCGCTCTACCAGGTGCTTCTCCTGCTGATGTTCTACGTGGGGTTCACCGCGCTGCTCGTCGTCCCGGGGCTGAAGGGCCCGGACACGAACTTCGCGCTGCTCGACCTGGTCAAGAAGGGCGAGCCCTCGTGGATAGCCGGTCTGGTCGGCGGCGCCGGGGCGTTGGCGGCGATGGTGCCGGCGAGCGCCCTGGTGCTCGGCGCGGCGACCCTCATCGGTCGCAACATCTATCAGGGCCTCTTGCGCCCGCAAGCAAGCTCGTCGTCGGTGCTCCGGGTCTCGCGGTTGTGCGTCCTTGCCGTCATGGCCGTCGCGTTGTATTTCGCCATCATCAACCCGTCGGCCATCGTCAACCTGCTGCTCACCGCGTACGACGGCGTCACGCAGTTCTTCCCCGCCATCGTGCTCTCCCTCGTCTGGCGGCGAACCTCCAAATACGGTGCCGCGGCAGGAATCCTCGTCGGCGTAGGCCTCGTGCTGTACCTCGTCGTGGGCGGGCACGACCCGCTGTCGGGCCTCAACGCGGGGATCGTGGCACTCGCGGCCAACACGATCGTGCTGGTCGTGATCAGCCTGCTCCGCCCGGAGCAGGTCGGACCTGAGGTCACTGCGGAATACGCACCGGAACGGGTCGCGGTCGAGACCGGAAGTCGCTGACTCCGAGGTCCGCGGTGAATCAGAGGCAACAGGGGGTCTGGGCCCTTGGAAGCGTTATTGGGAGAGAGGTGAGGATCCTTCATCGGGAACGGGAAAATAAACACCCAGAAAGGGTGGACAGGTGCGTGGGTCGCGGGGAGCGTTACTTCTGTATCAGTAATGCACCATCCGGCGACCGTCTGGCAGTAGGCGACGCATGGCTCGTATCCGAACAGCCTCAGTGAACGACCCGACCTGGCCGACGCGCGACGTGGCCGCGGAGCAGACCTTCACCCTCAACGGCCTGGCCGAAGTTCGCGCCGTCGTGGCCGAACACGCCGCCCGGCTCGGGCTGGCATCCGATCGGACCGCCGATTTCGTGCTCGCGGTCGATGAGATCGCCTGCAACAGCGTGCAGCACGGCGGTGGCGACGGTGTGCTCCGGCTGTGGCCCGAGCAGGACCGGCTGGTGTGTGAGATCCGTGACCGCGGAGTCATCGACGACCAGCAGCTCGAGCGTGACCTGCCCGCCACCGATGCCGTGAGTGGCCGGGGACTCTGGCTCGCACAGCAACTGTGCGACGAGCTCCAGATCACCTCGACGTCGAGTGGCACGGTCGTCCGGGCGGGCATCCGGTTCGGCTGACCGGCGGTCGTCGGCCGTCATCGTTGCGGTCAGGCGAGGAAGCGCCGCGGGTCGAGATGGTCGACCGGCAGGTCGGTCTTGCCGTCCCGGACCAGGTCGACGGCAATCTGGCCGATCGCCGGCGACATCTTGAAGCCGTGGCCGGAGAACGCGCCGAGCAGCCAGACGTTCTCGGCTCCCGGCAGAGCGCCCACCATGGGGTGCCGGTCGGTGGTGTAGGCGTCCATGTACGCCGACACCCGTACCGGCGTCGGGACGAGCCCGGGCAGGAAACGGCGGACGGTGTCGTTGATGCGCACCAGGTCGGCGGGTCCGACATTGCGATCGAGATCGTCGGCGTCGGCGAGTTCGCCGTACGACGCGTGCGGTGCGACCTTGACCGAGCCCCCGTCCAGCGTGGGGATGCCGAAGAAGTGCACGTCCCCGGAGTCGCGGATGAAGATCGGGAACCGGTCCGGCCGGTACGCCGCCACGTCGTCGGCCAGGTACCAGGTCATGACGAGTTTCTGCACGCTGACGTGCGCTGCGAGGTCGGGGGCGAACCGGGCCGTCCACGGTCCGGCGGTGACGACGGCCTGCTGCACGCGCCAGTCCCGCTCGGACGTCCGCACCAGGACTCCGTCCGGCCCGGGTTCGAGTCCGGTCACCGTCGTACCGGCGAGGACGCGGGCGCCGAGGGCCTCGGCTCGGCGAGCGGCCGCCAGTACGGCGAACTCCGGCCGCAGGACCCCGGCGGTCCGATCGAGGATCGCGGTCTCGCCGGGCAGCATCCGGTGCTGCGGATAGCGTTCGGCCATCGCGGCCCGGTCGAGGATCTCGTGCGGCAGCGAGAAGCTGTCGATCGAGGAGCGCACGTTGCGCATCGACTCGCTGTCGGCCGGGCCGATCATCAGCCCGCCGTTGAGCGTCAACAGGTCGTGCCCAGACTCTGCCTCGAGTTCACGCCACAGCTCACGGGCCCGGAGCAGGGTCGGCACGTATTGCGGTCCCTCCAGGTAGGCCGTCCGGAAGATCCGGGACTCGCCGCCCGCGGCCGACCGGTCGTGCCCGATGCCGAACTGCTCGAAGGCAACCGTGTCGATGCCCGCCCTCGCCAGTTGCCACGCGGTCATCGAGCCCATCGTCCCGGTGCCGATGACGGCGACCTCTGCGTCCATCTGCGGGTGCGCTCCTCCGACCTAGGCCATTCGTCGGGCGGAGGTCAGGTCGCTCGGCGTATCTCCGGTGTTGACGGTGCTGCTCGGCTCGATCAGCACCACCTCCGCACCGCGCTCCGAGACCGGCTGGTGCTCGACACCGCGCGGGACGACGTAGAGCTGGCCGGGCCCGAGGGTGACGTCGCCGGCAGCCATCCGGATCGTCAGCGATCCCGTGACGACGAGGAAGACCTCGTCGGTGTCGGGATGAGTGTGCGGAGTGAACTCTCCCGCCGTCTTGACGACCCGGATGTCGTAGTCGTTGAGTACGGCGACCGTGCGCGGGGACCACGGCTCGGTGAACGTCGAC
Organism: uncultured Actinomycetota bacterium; assembly: GCA_963775655.1. GTDB lineage: Bacteria > Actinomycetota > Actinomycetes > Mycobacteriales > QHCD01 > DASXJE01. Next base: position 149,482 of record CAVZJT010000010.1, on the reverse strand, counting down.
AATGCCGCGGCGAGATCGACTGGTTCGGTCATGCCGCCGAGTATGGACCAGCGCCGCCCCCAGCCTCTGTCCACACCCATGATCGTGATCGGAAAAAGCCGCGAAACGCCGACGGAATCCGATCACGATCATGAATGGGTGGTGGCGGGGCAGGGCAGGATCAACAGATGCAGAACTCGTTACCCTCGGGATCGAGCATGACGGCGAAGTAGTCGGACTCGTCCTCGACGGTTTGGACGTGGGTGGCGTCGGCGCCGAGCAGTCGGGTGACCTCGGCGTCGACGAGCGGTCGGCGCACGGTGATAGGGGTGCCGCGCGGCCCGCCGGCGCGGACGTCGAGATGCACCCTGTTCTTCACGACCTTGCCCTCCGGGACGGTGTGGAAGAGCACCCGCGGGCCGATCCCCTCGGGGTCGACCACGGCGTTCCACCGCTCACCCGGCTCGTCCGGGGCCGGCGGGGGATCCTCCACGTCGTAACCGAGCGCCTCCGCCCAGAACCGGGCGAGCCGGTCCGGGTCCGCGCAGTCGATGGCTACCTGCACCTGCCTCGTCATGGCGTCGATGATGCAACGAGGCGCTGACAGAACCCATTGACACCCCGGTCGACACCTGCTTTCCTCACACATCGATCACACATCTGATCACTTGGTGACTAGCTGCCTCTGGCGTCAGCGGAGGCTCGAGCCGGAAGGACGCCGCACCGCGTGAGGTCCCAGGATCCGAAGCCGACCGACCGTGCGCCACGGAGCACGCAGGCCGACGCCGTACGACGGCGACGCCGGAGTCTGGTCGACGAGTTGATCCTCGATGTGCTCGCCCTGGTGCGGGACGAGGGGCTCACCGCCGGCAGTCGGCTGCCCTCGACGAGCACGCTCGCGCACCGATTCGGCGTCGCCACCCCGACCATGCGCGAGGCGCTGCTCCGCCTGCAGGCGACGGGGGTACTCAGCATCCGCCACGGCTCGGGCACCTTCGTCCGCGACGATGCACCGCGGATGGTCATCGCCAATCCGTCCCGGCAGACCGCGGAATCGATGATGTTGGACGTGCTCGACGCGCGGTTGCTCATCGAACCGTCCCTCGCCGAGTCGGCGGCGCGACGGCGTACGGCGCAGGACGGCGAACTCCTGCACGAGATCCTGGGCGAGGCCGACGCGGCGATCACCGCCGGGGACGACCGGCGCCTGTCGGAGGCCACGATGGCCTTCCACGCGGCGATCGCGGCGATGGCGGGCAACGTCGTGCTCGCCGAGGCGGTCCGGGCCATCACTGAGCTCTACGCCGACCATCAGTTGCAGATCGGCCGGCTGTTCGACGACCGCGAGCTCGATCAACGGGAGCATCGCGCGCTGGCGGTCGCGATCCAGACCGGCCAACCGCACAAGGCGCGTCGGCTGATGACCGACCATCTCCGCGAGGTGCGCGACATGGTCGCCACGAGACTGACCGAACGAAGCGGCCGCGGAACCAAGCGAAAGGAGGCGTGACGTGAAACGGCGCGAGTTTCTGGTCGCGGCCGGCGCAGCGGCGACCGGTGCGCTGCTGAGTGGATGCGGTGGCTCGGCCTCGGCCATCACCGGCGGCAACGTCCCGGTCTACGGGACAGTGCTCACGTGGGCCCCGGGCTTCGCCAAGGCCAGCCGGGTGCTCAAACAGGTGTCCGGATACGGCCTCGACGCCGTACCGGCGCCGGATCTCGGTGCGTATGAGCAGGTGATGAAGTCCCGGCTGGAGACGTCCCAGGCGCCGGACGTCTTCAAGTGGTGGAACGGCTACCGGCTGCAGGACACTGCCCGGACGGGCGAGGTCGCCGACCTCACCGACCTCTGGAACACGGCGGCGAAGAAGAACTGGGTCGACACCGGCGTCAAGGACGGACTCACCTATCAGGGACGGGTCTACGGCCTGCCGCTGACCGAGTCCTACTACGTGATCTTCTACAGCAAGAAGACGTTCGCGAAGTACGGTCTGCGCGCGCCGGAGACGTGGGACGAGTTCGAGTCCAACGCGGCGACGCTCAAGAAACATGGCGTCACTACCGTTCTTCGGTACGCAGAACGGCGGCTGGCCTTCGCTGATCTGGTTCCAGGAATTCCTTACCAAGCTTGATCCGGGCTTCTACGAACGGCTGACGGCCGGTAAGGCGTCCTACACCGACGCGACGGCGCGCGAGGCGATGGACATCTGGCGTCGGTTCATCGAGAAGGGCTACTTCACCAGCCCCGACGTCGACCAGGCCAATGCCCCGGCGATGCTCAACTCCGGGGCCGTGGCGATGTTCCCGATCGGCACGTGGAACAACCAGTCGTTCCCCGCGGTCGGCATGAAGGGCGGCGTCGACTATGACGCGTTCATCATGCCGACCGTCAAGCCGGACGTGCCGAAATCGATCATCAGCGAGGTGGCCACCCTGGTCGTTCCCGACCGGGCGCCGGACAAGGACGCGACGCTGAAGATGCTGTCGCACTGGCTCGACCCCGGCGTGCAGAAGGCCTGGATGTCCTTCCTCGGTGACATCCCACCCAACCCGACCGTGCCGTCCGCGGATCCGGTGATCAAGCATGTACTCGCGCAGGTCAAGGCGAACGATCCGCGGCTGCTCATCCGGTTCTGGGAGGCGAGCCCGCCCTCGCTCATCGAGGGCAACGTGCAGGACCTGGGTGGTTTCATGATCAACCCCGATCAGGTCGACGGCATCCTGGCGGGCATGCAACGGCGCGCGGACGCCGAATGGGCGTACTGGCGGGAGGAAGTCGCATGACCGGATCCACGCGGACGCTGCGAACGGGCGACCAGCGCACCGACACCACGGGGCGCCCGGTCGTCCCGAGGCGGCCACGATCGACCTGGGCCGCGCGGCTGGAGTCCGCCGGGTTTCTGATCCCGGCGATCGTCCTCGTCACCGCGCTCCTGACGGTTCCGTTCGTCGCGACGTTCTACCGCAGCTTCTTCAACGACCGCTTCATCAACCAAGGATTCACCGGGTTCGCCAACTACGAGCGGATGTTCAGCGACCCCGCCGTACTGAAGTCGCTGCTCAACACCCTGCTCTGGCTCGTCGGCACCGTTCTCCTCCCGATCGGGTTGGGGTTGTCGATCGCGGTGATGACCAACGCGGTCAAGTGGGGCCGCATCGCGCGGCTCGCGGTGGTGCTGCCGTACGCGATCTCCGGCTCGGCCGTAGCCGTGGTGTGGAACTTCATGCTGGAGAGTGGCGGCGCGCTCAACCAGGCGCTGACGTCCCTCGGCCTCGGGTCGCTGGCGCACGACTGGCTGCTGACCTGGCCGCTCAACACCGTGTCGATGATCGTGGCCAACGCCTGGCAGGCGACCGGTGTGGCGGTGATCCTGTTCCTCGTCGGTCTGCAGGCGATCCCACCGGAAACGATCGAGGCGTCCGCCCTGGACGGTGCCGACGGCTGGAGCCGCTTCCGGCACGTGGTCTTTCCGCAGCTGCGGACGGTGACCGTCGTCGTCGTCGGAATCAGCCTGGTCAACGGACTGAAGGCGTTCGACCTCATCTGGGTGCTGGCCCAGGGCGGTCCGGCGCGGTCGACCGAAACTCTGGCGGTCAGCATGTACTGGGAGACGTTCGTCCTGCAGCGGCCCGGGGCCGGGGCGGCCGTCGCGGTGGTCCTCACCCTCGTCGTCCTGGCCGCGTCCTGGTTCTACCTGCGGCGTCAGCTGCGGCCGGCGGACTGAGAGGAACGTCCTATGGGCAAGGCCCTGCGTAACGTCACCATCATCGTTCTCGCCGGCTTGTGGCTGGTCCCGAGCTACCTGCTGATCGTCAACGGCATCACGACGGTCAGCGGATACACGGGAACGCCGCACTGGTACCCGAACAGCTTCGGCCTCTTCGACAACATCCAGGCCGCCTGGAAGGCGGCATCCTTCGGCCCGGCGATGCTCAACAGCCTGTTCTACGCCGTGATCAGTGCGGCGCTCGCCTGCCTGGTCGCCGCGCTCGCCGGCTTCGCGGTGATCGTCATGCCGACGAAGCGCCGCGCCCTGTGGTTCTGGGTCATCTACGCCGGGAGCCTCTTCCCGCTGCAGGTCTTCCTACGGCCGCTCTTCGGCGCCTACGCGAGCACCAACCTCTACAACACCCGGTTCGGCCTGATCCTCATCTACACCGCGCTGTGCATACCGTTCGCGTTCTTCGTCGTCCGCAACTACCTGGCCGTGATCCCCCGGGACATGATGGAGGCCGCCCGGATCGACGGCGCGTCGTGGTGGCGGATCTTCCGCAGTGTGCACCTGCCGTTGTCGAAGTCGGCGCTGGCCGCGGCATTCATCTTCCAGTTCGTCTGGGTGTGGAACGACCTGTTGTTCGGCATCACGCTGACCTTCAGCCCGAACATCCGGCCGGTCATGGCTGCGCTCGCGGGACTGCAGGACAACTATTCGACGGTCGGGCCCCCGGTGGTGCTGGCCGGCGCGTTCCTGGTGTCGCTGCCCACGGTGATCCTCTTCTTCGGCTTCCAACGCCTCTTCGTCTCCAGCCTGAAAACCAACATCTGATGCCGTTCGAGCGATCCGGAAGGACAGATTCCGCGTGACGACCCGCGCCCTGGTCAAGTCCTCGGCCTTCAACCACGACCGTGCCCGCGCCAATCTCCGCGACCGTGCCTGCTCGGCCGCCGCGACGGTCGGGGGCAGAGACGTCCGCCTCTTCGTCGAACCGCTTCTCGCCGAGGATGCGTCCGGCGGTCTGCTGCAGGCGGTCCGGATCGAGGTGGCGGCCGGCGTACATCCCGACGCCGAGGTGATCTTCGCGACGCGCGGCGGGTCCCGGCTGCCGACGTCCCGCCGGGCCGGCCCGCGCGGCAGCCTGCGGGTGCTGGTGCCGGCCGTCGACGAGCCGACCCCGGTGTCGGTGACGATTCCCGCGCTGGATCCGACGGTCGCCGTCGACGTCACCCTCACCCCGCAACGCCGGTGGACGGTGCACCTGGTGCACCACTCGCACCTGGACATCGGCTACACCGACCCGCAGGGCACGGTGCTGGCCGAGCACCTGTCCTTCCTCGACTCGTGCCTCGATCTGACCCGCGCGACCGACGACTTCCCGGAGGAGTCGCAGTTCCGCTGGGCGGTCGAGGCGCTGCTGTCGTTCCGGCAGTGGGAGAAGGCGCGGCCCGCGGCGCGGGTCGCGGAGTTCGTCGAGCGGGTGCGGGAGGGGCGCATCGAGCTCACCGCGATGCCCTACAACCTGCACACCGAGGCCTGCTCCACCGACGAGCTGTTCGAGATGCTCCGGGTCGCCAAGGACGTCCGCGACCGGCACGGGATCGGCTTCACCTCGGCGATGCAGACCGACGTCCCGGGCTCGACCATCGGCCAGATCGACGCGCTCGCGCAGCTCGGCGTCAAGTACCTGTCCGTCGGGCACAACTGGGCCGGCCGGTCGGTGCCGCATCTCACCGGTGGCCAGGATCTGCCGCGGCTGTTCCGGTGGAAGGCTCCCAGCGGCAACTCGCTGCTGGTGTGGGTGACCGACACTCCGCACGGCCTGGCCTACATGGAGGGGCCGATGCTCGGCTTCGACACCTCCTACGACGCCGTGGACGACTTCTTCCCCGCCTATCTCGAGTCGCTCGCCACCCACCCGTATCCGTTCGACGGCACGGTGTTCGGCTGGCCGGTCCCCGACGCACCGCTGCACCGCAAGCCTTATCCGTGGGACGTCCTGCACCTGCGGGTGCAGGGGCACTTCGCCGACAACGCGCCGCCTCGGGTCATCATGGCCGAGACCGCCCGCCGGTGGAACGAGGAGTGGGCCTACCCGAAGATGCGGCTGTCCCGCAACGAGGACTTCTTCGCCGACGCGGAGGAGCGCCTGCAGGGCCAGATCGAGACCTTCGAAGGTGACTGGACCGACTGGTGGGTCGAGGGAATCGGGTCCGGCGCGCGACCGGTCGCCATGAGCCGCAAGGCCCAGGGAGTCGTCAGCGACGCGCAGACCGTCGGCACCCTCGCCGGGCTTGCTCGGCGCGGACGGCGCGGCGGCCGACAGCCGGGACGCCTCGATCAGCTACGACGCGATGTCGCTGTTCGACGAGCACACCTGGGGCGCGTCGAACGCCTGGACGGACGGCGACACCGGCGTGAACTCCGGCGACCAGCAGTGGCACTGGAAGTACGGCCAGGCGCTGACCGCGCACGACGAATCGCTGTCGCTCCTCGACCGGGCGAGCGCACGACTCGGGTCGCGTCTCACCCAGGCCGAGGGGACGCTCGCGTCCTTCTACGTCGTCAACACCGTGAACTGGTCGCGGACCGACCGGGTGCGCTGCTTCCTGCCGGAGAGCCTGGTTCCACTCGACGTGCCGGTGCAGGTGTTCGACGCACGCACCAAGACCGCCGCTCGCCCACGACGAGGAACCCCAGATCAACCTGGCCCACCGCGACGCCGGCCGGTTCCTCGTCGTCCTCGTGCCCGACGCTCCCGAGGCAGGGATGGTGCGGCTCGACGTGGTCACCGCCGACGGCCCGGTGCAGCAGCCCGCCGCCGCGGCGGCGCCCGCGGGCGCCGGTGAACCTGTGCTGGAGAACGAATTTCTCCGGGTGCAGGTCGACCTCGCCCGATCGGCGATCACGTCCATCGTGGACAAGACCACCGGCCGGGAGCTGGTGGCTGCGGAGAGCACCGTCGGTTTCGGCGGCTACGTCTACGACCGCTACGCCTCCGCCGGAATGGCCAACCACCAGGCCAACAAGCTCGAGGGCAACGAGCGACTCGACCTGCTCGGCGGCCGGGACCCCGCCGGCCCCTCAGTCGTCCTGGCGAGGACGACCAGCGACACGGCGCAGACGCTCACCTACTCGACCTTCGCCCCGGGCGCCCGGTCGTTGGTGACCACGCTCACCCTTGTCCATGGGGTCGGTCGGCTCGACATCACCCACCGGCTGTCCAAGGCCGCCACCATGTCCAAGGAGAGCGCCTACGTCGCGTTCCCGTTCGACATGGCCGCCCCGACCGTGCGTGCCGAGGTGACCGGGGGAGTGGTGGGCACCGGGATCCCGCTGGTACCCGGCGGCGCCCGCCACATGCGCGCCGTACGCCGATGGGTCACGATGGCCGACGACGACTACGCCATCGCCTGGTCCACCACCGACGCCCCGCTGGTGCAGTTCGAGACCATCACGCTGCCCTACGCACCGTTCCCCGACACGACCGAGCCGCGGGAGCCCGGGACGGTCTACTCGTGGATCCACAACAACCTGTGGGACACCAATTTCCCGTCCCAGCAGGGGTTCGAGATGGACTTCCGGTACAGCGTCGCCGGCGCCCGACCGACTCGCGCCCTGCCCGCCGAGAGCCTCGGGATGCGTACGGCGGCTGCCACCAGCCGGCCGCTGCACGCCGTCCTCGCCCGCGGCGGGACCGAGTCGGCCGGCACCTTGGCACCGGAGACGTCGTTCTTCACCGTCGACGATCCGCGGATCCGCCTCGTCGGCGCGACCACCGAGCCGGACGGCGGCGTGCTGCTCCGGCTGCAGTCGGTCGCGCAGGAGCCGGTGGCCGCCCGGATCACGAGCAGCCTCCCGATCCGGTCGGCGCGCGAGGCGACCTGGATCGGTGATCCGGGGGATCGTCTCGAGACGGAGTCGGGCACGGTCGTCATCACCGTTCCGACGGCCGGCACGGCGGGGCTTCTGCTCGAACCGGCAGACGTCGCCGACGCCGGTCGACAGGGTCGATGAGCGGGCCGCTGACCGGCCGGGTGGCGTTGGTCGTCGGGGGTTCGACCGGGATCGGCGAGGCCAGCGCCACCGCGCTTGCCGCGGCCGGGGCGCACACGGTGGTCGCCGGCGTGGCGGTGAAGGATGCCGAACACGTCGCCGAGGCGATCCGGTCGACCGGCGGGTCGGCGACCGCGGTCGCCGGTGACCTCGTCGACACGCGCTGCGCGGCCGACTTCGTCGAGGCCGCGGTCACGGCGTACGGCGGCCTGGACATCGTGGTCAACAGTGCTGGGGTGCAGCGTTACGGCACCGTCGTCGACACCGACGACGCCACCTGGGACGAGGTGTTCGCCGTCAATGTCGGCGGCATGTTCCGGGTCTGCCGCGCGGCGGTTCCGATCCTTCAGTCCCGCGGCGGAGGATCGATCGTCAACGTGTCGTCGGTGCAGGCGGTGGCGACCCAGACCGGGGTCGCCGCCTACTCGGCGAGCAAGGCCGCGATCCTCGGTCTCACCCGGGCGATGGCGGTGGACCACGCCGCCGCCGGAATACGGGTCAACGCGGTGTGCCCCGGCTCGGTCGACACCCCGATGCTGCGGTCGTCCGCGGACCTGTTCGCCGCCGACGGCCAGAGCCCCGACGACCTCGTCGGTGACTGGGGCCGCGCCCACCCGCTCGGCCGGGTCGCCCGACCGGACGAGATCGCGGAGGTGGTGGCGTTCCTGGCCGGACCGGCGAGCTCCTTCATGACCGGATCGCACGTGGTCGTCGACGGCGGGCTGCTCGCCGCGCTGGCGGTGAGACTGCCCTGATGGTGTCACCGCCCGAGCAGGGGATCACGCTGAACGGCGACGACCTGCAGGTCGTCGTGCTGCCGGACCGGGGCGCGGAGATCACATCGATCGTCGACCGCCGTACCGGCGTCGATCTGCTCTTCCGCCCGCCGTGGACCGGCGATGTCGACATTCCCGCGGACGAACCGCGCAACACCCGCACCGACTGGCACGCCCACTATCGCGGTGGCTGGAACCTCCTGCTCCCCAACGCCGGTGACGAGCGGGAGGTCGACGGCGTCCTGTGGCCCTTCCACGGCGAGGCCAGCAGGGTCGCGTGGTCGGTCGACGGGCCGTCGCGCCGCGACTCGGTCCGGTTGGCCACCGGCCTCAAGCTCGCGCCGCTGGACCTGCGCCGCACCCTCACGATCGACGGTCCCCGGCTGGCGGTCACCACCGAAGCCACCAACGTCGGAGACGAGCCGGTCGAGGTCTACTGGCAGGAGCACCCGGCGTACGGCGCGCCGCTGATCGGCCCGGCGACCCGGATCGAGACCGGCGCGCGCACCTTCCTCGCCGACCAGGCGGCTCCCGGTGACCACCTGACGCCCGGCTCCGTCCACCCGTGGCCGACGGCACGCACGCGGGACGGCGACGCGCTCGACCTGCGGGGGCTTCCCCCGGCCGGGCAGAGCCGGGTGGCATTCGGCGCCCTCACCGATTTCGACCGGCCGTACGCGACGATCGTCAATCCCGACATCGATCTCGGCGTCTCGTGCGAGTGGGATGCAGGCGTGCACCCGCACGCGTGGTTCTGGCAGGAACTCGGCGGCAGTGATGCCTTCCCCTGGTACCGGCGGGCCTACGTGATGGCCATCGAGCCGTCGACGACGATCCCCGGCAGCGGGAGCGTCGACGGCCACGACCGGGGCGTCGGCCTGACGCTGGCCCCTGGCGTGACCCGCACCGCCACCATCACCCTGACCACCTTCCCGTCTACAGTGGACAGACCATGCGTGTGATCGCCGGTCAAGTGCCCACCCTGACCGACGAGTTCTGCACGTTCGTGGCGCAGCTGGGGCTGACCGGCGTCCAGGTCAACACCCCCAGCCTGCCGGGCCGGCACCGGTGGGAGGTCGCCGACCTCGTTGCGCTGCGCGCCCAGGCCGAGCGGTTCGGTCTCACTCTCGAGGCGATCGAAAACATCCCGACCTTCTTCTACGACGACGTGATGCTCGGCGGCGATCGACGCGACGACCAGATCGCGGCGGTGGCGCAGACGATCCGGCACCTCGCCGCCGCCGAGATCCCGATCCTCGGGTACTGCTTCATGCCCAACTCGGTCTGGCGGACCGGGGTCGGCCCGCACGGCCGCGGCGGCGCCCGGGTCACGTCGTACGACGACGCCGTCATCCACGATCCGCGCCGTCAGGACGAGATCTGGGTCGCCCGCCGCGACGAGCACCTGGAAGACGTGTGGGTGCGCGGTCCGTGGAACGGCCTCCCGCCGGCGACGTCGGCGCAGATGTGGGACCGGCATTCCCGGTTCATGGAGTCGCTCATCCCGGTGGCCGAGTCCGAAGGCGTCCGGCTCGCGCTGCATCCCGACGACCCGCCGGTCGACGCGCTGGGCGGGATCGGCCGCATCTTCACCTCCGTCGACGCCCTCGAGCGGGCCGCCGACCAGTTCACCAGCCCGGCCTGGGGATTCGACCTGTGCCTGGGCACCGTGTCGGAGATGGGCGGGCAGGACGACGTACTCCGGTCGATCCGCGCGCTCGGGAAACGGTCGAAGATCTTCTACGTGCACCTGCGCGACGTCATCGGCACCGTCCCGAAATTCAGCGAATGCTTCCTCGGTGAGGGCAACTACGACCCGCTGCGCGTCATCGACGAACTGCAGCAGGTCGGCTTCGACGGCTTCCTGATGGACGACCATGTGCCGCAGACGATCGGCGACAGCGACTGGATGCACCGCGGCCGCGCCCACGCCATCGGCTACGTCCAGGCGCTCCTCCACGCCGCCACCCCCTGACCGCCCGGCCGCCGCCGATCCCCGTGATCAAGAGGGGATTCCGGTACGAAACGCCGTACGAATCCCCTCTTGATCATGGGAGGGGCGGACACGCCGTCCGTACGTCGGCATATAGGCAACCGCGTAGCTCGTCGGATAACATCCGCCACCATCCCCCTACCGACGGGGGCGGAGGCGACCCCGGGAAGCCACCAGTGCCCTGGGGTGAACAGGGGATGAGATGACCGGTGTGCTCGCTCGATACGGCCGTGGTGTGCTCACCGCAGTCTCGGCCCTCGGCCTCGCGGCGGCCGCCGTCGCGGTCGCCCCATCGGCCGCGGGCGGTCAGGCGTCGACCGGCGCCTTGACCGGCGCCAAGGTGGCCGGCGCCCCGGTGACCCGGGCCGCGGTGGCCCACAAGACCCCGGCGATCGGAGCGCACCCGCACTACCGGGTCGCAGGCCGGGTCACCAATTCGGCCGACCCGGTCTTCAGCTGTCAGAAGCCCGCCCCCGGCGACCTGCAGTGCTACGGACCGAAGCAGATCCGGGCCGCCTACGGCGTGGACAAGCTGGCCGCCCACGGGCTGACCGGGCGCGGCCGGACGATCGTGATCGTCGACGCCTTCTCCAGCCCGACGCTTGCGCAGCGACCTGGCGGCGTTCGACAAACTCTTCAACCTGCCCGATCCGGTCCTCCGGGTGGTCGCGCCCGACGGGAAGACCGCGTTCGACCCGAACGACGAGAACCAGGTCGGCTGGGCCGGCGAGATCACCCTGGACGTCGAGTGGTCCCATGCGATCGCCCCCAAGGCCAAGATCGTGCTGGTCCTGGCCAAGACCAACGACGACGCCGACATCCTCTCGGCCACCAAGTTCGCCGTCGACCACAACCTCGGCGACGTGATCTCGCAGAGCTTCGGTGAGGCCGAGCAGTGCATGGACCCGACCCTGCTGGCGGCGCAGCACAAGTTGTTCGCCAAGGCGGTCGCGAAGCGCATGACCTTGCTCGCCTCTTCCGGCGACGACGGAGCGGCGCAGCCGACCTGCGACAACACGTCGTTCTTCAAGGCCGCCAGCACCCCCGCATCCGACCCGAACGTGACCGGCGTCGGCGGCACCATCCTCACCGCCGACGGCCTGACCGGCGCCTACAAGAGTGAACGCGTGTGGAACGAGCCGACCTTCGAGTCCGGCGGGGGCGGCGGCTTCTCCGTGCTGTATCGGGCACCGGGCTATCAGCGGGCGCAGCACCTGCGCACCCGCGGCGTGCCGGACGTCTCCTACAACGCGGCGATCGACGGCGGAGTCCTGGTCGTGTGGGGCGGCGGCTCGCTCGATCCCGCGGATCAGGCCGTGTACATCTTCGGCGGTACGTCGAGCGGCTCGCCGCAGTGGGCCGGGCTCGTCGCCCTCAGCGCCCAGCTGCGGCACCACCGGCTCGGCGAGATCAACCGGGCCCTCTACGCCCTGGCCCTGGCGCCGCGGATCTACCACACGCAGTTCCACGACATCACCGTCGGGGACAACACCTTCCACGGACCCGTCACGGTGCCCGGGTTCGCGGCCCGAAAGGGATGGGACGCGGCATCCGGGCTCGGCAGCCCCAAGGCCAACGCCATCGTCCCGGCACTCGCCCTGATCGGGTAGTCCGGCCTCCTGACTGTGCCCTTGCTCCGCTCAGCGAAGCAAGGGCACAGTCGGTGAGGAAGGGGTTGGCCTCAGCAGATCCTGTCCTTCTGCCAGCGGATTGCTTCGTCCCAGTCGGAGAGCTGCAGGGACTTGTCGAGCCAGTAATGCGCGAGCCTGCGATCGCTCCATCCCTCGTAGATCGACTCCCAGGTATCCACGTTGCAATGGACCTGCAGGGAACGCTCGTGCAGTTCCTCGTCGGCCGGCTGGTAGCGGTAATCACACGAGAGCCGCACCCGGTCCGGGTAGCAGTTGGGGAGCGCGCGGTGCACGGTCTGACTCGAAAACGTGAGTACGTCGCCCGCTTCGTAATCGCCGACGGCCCAGGCATTGTCCATGTCGCAGAGGTAGGCCTCGAGGCCGCCGGCTCCCTGCACCGACTTGTAGGAGAGCACGCCGGCCTGCTGGGAGCCCACCAGAACCGACAGCCCGCCGAGGTCGACCGGGCAGTCGCCGAGCGGGAACCACGCCGTCCACACGTTCTTCGTCCCCTGGATGTGGATGAAGTCCTGGTGCGGCGGGGTCGGCACACTGTCGTCGGTCGGGATCATCACCCGCGCGATGTTGCGCGGGTGAGGGAGCACCGGACGGTCGAAGAGGGTCCGGTAGACCCGCAGCAGGTTCGGATGGTGCGACAGCCGGTGGAAGTCCTCCAGATGCTGGATGTCGCGATAGGCGTCGACCGGTACGCCGACACCGCAGAAGTCGATGTCCTCCCGGGGCACCCGGCTCATCGCTGCACGGTCAGCGATCCCGTCCATCACCTCGGATCCGCGAGCGAGCCAGCCGTGATCGGCGATGACACCGAGCATGCTGCGGCGGACGTTGAGGACGTCCTCCCGGGGAAGTAATTGCCGGAAGAACAAATAGCCGAGGTCGGCAGCGCGGTCGCGCAATGCCACCGGATCGTCGAGCAGATCGGTCGAGTCGAGGAATTCGACGGTGCCGGGCACCGCTGATGTCGTCATCTCTGCTCCTCCGTCGAGGAGATCCACCCTCCGCTGCAATGACGACGGGCGTCCATGCCATTAGCATCCAGTTGATGGACAATCCGACCACCCGGAGCGACGGCAAGGGCTTTCCGCTGGTCGCTCAGGCGTCGGCGGTCCAGTTCGGGCCGCACGACCGGTTGGGCTTTCCCCGCGTCGAGTCGCGAATGCTGCTGATGTGCGTCAGCGGCTCCGGCCGCGTCGAGGTCAACTCGGCGGCGTACGAGCTCACGCCGTCGGTGATCGTCCTGCTCCCCTGGGGCCACGCGATCCGCTACCACCCGGACGAGCACGACCCGTTCTTCGTCTACGGCATGCACCTGGTGCCGTGGCACAGCGATCGTGCGCCGGTGGAGTTGTCGATCCCGCACGAGCCGGGTCATGCGCTCGCCGACGTCGCCTGGCGCAGGGACGCGCCGCTGGTGAGCGACGCCGACGTGCTGGTCACCGACCGACAACGGCGTCCTCAGCTCGCGACGTTGATGCACTACGCCGCGCAGCTGTGGAATCCGCCCGGGCCGGACGCCGACTCGGCGAAGGCGCTCGGCGTCCTGACCGTCCGACAGCTCACGACCCCTCCACGGACCGCGCCGTACGACGACCCCGGCGTGCCGGCGGAGCTCCGTCGGGTGCTGCTCTGGATCGACCGCAACCTGGGCGACGAAATCACCGTGGCGTCCATCGCCGGTGTCGTCGGGATCAGCGTCACCTCGGTCAACCGGCTGTTCCGGCGCCATCTCGCGACCTCGCCGATGAGCTGGGTGATCGACCGGCGGGTCGAGCGGGCCGCCCGGCTGCTGTCGACGACCCACCTCACGATCGCGCAGGTCGCCCGCCAGTGTGGCCTCGCCGACCCCTACTACTTCTCCCGGCTGTTCCGGATCCGCCTCGGTATGGCGCCCCGTGAGTGGCGGCGGCAGCGGAGCCTGCCATGACCGCCAGGATTCGGCCGGCTCACCGCGTCCATCCGTCGGCCGGCGTCGCCGGGCGGGCCTCGTCGGCGGGTGGCTCGACCGCGCGGCCTTCGTACTGCGTGGACAGAACGACGTGGGAGTTCATCTCGCCGTGCTCCCCGAGGCGCTCGAGCAGTCCCTCCAGGTGCGGCATCGACGCGACGCGCACCCGGAGCATGGAGCACGAGGCGCCGCTCAGCTTGTGCACCTCGACCACCTCCGGGTAGTCCTCGGCGGTGGTGGTCTTGAGCAGGCAGCGGCCGAGGGCGCAGCGCAGCTGGACGAACGCCGTCAGCGGCAGCCCGGCCCGGGCGGGGTCGATCCGCGCGGTGTATCCGGCGATCACCCCGGACTCCTCCAGCCTGCGGACCCGCTCCGCGACGGCTGGCGAGGACAGGTGCACCAGGCGCCCGAGCTGGTTGTAGGAGAGCCGGCCGTCGCGCTGGAGCTCCGCGATGATCCGCCAGTCCGTCTGATCCAGTGCCTTGTCCATCTGCAAACTGTCCCGCCGTAACGCTTTCCGCGCAACAAGTCGGTGAGCAGTAATCCGCGCCACTGACCCTGTGGTGGAACCGATCGCCTTCCTATCGTGGGAGCGTGCTGACGACGACATCCGCTGCTGACCCGGCCCTCCGTTCGCGGCGGGTGACGGTCGCCGCGCTCTTCTCCGGCGCGGCGCTGATGAACGCCGCGATGGCCGCGGCGAGCGCGGTGAGCACGATCGTCGCCGCCGACGCGCTCGGCGCCGGGTGGGGCGGCGTGCCGAACACGGCCGGCATCCTCGGTACCGGGATGGGCGCGCTCGTGCTGACCCGGGTGATGAACCGGCACGGTCGACGGGCCGGCCTCATGGTCGGCTACGTCGCCGCCGCGGCCGGCGGCGCGGTCGCGGTCGCGGCGGTGGCCCGAGGCGGTGTCGCCGCGTTGAGCATCGGGATGGTGTTGCTCGGCCTCGGCAACGCCGGGGCGCAGCTGTCCCGCTATGCCGCGGCCGAGCAGTACCCGGCGCAGCGGCGCGGGTTCGCGATCGGCACGGTGATCTGGGCCGGCACGATCGGGGCGGTCGGCGGTCCGTTGCTGCTCATGCCGTCCAGCGAGATCGCCGTCGGATGGGGTTTCGCCGCACTGGCCGGACCGTTTCTCTTCGCCACCGTCGCGAGCGGCGTCGCGGTCGCCGCCGTGCTGCGCGCACCGTCCCGGGTGCCGGAGCCGGGCGGCGCCGTCGTCCCGATCCGCAGCCTGCTGCGTACGCCGGCCGCCCGATCTGCGCTGGCGGTGATGGCCACCGGACAGGTCGTGATGGTCGCGGTGATGACGGCCGCACCGCTCGACATGCACATGCACGGCCAGGGGCTCGGCACGGTGGGGGAAGCGCTCTCCGCGCACACGTTGGGCATGTTCGCGTTGTCACCGGTGACCGGGCGGCTGCTCGACCGGGTTGGCGCCCGGCCGGTGATGCGGGCCGGTCTGGTCACGCTGGCGCTCGCCGCGGCGCTCGCCGCCACCGCTCCGGAGGGTCAGTTCCTTCCGAAGGCGGTGGCGCTCTTCCTCCTCGGCTACGGCTGGAACCTCTGCTTCGTCGGCGGCAGCGGGCGCCTCGCGCGTGGCCTCCCGTCGACACAGCGGGTGCGGGTCGAGGGCGCCGTCGACGCGGCGGTGTGGGGCGCCGCGGCCGTGGCAAGTCTCGGGTCGACGATGGTCCTCGCCGCGGGCGGATACGCGATACTCGCGATCGCCGCGGGTGCGCTCGTCCTGCTGCCGGCGGTGTCGCTCTTCAGACGGGAACGCGCACTGCCTCAGAGTTGGAGTTCACCGCGGTCGCCCTGACCTACACCTGACCGTGCTCAGGCACCGCCGGCGACGGACTGGATGATCTGCACCTCCTGGCCGGGCCGGACTTCGGCGGTCACGCCGCCGAGCCGGCGGACGTCCTCACCGTCGACGTAGAGATTCACGTAACGACGAAGCGATCCGGTCTCGTCCCGCAGCCGGCGCTCGAAGATGGGGTACTGCTTCCCTAGGGCGTCGAGCAGGCCCGTGACCGTGGTCGCTGCCGTGAGCGGGACCTGCAGGCACCGCTGGTCCCCGGCCACGGACATCAGCGTGCGCGGTATCCGCACGGTGACCCCCGGCGGGGCGGACGCCATCAGTCGCCGATCACCGTGGCGCGGACGCAGAGGACGTCGGGCAGGTGTGCGGCGATCCGCTCGAAGGTCTCGCCCTCGTCGGCGCTGGCATAGACCTCCCCGCCGCGGGTCCCGAAGTAGACCCCGACCGGGTCTGCGGTGTCGGTGGCGGCTGCGTCGCGCAGTACGGAGTTGAACTCCGCGTCGGGAAGGCCGGAGTCGAGACGGGTCCAGGTCTCTCCGGCGTCCTCGGTGCGATGCAGGGCCAGCCTGCCGTCCGGCGGGATGCGCTCACCGTCGGCCTTCAGCGGGATGACCCACACGGTGCCGGCCGCGCGGGGGTGGGCGAGCATGACGAACCCGAAGTCCGACGGCAGCCCGTCGGCGATCGACTTCCACGTCTCGGCGTCGTCGTCGGTCCGGTAGACGCCGTGGTGGTTCTGGGCGTAGAGCCGGCCGGGGACCATGGCGTCGGCGGCAATCTTGTGCACGCACTGGCCGAACTCGGGGTTGGGATCCGGCAGGAAATACGCCGAGATCCCGGTGTTGCGTGGCTCCCAGGACGCTCCCCCGTCCTTGGAGCGGTAGACGCCGCCGGTGCTCATGGCCACGTGGACGGTCGTGTCGTCAGTGGTACCGATCACGACCGAGTGAGCGGCAGCACCGCCGTAACCGGCGCCCCAGTCGGTGCGGTGCGGGTGGTCCCACAGTCCGCGGTTGAGCTCGAAGTGCTCGCCGCCGTCGGTGGATTTCCACACCGAGATCGGCTCGGCGCCGGCCCAGACCACGCCCGGCCGGTCTTCGGAGTCGGGCTGGATCTGCCAGATCCGTTCCACTGCTGCGCCGGTGTCGGCGTCGAATCTGATTGCGCCGTTCTCCGGCTCGGTCCAGGTGACGCCGAGGTCGTCGGAGTGTGCGACGGTCGGGCCCCAGTGCTCGGACCGAACACCGACGAGGATCCGGGTGCGTCCGTTCCGGCCGTCGATGCCGATGCTCGGGATCTCGTGCATCAGGAAATGCGGGTGCGACATCGTCCATGAGGTCCGGTTCTGGCTGGTGGCCAGCCAGAGACCCTTCTTGGTGCCGATGGCGACGACGACGGTTCCGCTGGCGCTCATAGGCACATCCGACCATCCGACCTGGCGCGGCCGCAATGCCGTCCTGGCGGATTTCCGCTACCGGGCGGCGGCGAGCACGTCGTCGATCTCGGCGAGCAGCCGGGAGCGCTGATCCTCGTCGCAGAACGCGGCGCGCACACCTGCCCGGGCGAGCTCGGCGATGGCCGGTTCGTCGAGCGCGCAGAGCGTGGCCGCGGCGGCGTACTCGCGGTTGAGGTCCGTGTCGAACATGCCCGGGTCGTCGGTGCTCAGCGTGACGGGAACACCGGCGGCGAGCAGCCGGGGGAGCGGGTGCGCGTCGAGGCTGGCGGCGGCGCGGGTGCGCACGTTGGAGATCATGCAGACCTCGAGCGGGATGTCCTCGGCGCGGAGGTGGGCGAGCAGCCGGTCGTCACCGACGCTGCCGATGCCGTGGCCGATCCGTTCGGCGTGGAGCTCGGTGACGGCCGCCCAGACCTCCTCGGGTCCGGTGGTCTCGCCGGCGTGGGCGACCAGATGCAGGCCGGCGTCGGCCCCGCGCTCGAACGCCGGACGGTAGTTGGCCCGCGGGTAGCCGACCTCCAGCCCGGCCAGCCCCAGCGCGACCGTGCCCGGCGGGCGTTCCTCGACGGCGTAGGCGACGGTGTCCTGCATCGCCTGCGGGCCGAATCCGGCGGGGATGTCGAAGATCCAGTTGAGGGCGACGCCGTACTCATGCACAGCCTCGTCGCGGCCGACGGTGAGGGCGTCGGTCAGCTCCGCGGCCGGCATGCCCTTGGCGAGGTGCATGGCCGCGGTGACCGTGACCTCGGCGTACCGGACGTTGCTGCGCGCGGCGTCGCGGGCCAGCCCGACCAGGAGCGTGCGCACATCGGCGGCGTCGCGGACGAGTCCGTCGACCTTGGCGTAGACCTTGATGAAGTGGGGGAAGTCGGTGAACTCGTAGAACTTCGCGAGTGCGTCGGGCTCGGTCGGCACGCCGCCGTCGGGGTGGCGTCGCGCCAGCTGCAGCACGGTCTCGGGCGATGCCGAACCGACCAGGTGCAGGTGAAGTTCGACCTTGGGTACGGCGGCGATGAAGTCGGCGATCACCCGCCGATCCTAGGGACCGCGGCCCGCCCCGCGCGCCCCGATTTCCGCCCGCCATTCCGCACCATCTGGCGCTCAGCGTTCGGCTTGAACGTCACGTTCACGCCATCTAGCGGCATGAACGTGACGTTCAAGCCGAATGGATGGGGGAGGATCCGGGGCATGGACCTGCTGTCGGCCCCGGTACGACGGGAGGTTCGCAGGCGCCCACGGGTGGACGGCGACCTGGTCGTCGCAGGCACGGTCGGTGTGTGGATGACGCTCGTGCTCGGACTCGACCACGGAGCCGCACTGGGTGCGCAGCGCCTGCTCGGCGTGGCGACCTGGCTCCTGCTGATCGGACTGGCGCGGCGCGAGACACCGTTGGTCCGCGTCCAGATCGCCGTCGTCGTCGTGTTCGCGACACTCATCGAGTACTCGTTCTCCGAGGTGCTGCACGTCTACATCTACCGACTCGGCAATGTCCCGATGTTCGTGCCGCCGGGACACGGGCTGGTCTACCTCGCCGCGCTCAGCCTCGGCCGTTCCCGGTGCTTCCGGGTACACAGCCGCGCGCTGATCTTCGCCACGGTCGTCGGCGGTGGTGCGTACGCCGTATGGGGGCTGGCAGTCTCGAGCCGACCCGACGCGCTCGGCGCCTTCTGGTACCTGTGTCTGCTCGGATTCCTGCTGTGGGGCCGGTCGAGGATGCTCTACGTCGGTGCGTTCGTGGTGGTGACCTTCCTCGAACTGCTCGGCACCCGGCTCGGCACCTGGCGATGGCACGATCTCGACCCGACCGGCCTGGTGACCATCGGAAATCCGCCGAGCGGAGCCGCCGGTGGATACGGCTGGTTCGACCTCGCGGCCGTGCTCCTCGCCCCGCGGCTGATCGACATCTGGCACCGGAGGGCTAATCTCACGTCGGGGGTGAGCACATGGACATCGGCATCGGCCTTCCGAACACCGTGGAGATCACGGGAACACTCATTCCGGAGTGGGCCCGGCGCGCCGAAGAGCGCGGCTTCTCCACCCTGGCGACGATCGACCGGATCGTCTATCCGTCGTACGACTCACTGACCACGCTGTCGGTCGCGGCTGGCGCGACGACGCGGATCGGGCTGTTCCCCAACATCCTGCTGGCGCCCGTCTATCCGCCGGTGTTGTTGGCGAAGACGACCGCGAGCCTGCAGGCGATGTCGGGCGGCCGTCTCACACTCGGGCTCGGTGTGGGCGGCCGACCGGACGACTTCGCGGCGGCGGGGCGTCCGTTCACCGAGCGGGGTCGGCTGATGGACGAGACGCTCGACCTCGTGCGGCGCGCCTGGGCCGGGCAACCGGTCACCGGCGACGAGCTTCCGGTCGCGCCCACGGCGGGGCCCGACGCCCGGGTGCCCGTGCTGATCGGAGGCACTGCCGACGCCGCCGTGCGTCGCTCCGTGCAGTACGGCGACGGCTGGACGGCCGGCGGAGGTAGCCCCGACATGGCGGCCCCGATGATCGAGCGGATCCGGCAGGCGTGGCGGGACGGTGGTCGCGACGGGGAACCGCGGATCGCGGCGCTGGTCTACTACGGCCTCGGCGACGACGACGTGTCCCGTGCGACGCTCCGCCGCTATTACTCGTTCCTCGGCGAGTGGGTCGACGCGGTCGTCGAGGGCGCGGTGCGCACCCCGGCGGCGGCCAAGGACACCGCGCGGGCGTTCGAGGACATCGGCGTCACCGAGCTCGTCTTCGACCCGACCGTCGGCTCGATCGACGAGGTGGATCGGCTCGCCGACGCCGTCCTGTGACACGCGCCGTGCTGTGACGCCGGACGAGGTTCGACAGCGCTTCGGCGACGCACGGGTCGCCGTACTCGCGACGGTCGACGCGACACCGGCTCCGCACGTCGTGCCGGTGACCTTCGTCCTCGACGGCGACACGATCTGGACGGCCGTCGACGGCAAACCCAAGCGCAGCACCCGACTGCGCCGGCTCGCCAACCTTCGCGGCAACCCGCGGACGAGCCTGCTCGTGCAGCAGTGGGACGAGGACTGGCAGCTGCTGTGGTGGGTGCGGGCCGACGGCACCGCGGTGATCACCGACGACTCGGACACGCTCGACCGGGTCGTGCGGCTGTTGCGGCGCAAGTACGAGCAGTACGACGATGTCCCCGTGGGCGGACCGGTCATCGAGATCACCGTGCACGACTGGCGTGGGTGGAGTGCGAGCGGATGACGACGGGACCGGTCGAGCCGGCCGGCAACGACGAGCGCACCCTCCTGGTGGGCTGGCTGGAGTTCCACCGCGACGCCTTGGCGCGCAACTGTGCCGGTCTCTCCGCAGCGCAACTCTGCCTGCGGAGCGTGCCGCCGTCGACGAGCGCGCGGATGAGCTGATCGCGGCCACGGATCTCGACGCGCCCGGCCAGGGGAGTGCACATTCGCTGCGGTGGAACCTGCTCAAGGTGATCGAGGAATACGCGCGGCACAACGGACACGCCGGCCTGCTGCGGGAGAGCATCGACGGGGCCGTGGGCGAATGACCTACTTCTGTGTGTCCTGACCTTCCAGGACCCGCACCAGTCGGAACAGGGCCGGGATCGCGGCGATGATCGCGTCGCGGTCGGCGCGGTCCAATTGGCACACGGCTCCGGCGAGCATCTCCTCCTGGGCCTGCTGCCATGCCTCGAGCTGATTGCGGCCACCCTCGCTGAGGGAGAGCCGCCGGACCCGGCCGTCGAGCGGGTCCTCTTGTGCGGTCAGGAGCCCGACCCCGGCCATCTGCCGGGTCAGGGTGCTCACCGTGTTGGGCGCGAGCCGGAGCTGGGCGGCCAACTCGTTCACCCGCAGGCGCGGTTGCTGGGAGAGCCGCTGGAGGATCTCGACCTGGGCCGCGGGGAGGACTTCCCACGGGTAGGTCGTGCGTATCCCCCGGCGCAGACTGCCGCGCAGCTCGCTCACCGTGTCGGCAAGCCCCCGCATCGACAGGTCGTCCGGACGGCGTTCGTGGACGAGCGAGTCCTGAGTCACGCCCTAAGACTAGTACGTCGATCGGCTTTATCGGTTTCAACCCCACCAAGCCGACAAAAAATCTGTCCGGGGAGCGACATCTGCGTCGTCGGCCGGCTCGGGAAACCGGTATCCACAAATGGACCGCATGGCGAATCTCTTTCGGGCAGAATCATCGGAGCGGTCGTTGACGTCGGCCGCACACTCGGGGGCACGGCATCTCGGAGGACCGTAGTGCAAGCCTTGCTTCCGGCTTTTCTCGTTCAGGAGCGCCTGGTGCCTGAGTTGCGCATCGGCGACCAGTTCTGTGCCGGCCTGGAGGTGTGGTGCTGGAACCGCACCACGCTGAACTGCCCGGAGCCCACCCGGGCGACCGCCGTCTGCCGCGCCGACCCGCAGGGGCACACCGGAGGGCTGCACGATCTGGTCGGGATCGCCCGCCTCGACGAGCCGAGTCCGACATGGGTCATGGAGATCGACGGGATCCTGCTGGCCGTCAACGATGAAGCGGCGCTCTACACCCTCGACCGATGCCCGGACGCCGCCCTGCCGCCCACCCCGTCGGTCGGGGAGACGATCGCGGTGCACGGCACCGTTGCTGTGGCGCCTGACTACCTGTGGAACGACCTCACCAACCCGGTGCTCTACGGCACCCGCGACGGTCGGCGTACCTGGATGGTCGACCGGATCACCGAGCACCGCAGCCCGGTCCAGCCGGGGCCCGACGGGAAGGGCTACCCCGATCCGTCCGGGCACTCCGAGCAGGAGCTGACCCGCATCCGACGCTGGGCCGACCACGAGGCCGACCCCGATCACGCGGTCACCTACGGCGTCGAGCTCCGCCCGACGGCGTGAGCCGCGGACGGAGCTCGACCTCTATCGCCGCCAGGTGTGTGGTGCTGGGCGGCCTATCCGGTTAGTTCCAGACCCAGAGCTGGTAGTCGCTCCAGGTACCGCCGCCGGTGCACTCGTACGTCGACCAGGCGCCGTTGTCGACGCCGTTGTTTCCGGCGTTGATGCAGTCGCTGCCCCAGAAGTAGGAATCGATGTACTTCCAGCTGGCGTCCGGGTGGACCACCGAGGACGTGGCCCCGTGGGTGGTCGCGGCGGTCTGGTGGTCGGTCGTGGTGGCGCCGGCGGCGCCGCTGAATGCCAGTGCTCCGGCCGCGCCGACGCCTGCTCCGACGACGGCGAGGTGGGTCATGACTCTGCTCATTGCGGGTGAGCCTCCGGTTCTCGCAGGTCGGCTTCGGATACCGACCCGGATATCACCTAGAGAGACACGGATCGGATTAAATACACCTGCGGACCTCAAAGCCGGCAAAGTCGTCACATGACCGCGGTCGATACGCTGGCGGGGTGATCGCGACCGACGGTGCCGACGAGGCGCTCCGGGTCGCCATCGACCGGGTGCTCGCCGGGACCTCACGTCGCGAGCTCGCCGCCTCGTCGCAGGAACTCACCGGGCGCTACCGCGACGGACGATCCGGCGAACGACCGGTCCGCCGGCCCGCCGACGCCGAGGCCTACGTCGCGACCCGACTGCCGGCGACCTTCACCGCGCTGGGCCAGGTATTCGCCGCGGCCGCGGCACTGCAACCGGACTTCCGGCCCGAGTCGCAGGTCGATCTCGGCGCCGGTACGGGCGCGGCGGCGTGGGCGGCCGCGGCCTGCTGGCCCGCGATCGGCCGGGTGCGGCTGGTCGACCGCGCAGCGGAGATGATCGGTCTGGGGCGCCGGCTGCGGGAGGCGGACCCGCGCGGACCCGGCGCCGAGTGGACATGGCAGCAGGCCGACCTCGACCAGGCTCGGCCCGATCCCGCCGACCTGGTCACCGTCTCCTACGTGCTGGGCGAGCTCGATCCGGCCCGTCGGGTGGCGACGGCGCGGGCCGCCTGGGCGGGCACGCGTGGCGTGCTCGCGGTGGTCGAGCCGGGGACGCCGGCGGGTTTCGCGGTGATCCGGGAGGTCCGCCGGGTCCTCTGCGACGACGGCGCCGCGCTGCTCGCGCCCTGCCCGCACGATCGGGCGTGTCCGATGACGGGCTCGGACTGGTGCCATTTCGCCGCGCGCGTGCAACGGTCGGCGCTGCACCGCCAGGTCAAGGGCGCCGACCTCTCCTACGAGGACGAGAAGTTCAGCTACGTCGTCTTCACCCGCTCGCCGGCCCGCCGGGCGGCCGCCCGCGTGCTGCGCCATCCCCGCCGCCCGCCGCGGCGGATCGAGTTCGCCGCCTGCACCGGTGACGGCCTGCGCAGCGTGCAGGTCACCCGGTCCCAGCCGGCGTACCGGGCGGTCAAGAAGCTGGGGTGGGGCTCCGCGCTGCCGCCCGACGTCCTCCGCTGAGCGTTGGGTACCGTCCCCGAGATGTCCTCGCCCGCCGCCTCCCAGGAGTCGTCGGCGCGCCGGGTGGCCGCCGATCGGCCCGGGCCCGCGGGCCGGGGCTCTCCGCTGGTCCTGGCCGTGCTCGCGATGGCCGCCGCGGCGGCCTTCGTCGGCGCGCGCCTGCACAGCGCGGCGCAGGGGGACATCGCCCGCTTCGTCGTACCCGGGAGCCACTACAGCCACGCCGGACAGACCCCGTCGGTCCTCCCCACCGCACACGGCGCCGGGTACGACGGCCAGTTCTACTTCCGGCTCGCGCTCGACCCGTTCAACTTCCATCGCACGGCGTTCGGGATCACGGTCGACCACGCCTATCGGTTCCAGCGGATCACGTTCTCACTGATCGTCTGGCTGGTTACCGGCGGCGGGACGACCGACCTCGTGCCCTGGGCGATGGTGCTGGTCAACATCGCCCTGCTCGGTGTACTGGCCTGGTGCGGCGGCGATCTCGCCCGCCGGTTCGGCCGGCATGCCATGTGGGGCGTCATCCTCGTCGCCTATCCCGGCTTCTTCTACACCCTCGCGAGGGACACCACCGAGATCGCCGAGGCCGCCTTCCTCGCGCTCGCGATGGTGGCGAGCACCCGGCGACGTCCGGTGGCCATGGGCCTCGCCCTCGCCGCCGCGGTGCTCTCCCGGGAGTCCTCGCTCTTCGTCGTCCTCGCGGTGGGCCTGGTGTCGGTGGCCGACATGGTGCGGCGCCGTCGGTTCCTCCGCCGATCCGACCTCGCGTGGATCGTCCCGGGCTGCATCTACGTCGGCTGGCAGCTGCTCGTCTACTCCAAGTCCGGCACGCTGCCCGCGACGTCGGCCGGCGGAAACTTCGGTGCCCCGTTCGTGGGCATCTTCCAGCACGCCGGATCGTGGTTCCGGCAGAGCCACACCCTGGTCGGCGTCCTGCAGATCGTCGAGACCGTGCAATGGGTCGCCGTCGTCGTACTGCTGCTCGTCGCGGTCCGCACGTCGCGCGCACCGCGCTGGGTCCGCCTGGCGGCCATGCTCCTGCTGGTACTCACGCTGTGTCTGGCCGGACCGAACTGGGTGGGCTACACCAACTACCGCAACCTCTCGACGTTCTACGTCGTCGCGGCCGCCGTCATCCTCGGCAGCCGGGTGCGGCTGGAGCTCCTGGCCGCATCCCTTGTCGGGGTGTGCGCGGTCGCCGCGGTCAGCCGGGTGACCAGGATCTGATCCGCGGTCGGCGTACGTATCGCTGATCGACGACGCGCCGCGGAGGCGTCGGGTAGACAGGTCCCATGGCTGGTGATCGACAGACCGAGGTCGAGGACAAGTACGCCGTCGGCGAGGACTTCGCCGTTCCCGACCTGACCGCGGTCGCCGGCGTGGCCTCGGTGGACGAGCCGAACGAGATGGATCTCGACGCCACCTACTTCGACACCGCCGACCTGCGCCTGATCAGGTCGAAGGTCACGCTGCGCCGGCGGACCGGCGGCGGGGACGCCGGGTGGCATCTCAAGCTGCCGGGTGCCGGCACCGCCCGCACCGAGGTGCATCGGCCGCTCGGTCGCACGGTGCGTACGCCGCCCAAGGCGCTGGTGGAGCAGGTACGCGTCTGGGTGCGCGACGGCACCCTCGCGCCTGTGGTGCGGCTGCGGACGACCCGGGTCACGCACGCGCTGCGCGGGCCGGACGACCGGGTGCTCGCCGAGGTCAGCGACGACCGGGTGACCGCCGAGCAGCTCGGCGACGTCGTCACGATCACCAGCTGGCGGGAGGTGGAGATCGAGCTCGTCGACGGCGACCGCAAGCTGCTGCGCCGGGCCGGCGCGTTGCTCGTCAAGGCCGGCGCCCGGCCGTCGACCAGCCCGTCCAAGCTGGCCCAGGCGCTCGGCGGCCGGGTGGACGAGGCCGCGCGGGCCACCGGTTCGCCGCGGCCGGCGGGATCGGCCGGTGCCCACGTCATCGGCTACCTGCGTCAGCACGTCGACCTGCTCGAGGCGTTCGATCCGCACGTGCGCACGGACCAGCCCGACTCGGTGCACAAGATGCGGGTGTCGACCCGTCGGCTGCGCAGTGTGCTCGGCGCCTATGGTCCGCTGTTCGACCGATCGGTGACCGAACCGATCCGGGAAGAGCTGAAGTGGCTCGGCGCCGCGCTCGGTACGGCCCGTGACGACGAGGTGATGGACGAACGCCTCCGCGGTGCGGTCCGCGCCCAGCCGCGCGAACTCGTGCTCGGTCCGGTCGTCGCCCGTCTCGACCGGGAGCTGCGCGGTGACTACCGGCGCGCGCACGCCGCGCTGCTCACCGACCTGGACAGCCCGCGCTACTTCCGTCTGCTCGACGCGCTCGACGCGTTGCTGGACGATCCGCCGCTGACCGAGCTTGCCGCCGAACCTGCGACCGACGTCCTGCCCGCCCGGGTGCGCAAGACGTGGCGGCGGCTCCGGCGGGCAGCGGCGTACGCCGACCGGCCCGACCTCACCGACGACGACCGGGCGATGCGGCTGCACGAGGTGCGCAAGGCAGCGAAGCGGGCCCGCTACGCCGCCGACGCGGCCGTGCCGACGATCGGCGGCGACGCCGCGGCGTTCGCCGCCCGGGTGAAGGACCTGCAGACCATCCTCGGCGAGCATCACGACAGCGTCGTCAGCCGGGACCTGCTGCGGACCTTGGCGGTGGGCGCCTTCCGCGCCGGGGAGAACGCGTTCACCTACGGACGCCTGCACGCCCTCGAGGAGGCCGTGGCGGCGGAGGCGGAGCGCGACTACGCCCTTGCCTGGCGCGCCGCCTCCCGTAAGAAGCTCCGTCGCTGGTTGCGCTAGACCCACCCGGCCCAGCTTTCGCTGTTTTTCCTCGCCCAGGTGGCCGTCGCATTCCGCATCAACGTGACGTTGATGCGGCTAGAGCGCTTGAACGTGACGTTCAAGCGGAATGGGGGGCGGGGATGGGGGGCGACCTCGCGGATTTGCGGTCCACGCCGCCCGCCACTGGGTCACACTGGGACCAGGATCACGGGCCATGCGGGGTCGGGACGTAGGTCGGTCCGACCGACGTCGGCGGCTTCGGAGGAGAGGCATCTGGCATGGGTGACATCGGCGACAAGAAGCGGAAGACGATCGAAGTCCTCCCCGCCTCACTGCCCGAGCCGACGAACGAGCCGAGCCCGCCGCGCGAGGCCCCACGCACGCCGGCACCGGCGGTGCCCGCCGCTCCCTCGAGGACGCAGGTGGGCTGAGTCATGTCGGACGAGCAGTTCGACCTGGAGCAGGTCGAGCCGCGCGTCGGTGAGGTCTACGCGGTCCGCACCTTCCGCATCAACACCGAGGACGGCGCGCTCGTACCGATCGGCGCGATGGCCAGCGAGCCCCGGGCGTGGGCCTCCGCCGACGCGACCGCGGTGTGCGCCCGCTCCGCCCGCCATTCCGCGCCGGCCGAGGAATGCACCTGCGGCCTCTACGCGTTCGGTCGCGCCGAGGAGGTCGCGGCGCAGTACCCCCAGGCCCGCGAGGTTCTCGCGATCGTGGCGTGCCACGGCCGGATCGTTACCGGCACCAAGGGACTGCGCGCGCAGCACGCCCGGGTGGTCGCGCTGTGGCTGGGCCCGGGTCTGCCCGACGACATCCCCGCGAAGGTCGCCGGCCGCTACCCGCAGGTGCCGATGTATGCGAACAAGTCGGCGATGCTCGCCGAGTTCCCGCCGACCCCGTTGGAGACCTACAGCGACGACCTGACCGGGTCGACCCGGCGTACGGCGAAGACCGTGGTCGCCAAGGTCGTGCTCAGCACCCTCGCCGTCGCGCTCGCCGCGGTCGGCTGCCTCGGGCACCGCGCCGGCGGTGGCTGGCCGGAGGCGACGCTGTTGGTCACGCCGCTGGTGTGGGGTGCGTTCACGATCCTCGCCCGGCGCGGGTCGAAGCTCGCCCGCTCGATCCGGCCGCACCTCGGCATGGTCGGCCTGGTGGGGTTCGCGAGCGCCGCGGCGGTCCTCGGCTCCCAGCAGCTCGCACTGTTCGTCGTCCTGCTGCTGATCCCGACCCTGCTCTGGTACCTCGCCCCGCAGCTGTGCCGACGACTCGACCTCGCCCTCAGCGCACCGGCCTACAGCGGCGCGCTCTACCAGCCGCCGTCACTGCGGCGCCCGCGGCGGAAGCCGACTCAGGTGCCGCCGGTGTCGACCGAGGGCTGAGGCTCCGCCGAGTCCGGCGGGTCGAGCCGCAGGACGTCGTACTCCCCGTCGGGCCAGTCGATCCGCACGATCGCGCCGGGCCCGTCGTCGACGACCTCGATCCTCACGCCGGCGGTCGTGTCGGTGCCGCCCACCTCGCCGGACAGCGAGAGCAGCGCCGCGTAGACGGTCCCGGGTACGACGTCGCCGGCCGTCGCCACCCACGGGGTGACCGAATACCGGCCGAACGGGTTGACGTCCTCGGCGTTGGTGATGTCGGCGACCGGCAGGTCGCGCAGTCCGGCCGCCGTACTCGTCATCCCGTCTCCCCGGGTGGCGGCGATGGCGCCGTCGCGCACCTCGGCCTGCGGGCGGCGGGCGTCGGCCAGCGGGAAGCCGGTCATCCGCAGCTGCCACGGGCCCGCCTGGCGTGCGGCACCCACTCCGGGGTCGGGCCGGCCGGGCGCAGGCGCGGTGTCGTCCACCCGGGCGAGCCGCACTTCACGGGGGCCGTGCAGCACCGACGCGGTCGTGACCCACGGCCCGGCGACGTGGTGCTGCTCGGGTCCGCCGCCCAGCCAATGCGCACGGTGCCGCGAGATCCCGACCCGGCCGCCGACGTACACCCGCTCGAACGGCCGCCGGAGCGAGACCCGGCCGTCGGCGGTCAGCAGGACGACACCCGAGTCGTCCGGTGCGGAGCCGGCGGCCGGTCCCATGTCCGGCGCCGCGTGAGTCGCGTAGGCGTGCCGGGCGTAGACCGGATCGTCGGTCGCGAACTCGGTCGCGGTGGCGTGGTCGGTGCCGTGGTTGACCACCCGGACGACGCCGTCGCCGCCGGTGCCCGACACGATCCAGCCGGGCGGCTCGATCGCGATCTCGACGTCGTGCTCCTCAACCGGGAGCGGTGCCTCGACCGCCGTCCAGACCGGATGATCGGCCGGCAGGACGAGGCCGGCGAATCCGTTGCCGGCCCAGTACGGCGACCCCGGCCCCGAGTAGCTCTGCCGGATCGGGGCGAAGTCGGCGTGCCACCCGATCGGTAGCAGGCCAGACTCGTCGAGGCAGCCGGCGTCGTAGAAGCGCCGGAGCACTCCGCTGCCCAGCCGCCGGGTGCGCCCGGGCGGCAGCGGCGTGGTGTCGAAGACCGCTCCCGCCCAGAACGGCGACAGCATGGCGAACCGGTAGGTCAGCGACCGTCCCTGGAACAGCGGACCGCCGTCGCCGCCGACGAGGTGCTGCGCGTCCTGCAGGTAGCGGTGGATCCGTTCGCGGTAGCGGGCGAGCAGATCCGGGTCGGCGTCCGCGCCGGCCATCCGGCAGAACCACAGCGGGTAGAACTGCATGACCCAGCCGCTGTAGTAGTCGTAGTTGCGGAACTCGCCGGCCCGGCGGTTGCCGTCGGAGTACCAGCCGTCGCCGGCGTACCACTCGTCGGTGAGCTCGACGATCCGGGCTACGTCGTCGGCCGACCACGGTCCACCGACCGACCGCAGGAAGGCGTTGGTCACGCCCTGGAACCAGATCCAGTTGTTGTTCGGCATCGGCTGCCCGACCGTGCGCGCGAGCCAGTCGACG
This sequence comes from uncultured Actinomycetota bacterium, assembly GCA_963775655.1. Lineage (GTDB taxonomy): Bacteria > Actinomycetota > Actinomycetes > Mycobacteriales > QHCD01 > DASXJE01. Next base: position 119,992 of record CAVZJT010000010.1, on the reverse strand, counting down.
ATCTGCTGACGCACCTCGTCGTCGAGCCGGTCCCAGACCCACGGCCGGGTCTCGTGCAGCGCGATGGCGATCGAGGCGGCCTCGACCTTGGACTGCCTGATCTCGTCGAGCGCCGGCCAGCGTTCGGGCGACTTCGGGTCGGTGCCCGCGGTCAGGCCACGGGCGTACCACTCGGCAATGTTGTGCGGGTCGTCCGCGCCGGAGCGGGCCAGCCGGAAACCGGCGAGCAGGAAGGTGCGCGCGAACCCCTCCAGTCCGTCGCTCCACCGGCCCGCACTGCTGGCCGGTCCCGGCAGGTCGATGAGCGCGTGGCGCTCGGAGCCGTAGGGCCGTACGGCGGTCAGCATCCGGTCGGCCAGCGCCTCCCAGTGGTGCCTCGTCCACCCGGTGTACGGCGAAAGGTCGAGGTCGGGCGCGGGCAGTGCGGTCACGATCGTCGGCTCCTCGGGGTGGGCGCCATCAGTAGTCCCCGTCGGTCGTGCGGGGATCCGGGGAGGCGACGCTACTCCCCGTGATCGTGATCGGATCTGTACGGCGTTTCGCGGCTTTTTCCGATCACGATCATCGGATCGGGGGAGGTGGCGGTGTCGCGGGCGGCACCGACGGGTCGTAGCGTCGGATCCGGCCGTCCCGGGCAGGTGCGCGGGAGGACAGACCAGGTCGGACGGACGGGGGGACGCGGTGAGTGCGGCGGTGACGGGGTCGGCGGGCACGCCGCGCGCCGTGGGCACACCCGGCGACGACGCCGGGCCGGACCCGCGTCGCTGGAAGGCGCTCGCGGTCTGCCTGGTCGGCGGGTTCATGACCCTGCTCGACGTCAGCATCGTCAACGTGGCGCTGCCGTCCGTGCGCGCCGGTCTCGGTGCGTCGTCGAGCGACCTGCAGTGGATCGTCGCGGGCTACGCGCTGGCGTTCGGCCTGGTCCTCATCCCGGCGGGCCGGATCGGCGACACCCACAGCCGCCGCGCGGTGTTCGCCACCGGCCTGATCGTCTTCACCGCCGCGAGCGGACTGGCCGGCGCCGCGACCAGCCCGCTGTGGTTGTCGGCCGCGCGGATCGTGCAGGGCATCGGTGCCGGAATCCTCATCCCGCAGATCGCAGGTTTCATCCAGACGCTCTTCCGCGGGCCCGAGCGGGGCAAGGCGTTCGGCATGCTCGGGGCCGTCATCGGCATCTCGACCGCGATCGGCCCGCTGCTCGGCGGACTGCTCGTGGTCGCCGCGGGGACCAAGGAGGGCTGGCGCTGGGTCTTCTACGTCAACCTGCCGATCGGCATCGCGGCGCTGTTCCTGATCCGGGCGCTGCTGCCGCCCGGCACCGGGCGGCGCGAGGGCGAGGGCCTCGACCCGGTGGGGGTGGCGCTCCTCGCCGCCGGGACGTTTCTCGTCCTCCTGCCGCTCGTCGAAGGTGACCAGACGTCGCTCTCGGACCGGGCGTGGTGGCTCGAGGGCATCGCCGCCGTCCTGTTGGCGTGCTTCGTCCTGTGGGAGCGGGCACACCGTCGTCGCGGCGGCGATCCGGTCCTCGACCTCGACCTCTTCCGGCACCGCTCCTACGCGCTCGGGACCGCGCTCGGGACGGCGTACTTCGCCGGTTTCACGTCGATCTTCCTCGTCCTGACCCTCTACCTGCAGACCGGTCTCGGGTACGACGCGCTGATCGCCGGCCTCATCACGACGCCGTTCGCGCTCGGCTCGGCGGTCACCGCCACGCTCGGTGGTCGCATCGTCGACCGGTTCGGCCGCGCCGTCGTGGTGGCCGGGCTGGTGCTGGTGGTGATCGGCCTCGTCGGCGTCGACGTGATCGTCGCCCACGTCGACAGCGACGTCGGACTCGCTCTCGTCGGACCACTTCTGGTGACCGGTCTGGGAAGCGGTTTCGTGATCGCCCCCAACCAGACCATCACGTTGTCCGAGGTGTCGGCCGCGGGCGGCGGGAGCGGCGCCGGTGTCGTCCAGACGGCGCAGCGGATCGGCTCGGCGGTCGGGGTCGCCGTGGTGACTGCGGTGTTCTTCTCTACGGTGACCGAGAAGCACGGCGACTTCGCGGCAGCGCTCGGCGTCGGTATCCGGGTGGCGATCGGGTTCGTGGTGCTCGCCCTGCTGGTCGGCCTCGCCGACCTCCGGCGCCCGCGGCGACGCGGACGCCATGCCCGCTGACGTGCTCCCGTTTGGACGTGATCCTGTGAGTCATCCCCGTACCGGCCGCGAAGTGCGACTCGTCCGGCGGCCGCACGGCACCCCCACCCCTGAGGACTTCGCGGTCGTCGAGGTCGACGTTTCCGACCCCGGTCCGGGTCAGGTGCTGGTCCGCAACCTCTTCATGTCGGTCGACCCCTACATGCGCGGCCGGATGAACGACGTGAAGTCCTACAGTCCGCCGTTCGTGCTCGGCGAGGCGATGACCGGCGGCGCGGTCGGTGAGGTGATCGAGTCCGAGAGCCCCGACGTGGCGGTCGGCGCCGTCGTGCTCCACCAGCTCGGTTGGCGCGAATACGCGGTCGTCGACGCCGCGCACGTACGCCGTGTCGACCCGGACGCGGCGCCGACGCTGTCGGCCTACCTCGGGGTGCTCGGCATGCCCGGTCAGACGGCGTACGTCGGCCTGGTCGACATGGCGCAGATCAGTGAAGGTGACGCGGTCTTCGTGTCCGGGGCCGCCGGTGCGGTGGGCAGCCTGGTCGGCCAGATCGCCCGGCTGCGCGGGGCCTCGCTGGTCGTGGGGAGCGCCGGCTCGCCGGAGAAGGTCGCCTATCTCACCGAGCGGCTCGGCTTCGATACGGCCTTCAACTACAAGGACGGCCCGGTGCGCGAGCAATTGGCGAAGGCCGCGCCGGACGGCATCGATGTCTACTTCGACAACGTCGGCGGCGAGCACCTCGAGGCGGCGATCTCGGCGTTCCGGGTGCACGGCCGGGTCGCGGCGTGCGGCTCGATCTCGCAGTACAACGCGGTCGAGCCACCGCCCGGTCCGCGCAACCTCGGGCTGGTCGTCGGCAAGCGGCTGACCATTCGCGGGTTCCTGATCAGCGATCATCCGGACCGCTTCGCGGATGTCGCGCGCGAACTCTCCGGCTTGCTGCGGGCCGGCAAGATCACCTTCGAGGAGACCGTCGTGGACGGGATCGACAACGCGCCCAGCGCGTTCCTCGGCATGCTGCGTGGCGACAACATCGGCAAGATGGTTGTCCGAATCGGCGCCTGACCCGCGCGTGGCAGACTGCGACGCATGACCGCACCGGAGACCTCCGCACAGACCGCGACGGAAGACCTGCGCATCGGCGTCATCGGATTGGGATCGCGCAGCGCGCTCGGCCGCCACGCGCACCGGCCCGGGGAAGGGTCGCGGGTCGTCGCCGCGTGCGACCTCGATCCCGAGGCGCTCGCCCGGGCCCGCGAGCGCTACGGCGACGACGTGCGCACCACGACCGACCACCGCGACCTGCTCGACGGCAGCGTCGACGCCATTCTGCTGGTGACCCCCGACGACGCGCACGAGGATCTCGCCGTCGACATCCTCTCTGCCGGTGTGCCGGTCTACGTCGAGAAGCCCCTGACGATCACGGTCGAAGGCTGCGACCGGGTGCTCGCCGCCGCGCGCGACCATGGGGCCAAGCTTTACGTCGGGCACAACATGCGGCACATGCCGATGGTCCTGCTGCTGCGCGACCTGATCCTGCGCGGCGAGATCGGCGAGGTGAAGGCCGTGTGGTGCCGCCACTTCGTCGGCAACGGTGGTGACTACTACTTCAAGGACTGGCACGCCGAGCGCGCGAGGACGACCGGGCTGCTGCTGCAGAAGGCCGCGCACGACATCGACGTCATCCATTGGCTCGCTGGCGGCTACACCCGGCGGGTCACCGGAATGGGCGCCCTGACCCTCTACGGCGACATCACCGACCGCGCGGACAACCGCGGCCGGCTGATGAAGGACTGGTTCTCCTACGACAACTGGCCGCCGCTGTCGCAGAAGGGCCTCCACCCGGTGATCGACGTCGAAGACCTGTCGATGGTGTCGATGGCCCTCGACAACGGTGTGCTGGCGAGCTATGAGCAGTGCCACTACACGCCGGACTACTGGCGCAACTACACGGTGATCGGCACCGAGGGGCGGATCGAGAACTTCGGCGACACCGGCGGAAAGGGCCTGGTGCGCCTGTGGAACAAGCGCACCGACTACAACCCGGACGGAGACGCGACGTTCCCCATCCCGGGCAGTAGCGAGGGCCACGGTGGTGCGGACGCGTCGATCATCGCCGAGTTCCTACGGTTCGTGCGCGTCGGCGGCGCCACGGCGACCTCGCCGGTCGCGGCCCGCGAGTCGGTGGCCACCGGGGTGACCGCGACCGATTCCCTGCGACGGGGCAGCATTCCGCTCGACGTACCGACACTCGACCCGGCACTGCACGACTACTTCGAGGCCGGGCAGCAGGCGGAGGTGACCAGTCATTAGCAGCGCCCGGATCGAGACCGGCGAGGAGCCGGTCGCCAGCTTCCGCGTCGACGAACTCCCGGTCCACGTCTACGACGGGGAGCAGGAGTTGGGACGTGCCGCGGCCCGCAACACCGCCGACGTACTCCGCGACGCCGTGGCCGAGCACGGGTCCGCCCGCGTCATCATCGCGACGGGTAACTCGCAGCGCGCGTTCGTCGCCGCGCTCCGCGACGAGCCCGAAGTGCCGTGGGACTCGGTCACGGTCTTCCACATGGACGAATACGTCGGGATCGACGCGGACCATTCCGCCAGCTTCCGGCGCTGGATCAGGGAAAACGTGGTCGAGCCGTTCGGCCCGGCGCAGGTGCACTACATCGACGGCGATGCGGCCGACCCGCAGGCAGAGTGCCGGCGCTATGAGGACTTGCTGCGCAGCGCTCCGCTCGACCTGGTGTGCCTCGGCATCGGCGAGAACGGCCACATCGCCTTCAACGAGCCGCACCAGGCCGACTTCGACGATCCGGTGTGGGTGAAGACCATCACCCTGCAGGAGCGATCCCGCCATCAGCAGGTCGGAGAAGGTCATTTCGCCACGCTCGAGGACGTACCGGAACAGGCGATCACCCTCACGGTTCCGGCGCTGCTGGCTCCCCGCAAGCTGCAGGTGGTCACGCCCGAGGCGCGGAAGGCGGAGGCCGTCCGGTCGACCCTGACCGCGCCGGTCGACACCGCCTGCCCGGCCACCGTCTTGCGGTCCCAGCCCGGGGCCACCCTCTTCCTCGACAGGTCGTCGGCCGGCCTGCTCGACCAGGTCGGCTAGCCCGGCCCTACGTCAGCGCGACAGCGCGGCCTGCACGACCATCGCGGTGTAGACGCTGATGCCGCGCGACGTGAGATGGATGCCGTCGCGGACGACGAGTCGTGGATCGGCCGTCACCCGGTTGTTCCACTGCATCAGCCGGACGTTCGGGAACTGCCGTGCCGTGCCGGTGATCAGTTGCAGGTTGTGGTTCTTCCACGGCCGGGGCACGTGGACCGTCACCAGGACGACCCGGTGCCGGCTGCGCAGCGCATTGAGCGTCGCCGTCAGTTGTGAACCGTCGATCACGCCGTTGTTGCCGGTCTGGATGACGACGGTCGGCGCCAGTACGCCGGCGGCCGCGTCCTGCATGACCTGCGGCAAGAGGGTGTAGGCCTGCTCGCCGACCTTCGCGTGGATGGTCGCCGATGCAAACGTCGACTCCAGCGTGGGTGCGGCGCCCACCATGACGGAGTCGCCGAAGCCCGTGATCGAGGTCCGCCTGGCCAGCGCGAAGAGATCCGGCGCGCGGTGCGTCGGCCTGGGGGTGGGGGTCGGCGTGGCGGCCGGCGTCGGCACCGGGGTCTGCCGGACCGCACCGACCGGGGCCGACGTCGGCGGCGGACGGCCCACCGACGGGGTCGCCGGGGCCGGACTCGGCGTCCGGGTCGGTGACGGGGTCGGTGACGGGTCGGTCGGTGACGGGGTCGGGGTCGGTGTCGGCGTCTGGGTCGGTACGGCGGTGGGGGTGCTGGCGGCGAGTTGGCTCCCGGTCCCGGTGATCGGGTCCTGCACGACCGCGAGCCCGGCGACGAAGACCAGCACGAGCGCCGGCATGGCGGTCGCCGGGCGGAGCAGCGACGCCGTCGAGCGCGAAAGACCGTTCGCCGCGCGCCAGTGGAATGCGGCCCGGAATCCGCGTCGGCGTACCGGGAGTTCGACGAGTCGGTAGCACAACTCGTTCACCACGGCGGTGATCAGCAGTCGCTGGACGAGTAGCCGCCAGCCGTCGATCTGCAGATCGAGGAAGGGCCGGGTGAAGCAGAACACCGGCCAGTGCCACAGGTAGAGGCCGTAGGAACGTTCGCCGATCGCCCGCAACAGGCCGGTCGACAGGATCTTCGCGAGGAGTGTCCGGCGGGTCGCGGCCGCCACCATCACCGCGGAGAGTACGGCGATCCCGACGAATCCGCCGCGGTAGAGGCCAGGGCTGAATTCGTCGACCCGCCAGAGGATGACCAGCAGCGAGCCGAACGCGACCAGGCCGCAGAACCCCAGCAGCCGGCTCCGCTCCCGGCGTACCCGCCGGAGCACCGGCAGCGGACCGCCCAGCCCGTCACCGTCCCGGCTCAGCGCCAGGAGTGCCCCGCACATGAGGCTGAACCCGTGGGTGTCGGTGCCGAAGTACAGCCGGGACGGGTCGGAGTCCAACGGTGCATGTGCGGTCACCGCACCGACGATCATCGCGATCGCCGACGCGCTCCCGAGCAGCAGGGCGATCCCCAGCAGCACGATCCGGCGGTGCGCGACGCGGGTGACGAGGATCGTCACGACGCCGATCACGACCGGCCAGACGAGGTAGAACTGCTCCTCGACGGCGAGCGACCACAGGTGCTGCAGCACGGGTGGGCGACCGGCGGCGACGAAATACGATCGCTGGTGGAAGACGTACCACCAGTTCGACGTGTAGGTGAGCGCGCTGACCGCGTCGCCCCCGAACGACGCGAGTTGGTCCCGGCCGAAGACCAGCATCGCGGCGGACGCGCCCGCGATCATCGTCCAGAGGGCCGGGAGCAGGCGGCGGGCCCGGCCCAGCCAGAATTCCCCGAAATCCACTCGTCCCTTGGCCGCCGAACGTCCCCACAATTGTCCGGTGATCAGGTAGCCGCTGACGACGAAGAAAATGTCGACGCCGAGGAATCCGCCCGGCATCCATGGCATATCTGCGTGATAAAAGAGGACGGCAAGAACCGCTAAAGCTCTTATCCCGTCGAGCGCCGGGTAGTAGCGCTTACCGCTACTCCGCCCAGCCGATGTCTCCCCGGAAGTCCGATTCTGCGCGTCAGTCGACCCACGTCCTTGTGCCATCCCCCGATGCCCCCCGTAGCAACACCCGACCCGTGCGCCCACCCCTTACCAAGTTGCATCAACTTCCAATTCACTTTCATACCGGAATGATGCGGCGGCCGAGGCCTAATACGGAAATAGGCGTTACAAGCGTTGTACTGTCGCACGGTTCACTTCTGACCACCCACTAATCGGCGTAATTGCGACAAGCATCGGCGGCCGCTTGACAGGGCGGCTTGGTAAGTAGAAGCTGACCGTTCGTGGGGGCTTACCAATGGCCTGACCGGGCAGGACGACGGTCGGGTGGCGAGGAGGAGTCATGAGCGAGCGGACGGCGGATGCAGTCGCCATCCGCAGGCAGGTGTCCTCCGACGGGGGATGGGGCGGGTTGTTGCAGCACTACGCCGAGGCGGTCCGGCCCTGATCGAGCCGGACTCATATCCTCGCCCTGCGCCGACGCGGAGGAGTGAGGATGGTCTCGGAGCTGTTCGACCCCGACGTGTGGTCGCCGGTGGAAGGCTTCACCTTCACCGACATCACCTATCACCGCGCTGTCGGGCCCGGGGCGGTACGCATCGCCTTCAACCGGCCCGAGGTGCGTAACGCGTTCCGGCCGAAGACCGTGGACGAGCTCGCCCGCGCCCTCGACCACGCCCGGATGAGCCCGGACGTCGGGTGCGTCCTGCTCACCGGCAACGGACCGTCGGAAAAGGACGGCGGCTGGGCGTTCTGCTCCGGCGGCGACCAGCGCATCCGGGGCCGGACCGGCTACCAGTACGCCGGCGAGGCCGACGACACCACGGCCGACTCCACGGCCGACGGGGCCGAGCCCACCAGCCTCGGCCGGCTGCACATTCTCGAGGTGCAGCGCCTGATCCGCTTCATGCCCAAGATCGTCATCGCCGTCGTCCCCGGGTGGGCCGTCGGCGGCGGGCACAGCCTGCACGTCGTCTGCGACCTCACCCTCGCCAGCCGCGAGCACGCGCGCTTCAAGCAGACCGACGCCGATGTCGCCAGCTTCGACGGGGGATTCGGGTCGGCGTACCTCGCCCGGCAGGTCGGCCAGAAGCTGGCCCGCGAGATCTTCTTCCTCGGCCGGACCTACGACGCGGACACCGCCCACCGGATGGGGATGGTCAACGCCGTGGTCCCGCACGCCGACCTCGAGCGCACGGCACTGGAGTGGGCGGCCGAGATCACGGCCAAGAGCCCGACCGCGCAACGGATGCTGAAGTACGCCTTCAACCTGATCGACGACGGCCTCGTCGGGCAGCAGGTCTTCGCCGGCGAGGCGACCCGGTTGGCCTACATGACCGACGAAGCGGGCGAGGGACGCGACGCGTTCCTGGAGAAGCGGCCGCCGGACTGGTCGTCGTATCCGTGGTATTTCTGACGACCCCTACGGTATGGACCCATGACCGACGTTGACGCCACCCCGCGCCGGGTGGTCATGACCGGAGCGGGCGGCAAGATCGGTACCGCGATCACCCCGCTGCTCCCGCCCGAGTGGGACCTGCGCCGCAACGACCTCCGGCCCGGGTGTGACGACGTACTCGACATCACCGACCTGGACGCGTGCCGGGCGGCGTTCGCCGACGCCGACGCCGTCGTGCACCTCGCCGCCATACCCGATCCCCGCGCCGGATGGGCGGAGCTGCTGCCGGCCAACGTCGTGGGCGCCCACAACGTCGCGGCCGCGGCCGCCGACGCCGGGGTGCCCCGGCTGGTCATGGCCGGCAGCGGCCAGGCGGTGGCCGGCTACCCGCCCGACATCCAGGTGCGGCCCGGGGACCGGGCTCGGCCGAAGAACCTCTACGGCGCCACGAAGGCCTGGACCGAGGCGCTCGGCTCTTGGATCGCCGCGAGTACGCCGACCTCGGTCGTCGTACTGCGGCTCGGGTATTTCGCGCACAGCGCGCCGACCGGTGCCGAGGTCACCATCCGGGACAAGGCCGGCTGGCTGAGCCCGCGGGACTGCGCCGACCTGGTGCGGTCCGCCGTGGAGGCCGACGGCATCCGCTACTTCGTGGCCCACGGCATCTCGGCCAACCGGTACCGGTCCCTCGACCTCACCGAGACCTGCGCGACGCTCGGCTACCGGCCGACCGACGACTCGTGGACGGCGGGCTGACTCGGACGGAACCGATCCGCCGGACCGCCCGTCGGAGGGGTATGCGTCCCTTCCTGCGCCTCTTCGCTCTCGGTACCGCCGCGACGTGCACGGTGCTCCTGGCCGGCTGCGGAACGCACCAGTCCGGCCAGTCCGGCGCCGCGGGGTCGTCGTCAGCCAGCCCGAGCCCGTCGTCCGGCCCCACCAGCGCCCCACCCACCAGCGCCCCACCCACCAAGCGGCCGCCGGGCAAGGTGGCGCTGCCAGGCCCGCAACAGAACGGCCCGACCGTCTCCGTCGACGGCACGCTGACCCGGGGCGCGCAACCCAGCTGCATCGTCCTGCGCACCGCCGACGGGCAGTCCTTCCAGCTCGTCGGGCCGGGCGCCAAGACGATGACGCGCGGAATCTCCAGCCGGCCGCTCGACGGTTCGGTGCCGGTGACCGTCAAGGGGCACATCGGCAAGAACGTGGCGAGCTACTGCCAGGTCGGGCGGCCGTTCGTCTCCGACACGGTCACGGTCAGGCACTGAGCAGGAGGCCCGCGCGGTCGGTAGGCTCCGGGGGCGACCCCGAGGTCACCGACGATCACGGGGGTGATCGCTGGGAGCAACAGTGCCTGCACGCATGTCCGCGTGGGATTCCGCCCAGTACCAGCTTGCCGAGGCGGTAGCCCAGCTCGGCCTCGACGACGGCTTCCACGAGCTGCTGCGGACCCCGCGCCGCGAGGTGGCCGTCGCCGTACCGCTGCGCCGTGACGACGGCCGCATCGAGGTGCTGCACGGATACCGCGTCCAGCACAACCTGTCGCGCGGGCCGGCCAAAGGCGGGGTGCGCTTCCACCCCGACGCCGACCTCAACGAGATGCGCGCCCTCGCGATGTGGATGACCTGGAAGTGCGCCCTCATCGGCATTCCGTACGGCGGCGCCAAGGGCGGTGTGGCCGTCGACCCGAAGGCGCTCTCGCGCAACGAGCTGGAGCGGGTCACCCGGCGTTACGCCTCGGAGATCATGCCGGTCATCGGTCCGGAGAAGGACATCCCGGCGCCCGACGTCGGGACCGACGAGCAGACCATGGCGTGGTTCATGGACACCTACTCCACCCACTCCGGATACACCGTCACCGGTGTCGTCACCGGCAAGCCGACCCCGGTGGGTGGGTCGCAGGGACGGGGCGGAGCCACCAGCCGCGGGGTGATGTTCTCCGCATTCTGCGCATTACGCGACGCCGGCATCGATCCGCAGGACGTCACCGTGGCCGTGCAGGGATTCGGCAAGGTGGGGGGCCTGGCCGCCCAGCTCCTGCACGACGCCGGGTGCACCGTCGTGGCCGTCTCCGATCTCGGTGGCGGGGTCTACGACCCCGGCGGCCTCGACCCGATCAGCCTGGTGCGCCACCTGCACTCCGGGGCGCAGAGCGTGGTCGGCTTCCCCGGCACCGACACGATCACCAATGCGGAACTGCTCGCGCTCGATGTGGATCTGCTGGTGCCGGCCGCGCTCGAAGGCGTGCTGCACGACGGCAACGCCGACCAGGTGAAGGCGAAGTTCGTCGTGGAGGCCGCGAACGGCCCGACGACCCCCGACGCCGATGCGATCCTCGGCGACCTCGGCGTATTCATCGTGCCCGATATCCTGGCCAACGCCGGTGGGGTGGCGGTGTCCTACTTCGAGTGGGTGCAGGATCTGCAGGCCTACTTCTGGAGTGAGGACGAGGTCAACGACCGCCTCAAGGTGCTCATCGAGCGTTCGTACGCCGACGTGTCCGCGCTCGCGGCCGAGCGCAAGGTCTCGATGCGGACGGCGGCGCAGATGATCGGGGTGGGCCGGGTGGCCGACGCCCACCGGACCCGCGGGCTCTATCCGTGAGCCCTCGTTACGGCGGGGTGGCGATCGCCGGATGTCGCGAATCACATTTGTGTGATTCACCGGGTAGTGTGGCCTCGACCACCTATTGCTTCGAGGGGGCGACATGGACGCTGCCGAAGCGCTGAGTTCGGCTCAGCCCGACGCCGACGACGGCCTCTCCAGGCGGGACCGCGAGATCCTCGCCTTCGAACGCCAGTGGTGGAAGTACGCCGGCGCGAAGGAGCAGGCGATCCGCGACCTGTTCGACATGTCGGCGACCCGCTACTACCAGGTGCTCAACACCCTGATCGACGCTCCCGCGGCGCTGGCCGCCGACCCCATGCTGGTCAAGCGTCTCCGGCGGCTGCGCTCCAGCAGGCAGCGGGCCCGCTCCGCCCGGCGGCTCGGCATCGACGTGTGAGCCGACCGGCGGGGAAGGAGTAGGTCGTGAGTGACGATTCGGCGGGCGGCTCTTCGCCCGGGCGGTCCGGCGCCGGCCGGCGGCTCTTCTTCGACGATCTGGCCGACGATCCGGTCGCCCCACCGGTCGACCCGGCCGGGCCCACCGCTTCCACCCAGCCCATTCCCACGCTTCCGTCCGAGCCCACATCCAGGCCGGCGTCTCGGCCCACATCGGCCCTCACCCGGGCCCTCATCCGGGCCCTCATCCGGGCCCACGTCCTCGTCCCGGCCGCCCCGGCCCGAGCCGTCCGGGAGGTCGCCGCGCCGCCTCGTCTTCGACGACCTGGCCCACGAGGGAGAGCCGGACGACGCCGACCCGGCCGACGACGGCGACACGGTGGGCGGCCGTGGTCCGGTCCCCCGGAGCCCGCGGGCCACGCCGGAGAGTCGGCGCCGCCTGGTCGCGACGGCCGCCGGAGTGATCGCGGTCGTCGTCATCGCCGTGGTGGCCGTCGCTCTCGTCGGCCGCAACGCCCACTCGTCCCGGACGACCGCCGCCGGCCACCCCGCCTCGAAGGCCGCCGCCCGGACGACAGCAGCGACACCCGCCGCGGCTCCGAAGCACCCCCGGCGCAGCGCACCGGCGCCGACGAAGGCAGCCGTCCCCGCTCCCGCCCGGGTCCCGCTCACCGTGCTCAACAACACGACAGTCACCGGCCTGGCGCACACCGCCGCAGCGGACTTCACGGCGCACGGGTGGTCCGTCGACCAGGTCGCCAACTACACCGGTCGGCTGGCGGCGACGACGGTCTTCTACCCCGACGGCGATGCCGCCGCGCAACGGGCCGCCCGGGCGCTGGCCAAGCAGTTCCCCGAGATCGCCCAGGTCGCGCCGCGCTCGCCCGAGCTGCCGGGCAGCGGCCTGACGGTGGTCCTGGCCCCGGACTGGACCACCTCGTAGTCGCACCGGGGCACACTCTGAAGTCCGCTCGGCCCGGCGAGTTCCGCCGTTACACTCGAGCGAAAGCGGGGTGGGCGGATGCGACTGATCCTGAACGTGCTCTGGCTGGTGCTGGCCGGTTTCTGGTTGGCGTTGGCCTACTTCGCCGCCGCGCTGATCTGTTTCATCCTCATCATCACGATCCCGTTCGGCATCGCCGCGGGGCGCATCGGCGTCTTCGCCCTCTGGCCGTTCGGCAGCGTCGTGGTCAGGCGGCCGGATGCCGGCGTGGGCTCGGCCATCGGCAACGTGATCTGGTGCATCTTCGCCGGCATCTGGCTGGCGATCGCCCATCTGGTCACCGGCATCGCGCTGTGCCTCACCATCATCGGGATCCCGCTGGGCTTGGCGAACTTCAAGCTCATCCCGGTCTCGCTGACTCCGCTCGGCCGGGAGATCGTCCCGACCGACGACCGGCGGGTCTTCGTCGCCTCCGGCGCCTACGCCCGGTGAGCAGGGCCTGACCCGACCTCGTCTCGGGGTATCGGGACCGCTCGACTAGACTCCCGAGCACAACCGAATACTGCACAGCTCATCCAGAGGGGCAGAGGGAACGGCCCGACGAAGCCCCGGCAACCATCGCGTGATCCTCGTATGCGGGAGTCAACCCGCCGGCCCGAGCCGCGACAGGTGCCAAGTCCGTCCCCCGCACGTTGCGGGGGAAAGATGAGGAGAGAGGCCTCGCGCATGAGCACCGTCAGCTCCACCGACACCCCGGAATCCCCGGCGTCCTGTCTGCGCTGCCGCAACTGCGGCGCGACCGTCCCGTTGGGCCCGATGCACGCCTGCATCGAATGCTTCGGCCCGCTCGAGGTCGGCTACGACGAGGCGGCGCTGAAGGCGGTGACCCGCGAGGACATCGAGGCGGGTCCGGAGAACATCTGGCGCTACGCGCCACTGCTCCCGGTCGGCGCCGACCCCGCCTCGCGGGTCAGCCTCGACCCCGGATTCACCCCGCTCGTCCGCGCCGACAACCTGGCCCGCGAGCTCGGCATGAAGACGCTGTGGGTCAAGGACGACTCGGCCAACCCCACCCACTCGTTCAAGGACCGGGTCGTATCGATGGCCGCGACCGCGGGCCGCGCCCTGGGCCTCACCCGCATCGCCTGCGCGTCGACGGGCAATCTCGCCAACTCGGTCGCGGCGCACGCCGCCCGCGCCGGGCTGCGCTCGATCGTCTTCATCCCGGCCGACCTCGAGCCGGGCAAGGTCGTGCAGACCGCGGTCTACGGCGGCACCCTGGTCGCCGTCGAAGGCTCCTACGACGACGTCAACCGGCTCACCTCCGAGCTGGCCGAGACCGACGAGTTCGAGGACACCGCCTTCGTCAACCAGAACGTCCGGCCCTACTACGCCGAGGGGTCCAAGACGCTGGGCTTCGAGGTCGCCGAGCAACTCGGCTGGCGCATCCCGGAACAGGTCGTCGTCCCGATGGCGTCCGGCTCGCAGTTCACGAAGATCGACAAGGCGTTCGGCGAGCTGGCCGAGATCGGCCTGGTCGACTCCTCGGCGTGGCGGATGTTCGGCGCCCAGTCCTCCGGCTGCGCACCGATCGCGACGGCCTTCGCCGAGGGGCACGACGTCGTACGCCCGGTGCGGCCGACCGGCATCGCGAAGTCGCTGAACATCGGCAACCCCGCGGACGGTCCTTACGCCCTGGACGTGGCGCGGCGCACCGGGGGAGCGATGGCCCACGTCGGCGACGACGAGATCCGCGACGGGATCACGCTCCTCGCCCGCACCACCGGAATCTTCGCCGAGACGGCGGGCGGGGTCGTGGTCGCGGTGCTGAAGCGGCTACTCGAGTCCGGGCAGCTGGATCCGGCCGCGGAGACCGTCATCTACAACACCGGTGACGGGCTGAAGACGCTCGACGCCGTCGCCGGCACGGCGCGTCCGTCGGTCACGATCCGGCCGACCCTGACGGCGGTCGCCGAGGCCGGCCTGCTCAGCTGAGCAGGGGCGCGGCGGCCCCGGTCGGTAGTGTCTGGCGAACCATGCCGACACCGCCGTACGAGCCGCCGCCGCCGATGCGGCCGCCCCCGGAAGGTTCGCCGTGGGTCGGTCCGCCGCCCGGGGAGGAACCGCCCGAGGGGCCGCCGCAAGGTCCGCCACAGGGCCCGCCGCCGTCCTGGGGTCCGCCGCCGTGGGGCTGGGGCCCGCCGGGGCCGCCGCTGGACGACCCGCTGGTGCCGCACGACTTCAGCAGCTGGACCGCGCGGATCGTCGACGCGTTCGCCCGAAGCTGGCGACTCATCATCCTGCTGCAACTGGTGCTGGCCATCCCGGTCGCCGTACTCGGCTACGTGGTCGCCCGGTCGTCCGGGATCACCGTCGACAACGGCGTCGTCGGCGGCTTCGGCAGCGACGGGGGGACGGTCACGTTCACCCACCCGGGCCGACTGGCGCTCACCCTGGTGCTGTTCGCCGTCGTGGTGTTCGTGTTGGGTGCCGTCGTACAGCTCGCGTCGCTGTGGCTGATCGTCGCGCAGGCCGCCGGCCGGCCGGCCGAGCTCGGCCCGGCGTCGCGGTTCGCCGTACGACGGATGCTGCCGCTGATCGGCTGGAACCTCCTGGTCACCGTGCTGGTGGCCGTAGGCACGCTGCTCTTCATCGTCCCGGGGGTCTATCTGGCTGTGGTGCTCGTGCCGACCGTGCTCGGGGTGGTCGCGTTCGAACGCCGGGGCATCGGTCGCTGCTTCGAGCTGGTGCGCGGCCGGTTCTGGGCGGTGTTCGGGCGGTGCGCCATGGGGCTGCTGGTGTTGCTCGCCTACAGCGAACTGGTCCAGCTCATCGTGCGGTCGATCTTCGGGATCGACCACCAGAGCTCGCTGGGTGCGGAGCTGCTGTCGGCGGTACTCACCCTGCCGGGCGCGGTCGTCAGCTCGGCGTTCTTTGTGGTCACCTACGCCGAGCTCCGCGGCCGCCGGGACGGCGCCACCACCGGCGCCCTCTTCGCCGCCCTCGACCGCCCCTGACCTCCTGACCCGCCGCCCCCTGACCCGCTGCCCCTGCCCCCCTCCCTCCTGCCCAAAACCCACTAGTAGTGGGTTTTGGGCACCGGATACGGCGTGTCGCGGACCAAAACCCACTAGTAGTGGGTTTTGTCCACGGCCGGAGACCCGCGACCCACGCCCGACGACCCACGCCGACGACCCGCGCCGACGACCCTCGCCCAAAACGCACTCCCAGTGCGTTTTGGGCTGCGACACGCCGCGCCGGACCCCCACAATGCACTCGGAGTGCGTTTTGGGCGAAGCGATTGACAAGGACTGTTTCGAAGCTCTAGTTTCGAAACATGTCTTCCCAACAACGCAATCGGCGTCGTTCCGGCGATCGGCGAAGCACGACCACCGATCCCCGCGCCCTGCGTGCGCTGGCCCATCCGCTGCGGCTCCGGCTCCTCGAGCTGCTCGTGCTGCGCGGTCCCATGACCGCCACCGAGGCCGCCGATCAACTCGGCGAGAGCCCGGCGAACTGCTCCTTCCACCTGCGCACCTTGGCGAAGTACGGCTACGCCGAGGAGGCCGGCGGCGGCCACGGGCGGCAGCGGCCGTGGCGTGCGGTGCCCGGCGGGACGTCGATCAAGGAGGAAGAGCTCGACATCGAGGGGAAGGCCGCGGCCCAGGCGCTCGGCCGGGTGCTCAACGAACTGCAGATGGACCGGCTCCAGGACTGGTACGCGACCAAGGCCAGCTACCCGAAGACCTGGCGCACGGCGTCGTTCGAGACCCACGCGTCGGTGATGATCACCTCCGCCGAGCTCGACAAGCTCGGTCACGAGGTCAATGCGCTGATCGAGCCCTACGCCGAGCGCTACGAGCATCCGGAGAGCTTCCCCAAGAACGCGCTTCCGGTCTCGCTCGTCGCGATCGGCTTCCCGAGCGCACCGTCCCGGGAGTCGTGATGGGTTCGGTGCTGGCCCGGCGCGACCTGCGCATCATCATCGGCGCCGAGGCGGTGTCGATGTTCGGTGACCAGGCGCTGTGGCTGGCGATGGGCATCTGGGCCAAGCAGCTCACCGGCAGCAACGCCGCCGCCGGGATCGTGTTCTTCTTCTTCGGCGTGCCGACGTTGCTCTCGCCGCTGTCCGGCATGCTCGTCGACCGGGTACGCCGCAAGCCGCTGATGATCATCTGCGAGCTCTCGCTGGCCGCGGCGGTCCTCCTGTTGTTGCTGGTGCACAGCCGCGACCAGCTGTGGCTCATCTACATCGTGATCTTCGGCTACGGCCTGGCCGGCACGGTCACCGCCTCGGCCCGATCCGCCCTGCTGCGCACGATGGTTCCCGACGACGACCAGCTCGCGTCGGTGAACGGCCTGCTGCAGACGGTCCGGGAGGGCATGCGACTGATCGCCCCGGTGGCGGGCGCCGGGTTGTTCGCGTGGCTCGGCGGCGGCGCGGTCGCCATCCTCGACGCGGCGACCTTCGTCGTCGTGGCGACCGGCTTCCTGATCGTGCGCGTCGTCGAGCCCAAGCCGCACCGCACCGAGGCGCACTGGCGGGCCGAGATCACCGCCGGCGTCGCGCACCTGTGGCGCACCCTCCCGCTGCGCCAGATCACCGTCGCGACGGGGATCGCCCTGCTGGTGGTGGGTTTCACCGAGACGCTGGTCTTCGCCGTGGTCGACCAGGGACTGCATCGTTCGCCGTCGTTCGTCGGGGTGCTCGAGGTCGCCATGGGGGTCGGCGCGATCGCGGGCGGGCTGACCGCCGGGAAGGCGGTGCAACGGTACGGCGAGACACTCGTCGCCGCGGCCGGTCTCGTCCTCTTCGCCGCCGGCTCCGCGCTGCTGACCGTGCCGCTGATCGGGGTCGTCCTTCCCGGGATGGCGGTCCTGGGTGCCGGCGTGCCGTGGCTCATCGTCGGACTCTTCACCTGCCTGCAACGTCTGACGCCCAATGAGCTGCAGGGCCGCACCTTCTCCGCGGTCGACGTACTCATCAGCACCCCGCAGACCGTGTCGATCGGGGTGGGCGCCGGGCTCATCGCGGTCGTCGACTTCCGGCTGATGCTCGCGATAATGGTGGCGGTCGTGCTGGCCAGCGGTATCTGGCTGGCGAGCCGCGGTCGCGCGGCGCGATCCGGGCCGGCCCGGCAGCCGGTCGACGCCGAACTCGCCGAACCGCTCACGACATCGGGCGGGGAGGGGTGATTTGCGCCCTGCTCTTGTGTAGTGTCCCCGGCGGTCTGAAGTTAGCGTTCGTGTGCGAACAAGCGCGCCGGCACCGGCGAGTCAGTAGTGCGGGACGGGTGACGAGGACCCGGGTCTCGTGAGGTGCGGGGCCTGACCGCACGGATGTGGGAGTGCACGTGGCACAGGGCACGGTCAAATGGTTCAACGCCGAGAAGGGCTACGGCTTCATCGCCGTCGACGGGGGCCAGGACGTCTTCGTCCACTACTCGTCGATCGCCATGGACGGCTACCGGTCCCTCGACGAGGGCCAGCGGGTGGAGTTCGAGGTTGCCCAGGGCAACAAGGGCCCGCAGGCGGACCAGGTCCGCGTGGTCGGCTGACGCCGGCCTGGTCAGCGTCGCAGACATGACCGACGTCCGACCCGGCTCCGCACCCGCGGGGCCGGGTCGAACGCTGTTCGGGCACCGGCCGCGATGGCTCCGCCTCACCCTCGCCGGCCTGCTCGCCGGCGTGATCGTCGAAGGACGGCTGCTCGAGCCGCGCCGGCTGCGCACCCGCGAGGCCACCCTCACCCTGCCCCGCTGGCCGCAGCCGCTGTCCGGGGTGCGGGTCGCCGTCGTCTCCGACCTGCATGCCGGCTCGCCCGGGGTGGACCTCACCCAAGTCCGCCGGGTTGCCGCGCGGATCACCGCGTTGCGTCCCGATCTCGTCCTGCTGCTCGGCGACTACTTCGCCGACGTGCGCGGCGGCGAACACCTCGATCCGTACGCCGTCGCGGACGCGCTCGCGCCGATCGTCGACGTGGCGCCGCACGCCGCGGTGCTGGGCAACCACGACTGGTACGCCGGCGGGCACCGGGTCCGGGCCGCGCTCGAGCGCGCCCGGTTCACGGTCCTCGAGGAGTCCGCGACCACGGTCCGGCTGCGTGGACGAGACGTCTGGCTGGCGGGCGTCGGCGATCTGTGGGAGCGCCGCCCGGACGTCTCCGCGGCGTTGTCCGGCGTACCCGAGGACGCCCCGACCCTGCTGCTGAGCCACAACCCGGACTGCGTGCTCGACGTCCCGCCGTGGGTGGCGCTCACCGTCGCCGGGCACACCCATGCCGGGCAGGTGAGCCTCTTCGGCCGACCCGTCTACGAGATCTCGCCGTTCACCGGCAACGCCTTCGTCCGCGGCGGGTACGACGTCCCGGTCGGCCCCGACGTCCGCCCCCTCTACGTCTGTCCGGGGATCGGCACCTCACTGGTGCCCTGGCGGCTCGGGGTGGTGCCCGAGGTGACCGTGCTCGAACTCCGCGCCGGGACCCCCGCCGCTTGCACTCTCCAGGGGTGAGTGCTAGACCTGTAGCTGGCACTCACTATCGGTGAGTGCTAGGCCGGGCGGTGAGGCTCCCCGTCTGAGTGGGGGCCGTCCGTCGCGGGCATCGGGTCCGGCCACATAGTCGACCACCCATCGGAGGCAAACACCGAATGGCCAAAATGATCGCGTTTGACGAGGAGGCGCGCCGCGGTCTCGAGCGGGGCATGAATACCCTCGCCGACGCCGTCAAGGTGACGCTGGGCCCCAAGGGCCGCAACGTCGTGCTCGAGAAGAAGTGGGGTGCGCCCACCATCACCAACGATGGTGTGAGCATCGCCAAGGAGATCGAGCTCGACGAGTCATACGAGAAGATCGGCGCTGAGCTGGTCAAGGAAGTCGCCAAGAAGACCGACGACGTCGCCGGCGACGGCACCACCACGGCGACCGTTCTCGCCCAGGCCCTGGTTCGTGAGGGTCTGCGCAACGTGGCGGCGGGCGCCAACCCGATGGCTCTGAAGCGCGGCATCGAGAAGGCCGTGGAGCGGGTCGTCGAGCAGCTCGCGTCGGCGTCGAAGGACGTCGAGACCAAGGAGCAGATCGCCTCCACCGCATCCGTGTCCGCCGGTGGCGACACCAGCGTCGGCGAGATCATCGCCGAGGCCATGGACAAGGTGGGCAAGGAAGGTGTCATCACCGTCGAGGAGAGCAACACCTTCGGGCTCGAGCTCGAGCTCACCGAGGGCATGCGCTTCGACAAGGGCTACATCTCGCCCTACTTCGCCACCGACGCCGAGCGGATGGAGGCCGTCCTCGACGACCCCTACGTGCTCATCGTCGAGGGCAAGATCTCCTCGGTGAAGGACCTGCTGCCGCTGCTGGAGAAGATCATGCAGTCCGGCAAGCCGCTGGCGATCATCTCCGAGGACGTCGAGGGCGAGGCCCTCGCGACCCTGGTCGTCAACAAGATCCGCGGCACGTTCAAGTCCGTCGCCGTCAAGGCGCCCGGCTTCGGCGACCGCCGCAAGGCGATGCTGGCCGACATGGCCATCCTCACCGGTGGCCAGGTCATCAGCGAGGACGTCGGCCTGAAGCTGGAAAACGCCTCGGTCGACCTGCTCGGTCGCGCCCGCAAGGTCGTCGTCACCAAGGACGAGACGACGATCGTCGAGGGTGCCGGCGACTCGGAGCAGATCCAGGGCCGGGTCAACCAGATCCGCGCCGAGATCGAGAAGAGCGACTCCGACTACGACCGCGAGAAGCTGCAGGAGCGGCTGGCCAAGCTGGCCGGCGGCGTTGCGGTCATCAAGGTCGGTGCCGCGACCGAGGTCGAGCTCAAGGAGCGCAAGCACCGCATCGAGGACGCCGTTCGCGCGGCGAAGGCCTCGGTCGAGGAGGGCATCGTCGCCGGTGGTGGCGTCGCCCTGCTGCAGGCCGGACAGAAGGCCTTCGGCAAGCTCGACCTCGAAGGTGACGAGGCCACCGGGGCGCAGATCGTGCGCATCGCCCTGGAGGCGCCGCTCAAGCAGATCGCCGTCAACGCCGGCCTCGAAGGCGGCGTCGTGGTGGAGAAGGTCCGCGGCCTGAAGGTCGGCCACGGTCTCAACGCCGCCACCGGCGAGTACGTCGACATGCTGGCCGCCGGTGTGCCCGACCCGACCAAGGTCGTGCGCTCGGCCCTGCAGAACGCCGCCTCCATCGCGGCCCTGTTCCTCACGACCGAGGCGGTCGTGGCGGATAAGCCGGAGAAGGAGAAGGCCCCCGCCGGTCCTCCCGGCGGCGGTGACATGGACTTCTAGTCCACGGCACCACCCCCGGGCCTCGCGTCCGGAACAGTACGTCGTCGAAGGGCGGCTTCCCCTGGGAAGCCGCCCTTCGCGCGTCCCCGGCCGGGACCGTCCACCCGCCGCCCATGATCAAGAGGGGATCCGTACGGCGTTTCGCACCCAAATCCGCTCTTGATCATGGGCCGTCGGTGGGCGCTGCGCCAACGCCCGACATGGTCGTTGCTTGCCAGCAGGCAAGTAACGGTCTATCGTCGGAAGCGACATGACGCCCACCACCGAACTCGACGCCGACACCGCGACCCGGCTGCGGGTGAGCATCGGCCGGCTCGCCCGGGGGCTCAACGCCACCGTCGCCGGAGCCGGCCTGACCCCGACCCAACGCACCGTCCTCGGCTCGGTCGCCCGGCAGGGTCCGGTGCGGCCCGCCGACCTGGCCGAGCGGGAGAACCTCAACCCGACCATGCTCTCCCGCGTCGTCGGCAAGCTCGACGACGCCGGGCTGGTGACCCGGCTGCCCGACCCGCAGGACCGGCGGGCCGCCCAGGTCGAGGTCACCCCGGCCGGTCGAGAGTTGCAGGACCAGATCCGGGCCGAGCGCACTCGCGCGCTCGCCGAGGGTCTGGACCGGCTGCCCGCCGACCTCGCCGAATCCGTTCTCGCTGCACTCCCGGCACTGGAAGCGCTCTCCCACGAGCTGACCGACCGCTGAGCCGCCGCCACATCGACGTCGCGCCACGACACGAAGGGACCCTCGCGCCGCGACCGGAAAGGAATCTGTGAGCCACGTCCTCGCCATGAGCCGCCGTACGTTTTCGGCCCTGTCCATCCCGAACTACCGCCGGTACTTCACCGGCCAAGCGATCTCGCTCATCGGGACGTGGATGCAGAGCGTGGCACAGGCGTGGCTGGTGTTGCAGCTGACCCACTCCGGCACGGCGCTGGGGCTCGTCGTCGGGTTGCAGACCCTGCCGGTCCTGCTGCTCGGCCCGTACGGCGGCGTCGTCGCGGACCGGGTCAACAAGCGGCACCTGATGATCGGGCTGCAGTCGATGATGGGCGTGCTCGCCCTGGTCCTCGGTGTGCTCACGGTGACGCACACGGTCGTGCTGTGGGAGGTCTACCTGCTGGCCCTGCTGCTCGGCCTGAACAACACCTTCGAAAACCCGTCCCGCCAGTCGTTCGTGCTCGAGATGGTCGGGCCGGACGACCTGCGCAACGCGGTCACGCTGAACTCGGTGCTCGCCAACGCCGCCCGGGCGATCGGGCCCGCCGTCGCGGGCATCCTGATCGCCACCGGCGGCCTGGGGATCTGTTTCCTGCTCAACGCCGTCAGCTTCGCCGCGGTCGTCCTCTCCCTGATCACCATGGATGTCACGTCGCTGCAGCCGACGAAGCGCACCGAGCGGGCCAAGGGACAACTCCGCGAAGGATTCGCCTACGTCCGGCGTACGCCGGAGCTCGGCGTACCGCTGCTGATGATGGGTCTGATCGGCTGCCTGGCCTACGAGTTCCAGGTGGTGCTGCCGCTCGTCGCCAAGGACACCTTTCACGGCGGAGCGCAGGCCTACGGGTTCATGACGGCCGCGATGGGCGCCGGTGCGGTGATCGGCGGCCTCTACGCCGCCGGCAACGGGCGCACCGGTCTGCGTTCGCTCGTGATGTCGGCGACCGTCTTCGGCGGGGTGCTCGCGCTCGCCGCGCTCGCCCCCAACCTCCCCACCGAGTTGCTCGCCATCGCGCTGGTCGGCGCGGCGAGCGTCACCTTCCTGTCGAAGAGCAACAGCACCCTGCAGCTCACCGCCGCGCCGGAGATGCGCGGCCGGGTGATCGCGCTGTGGGCGGTCGCGTTCCTCGGCTCCACGCCGATCGGCGGCCCGATCGCCGGCGCCGTCGCCCAGCACCTGGGTCCGCGGTGGGGCCTGGTCCTCGGTGCGCTCGCCTGCTTCGTGGCCGCATTGATCGGCGCCGCGATGCTGCGCCGGATCCGCCGCCGGGCGGAGTTGGCGATCGCCCCGGACGACGAGGTCGTGGGGCTCAGCGAGTCGACGGCGTGAGGGTCGGAGTCGGCGACGGCGCGGTCGGGACCGGCGCGGTCGTCGTCGGAGCCTGACCGGACGGGCTCGGCGTCGTGGAGGAGGACGGGCTCTGCGTCGGCTTCGGCGACGTGGTAGCCGTCGGCGCCGGCGCCTTCGGCGCTGTCGAGTGTGAGGGCGCGCCCGGCGCGGACGGCGATGGGGTGGTGCTCGACGACGTGGTCGGGGCGGGGTGCGCGGGGGCCGGATGGTGGTGCGAGGCGCCGCCACCGCCGAAGATCGCCCCGACCGTCGTACCGTGCGCCTGGCCGGACAGCGACTCGCCGCGCAGCAGTTCCAGCCCTGCCACCGCACCGAGCGCGACGACGAAGGTCAGCAGGGCGCCGGCGCCGGCGATGACCCAGCGGCGGCGCGGTGAGTGCAGGTAGCTGCGCAGGCTCGCCCACACACCACGCGGCCCGGTCTGCTCGGCCTCGGCCGCGGCGTCGGATTCCTCCGTCGGCACCGCAAACTGCTCGGTGGGCTGGTCCGCCGTACCGGGTTGGTGATGACCCGCCGGATCGTGATCGACGCGGAGTACGCGGGTCATCGACAGTCCGTTGTCGGTGATCTTCTGCCGGGTCGACGAGACCACGGTGCGGGTCCGCTCCAGAGAGCGTTGGTAGATGACGCTGGCGGCGCCGCTGACGAGGCTGATGACGCCGGTGCCGACCAGCGTGCCCGCGACACCCAGCCGCGAACACAGCGCCGCCGCGGTGACGGCGGCGAGAGCTCCGGCGGCCAACCGGCCGATGTTGAGCTCGATACGTGGCTTCTCGGTCGGCTGCTCGGCCTCTTGCGGGTCCCGCGTCTCCTGCGTTGTCCGGGAGTTGTCGCTCATCGCTTCCATCGGGTCGTCGGTCATCGGTGGGCGCGCTCGGACCATGGTCCTACCCCCGCCAACGGGCATTACCACGGCCCCACTCCCGGGACCACCGGATCGTGACGAACGCCACGGTTCGCTCAGGCGGTCTCCTCGCCGCGCAGCCGGGCCGCGGCCTGTTCGGGAGCGATGTCGTTGATGAACACGCCCATCCCCGACTCGCTGCCCGCCAGGTACTTCAGCTTTCCCGGCGCGCGACGGATGGTGAAGACCCGTGCATGCAGGTGGGCGAGGTCGCGGCCCTCATGCACGGGCGCCTGCATCCAGGCCGAGATGTAGGGCGTGGGCGTGTCGAAGAGCGCGTCGAAGCGGCGGAGCACGTCGAGGTAGACGCGGGCGAGATCGCTGCGCTCCGCTCCGGTCAGCGACGGCAGGTCGGGGGTGTGGCGGCGTGCGTAGAGGTGCACCTCGTAGGGCCACCGCGCCGCGAACGGTACGAACGCCGTCCAGTGCTCACCCTCCGCGACGACGCGGACGCCGGCCTGCCGTTCACTGTCCAGTACCGCACAGAAGAGGCAACCGCCGTGCTCATCGCCGTACCGCCGGGCGCTGTCGAGCGTGCGGCGCACCGGCGGCGGCACGAACGGGTAGGCGTAGATCTGCCCGTGCGGATGGGCCAGCGTGACGCCGATCTCCTCGCCGCGATTCTCGAACGGGAAGACCTGCGCGACACCGTCCACAGTGGACAGGTACTCGGTGCGGTTCACCCACGCCTCGATGACCGTCTCCGCGCGCTCGGTCGACAACTCCGAGAACGCCGAATTGTGGTCGCTGGTGAAGCATACGACCTCGCACCGGCCCTGACCGGGCCCCGCCGCGAACAGCCCGTCGTCGATCGTGGCTCCGCCTGCCCCGACGGCGAGCGACGGGAAGCGGTTCTCGAAGACGACGACGTCGTAGTCCGGGGCCGGAATCTCCGTCTGCCGGCCGTTCCGCGACGGGTCCAGCGGACACTCGTCGGCCGGCGGCAGGAAGGTGCGGCTCTGCCGGTGCGACGCGATCACCACCCAGTCGTCGAGCAGCGGATCCCACCGGATCTGCGACAACGTCGCGGTCTGCGGAAGGTCACGCTGATCGCGCGTGCTGCGGTCGATTCCGGCGCGTTCGTCGAAGTAGATCAGCTCCCGACCGTCGGCGAGCCGGATCGACGTGGTGTGGACTGCCACGGAGACTCCTTCGGCCTGGTGTACGGGTGCACGTTAGCCTCGGCGGAGGGCCGCGGCCGCATCCGGCGTACGGCGGCCCGTTCGGGATGCTGAAGGAGGGGGCGGCGGTGGCTGGTCAGGCGTCGCGGCGCCAGACTCCCGACCCGGCGCGACTGGATCCCGCGCAGCGCCGCCGGGACGTGGACCGGCTGCGCGCCGAGCCCGTGGACGTCCTCGTGATCGGCGGCGGCGTCACCGGTGCCGGCATCGCGGTCGACGCGGCGACCCGTGGGCTGTCGGTCGCACTGGTCGAGGCCCGCGACTGGGCGTCGGGGACGTCGAGCCGCTCCAGCAAGCTGATCCACGGCGGGTTGCGTTACCTCGAGCAGCTCAACGTCTCCCTGGTCCGGGAGGCGCTCAAGGAACGTGCGCTGCTGGTCGGCACCATCGCCCCGCACCTGGTCCGGCCGGTGCCCTTCCTGCTGCCACTCACCCATCACCTCTGGCAACGCGGCTACTACGGCGCCGGTGTGGCCCTCTACGACGCACTCGGCCTCGCCTTCGGCGCCACCCGCGGCGTTCCGCGCCACCAACAGCTGACCCGGCGCCGGGCCCGCGAGATCTTCCCGTCGCTGCGGGCCGACGCCCTGGTCGGGGCGATCCGCTACTGGGACGCCGAGGTGGACGACGCCCGCCACACCATGACCGCGGTGCGGACCGCGCTGCACTACGGCGCGCACGCCGTCTCCAGTGCCCGGGTCACCCATCTCAACCGCCAGGGGGAGCGGGTCGTCGGCGCGCACGTGCGCGACCTCGAGACCGGCGACGAGTTCGACGTACGCGCCCGGACCGTGATCGCTGCGACCGGCGTCTGGAGTGACGACGTCGGCGCGATGCTCGACGACCCCACCGGCCTGACGGTCCGTGCGTCCAAGGGCGTGCACCTGGTGATCCCGCGGGACCGGCTTTCCGGCGAGGGCGGGCTGATCCTGCGTACGGAGACCAGCGTGCTGTTCGTGATCCCGTGGGGACAGCACTGGATCCTCGGGACCACCGACACCGACTGGAGTCTCGACCGCGCCCACCCGGCCGCGAGCTCCCGCGACATCGACTACATCCTCGAGCACGTCAACCGGGTGATCGACCATCCCCTCACCCGCGACGACATCGAGGGCGTCTACGCCGGGCTGCGGCCGTTGCTGGCCGGTGAGTCCGACGCGACCAGCCGACTGTCCCGGGAACACGCCGTCGTCCGACCCGCACCCGGGCTGGTGCTCGTCGCCGGCGGCAAGTACACGACCTACCGGGTGATGGCCGCCGACGCCGTCGACGCCGCCGCGCATGACCTGCAGGGCGTGCCGGCCAGCCGGACCGAGTACATCCCACTGCTCGGCGCGCACGGCTTCGACGCCGCCTGGCAGGCCCGCGGACGCACCGCCCGGGACAACGCCCTCGACGTCGCCCGGGTCGAGCACCTGCTGCGGCGTTACGGGTCGCTGACCGACGAGGTGCTCGCGCTCGGCGACGAGCGGCCGGAACTCCGGGAGCCGCTCGCCGGTGCACCGGAGTACCTCGCGGCGGAGGCCTACTACGCCGCGCTCGCCGAGGGTGCCCTGCACCTCGACGACGTCCTCACCCGCCGTACCCGGATCTCGATCGAGACCCCCGACCGCGGCGTCGCGGCCGCCGAGGCGGTCGCCCGGCTGGTCGCGCCGGTGCTCGGCTGGGACGACTCCGCCGTCGCCCGCGAGGTGGAGCACTACCAGGCCCGGGTCGCCGCCGAGCGGGAGTCGCAGCAGCAACCCGACGACCGGACCGCGGACGCGGCCCGGCTCGGCGCCCCCGACGTCCGCGGCGCCGACCGGCGGATCGCCTGATCGCGGCACCGGCGATGTCCACGGCGTACTCATGACGATCCTCGTCGACCCCGCGGTGTGGCCGCACCGCGGCGACCGATGGGCGCACCTGGTCAGCGACACCGGCTACGACGAGCTGCACGAGTTCGCGGCTACGCTCGGCATCCCGCGCCGGGCCTTCCAGGGCGACCACTACGACGTACCGGCCGGTGTGCGGGACCGCGCGATCGGTCTCGGCGCACGGCCGGTCACCTGCGCGGAGTTGCTCCGCCGGCTGCGGGCCGCGGGGCTGCGGAGACGCCAGCGGAGTTAACCCTCGTCGGCTTCCGGAGCCGGCTCGGTGAAGACCGGTGTCGGGTCGCGGTGCTCGCGCTCCGGATCGGTGAGCGTCATGACCTCGTCTCCGGCCTGCAGCACGGCGTCGCCGCGGACCGGTACCAGCTGCCCGCCCCGCGTCACCAACGACACCCACACGTCCTCGTCGACGGGCAGATCCTCGATCGAACAGCCGTCGGCGACCGACCCGTGGGCGACGACGTAACGGCGGATGCCGCGCGGCTCGTGCTGCAGTCGCACGCCGAGTGCCCACGGCTCGGGTTCGATCACCCGCATCGGCACCCCGAGGTGGTGGGCGACGGTCGGTAGGAGGCCGCCCTGGACGACGACCGAGAAGAGCACGACGACGAAGACGACTTCGTAGATGCGCCGGCTGTGCGCTGCGCCCGCGGTGATGACGAAGGTGCCGAGCAGGATGGGTACGGCACCCTTGAGTCCCGACCACAGGATGAACAATCGCTCGGACGACCGGAGCCGGATCGTCAGCGACAACAGCCCGACCAGCACCGGGCGTACGACGAAGGCGAGCAGCGCCGCGAGGACCAGGCCGGTGACCCATCCGTCGACGAGCGGAAGCGTATGCAGTGTGATCGTCAGCCCGAGCACGGTGAAGGCGACGATCTCGCCGAGGCTGGCCAGGGCCGAGTGGAACCGTTCGATCTCGGCCTTGTAGGGGGCCCGGGCGTTACCAATGATGATTCCGGCCACGAACACCGCGAGGAAGCCGGAGCCGTGGGCGACCGTCGCCACCCCGTACAGCGTGATGGCGCCCGCGAGTGTGCGCAGCGGGTAGAGGCCGGCGTCGGGCAGCGGCACCCGGCGCATCAACGTCAACAGCGCCGCGCCGCCAAGCAGGCCGATCGCCCCCCCGATGAGCATCTGCTCGAAGAACTCGAGGATGCCGGCCAGCACGAGACTGCCACCGGTCCCGGACGCGGTGAGCAGAGCCGCCATCAGCGCGATGCCGACCGGGTCGTTGGCGCCGGACTCGCCCTCGATGATCGTGCCGGGACGTCCGGAAATCTCGCGGCGCCCGAGCACCGAGAACACCACCGCCGGATCGGTCGGGGCCAGTGCTGTGCCCAGCAGCAGGGCGGCCCGCCAGTCGAAGCCGAAGAGTAGATGCGCGAGTACGGCGAGCGCGCCGGCGGTCACGGCGGTGCCGGCCACCCCGATCCAGGTGATGGCGCCGGCCGCTACCCGGAACCGTCGCCAGCCGAGGTGCATGCCCCCGTCGAAGAGGATCACCGCCAGGGCGACGGTGACGACCCGCTGCACGGTGGTGAAGGACAGCGCGTTGAGCGACGGGAAGATGTCGGAGGCCGCCGCCGCGACGACCAGGAAGATCGCCGGGGCCGGGATCCTGGTCCGTGTGCTGACCCGGTTGGACAGCACGGCGAGGAGCGCGGCGCCCGCGGTGACCAGCAGGATGAGACCGAAGGTCCTGACGTCGGTCATCGCGGCGTCGCCGGTCGCCCGGTCAGCCGGTCAGGATGTCATCGGCGTCGACGATCCGGTAGGCGTAGCCCTGCTCGGCGAGGAAGCGCTGCCGGTGGGCGGCGTACTCCTGGTCGAGGGTGTCGCGGGACACGATCGCGTAGAAGTGCGCGGTCTTGCCGTCGGCCTTGGGTCGCATGACCCGGCCGAGGCGCTGCGCCTCCTCCTGCCGTGACCCGAAGGTGCCCGACACCTGGATCGCGACCGCCGCCTCGGGCAGGTCGACGGAGAAGTTCGCGACCTTGGAGACCACGAGCGTGGGGATATCGCCACGCCGGAACGCGTCGTAGAGCCGTTCGCGCTCCCGGTTGGTCGTCGACCCCTGGATCACCGGTACGTCGAGAGCCTCGCCGAGTTCGTCGAGCTGGTCGAGGTAGGCGCCGATCACCAGCACCTGGTCGCCGTGGTGTCGCTCGACGAGCCGGCGAACGACGGCGATCTTGGTGTGCGCCGTCGCCCCCACCCGGTAACGGTCCTCGGGCTCGGCGGTCGCGTAGGTCATCCGCTCGGCGTCGGTCAGCGTGACCCGGACCTCGGTGCAGTCGGCCGGCGCGATCCATCCCTGCGCCTCGATGTCGCGCCACGGGGCGTCGTAGCGCTTCGGCCCGATCAGCGAGAAGACATCGCCCTCGCGGCCGTCCTCGCGCACCAGAGTGGCGGTCAGGCCGAGGCGGCGGCGAGACTGCAGATCGGCGGTGAGCCGGAAGATCGGCGCCGGCAACAGGTGCACCTCGTCGTAGATGATCAGCCCCCAGTCGCGGGAGTCGAACAGCTCGAGGTGGCGGTATTCGCCCTTCCGGCGGGTGGTCATCACCTGATAGGTCGCGATCGTGACCGGCCGGATCTCCTTGCGCTCACCGGAGTATTCGCCGATCTCCTCCTCCGTGAGGCTGGTGCGCGCGATCAGCTCGCGCTTCCACTGCCGCCCGGCGACGGTGTTGGTGACCAGGATCAGCGTGGTCGCCTGCGCCTTCGCCATGGCCGCCGCGCCGACGAGGGTCTTCCCGGCGCCGCAGGGCAGCACGACGACGCCCGACCCGCCGGCCCAGAAGCCGTCCAGCGCGTCGCGCTGGTAGTCGCGCAGGGTCCAGTCCTCTTCGACGAGGGAGATCGCGTGCGCCTCGCCGTCGACGTATCCGGCCAGGTCGTCGGCCGGCCAGCCCACCTTCAGCAGCGCCTGCTTGAGCCGGCCCCGCTCAGAGGGGTGCACCAGGACGGTGTCGTCGTCGACCCGGGTGCCGAGCATCGGGGCGATCTTCTTCTGCCGGAGGACCTCTTCCAGCACGGCCCGGTCGAGCGCCACGAGGATCAAGCCGTGGGCCGGGTCTTTCTGCAGCTGCAGCCGGCCGTAGCGGTCCATCGTGTCGGCGACGTCGACGAGCAGCGCGTGCGGTACGGCGTAGCGGCTGAACCGCACGAGCGCGTCGACCACCTGCTCGGCGTCGTGGCCGGCGGCCCGGGCGTTCCACAGACCCAGCGGGGTGAGCCGGTAGGTGTGCACGTGCTCGGGCGACCGCTCGAGCTCGGCGAACGGCGCGATCGCCATCCGCGCCTCACCGGCTGCGGGGTGGTCGACCTCGAGGAGAAGGGTCTTGTCGGACTGCACGATCAGGGGGCCATCGGTCACGCGGACCATTGTCCCCGCCCGACCGTCTGGCCGCCACGCTGACCGCCTTCCGGCGATTCCCCCGATTTTGCATTAGCATACGGCCGCCACGCCGTCGCAATGGGGGGATGGTCTTTCGATGAGAGCACTGTATTTCGGCCGGTCGGCGGTCGCGATTCTGGCGGGCTCGGCGATGACCGTCTCGATGACCGCGGTGGTGGTCGCCGGGGCCACGGCTCCGGCCGGTGCCGCGCCGCCGCACCCGTCCGCCGCGGTGCAGGCGTTCCCGTCGCCGGGCGACCGGGTCGCCTCGCCGCAGACCGGGATCACGTTCCGCGGCGTGTCGCCGGGCGCGCTGCGTCGGCTGGTGGTGACCGGTTCGCGGAGCGGCGTGCATGCCGGGCGCGTGTCGGCGCTCGCCGCCGGACGTGGCTCGGTGTTCGAGCCTGCGACGTCGTTCCGGCCCGGGGAGCGGGTCACGGTCCGCACCGGCGGCGTCGACGTCCGTGATGCGGCCGACGGCTCGTTCAGCTTCGGTGTGGCCCGCCCGGCGCCGGTGCCCGCGACCGTTCCGGACGAGACGAGCACGACGACTCCGGCCCGGGCGGCGGCTCCGGCCCGCACCTGTACGCCGACCGCCCACGTCTACAACAGCCGTCCCGACCTGCGACCGCCACCGGTGTGCGTGATCTTCAAGCGGGGGAGCACCGCACCCGGCGACCTGTTCCTCACCCCCGGTGGCGAGAGCGGCGTCGGGCCGGGCATCTACGACAACAGCGGTCAGCCGGTGTGGTTCCGGCGCGGCAACGCGCAGGTCGTCCACGACTTCCAGGTCGTGCACCTCAATGGCCAGGAGATGCTGGCCTACTACGCCGGTAACCGCGCGCCGACCGACGCCGGGCACGGTGCCGGCCAATACACGCTGCTCAACGACCACTACCGGTTCGTCGCCCACATCGGTGCCGGCAACGGCCTGCAGGCCGACTTCCACGAGCTGTCGATCACCAAGCAGGGCACGGCGCTCCTCGGCATCTACGACCCGGTGTTCATGAACCTCGGCCACGGACCGCAGATCGTCCTGGACTACGTCGTCCAGGAGGTCGACTTCCAGCACGGCAACAAGGTGCTCTTCGAATGGCACGCGCTCGACCATGTGTCGCTGTCCCAGTCCCACACCCCGGCTCCGGCGCCGGGCGGCCAGTACGACTGGTTCCACGGCAACTACCGACCGGCCATGATCAAGAGGGGATCCGTACGGCGTTTCGCACTCCAATCCCCTCTTGATCATGGGGGTCCGAGCACGTCATCCCAACGCGCTCGGGAAGCGCGTCTCGAAGTCCAAAATCCCTACCCAATCCGGCTGCAGAGCGATGCGGGCCATCGGTTGACCGCGTAACCCCGCCACCCATGCGCGACCGGCTTCTTCTCCCATATAGCGTTCGCACGCCAACGCATAATCTTCGTCGACGTCGTCCTTCATCTCGATCTGCGTAATGCCCCTGATGAGCAAGACCTTGTACGGCCACACGTCGCTGTCGATCGTTACTGCCACCCGAGGACTTGTCTGCAGCGCCTTGAGCTTGGGTGCCTTCGGCGGCGAGCCCATCACGACTTGTCCACCTACCCAGCGGAAGTTGATCGGCACCACCCTGGGGGTCCCATCCATCCAGCTGTAAGCCAACCGGGCTGGAATGGTCGATACCAGAAGGCGCTGGGCCACCGGATCGTCGAGCAACGCGACGTCGCCCTGTCGGGTCATCGTTCCTCCCCGCAGCACTGGGTAGCGCGACGCTACGCACCCGACCCCCCGTGATCAAGAGGGGATCCGTACGGCGTTTCGTGCCGTTATCCCCTCTTGATCATGGAAAAGGGAAGGCGCGAGGGCTCAGGCGTGGGCTTCTTCGTCGAGCAGGGCGACCGAGGTGATGCGGTGCAGCGCGAAGGTGCGCATCTCGTCGCGCTGGTGGTCGAAGCCGCGCAGGAAGCCGCCGCCGACCGAGACCGGTTCGACGATGCGGTGCGACGCCGTGCCCTGGGCGTTGACGTAGCCGAGCCACACGGCGAGCCCGTCGCGGACCGCCTCGCCGAGCACACCGAGCGTCGCCGCGGTGGTGACCCCGGGGAAGGTGCTGGTCACCGGCGACCGTCGCGCCTCGCGTGCGGCCCGGTCGCCGGCCCGGATCTGGCGCACCAGGTCGGTGAGCTGTTGCGTGGTGGGTGCGGGCGGCTCGGCCGGCCGGGTCGAGGAACGTTGGCGCAGCGGCGTACGGCGGGCATCGGGGCGGGAGAGGACGAGCGCGCCGTCGGCCGACTCGGCGACCGGCGCGTAGCCGTGGTCGCGCAACATCTCGAGCACCCGGTTGACCGGCGACTTCGACAGCACGACGGTGGGGGCGATCCGGCGCAGTCGGAGGACCTCGAGCTTGCGGTCGGCGACCACCTCGGCGAGCAACGCCGGGTCGTCGCACCGCAGGTAGGCCGACGCGCTGCCGACCCGCAGGGCGCCGTGCCGGCGCGCGACGTCGTCGATGAGATAGGTCAGCCCCTGCGGCACCGGCGTCTGTGACCGGGTGCGGAACAACTCGTGCAGGTCGTCGGCACTGCGGCCGGCGTCCATCGCCCGCCGGACGCTCGTCTCCGTCACCCGGTAGACGGTGGCGCCGCCGGACGACTCGATGTCGGCGACCAGCGCCATGTCGCGGGCGAGATCGGGCTCGAGCGGACCCGGCGCGACGACGGTGAGATCGGCCTGCGCGAGGACGTGGTCGATCGGCGCCGGCAGGTGGTCGGCGATGAGCGGCGCCGGGTCGTCACCGGCGAGCAGGGCCCGGCCGAACGAGGTCAGCGCCCCCCGGCCGGTGATGCCGAGTGTCTCCGCCTCCGCCAGGGTCGACGCGACGACGGCGTCGCGGTGGACGCCGCCGCGCCGCGGGGAGCGCCAGCGGAGAAGCGCGGCCACGTCGTCACCATGGGCGCTCCGCCCCGCCGGAAGCTCGGCGAGTACACCGAGCACCTGACGGCGGGTCGCCGGCGTGCCGCTGCGGGTGACCTCGAAGGACAGCGGGGCGATGACCTTGTCGTGGTCGTCGCGCTGACCGATCAGGGTGGGCAGGCGCGGCATCGAGAGCCAGGCCGCGGTGATTCGGCTCCAGCGCTGCTCGGCCGGCGCGCCGACCCAGAGGTCGAAGTCGGCGGTCGGCAGCCACTCGGGTTCGGCCTCGCCGCTGGTCGCGAGCAGTCCCGCGGCGTGGGCGATCTCCATCAGCAGCGCCGCGAGGTCGTCGGGGACGTCGAGGGCGCGGGCGCTGCGCCGCAGTTCGCGCACGCCGAGACCGCCCGAGCGCAGCTGGCGGGGCGGATCTTCGCCGTAGGAATCGAGCAGGGCCTGGATCAGGCGGAGCATCGTCACCGCCTGGCCGGCACCGACATCCTCGACCAGGGCGGCGCTGACCTCCCGGGGGCGGAGCGCAGGGGGCTCGGCCTGCGGCGGACCGAGCGGCCGGTCGCCGCGCAGGGCCAGCCCGACCTCCCGCGGCAGCTCGACGGTGTCGGTGTCGACCGCCACCAGCAGGGCGTGGGCCAACA
The DNA here is from genome assembly GCA_963775655.1 of uncultured Actinomycetota bacterium. Lineage (GTDB taxonomy): Bacteria > Actinomycetota > Actinomycetes > Mycobacteriales > QHCD01 > DASXJE01. The sequence continues at coordinate 86,129 of CAVZJT010000010.1, read as the reverse complement.
GCCAGCGCACCGGGGTGTCGGCCTCCGCGGCCCGCACCGGCCGCTGGGCGGCGCGGACGGTGCCGAGCGGAGATCCCTCGGCGAGCTGGTCGAGCACCGCCCGCTCCTGCTCCCCGCAGCGGGCGAGCAGCGCCTCGAGCCGGGCCGGGTCGGCGAAGAAGCCGGCGACGAGACCGGCGGCGGCCGGCTGGCGGGTCGACGGGAGGTCGAGCGCCTCGAGGACCGGCGCCATCTGCCGGTCGTCGTGGCGGCCGAGGCTGGCGGCGACCGGGCGGCCGAGTCCCGCCGGATACGGTCCAGCCGCGTCGGCGACGCTTCCCACGAGATGCAGCGCCTCGTCGTCGCCCCACACCAGCGCCAGGTCACGCAGCCGGTCGACGGCCGTCCGGGCCGCCACCTCGGTGACGCCCAGGTCGTCGCGCAGGTCGTCGATCGAGGCATCCGACCCGCGCAGCGACAGTGCGTCGACCACCTGGAGCGAAAAGGCGTCGAGCTGCTCCAGGGCACGCAGCACCGAGACCCGGATCGCGGCCCGACTCGCGACCACGCCGACATCGGCCGGGGCGGGCACCGCGATGTCCGGGCGCTCCCGGAACAGCCGGATCAGCGCCTCGTCGGGCCGGGCCCGCAGCCAGTCGGCCAGGCTCGCGGGATGGGTCGTGCTCATCGCGACCACGGTAGCCGCAGCCGCCGACGGCGGCGTCGTACGCCCGGAGCGAGCGCCGGGCACGGTGTCGGGTCTTGACCGGCATCTCGCGACATGGTTGCGTGCCCGCGACATCGTCGTACCCGCACCGAAGCGACGCGCCCCATTCCGCTCGCGCCGGTCGTCGAAAGGAGCTCACCACCGATGAGGTCGAGACTAGGGGGCGTGGCGGTGCTGTCCGCGGTTGCTGTCGCGCTGGGTGCCTGGGCGATGCCCGGCGCCGCAAGCGCGAGCGACTCTGCCGGCGCGCCGTCGCACACGCAGGTCGACACGGCACGCGCAACCGCGTCGTACGGCGCCCTGCAGAAGTACCTGTACGTCGGCGACGGCTCGTACCTCTACCACGAGCAGTACCCGGTGCAGTCGAGCGACAACAAGTACTCCTACGAGTGGCCGTTCTCCCAGGCCCACGTCGCGACGCTCGACCTGGTCGGCATCGGCGGACGCACCGGTGCGTCGTTCGGGCCGGCCCTGCGCGATCGATCGGCCGGCCAGGAGCGGTACTGGAACGCCGCCGGCGGCACGACCGGAGTCCCCGGCTACGACTCCTACGCCCCCGCGCCCTACGGCGGCGGCGGCGACATGTTCTACGACGACAACGAGTGGGTCGGGCTGGAGAAGGCGCAGCAGTTCCTGATGACCGGTGACCGTACGGCGCTGGCGCGGGCCCGGCAGATCTTCTCCCTCGTGGTCTCCGGCTGGGATACCGACGCGACCCACCCCGACCCGGGCGGGGTCTTCTGGACCCAGGCGAGCTGGAGCCACGACCGCAACACGGTCTCCAACATGCCCGGTGCGGAGCTCGGCCTGCGGCTCTACCAGGCCACCCACGACCGGAGCTACCTCGACTGGGCGAAGCGGATGTACGACTGGACCAACCGCAACCTGCTCGCCCCCAACGGCATGTACTGGGACCACGTCGAGCCTCGCGCGGGCCCACCTGTCACTTCACGGTCGAGAAGACGCAGTGGTCCTACAACCAGGGCGTGCCCATCGGCGTCGACGTGCTCTTCTACGAGGTCACCCACGACCCGACCTACCTGCAGCGCGCCGAGAGCGTGGCGCGGGCGTCGTACCAGTACTTCGTCGAGCAGGGCAACCTCTCGGGTCAGCCGCCGTACTTCAACTCGATCTACTTCAAGAACCTGCTGCTGCTCGAGTCGGTGACCGGTGGCACGACGTACCGGCAGGCGATGCAGAACTACGCCGACACCACCTGGACGTCGCTGCGCGACCCCGCGAGCGGACTGTTCCAGTTCGCCGGTAACGGCGAGACCCAGGCCATCGAGCAGGCCGCCATGGTGCAGATCTACGCCACGCTGGCCTGGCCCGCCGGCCGGGATCGGCTGCTCTACTAGGCCGGAGGGGTCAGACTGGCAGGGAGAGGACGGAGGTCACGGTGAGCGAACCTGCCCAGCTTGCGCGTCAGGACCCCACCTGGCCCGAGGCCGACGGTGCGCCCGTGATCTCCGAGTTCACCGCCCCGGTGCAGGGCGCGCCGTCACCGTTCGGCGAGGACTCGGAGTTTCCGCTTCCGCCCGAGCGGCTCCGCTACCGTCATCCCAGCCTGGCGGACCGGCCCAACCTCTGACGGGTGGGCCGGTCCGGGCACCCGGAGGTCAGCATGCCCGCGACAGCACTACCGTCCTACGCCTCCGGGACGTCGACGGTGCCGTTGCTCGGCGACACCATCGGCGCGAACTTCGAGCGGGCGGTGGCGGCGTTCCCGGACCGGGAGGCCCTCGTCGACCTGGGCGGGGGACGTCGCTACACCTACGCCGAGCTGTCGGCGGCCGTCGCCGGCTGCGCGCTCGGTCTGCTCGAGGCCGGGATCGGCAAGGGCGACCGGGTCGGCATCTGGGCACCCAACTGCGCCGAGTGGGTCCTGGTGCAGTACGCGACCGCGCAGATCGGCGCGATCCTGGTCAACATCAACCCGTCCTACCGCACGCACGAGGTGGGCTACGTGCTCGGTCAGGCCGGAGTGCGGCTGCTGGTCAGCGCGCCGGAGCACCGCGGCAGCGACTACCGGGCAATGGTCGGCGAGGTGCGCGACGAGCACCCCGGCCTCGAGCAGGTGGTGTTTCTCGGTGACCCGGAGTGGGACGACCTGATCCGCCCGCGCGCCGGCCGGGACCGGCTGGCCGAGATCGGGTCGACGCTCTCGCCCGACGATCCGATCAACATCCAGTACACGTCGGGGACCACCGGTTTCCCGAAGGGCGCGACCCTCTCGCACCACAACATCCTCAACAACGGCTACTTCGTCGGTGAGCTCTGCGGCTACACCGAGGCCGACCGGATCGCCATCCCGGTGCCCTTCTACCACTGCTTCGGGATGGTGATGGGAAATCTCGCCGCCACCAGCCACGGCGCGTGCATGGTCATCCCCGCCCCGGCCTTCGACCCGGCCGCCACGCTGCAGGCGATCAGTGCCGAGCGGTGCACGTCGCTGTACGGCGTCCCCACGATGTTCATCGCCGAACTGGGGCTGCCCGACTTCGCCTCCTACGACCTGTCCACCGTGCGCACGGGCATCATGGCCGGCTCGCCCTGCCCGGTAGAGGTGATGAAACGGGTGGTCGACGACATGGGGATGACGCAGGTGACCATCTGTTACGGCATGACGGAGACGTCGCCGGTGTCCACCCAGACCCGGGTCGACGACGACCTCGAGCGCCGGGTGGCGACCGTGGGCACCGTCCACCCGCACGTCGAGATCAAGATCGTCGACCCGGCGACCGGTCTGACGGCGCCGCGCGGCACTCCCGGTGAGCTTTGCACCCGGGGCTACTCGGTCATGCTCGGCTACTGGAACGAGCCGGAGCAGACCGCCGAGGTGATCGACGCCGCCCGGTGGATGCACACCGGTGACCTGGCCGTGATGGACGACGCCGGCTACGTCGGCATCGTCGGGCGCATCAAGGACATGGTCATCCGCGGCGGCGAGAACATCTACCCGCGCGAGATCGAGGAGTTCCTCTACTCCCATCCCGACGTCGTCGACGCCCAGGTCATCGGGGTCCCCGACGAGCGCTACGGCGAGGAGTTGATGGCCTGGGTGCGGCTGCGCCCGGGTGCGCCGGACCTCACCGCGGAGGCGCTACGGGACTTCTGTGCCGGGAAGCTCGCGCACTACAAGATCCCGCGATATGTCCACGTCGTCGACGAGTTCCCGATGACCGTGACGGGCAAGATCCGCAAGGTCGAGATGCGCGAGCGCTCCGTAGGCCTGCTCGGCGGGGATCGACCCGGCTAGTCAGCTGTCGAACGTCTCCAAGACGTCGAGGTTGTGGAAGGTCGGCGGCCCGTCGCAGAGCTGCGCCATCCGAGCCGAGAACTCGGCGGTGTCGGGCCGGCGGGAGTTCTCCATTGCCGAGTCGTAGGAGTCGAACTCGACCACGGTGAGGTAGTGGCCGGGGTGGTCGCGGTCGGCGGTGACCTCACCACGACGTACTCTCCCCGCCTCCCGGCGGCCCTGGAACTCGTTCGCGAGCGCCCGCACCTCGTCGATGCGCGAGGTGTCGAACTCGATGATCTGCACAAAACCGGCCATGATTGCTCCTTTGCTTGTCGTCGATGGTCGGGCGTCATTGCATGGCGGCGCAAGCGGAACGGCGAAACCGGCCGGGGAGTTGCCCGTTCGCGTACCTCAGGTGCACGAAGGGCGACACAATCCGGAGGTGAGCACGGTGGACGGGTCGCTGTACTGGCGCGCGGTCGGGCAACTCCGCTTCGACCGGCGGGCCGGCCTGCGCGGGTTGGAGCGGTGCTTCAGCGAGGGTCAGGCGCCCGACGGTCTGGACGGCCCGCTGCGCGGCCGACTGGTGGCGACCACGATCGGGCACGGCACCGACGGCGTCTTCGAGGCGATGGCCCGCGGCTGGCTGCCCTGGCAGGGCAAGACCTTCGCCCGGGGCGACGGCGAGGGCCGCAACCTGTTCACGACGGGCGCCCAGCGGATGATGCGGGTGACGCTGCCGAACTATCAAGACGTGCGGGACGAGGGCGACGGACGCTTCAGCGCATTCCGCTTCCTCACCTCGGTCGGCCCCAGCGCGCTCGACCCGACGGTCGACGTACTCCGGATCGACTACCGGGACGTGGCGGAGAATCCCGCCTGGCCGGTGCGGCAGGTGCTGGACGAACTCGTCACGGTCGGCCCACGGCTCTATCTCGGTCAGGCGCTGCTCCTCTGGCGGGGTTCGCTGCGCCGGGCGGCATGGTTTTCTCTGGAAGGAAAGGACATCGGTGATGACGACCACTGACTACGCCGCGATCGAGGCTGAGCGGGACCGGATCCGGTCGGCGTACCTGACCGACCCGAAGGACCGGCCCTCGTCGTCGGCCCGCGGTGTGCACCACACCGCGCTGCTCAGCTCGGACGTGGAACGCACCGTGCGCTTCTACCAGGGCGTGCTGGAATTCCCGCTCACCGAGATCTTCGAAAACCGCGACTACCGCGGCTCCAACCACTTCTTCTTCGACATCGGCAACGGCAACCTGCTGGCGTTCTTCGACTTCCCGGGACTCGACCTGGGCCCCTACGCCGAGGTGCTCGGCGGCCTGCACCACATCGCCATCTCGGTGGAGCCGGACAACTGGCGGCGGCTCAAGGCCAACCTCGACGCGGCCGGCGTGGAGTTCCAGGAGGAGAGCGGGACGTCGATCTACTTCCGTGATCCCGATGGTGCCCGGGTGGAACTGATCGCCGACCCGCTGGGAGAGATGTACGGCAACGTCGTGCTGTGACCGCGCGGCCCTCGACCGCTCAGCCCACCACGAGGTCTAACATCACTGACCGTCCGCGTCAGCCGATCACGATGCGACACGGGCGACGGGTGTGTTGCACTGAGGAGACGTCGGCGTCCCACCGCCAGGTATCGACGATGCGAAGAGGTGGAAGATGCAGCTCGGAATGGTCGGCCTCGGTCGGATGGGCGCCAATCTCGTCCGTCGGCTCATGCGCGATGGTCACGAGTGCGTCGTCTACGACACGTCACCGGACTCGGTGGCGGCGCTCGAGGCCGAGGGTGCCGTCGGCGCGTCGAGCCTCGAGGAATTCGTCTCGAAGCTGACGACCCCGCGGGCCGCGTGGGTGATGGTTCCGGCCGGCGTCACCGGCCAGACCGTCGACAAGCTCGCCGACCTGATGGCGCCCGAGGACATCATCATCGATGGCGGCAACTCCTACTACCGCGACGACATCCATCGCGCGGGGGTGCTGAAGACCAGGCAGCTCCACTACGTCGACGTGGGAACGAGCGGCGGCGTCTACGGACTCGACCGCGGCTACTGCCTCATGATCGGCGGCGAGGACGACGTCGTCGCCCACCTCGATCCGATCTTCCGGAGCATCGCGCCCGGGGTCGAGGCGGCCGTGCGCACCCCGGGACGCGAGGGCGAGCCGATCCCCGCGGAGTACGGCTACCTGCACTGCGGCCCGAACGGCGCCGGGCACTTCGTCAAGATGGTGCACAACGGCATCGAGTACGGCGTGATGGCCGCCTACGCAGAGGGTTTCGCCGTACTCCGCAATGCCGGTATCGGTCGGGAGGAGCAGCTGCACGACGCCGAGACGGCGCCGCTGTCCTCGCCGGAGTACTACCAGTACGACATCGACGCCTCGAACGTCGCGGAGGTGTGGCGGCGGGGGAGCGTGATCGGATCCTGGCTGCTCGACCTCACCGCGACCGCGCTCGCGCAGGACCCGAAGATGGCCGGGTTCGCCGGCCGCGTGTCCGACTCCGGAGAAGGTCGCTGGACGGTGATGGCGGCGGTCGATGAGAGTGTGCCGGCGCATGTGCTGACCGCGGCGCTCTTCGAGCGGTTCTCCTCGCGTGGTGAGGCCGACTTCGCCGACAAGCTGCTCTCCGCGATGCGTAAGCAGTTCGGTGGGCACGACGAGAAGGTTGGCGGTGTCGCTCCCGACCTGGCTCCCGGCTCCGGCGGGAAATGAGCGCCGAGCGCGGGGACGTCCTGGTCGTTTTCGGCGCGACCGGCGACCTGGCGCACAAGAAGATCTTCCCTGCGCTCTACCAGCTGCAGAAGCGTGATCTGCTCGCCGTACCGGTGGTGGGTGTCGCCCGCTCCGACTGGGATGACGACAGCCTGCGGCATTACGCGCGGACCGCGGTGGAGGCGATCGGGGAGCCGATCGACGAAGCGGCCTTCTCGGGGCTGGCCGCCAGACTCAGCATGGTCGCCGGCGATTACACCGACTCGGCCGTCTACTCCCGGCTCAAGAGCCGGCTGCCGGCGGCGGAGCATCCGGTCTTCTACCTTGCGATCCCGCCGGCCCTTTTCGGCACGGTCGTGGACGGGCTCGCCGGCGCCGGTCTGTCCGACGGCGCCCGGGTCGTCGTGGAGAAGCCGTTCGGTCGCGACCCGGACTCGGCCCGCGCGCTGAACGAGACGCTGCACAAGGTCTTCGCCGAGTCCGCGATCCGCCGGATCGACCACTATCTGGAGAAGGAGTCGGTCGAGGACCTGCTCACGTTCCGCTTCGCCAACACGTTCCTTGAGCCGATCTGGAACCGGACCTACGTCGAGTCCGTGCAGATCACGATGGCCGAGGCCTTCGGCGTCGAGGGGCGGGGCTCGTTCTACGACTCCGTCGGCACGATCCGCGACGTCGTCCAGAACCACTTGGTGCAAGTCCTGGCGCTGTTGGCGATGGAGCCGCCGATCTCCGAGGACGCCGACGCGCTGCGGAACGAGAAGGTACGGGTGCTGCGGTCGATTCCCGCGATCGACCCAGGGCAGGTCGTCCGCGGTCAGTACGAGGGCTACCTGGACGAGCCCGGCGTCGCCGCCGGTTCCACCGTGGAGACCTACATCGCGCTGCGCGCGCACGTCGACTCCTGGCGCTGGGCCGGAGTCCCCTTCTTCATCCGGGCCGGCAAGGCGCTCGCCGGGACGGCGACGGAGGCGGTCGTCCAGCTGCGGCAACCGCCGCAGCTGCTGTTTGCCGGCGCCAGCGGCACCCGACCCCAGCCCAACCTGCTGCGGTTCCGTCTCGGCAGTCACGACGGTGTGACGTTCACCGTGCAGGCCAAGCACCCGGGCGATCAGCCCGAGACGTGCCCGGTCGACCTCGACGTCGACTTCGCCAGCGCCCTGGGGCGGCGCCCCGAGGCCTACGAACGGCTGCTGTTCGACGCGGTCGACGGCGACACGAGGCGGTTCGCCCGCGAGGATGCGGTCGAGCAGGCGTGGCGGATCGTCGCACCCATCCTCGACCTCCCCGACCCGCCCATCTCCTACGCCCGCGCCTCGTGGGGGCCGCCCGAGGCCGACCGCCTGCTGGACGGAGGGGCCTGGCACCAGCCGGAGGTCGATCCCGGGCCGGCCGGGACCGGCGTACCGTCGGCTCATGTGCCGGAGCATCAAGACCCTTCGTGAGCCCTTTACCGAGCAGGTCACCGAGGCGGACATGCACGCCGCGGCCCTGCAGTACGTGCGGAAGGTGAGCGGATTCCGCAAGCCGGCCGCGCACAACGCCGCGGCGTTCGATCGTGCCGTCGACACCATCGCCGCGGCCACCGCGTCGCTGCTCGACGACCTCGAGGTCCGGCACGCCCACCACACGCAGCGGGCGGGCTAGACCGAGAAGCCGCCGTCGCTCGGAGCGCCAGTCGCCGGTCGGGTCCAGGGAGGTGCCCATCATCGGACGCTGCTCCGCATCTCGGGCTCGGATTATGGAGTAGCGCGTCCGATGTTCGCGGCTGGACACGTCCGGTCGGCCGCGTCATCATCGTCGGCGTCGTACTCGCATCCGGGACCCGAATATGCGAGTAGCGGCGCGCGATCCGGCCCAGGGTGGTGGTGTCCACCTCCCGGGCCTGCCCGGCCAGGAACGCCTCGGCCTGGTCCCGGTTCCAGCTATTCACCCGGCCGGCAGCCGGCGGATCGTCTCGCAGATCACCCGCGCCTGCCCCGCCTCGATCGCGCCGTCCGCCAACGCCGCGGCCGTCGCCGGCAGCGCCGCCGGCACCGCCGCCCCCGACGGGCTGGTCCGCTCCAGCAGTTTCTCCGCCGCCGTCACCCGCCAGCCGGCTCACCCGCCGAAATGTTGAGCAGCTGCCGCAACAGCGCCGCCGTCCCGTCGCCCCACGGTCCTGGCCAGCCGGTGGCCGGTTCGACTGGCGACAGCCCAGTGACGCCGCCGTTCCGCCGTGCGGCGTCTCCATCACCTGCTGCGGTCGCGCACTCCGCTCCCCGCACCGCCACAACCCGGCCCCGGCCAACCCCTCCACCGCGGCGTCAGGCAGCCGACCGCATCCCACACCGGGAGCTCACCATCGCGACCCGAACCACTGACCATGACCACACCATAAACGACCTACCGACAATTCTTCGAGCCCGGAAACCCCTGCCACACAAGAACTTTCCGTCACTCCGACAGTGGCTCACTGCATCGCGATCGCACGCCGAAAACCGTTAGTCGCGTTTGGCCGCGCAGGACACGCAACGGGTCGCCCAGGGCAACGCTTCGAGACGTTCCGGGGCGATCGGGCCGCCGCACCGATCGCACGTGCCGTAGCTGTCTTCGTCGAGCTTCTCCTGTGCGCGGAGTACGTCGGCCAGCACCTCCTGCAGCCGGTCGTGCGCGGCGACCTGCGACAACCGGTCGACCGCGACACTGGTCCCTTCCCCGATCCTCTTGCCGAAGGAGATCCCGCTCGGCTCACTGGCCGGGAGAGCGAGCCGAGCCAGCTCGGCCTCGAGCTCGGCTCGCTTGGCTGCCAGCACCGCCGCCACGTCGTCCGCCATCCCTTCATGGTCGCACCGGGTCAGCAGGCATGCTGTGGACATGTCGGACGGTGTGGAGAGCTCCCAGGCGGTCTGGCGGGTCGAGGGCGATCCGCTGCTGCGCGGCAACCCCGGCGGGCCGCTCACCGGAACCACCGTGGCGGTGAAGGATCTGTACGCCGTCGCCGGCCAGCGGATCGGCGCCGGCAACCCGACCTGGCTCGCCGGTGCGCCGATCGAGGAGTCGAACGCCTGGGCGATCGATGCCCTGCTCACCGCGGGTGCCGACATCGCCGGCCTGGCGCAGACCGATGAGTTCGCCTACAGCCTGTCCGGGACCAACGTCCACTACGGGACGCCACCGAATCCGGCATCGCCCGGGCACATCCCCGGCGGGTCGTCCAACGGGCCGGCCAGCGCGGTCGCCCTCGGCCTGGCCGACGTCGGCCTCGGCAGCGACACCGCCGGCTCGATCCGGGTCCCGGCCTCCTACTGCGGGCTGCTCGGGTTCCGGCCCACCCACGGGTCGGTGTCCACGGCCGGACTGCTTCCGCTCGCCCCCTCCTTCGACACCGTGGCGTGGCTGGCCCGCGACGCCGCCACCCTCGCCCGGGTCGGCGACGTCTTGTTGCCCCAGGCCCGCGCCACGCCGCTGACGGTCGGTCTGCTCGCCGACGATCTCCTTGCGCTCGCCGATCCGGCGGTCGCAACGGCCGTGGAATCGGCGTGCCGCAGCCTCGTCGGGCCGACCGTCCGCACCATCCCGTCGCTGTGCGAGGGCAACCTCGACGCCTGGCGGGCGGCGTTCCGGACCGTGCAGGGGGCCGAGGCGTGGCGGGCCGACGGGGCCTGGATCACCGAGCACCCCGGCGCGCTCGGGCCGGGGATCGCCGATCGCTTCGCGCAGGCCTCCCGCGTGACCGCCGAGCAGGAGCACCGCGCCGCCGACGTACTGCGCTTAGCCGCTCAGGCGCTGGTCGACCGGATCCCGCCCGGTACGGCGATCCTGCTGCCGGCGGCGAGCAGTACGGCGCCCGCGCCGCAGATGAGTGCGGACCGCAAGGAGGCCATGCGGTCGGGCACCGTCGCGCTGACCTGCCTGGCCAGCCTCGCCGGTCTCCCCGCGGCCGTCCTCGCCCGGCTCGACGTGCAGGGCAGGCCGGCCGGGCTCTGCGCCATCGCCGGGCCCGGCCAGGACCGCGCGCTACTCGACCTCGCGGTCGGTCAGGCGCCGACGACACCGACCCGCTGAGGCGGGGAGCTGCTCCGGACAAGGGTGGCGCTGCCGGCGAACCTGGCCTGGTAGCTGACGGATACCCCGGGGTGCGTCGTGACGTGGGTCAGGCCGCCGCTTCCGGTCCGAGCCGTGGCCCGCAGCGCCCAGGTGCGCTGCCCGTCGACGGACTGCCATAGCTGTACGGGGATGCCGGCGATGCCGGCCCCGGAGGTGGCGGCGACCAGGCGAATTCCCACGACTTCCGGCCGTCCCGCGACCACGGTCGTGTGGTCGACACTGAGCCGGATCGCGGTCTTCCCCTGTCATGGCGACGACAGGCGACGGGGACACCGAGGCGCCCCATGGCGCCGCCCGGGCGAAGCGCACCTGATACCGGGTGTCCGCGCTCTGCCGCACGGTCCAGTGCGCCAGCCCGCCCGCGTCGGCCGTCACCGTCGACACCTCGTGGTAGGGCTGGTTCGCGAGGTGCTCCACAGAGATAGCCGGCCGTGGGCGACGGCGGAGCCCTCGAACCCCTGCACGACCCGGGCGCCCACCGTGAGCGGTTGTCCCGGTGTGACGCCCGGCGCCGAGATACTGATCCGCGTGGTGGTCGGCGCCGGTCCGCTGGTGAGCGCCCGGATCTGGGTCAGGAAATCACCCTTCCAGTGGTTGTACCTGCCAGACATCCACAGGGCGTGGACGTCTCCGGGCGGGCCCCACGGGACGACCGGTCGGACGTTCTTGACCGGCGAGTTGGGCGTGAGGTTGACCGGGGCATCGAAGTGCACGCCACCGTCGGGCGTGTGCCAACGCTGGATCCGCCACGCGCTCCCGGCCTCCCGGGAGGTGTAGAGGGTGGACGGGTCGTTCGGTCGAGGGTGAGGCCGCCGGAGTAGTCGGGCTCGCTGCCGGTCGTCACGATCGATCCACCCGCGGCGGCGAACTCGTTGTCGGTCCAGGCCGATCCCGTCCACCGGGCGTAGTGGTAGCGGTGGTCGTTGTCGGTCGGGGCCGAGGATCGCGGGAAGGACGCGAACGCGATGACCGGACGACCGTCCTGGCCGAAGGCGACGCTGTGTACCCAGGCCTTCCCGCCCGGGCCGGCCCCGTTGTAGGCCTTGGTGAGGCTCTTGGTGTGCACCGGTGCGGCCGGCAACGTGCTGCCCGGCTGGCGCGGACCGAGGGTCGCCAACGACTTCCCGTCGACGCTGTGCAGGACGCCGCCGCGGTAGATCACCGCGTAGATCGAGTTGGTCTGAACGTCCCTCGGGATGTCCGTCGGTGAACGCGATGAGGATGCTGTCCTTGCCGTTCGTCGCGTACTTCGCTAGGGCCGGGCGAAGGATCCGGCGCCATCAGGTACGGCGATGTCCTGCGCGTTCGACCAGTGCGCCAGATCGTTGTCGTTGCTCCACATCACGGCCGGACGGTTGTCCCCGGACCGGAAGAACAGATAGGTCCGATGTTCTGCGGGCAGATAGATGGGGTTGGCATACGTGAATCCCTTGCCCCCAGGGCTGTTTCTGCCGTCCACCGTCTTCTCCGGTCCGAACGTGCTGATGTCCTCCGGGTGCACCGATATCCGGTAGTACATCTGTGCGCCGCCGTGCTTGGAGTAGAAGACGGCGATCCGGCCGCCGGGCAACACCTCGAGGCCGGGCGCCGCATGGTCGTCCGCCTGGAACTTCGGATGCAACGTGGTGTGGGTGAGCGCCGCCGTGCCGTTGTCGAGGCTGACGACGTCGATGTCTCCGGTGGACGTCACGTAGCCGACATAGGTCCGGTCGTGGGCGCCGACGTAGTGGACGGCCCGGGGGTCTTGGAACCAACACCAAGCACCATCGGCAACCAACTCGCCGTTGCGCGGAGCGGGCGCAGCGGCCGCCGACGCCGTACCCGGTTGGACCGCGACCAGGGCGAGAATCGCCAGGGCAGCACTCATCATGCGGAGCCGTCCGACGGCCACGTGTACACCCCCATGCGGGCAGAGCCCGAACACCACATGCTGAATGGCCGCCCGGCTTCGAGTCGGGCAACCAGCACTAGTGTTGCCCTTCTCGCCGCGATGCGGGCGCACAACCGACTTCTCCCGAAGTATCAGCTTCGTGACCTCCCGCTCTAGTACGGCGGGCAGTCGAAATGGTTCGACAGGGCAACTACATTGGCGAAGCGGACGGGTCACCCGGTCGACAACACGGCTCAATACACCAGACGAGGACGGCGGCATGACGGAATCGGCGATCGACGCCGACGCGCGGTTGGAGATCGACGCGGTGTCCAAGCGCTACGGCGACGTGGTCGCCCTCGACGAGATCACCTTCGACGTACGCGCCGGTGAGCTCTTCGGGTTCGTCGGCAGCAACGGCGCCGGCAAGACGACGACGATGCGGATCGCGCTGGGCGTGCTGGCGGCCGACTCCGGCGAGGTCCGGTGGAACGGATCGCCGGTCACCCTCGAGACCCGCCGCCAGATCGGCTACATGCCCGAGGAACGCGGCCTCTACCCCCGGATGAAGGTCGGCGAGCAGCTGATCTACCTGGCCCGACTGCACGGCATGTCGACCGACGCCGCCCGCCGCGCCATGGACTCGTGGACCGAGCGGCTGGGTGTCGCTCCGCGCCGCGACGACGAGGTGCAGAAGCTCAGCCTGGGCAACCAGCAGCGGGTCCAGCTGGCCGCCGCCCTGATCCACGACCCACGGATTCTCGTCCTCGACGAGCCGTTCTCCGGTCTCGACCCGATCGCCGTCGACGTGATGAGCCAGGTGCTGCGGGAGCAGTGCGCGGCGGGCGTGCCGGTGGTGTTCTCCAGTCATCAGCTCGACCTCGTCGAGCGGCTCTGCGACCGGGTCGGAATCGTCCGCGGCGGCCAGATGGTGGCCTGTGGTTCGGTGGACGAACTCCGCTCGGGCGGCACCACCCAGCTCGTCGTCGACGCGCCCGGCGCGCCCGAGACATGGGCCGCCGGGCTTCCGGACGTGACGGTGCGAGGCCGGGAAGGCAGCGCGACAGTTCTCGATCTCGGGCCCGGCGCCGACGACCAGCTGGTGCTCAAGACCGCGCTCGCCTCCGGACCGGTGCGGGAGTTCGCCCGCCGCCGGCCGTCGCTGACCGAGCTGTTCCGCAACGTCGTGAGCGAAGGGGAAGCCGCATGACCGGCATGCCGGTGGAGAGCGCCGACACCACGCTGGGGTCGGGATCGGCGGTATGGCTGATCGCCCGCCGCGAGATCGACACCCGGCTGCGGTCGAAGGCCTTCCGGATCGCGACTGGCCTGACGGTGGTCATCCTCGTCGCGCTGACCGTCGTCCTGAAGTTCGTCAACGGCGGGAGCTCGGGCTCCACGGTGGGTATCTCGGGCCAGGACGCCGCCATCGCCGCGCCGTTGAAGGCCAGCGCCTCAACGGTCGGCCAGAAGGTGACCACCCGGACCGTGTCGGCCGCGGCGGGCCCGCAGCAGGTTCGCGACGGCACGCTCGACGCATTCGTCGAGACAAACGGCGGGCAGCTGCGGGTCGTCGTGAAGAAAAGCCTCGACAGCAAGGTCAAGGGCGTGCTGACCGTGCTCGCCCAGCAGGTCGCGCTCGACCAACAGATCGCGAAGCTCGGCGGCGACCCGGCTCAGGTCGACCGGACCGTGGCGGCCGCGAAGGTCGACGTGGTGGCGTTGCAACCACCGCACAAATACCAGTCGCAGCAGCTGATCGTCGGCATCATCGCCGGGATCCTCATCTACATGTCGCTGATGATGAACGGGCAATCGGTGGCGCAGGGGGTGGTCGAGGAGAAGTCCAGCCGAGTGGTCGAGCTGCTCCTGTCCACGATCCGGCCGTGGCAGCTGATGGCCGGCAAGGTGCTCGGCATCGGGATCGTCGGGCTCTTACAGATGTTGGCCATCGGAGTCGCCGGTCTCGTCGCCGGGCTGTTGACCGGAGTGCTCACGATCTCCGTGTCGGCGGCGACCGGGACCCTCGTCTGGCTGGTGATCTGGTACCTGCTCGGGTTCTTCGCCTACGCGCTGGCCTTCGCCGCGGTCGGCGCGCTCGTGTCCCGGCAGGAGGACGTCGGCGGCGTCATCGCCCCGGTGCTGATGTTCGTCATCATCGGCTACGTGCTGGGCATCTCGATCCTGCCGTCCAACCCGGGCAGCGGGCTGATCGAGGTGCTGTCGGTGATCCCGATGTTCGCCCCCACGCTGATGCCGATGCGACTGGCGATGGGCGGGGTGCCGGCCTGGGAGGCCGGCCTGGCCGTGGTCCTCGTCATCGCGCTCATCCCCGCGCTCACCTGGCTCTCCGGGCGGATCTACCGCAACGCGGTGATCCGCACCGGCGCCCGGGTCCGGTTGAGCGACGCGCTCCGCGGCAGCTGACCGCCGGTCAGGACAAGTCGGCGAGGACCACGTCGGCCAGCGCCGCCGGACGCGAGAGGAAGGGGCAGTGCCCGCCCGGGAGCTCGATCGGCTCGACTCCGAGCAGCTCGCGGGCAAGTCGACGTTGCCCGTCGGGCACCAGCGCGCGGTCGTCGGCACATACGACGTAGCGGCTTTCGGCGTCGGGCCACCGGGTGAACGGCGCCGCGACCCGGGTCGGGGTCCAGCACTGGCGCCGCAGCCGCGCCGCCGCCGCCGTCGCAAGCCACGGCTCACAGTCGGCATAGAAGACGTCGACCGCGGCGGCCGGGTCCCAGCTGGTCGAGCCGTCCTCGTGCATCTGCTGGCCGGCCGAAAGCTCGGCCGAGAACAGGTCGCGGTGCGACCGGGCGATCGAGTCCCAGCTCGTCGCCGGCTGGGGCACGAGCGCGCAGACGAACACCATCCGGCGTACCGGACGCAGACCGGCGACGACCGGCAGGGTCAGGCCGCCCAGCGAATGACCCACCAGGACGACGTCATCTTCGGTGCCGCCGAGAGCCTCATCGTTGGCTTTGTCTATGGCGTCGTTGACGAGCGCCGCATAGTCCGCCGTCGTCGCCGCGGGATCGTCGGTCGGCAGATCGACCGCCACGGCGTCGACAGCACGTCGGCCGAGCTCGTCGATGAATGGCGCCCAGCATTCGGCGTCGTGCCAAGCGCCGTGCACCAGCCCGATCAGCACGTCAGGACGACGACGCTCCCTGCCGCGCGGTGACCTCCACGGTCGGCTCGACATTGCGGGCCGGGCCGGTCAGGGCGCGGCAGTCCTCGATGCTTGCGGCCAGCAGGTCGTGCAGGTACGGGTCGGGCTCGGGCACCGATGCGGCGATACTGTACACCGCGTAGCGGACCGTGCTCGGGGCGGCGTGCTTGCGGAACGCGCGTTTCGACGGGCCGGTGCTCATGCTGTGCCGCACCGCCCAACGGGCGGCGTGCGGAACCGCGGCGAGCATCTCCCGGCTCCGCTGCTGACTCCACGCGGCCGGGTGCCCGTCGAGGTCGCCCAGGACGCGATTGCCACACAGAATGGCGACGGCCAACACCTGCTGACGTTCGGCGGAGACGATCGGCAGTGCCGTGTTGGCTGACCGCAGCCCGAGGGCGATGTCGACGTGCAGGTCGTCACTCCTCAGGCCGATCACACCGGGGATCAGGTCGGCGAGCGGCTGCCGGCCGGCGTCGCTGCTGTTGTCGTTCACATGCCGGGCGAGGGCGGCGAGCAGCGGATGGGTGCAGTCCGGGTGGTCGCTCCATCGTTCGCCGGCCAGGTAGGACGCCAGCTCCATGAAGCAGGCCCCCTTGCGTGGGCTGCGATGCTTGCCCCGCGAGAGCATCGGGACCAGGTCAGGTATCAGCACGCTGTCGCTTTTCATCACATCTCCCCGTGTACGGCGCTCCTGTGGTAAGTGTGCCCCCCGAATCCGCCTCGTGGTCGAAGTTGGCCGCCTCCGGGCGGTCGCCTAGTCTTTTGACCGTGTCCTCCTCCGACCCGCACCTCGACGCACGCCTGGCCGACCTCGATGCGCAGCTGCGCGGCCTGGGCAGTGTGCTGGTCGCGTTCTCCGGGGGCACGGACTCGGCGTTCGTCCTCGCGGCGGCGGCGCGGGCCCTCGGTCCCGACCGGGTTGTCGCGGGTACGGCGGTGTCGGCGAGCCTCGCCGCCGGTGAGCTCGACGACGCGCGGGCCTTCGCGGCCGGGCTCGGCGTGCAGCACGAGGTGGTGCACACCGAGGAGATGGCCCAGGACGGCTACCGGGCGAACGCGGGGGACCGCTGCTACTTCTGCAAGGCCGAGCTGCTCGACGTACTCGGTCCGCTCGCCGAGCGGCTCGACGTCGCCGCGGTCGCGACCGGCACCAACGCCGACGACGCGGTGGCCGGGTTCCGTCCCGGGATCCGGGCCGCGGCCGAGCGCGGTGCGGTCACCCCGCTGCGTGACGCCGGACTGACCAAGGCGCAGGTGCGTGCGGCGTCGCGGCAGTGGGGACTGGTCACCTGGGACAAGCCGGCGGCCGCGTGCCTGTCCAGCCGGATCGCCTTCGGCGTGAGCATCACGCCGAGCCGGCTCGCACGGGTCGACCGAGCCGAGTCGGCGCTGCGTCACGCGCTCACCGCGGCCGGCTACGACGTCGTCAACCTGCGGGTACGTGACCTCGGCGACGACGGTGCGCGCGTCGAGGTCGACCGCGACCTGGTCGACGTACTCACCGCACGACCCGACCTGCTCGCCGTCGTGGACGGCTTCCCGGCGGTCTCCGTCGACCCGCGCGGCTTCCGCTCCGGCTCGATGAACGAACTGCTCCCCGAACCCGCCCGCTACCGCTGATCTCGGCCCCCCATTCCGCTTGAACGTCACGTTCAAGCGCTCTATCCGCATCAACGTCACGTTGATGCGGAATTTGAGAGCGAGCGGCCGCCCCCCCATTCCGCTTGAACGTCACGTTCAAGCGCTCTATCCGCATCAACGTCACGTTGATGCGGAATGGACGGGGAGATTGCGCGGCTCGGAGGGCGGCGGTCAGCCGACGACGAGGCGCATCCGCAGGGTCGCCGTACTCCCGTCGACGGAGGCCGACAGCCCGAACGCCTTCAGCGCCTTTTCATCGGGTGTTGCGTTGCCCTGCTTCGCGAGGACCCGGTCGAGGTCGACGTAGATCACGGCGGCGGCCTTTCCGGCATCCGGTACGGCGGTCCGGAACTGGCTCTGCGCGCCGAGCGAACCCCGGTGCTGCAGCGACGTCGCGTACTGGTCGGAGCTGGCGATCACCAGACCGTGCGCGCTCTGCCGCACGATCAGCCCGCCGCCCGCGATGGCGCTGTTGAGCTTCGCTGCCGCGGCGGCGGCGCGAGTGGGATCGGTCGTGGTGGTGAGCAGGCCGATCGAGGTGAGGTCCGGGCCGCCGAGCGCGAAGATCGTCTTCGAGCCGACCAGCGCCACGAGGTCGTCGGGCAGGGTCAGCCCGCTCTTCTCCTGGAACGACGTGAGCGGACCGGCGGCGCGGGCACCGAGTCCGCGGCCGATCACGGAGTACAGCGAGCGGATGTCGGAGTCGAGGTGGCCGGCGCCGATCGCGACGGCGGTGTCACCGGGCAACCGGGCGACGTCGGCGCCCACGTCGCCGCCCTGCACGCCCGCCATTCCGAACGCCTTGACCTGCACGTCCGCCACCGAGGTGTCGAAGCGGACCGACATCGCAAGCCGTGCGGGCAGCTTGGCCGCCTGGGCCTGTCCCGTGGCAGCGCCGTTGTTCTCCGCGAACGTGAGTGCGCCGTGTACGTCGACCCAGGCCGTCGCGATCGCACCGCCGGGAAGCGTCGAGACATCGGAGTCGTAAGACCCGGTGCCGCCGAGCGCGCTCTGCTTCGCGTCGGTCGCGGCGCGCTGGGCGGCCGCGGGGGAGTCGCTGATGATCGCGTAGCCGTCGGTGACGACGTAACCGAAGCGGCCCTGCGTCTTCGCCAGCCGGGCGAGGTCGGTCTTCGCCGTGCCGTCGTCGGTCGTCTGGATCGCGGCGATCGCGTGGATCTTGCCGTTCTGCGGATCTGCGGCAATCGCCAGGTGATCGCCGATCCAGGGCTTGACGTCGCGGTCGAAGTTCACGCCTCCGGGCGAGTTCTGGAACAGCGGCTTCAGCAGGCCGTCGCCGAGGTTGAGGCCCGAGCTTTTCGCGGCGATCGACGGGAAGTTACGCAGGAACTTCAGGGCGGCGAGGGTCTCGCCGCCACCCGGATCGAGGTTGATCGACGCGACCGCCAGGGTGTCCGCGGGCAGGTGCCGCGCGGCCTCATCGGTGCCCGAGCTGACGCTCGCGACGACGGCGTAGGCGCCTCCGGCGACCGCCAGCGCCGCGACGACCGCGACCCCGGTGATGATCATGCCGCGGCGACGTGGCCGCGGCGGTGGCACGGGAGCGGTCAGCTGGTCGGGTCCCGGCGGCGGCGGGCCGCCGTCCGGCGGGCGCTGATCGCTCATCGGAAAAACCCCCCAAAACCCCCGCATCACGCGGCGGGCGGCCGCTCGGGCCGCGTCCTCAGCCTAGGCGGGCGGAGGGTACGCCCGGGGTGCTACGCAGGATTCCTCGCGACCTGGGAAGGGTGGACTCGCTAGCCTGTACCAACGAGCGGCCCGGCCGCCCGTCGAGACAACCCCCGGTCCGATCAAGCGAGGCAGCTTGTGCCCAGCGGCAAGGTGAAGTGGTTCAGCGCGGAGAAGGGCTTCGGCTTCCTGTCCCGGGAGGACGGCGCCGACGTCTTCGTGCACCGTGATGCGCTGCCTGCGGGCGTCACCGAGCTGAAACCCGGCCAACGGGTCGAGTTCGGCGTCGCGGAGGGTCGGCGGGGCGAGCAAGCGCTCTCGGTCCGGGTGCTCGATCCGCTGCCGTCGGTGTCCCAGACGCAGCGCAAGAACCCGGACGAGATGACCGTCATCGTCGAGGACCTGATCAAGGTGCTGGACGGCGTCTCCAACACGCTGCGCCGCGGTCGCTACCCCGACCGGCCGGTGGCCCGAAAGGTGGCATCGCTGCTGCGGGCCGTCGCCTCCGACCTCGAGGCCTGACACCGCTACTGCTGGTCGCCCGCCGGGTGGGCTGTGTTGCCGAGCCCACCGGGCGGCGGCGTCTCCACCCGCGAGGGACGGTCGAGCCGGGCGCTGCCGCCCAGGCCACGGTTGCCGGCGACCGTGCCCGCGAGGGCGATGAGCAGTACGACGGCCGCGACGCCGAACCCGATCCGTCCGTCCATCGGCAGGGCGATCCCCAGTGCGCCGCCGAGTACCCACGCCAACTGGAGCAGGGTCTCCGATCGGCCGAACGCCGACGCCCGCATCTGGTCGGGCACCTCGCGCTGGATGATCGCGTCGAGGGACAGCTTCGCGAGGTTGTTGGCGATCCCGGCGACCAACGCGGCCACGACGGCGATCTCGATCGAGAAGGTCAGCGCGGTCACCACGCACATCGCCGTGGCGGCGCCGACGCAGGCCACGACCGTCACATCGGGCCGGCCCAGCCGCAGCCGGGCACCGGCCGCCGTACCCAGGAAGCTGCCGCCGCCGGCCGCGATGGCGACCGCGCTGAGCGCGACGACCGCCTCGAAGCCGTGGTAGTCGTGCTGCACGAGGAAGACCAGGAAGAGGGTCAGGAAACCGGAGAGACCGCGCAGCGCCGCGGCGCCACGGAGTGCGGTGACGACATGCCTGCCGAGGGAGCGCTGCCGCCACCGCTTCTTGCTCCGTCCAGGGCCCGTCGTCGGCGCGAGCCGGACCCGGGTCTCCCCGACCGAGCTGTCGACGTGTCGCGGGAGGTGCAGGGCCAGCACCGCCGCGACGAGAAACACCAGGGTCGCCACGCGTAGCGTCCAGGGACTGCCGCCGACCTTCGTGATGCCCGCGGCGAGCCCGCCGAAGAGGGCGCCCCCAGCGAGTCCGAAGATCGACAACCGGGCGTTGGCGGAGACGAGGGTCAGCGCGCCGGGCAGTACCCGTGGGACGCAGGCTCCCTTGAGCACGTTGAACGCCTTGGAGATCACCAGGAAGCCGAAGACCGCGGGATAGAGCGCGAAGCTGTGGAAGTTGGCCGCGATGATCCAGGCCAGCAGCCCGCGGCCGACCATCGTCCCGGCGAGCGCGACCCGGCGGCCGTGCTGCATCCGGTCGAGCAGCGGGCCGATGACCGGCGCGACGAGGGCGAACGGCGCCATGGTGATCAGCAGATAGAGCGCGACATTGCTGCGCTGCTGGCTGGTCGCGGCGGAGAAGAAGATGGTGTTGGCCAGCGCGACGGCCACCATCCCGTCGCCGCCGGTCTGGACGACGTTGAGCCAGATCAATCGGGTGAGTCCGGACCGGGATGCTCCGCCCGCCTTGCTGGCGTCCCCGATCAGCCGGACGGTCATCCGGGAGAAGTGTTTGGTGCGTGCCGCCACCGCCCGGGTCACCGTGATCTTCGGTTCCGGCGCGCTTCGCCCGGCCGCCGGGTTCGGCGGGTTCGGAGCGCTCGGGCTACCCACGGCATCCATCCTGCCGCACGATCGGTCTCACAGGGAGTACGCGCTGCTACCCGCCGCGTGAGGTGTCGGCCGGCCGCGGGCCGCGGGCGTCGATGGGCCATCATGGTGGCGTGACCTCAGCCCCCCGATCGGTGAGTTCGGCCCCCGTGGACAAGCTTTCCGCCGACGCCGTCGACCTCGCGCGTGCTGCGGCCGTCGAGGAGGGCGGCCGGCAGGTCGGTGAGCATCTCGGGCTGCAGAGCGACGGGACCCGCGTGGTCACCCACTTCTTCGCCTCGCTGCTCACCGGCTACTCCGGTTGGCGGTGGGCGGTCACCGTCGCGCGGGCACCCCGGGCGAAGCTGGTGACCGTCGACGAGGTCGTGCTGCTGCCCGGCTCCGACGCGGTGCTCGCGCCCGAGTGGCTTCCGTGGAGCGAGCGGCTGCAGCCCGGCGACCTCGGCGTCGGCGACCTGCTCCCCACCGCCCCGGACGACGATCGGCTAGTCCCGGCCTATCTGCAGTCCGACGACCCGGCGGTCGAAGAGGTCGCGCTCGAGCTCGGCCTCGGCCGGGTCCGGGTGCTCTCCCGCAGCGGCCGCGACGACGCGGCCACCCGCTGGCGCGCCGGCGACACCGGCCCCCAAACGGCGATGGCCACCCACGCACCGGCACCGTGCGCCACCTGCGCCTTCTACCTGCCGTTGGCCGGATCCCTGCGGGTCGCATTCGGCGTCTGCGGCAACGAGTTCGCGCCCGCCGACGGCCAGGTCGTCACCGCCGACTATGGCTGCGGCGCGCACTCCGAGGCGCTGGTCGAAGCCGTCCTGCGGTCCGCCGCGGTTGAGCCGACCTACGACGACGTCGGCTTCGACGTCGAGCCGCGGCGGCCGGCGCCGGCAGCGGCAGGTTCGGTCGATACGACGGAAGACGACGATCTCGGCCACAGCTGAGCCGACGGCCGACCAGTTCGGCACGGCGGCGATCCGGCGGCGGGTCCTCGACGCGTGGGCCGCGTCGCCGGCCCGGTTCCGCGAGGACGCCAACGCCGAGGAAGACCTGGCGCTGGGCGGCTACCGCGACCGGCTGGTCGTCGAGCTGGCGCAGAACGCCGCCGACGCCGCGGCGCGGGCGGGCGTACCCGGCGCGCTGCGACTGACGCTCGACACCACGCCGGCCGGGAGCGTGCTGCGCGCGGCCAACGTCGGCGCGCCGCTGGACCGCGCCGGCGTCGAGTCGCTGGCCAGCCTGCGGGCATCGGCCAAGCGGGACGGGTCGAGTGTCGGTCGCTTCGGGGTCGGCTTCGTCGCCGTGCTGGCCGTCACCGACGATCCGGCGATCGTCGGGCGCACCGGCGGGGTGCGCTTCTCCGCAGCGGCGTCCCGTGCCGAGGTCGCCGCGTTGCCGAGTCTGGCCAATGAGTTCGACCGGCGGACCGGCCACGTCCCTGTGCTGCGGTTGCCGTGGCCGGACGACGAACGGCCACCGGACGGGTTCGACACCGAGGTCCGGCTGCCGCTGCGCCCCGGCGAGGTCGAGTCGGTCCGCGCGATGCTCGCGGCGGTCGAGCCCGAACTCCTGCTGGGCCTACCCGGATTGCCGATCCTGCAGGTCGGCGACCGCGTGCTGCACCGCGCCGACTACGACGGGGTCGTCGAGCTCGCCGACGACGACCGGCTCACCCGGTGGCGGATACACCACGACTCCGGACGGATCCCGCCCGAGCTGCTCGCCGACCGGCCGACGGAGGAGCAGGCCCGCGGCGACTGGTCGCTGACCTGGGCGGTGCCGGTCGATGAGCGGGATCGCCCGCTCGACCCGCCGGGCGGTCGGGTGCTGCACGCGCCGACCAGGAGTGCGGAGCCCATCTCGCTGTCGGCCCGCCTGATCGGGACCTTCCCGCTCGCTCCGGACCGTCGCCACGTGGAGCCCGGACCGCTCACCGACCATCTCGTCCGCGCCGCCGCGGCCGGCTACGCCGCCCTCGTCGCCGACCTTCCGGCCGTGCCCGGCACGCTGGCGATGCTGCCCCAGCCGCGGCTGGCCGGGTCGGAGCTCGACACCGCCCTGTCCGCGGCCGCGCTCGCGGAGCTGCGCACCACGAGGCTGCTGACCGCCGCGGACGGGACGCTGCTCGCCGCGCCGGACGCGGTCGTCATCGACGCCGCGACGCCCGCCCTCGTCGAGGCCACTCGCCGACACCGTGGCCGGCCTGCTCGGCGCGGAGTGGTCCGGCCGTTCCCTCGCTCCCGCGCTCGCCGCGCTCGGGGTCAGCCGGATGTCGACGGCCGATCTCGTCGAGTTGCTGGCCGGGCTGGAGCGGCCCGCCGACTGGTGGCGGCGCATCTACGACGGCCTGGCCGAGTCGCCGGACCGCGATGCGCTGACCGGACTGCCGGTGCCGCTCGCCGACGGCCGGGTCGTCACCGGCCCGCGCGGCGTCCTGCTGCCGGACGCCGACCTGCCCGCGTCCGCCCTCGGACCGCTGGACCTGCGGGTGGTCGACCCGGCCGCCGCCCACCCGCTGCTCGAACGGCTCGGCGCCCGGCCGGCGACCGCCCGCGCCGTACTGACCGACGACCGGGTGCGCGCCGCCGTCGAGGCCTCCTACGACGACGACGATCCGGCCCCGGTCGCCGAGGCGGTACTCGCGCTCGTCGCCGCCGCCGGAATCGGCCCGGGAGAGCTGCCGTGGCTGGCCGAGCTGGCGCTGCCCGATGCCGACGGCGACTACTACCCGGCCGGCGAGATGCTGCTGCCGGGCGGCGCGCTCGCGGACCTGATGGCGTCGGACGCGCCGTTCGGCCGGCTCGACCCGGCGTACGCCGAACGCTGGGGCGACGACGTGCTCGCCGCGGTCGGCGCGCTCGCCACCTTCGCGGTGCTGCGCGACTCCGACGTCGACCCGACCGACGCCGACCACGATCTCGACGACGAGCAGGGCTGGTACGACGCCGTGCTCGACCGGCTGCCCGACACCGACCTCCCGCCGGTGCTCACGGAGCTGGTCGCGGTGCGCGATCTGGAACTGGTCCGCGCCGAGCAGTGGCCGGCCGCGACCGCGCTGCTCGCCGCGGAACCGCTGCGCACGGCCGTCCTGACTCCGGCGATCGCGCTGCTCCCGGACGGCCGGCGGGTGCCGGTGCCGCCCTACACACGTTGGTGGCTCGCCACCCACCCGGTGCTCGACGGCCGGCGCCCGGACCGGCTGCGGACCGCGGCGGCGACCGACCTGGCCGGGCTCTACGACGAGACCACCGTCGAGGACGACCTGGCCCGCCTGCTGGGCGTGCGCACCGGACTCGACGACGTCCTGGCCGACGCCGACGGCGCCCGCGACCTGCTCGATCGGCTCGCCGACCCGGCTCGTACTGCGCCGGCCGAGGTGCTCGTCGGCCTTTACCCGCGGATCGCGGAAGCACTGGCCGGTCTGGCGGTCGATCCGCCGGCCGGGGTGCGCGTGGCCGCCGACCGGGTGGTCGGGCCAGACGACGTCGTGGTGCTCGACGCGCCGTATCTGCTTCCACTTCTCGACGCCGCGGTGATCCCCGGCGGCGACGATCCGGAGCAGGTCGCCGATCTGCTCGGCGTCGACCTCGCTGGGCAGCGCCGGCCCGATGCCCGGGTCACCTCGACGCCGGCCGATTTCGTGCCGTGGGTCGACATGAGCGGAGCGGCGCTGGCCGCCCGGCGCTGCGGCGCACCGGTGCCGCCGGCGCGGGTCGCCCACCACGAGGGGCTGCAGGCCGACGGTGTCGCGGTGCCGTGGTGGCCGGCCGGCGACATCGATCACGTCGACGTCGGCGCGGGCGCGGCCGCCCTGGGCCGGGCGATCGCCTGGCGACTCGGCCGCTGGGACCGGCGCGCCGCGGCCACCGAGGCGCTCGAGCACCCGGCTGACGGCGACCGGCTCATCGCCGAGGACGCGGCCGAGTAGTCATCCGCCCGGGGCCGACGTCGCGTCGATCCAGCCCTTCTCGTAGCGGGCGAGGAAGAGCTCCATCGCGGCATCGGCGCCGGCGCGGTCTCCGGTGGTGAGCAGATCCAGCAGCAGGCCGCGGGTGACGGCGAGGCCCAGCCGGGCGTGCGCGCGGGCCTCGGCCGGCGGCACGCCGTGGGCGACGGCCGAGGCGACCGTCGGCTCCACCCAGGAGTCGATGATCTCGTCCAGCAGCGTGGTGGTGCCGGCCCGGCCCTGAAGGGCCTGCCCGTACATCTCGAAGAACAGCCGCTCGTGCGGCGCCAGCGCCGGATCGGTCAGCCGGTGCCAGAGCTCCCGGCCGAGCTCGGCGGGCGAGGCACCGAGGGCGACGTCGAGGTCGGCGAAGACGGCGTGCTGGCGGGCCTCCATCGCCCGCACCACCTCGACCAGCAGTCCCTCCTTCGACCCGAAGTGGTAGATGAGCATGCGATGGCTGGTGCCGAGGGCCGCCGCCAACTGCCGCAGGCTGAGGTCGGCGACCCCGTGCTCGGCGACGTACTCCATCGCGGCATCGAGCAGGCGCTGCTTCGGATCGGGAAAGGTCATGTACCGTATGGTACGTGTACCAGTTGGTTCAGCCGAGGAGGAGAGCACGATGAACCCGCAGGTGATCGACGTCCGCGGCCGGTCGGCCGCCGCACCCAGCGCCGTCTACGCGCTGCTCCGAGACGGGGCGACCTGGCCGTCGTTCTCGCCGATCGACCGCTTCGAACTCGAACGGAGTGGCGACTCGGAACGGGAGGGCCTCGGCGCGATCCGCGTCTTCAGCACCGATCACGCCGTCGGCTGCACCCGGAGCAGGGAACAGATCGTGGAGTTGCGGCCCGACCGCCGGTTCAGCTACGTGCTGCTTTCCGGCCTCGCGATCCGCAACTACCGCGCCGACATCGACCTCGAGCCGACCCCGGACGGCGGTACGGCGATCCGCTGGCATTCGACGTTCACCGGCAAGACGCCGGGGACCGGGTGGTTCTACCGCCGGGTGCTGACCGGCTTCATCGAGAAGATGGTCGCGGGGCTAGCGGCTCACGCCGGCACGGCGCACGGCGGCACGTTGCTGTGCCCGCGTGATGAGCAGGCCGATCAGCCCCAGCACCCAGCCAGCGAGGCAGGTCCACAGCCAGACGCGGCCCACCACGCCGGGTAGGCCCAGCAACACGCAGAAGGCGACGAACCAGAGCACCGTGGCACCGCCGATGACGCGCACGCTGTCGACATCGAGAGGTGGGGGGGAGGGTCGCGCGGGCCTGCGCACGTAAGGCAGGCTACCTGCCGGACGAACTACCGCAGGACCGCGCCGCCGGAGGATGCAGTGAAGATCGACACCCGTGCCCCCACCGGGACCGGCGGAGGCCGGCTCGACTCCTTCTTCTCGATCACCAACCGCGGATCGAACGTACGCCGGGAAATTCGTGGCGGCCTCGTGACCTTCTTTGCGATGGCCTACATCATCGTCCTGAACCCGTTGATCATCGGCACCGCGAAGGACGCCGGGGGTCAGGTGCTCGGGATCCCCACCGTGGCCGCGGTGACCGCTCTCGTCGCGGCGGTCATGACGATCCTGATGGGCGTCATCGGGCGCTACCCGTTCGCGATCGCCACCGGCCTGGGGCTCAACGCGTTCATCGCCGCAGGTGTCGCGAGTCAGATGTCCTGGCCGGACGCCATGGGCCTGGTGGTGTGCGAGGGGATCGTCATCACCGTGCTGGTCCTCACCGGCTTCCGGACCGCCGTCCTGCGGGCGATCCCGGGCCAGCTCAAGATCGCCATCGGGGTCGGCATCGGTCTGTTCATCGCCCTCATCGGGCTGGTGGACGGGGGAATCGTGCGCCGGGTGCCCGACGCCGCGAATACGACGGTCCCGGTCCAACTCGACGTCGGGAACGGGCTGCAGGGCTGGCCGGTGCTGGTGTTCGTGATCGGCCTGCTGGTGATGGCCGCCCTGATCTCGCTGCGGGTCCGGGGCGCGCTGTTGATCGGCATCGTCGTCAACACCGTGATCGCCGTGATCGTCGAAGCGATCGCGCATATCGGGCCTGCGGTCGACGCGGCCGGCAAGGTCAACCCGTCCGGCTGGCAGCTCAACGTGCCGAAGTTCTCATCCCACGTCTTCGCGACGCCCGATCTCTCGCTGCTGGGCCACTTCTCGCTGTTCGGCGGCTTCAGCCAGATCGGGATCATCGCCGCCGGGCTCATCGTCTTCTCGATCATGCTGTCCGACTTCTTCGACACCATGGGCACCGTGGTCGGGGTGGGGGCCGAGGGTGGGTTGCTCGACGACGACGGTCATCTGCCGGGTATCGAGCGGGTGCTGTTCGTCGACTCGCTGGCCGCCGTGGCGGGCGGGGCGGCCAGCTCGTCGTCCAACACCACCTACGTCGAGTCGGCGGCCGGCGTCGGTGACGGGGCGCGCACCGGGCTCGCCAGCGTGATGACCGGCCTGCTCTTCGTCGCCGCGCTCTTCCTCACCCCGTTGGTCAGCGTCGTGCCGTCGGAGGCCGCGGCGCCGGCGCTCGTGGTCGTCGGCTGCCTGATGCTCGCCCAGGTCCGCAAGCTCGACCTCACCGACTTCTCGCTCGCCTTCCCCGCCTTCCTGACCATCGTGCTGATGCCGTTCACCTACTCGATCACCAACGGTGTCGGCGCCGGCTTCGTCAGTTACGTCGTACTCCAGTCGGTGAAGGGGAAGGCGCGGGACATCCATCCGCTGCTGTGGATCGTCGCGGTGCTCTTCGTCATCTACTTCGCGATCGGGCCGATCAAGCAGCTTCTCGGAATTTCCTGATCCCGCCGGCCCGCGCACAACCTGCCCGCCAGATCGCTGTGCCCTTGCGTCGCTCAGCGAAGCAAGGGCACAGGGGAGCGGAGCAAGGGGTACCGGCGACGGGGAATGGGCCGCGTTCGACGGCGTCGGGCGGGTGTGCGGGCGACAATGTCGTGAGATAGGCTAACGATATGCCGAAGACGGCAGCACCGCCCACCAGCGCGCTCGCGAGCGCGTTGCGGCTGTCGGTGGTGCGGCTCAATCGGCGTCTGCGGTTCCAGCGCGCGGACACCTCGGTGACGTTGACCCATCTCGCGGCCCTCTCCACCCTGAAGCGGCACGGAGCGATGACTCCCGGTGAGCTCGCCGCGCACGAGAAGGTCCAGCCGCCGTCGATGACCCGCGTGCTGGCGGCACTGCAGGACCGCGGGCTCGTCGTCCGCGTGCCCCATCCGACCGATGGACGTCAGGTCATCGTGGCCCTGACCGACGCCGGTACCCAGCTCGTCGCCAAGGAGGTGCGGGCCCGCGAGGCCTGGTTGTGTCAACGGATCAAGGAGCTACCGCGAGAGGATCGAGAGGCTCTGCAGGACGCCGTGGGGGTGATCAACCGGATTCTGGAGACCTGAGCGACCCCGCAGCGGCCGAAGCACGACCGGCGCCACGAGTCGGAATGTTCCGCTCGCTGCGGGTACGCAACTATCGCCTCTTCGCGGGCGGCCAGGTGGTCTCCAACACCGGAAACTGGATGCAGCGGGTGGCGCAGGACTGGCTGGTCCTGACCCTGAGCCACAACAGCGGTACGGCACTTGGCATCGTGACCGCACTGCAGTTCGTTCCCACGCTCTTCTTCGGCCTGTGGGGCGGCGTGATCGCCGACCGCTACGACAAGCGGCGGCTCCTGCTGGCGACCCAGACCTTCATGGCGTTGATCGCCGGCACCCTCGGCACCCTCGAACTCGCCGGTGTGGTGCGGGTCTGGCAGGTCGACGTCCTCGCGCTGCTGCTGGGCCTCGCGACCGTCGTGGACAACCCGACGCGGCAGTCGTTCGTCATCGAGATGGTCGGCCCGGACGACGTCGCCAATGCGATCAGCCTCAACTCCGCGACCTTCAACAGTGCGCGGATCATCGGGCCGGCGGTCGCGGGTCTGTTGATCAGCCTCGTCGGGACCGGCTTCGTCTTCGTGATCAACGCCGGCTCCTACCTCGCGCCGATCATCTGCCTGCTGATGATGCGGGTCGCGGAACTGCACCGGGCGAAACCGCTGGCGCGCGCGAAAGGCCAGGTGGTCGAGGGCCTGCGCTACGTCCGCTCCCGGCCGGATCTGATGCTGCCGATGCTGCTCGTCTTCGTGGTGGCCACGCTGGGGCTGAACTTCCAGGTCACGATCGCGCTGATGGCCAAGGGCACCTTCCATACCGGCGCGGAGTCTTACGGCCTGCTCTCGACGATGATCGCGATCGGTTCGCTCATCGGTGCGCTGTTGTCGACCCGGCGCCAGGGCCGACCGCGGCTGCGACTGCTGCTCGGGTCGGCCTTCGCCTTCGGTGCCTGCGAACTCACCGCCTCGCTGATGCCGACGTACTCCGCCTTCGCGGCGCTGCTCGTGCCGACCGGCCTGGCCGCGCTCACGTTCACGACCGCGGCCAACGCGAGCGTCCAGATGGGCACCAGCTCGTCGATGCGCGGCCGGGTTATGTCGGTATATCTGCTGGTGTTCATGGGCGGGGCGCCGTTCGGCTCGCTGTTCATCGGCTGGCTCGCGCAGGTGCTGAGCCCGCGGGTGAGCATCGGGATGGGTGGGGTCGCGTCGGTGGCGGCCGCCGCCGTCCTCGGCCTCACCCTTGCCCGCAAGGTGGGAATCCGGGTCGAGCCGCGCCCGGCGCCGGTGCCGCATCTGCACGTATTGATGCCCGAACGGGTGGTGTCGGCCGAGCGGCGGTCCTCCTAGGGCAGTGCCGGTGAACCTTGTCGCCCGGCGGCGGACCGCCTACCGTCGGGAGATGGGCTCGCCCGCCTTCAACGTCGGCGCCTACATCGCCGTCTGCGTGGGCCTCTCCGCGATCCCCGCGGTTGCGATGGCGGCATGGCGGCGGCGGGTCCGCATCATGGCGCGGCTACGCCGATTCCTCGGCCGGCCCGAGCGGGCGCCGGAGCCGGTGCCTGTGGGGCCTTCGCTGGAGCAGATCGCGCACGACCTGCATCGCATCGCCGCCAGCGCTCGTTCGATGCCGGCCAAGACGACCTGGGTGCGGCACCGGGGCGCCGAACTCGCCTACGACGACGTCCTGATCGCGGCCTGCCGGGCGTTGAACGTCCCGCACGAGTTGCGCGAGGTGCCACCCGGCTGGGAGCACGACGTCGAGCGGCTGCGGGTCGAGGCGTGCCTGGAGTGCGCAGGTCTGCCGGTACGCCGCAAAGCGGCCCGGTGAGCTGATCAGCCGCCGTGCGCCTGTTCGTCGCGGTGGTACCGCCTCTTGCTGCGCGGGACGCGCTCGCTGCGGCCGTCGAGCTCGTGCGCGACCACCCGGGCGGTCCGCGGTGGATCCCTCCTGAGCGGTGGCACATCACCCTGGTCTTCCTGGGTGAGGTCGACGAGGCCGTCGCCCTGCCCCGGCTGCATCGTGCACTGGCCGTGGCGGCGGGCGACGCGGCCCCGCTGCGGTTGCAGGTCGCCGGCGCGGGCCGTTTTCCCGGTGGGGGATCGCCCCGGGTGCTGTGGGCGGGGGTGAGCGGCGACCTCGATGCACTGACCGCGCTGGCCCGGGCGACCCGACGAGCCGCCCGGGCCAGCCGGATCAGCGTGGAGCGGGCGGCCTTCCGGGCGCACCTCACCCTGGGGCGATGGCGCCAGGGGGATGACGCCGACCGGGGCGTCGATGCCGCGCTCGCCGACTACCACGGACCGGCGTTCGACGTCACGGAGATCGTGCTGCTGCGCAGCCACCTCGGGCCGAAGCCGAGCTACGACCAGATCGGTCGATGGACGCTCGGCTCCGGCCCGCAGTGATTGGACCTTCAGGAGTTGCTACCAGGCGTAGTGCTCCGGCGAGGTCTTGTAGCCCGGGAAGATCTCGTCCAGCTGGTCGAGCACGTCGTCACCGAGGGTCAGCGACACCGCGCGCAGTGAGCCTTCGAGCTGCTCCATCGTGCGCGGGCCGATGATCGGGGCGGCGACCGCAGGCTGGTGCAGCAGCCACGACAGGGCGACGTTGGCCGGCTCCTCGCCCAGCTCGGCGCAGAGGTCCTCGTAGGCCTTGATCTGCTTGCGGTACTTCTTCAGCGCGTCCTTCGAGCGGCCCTCGCGGCGGCGCTTGCCCTCCTTCTCCTTCGCCAGGACACCGCCGAGCAGACCGCCGTGCAGCGGGCTCCACGGGATGATGCCGAGGCCGTAGTGCTCGGCGGCCGGCGCGACCTCCATCTCGACCTCGCGGGTCAGCAGGTTGTAGATCGACTGCTCGCTGACCAGGCCGAGGTATCCGCGCCGGGCGGCCGCCTCGTTGGCCTGGGCGATATGCCAGCCGGCGAAGTTGGACGAACCGACGTAGAGGATCTTGCCCTGCGTGGTCAGGACCTCCATCGCCTGCCAGATCTCGTCCCAGGGGGTGTCCCGGTCGATGTGGTGCATCTGGTAGAGGTCGATGTAATCGGTCTGCAGCCGACGCAGAGAGGCGTCGCAGGCGCGCCGGATGTTCAGCGCCGAGAGCTTGCCGTCATTCGGCCAGTCGCTCATCGCGCCGTACAGCTTCGTGGCGAGGACCGTCCGCTCCCGGCGGCCGTCGCCCTGGGCGAACCAGTTGCCGATGATCGTCTCGGTCTCGCCGGCGTGGCTCCCGTAACGATTCGCGGTGTCGTAGAAGTTGAAGCCCAGCTCGTGCCCACGATCCATGATCTTGTGGGCGTCGTTCTCCTCGGTGTGCGGGCCGAAGTTCATCGTGCCCAGACACAGGCGGCTGACGGAGAGGCCGGTCCGGCCCAAATTCGTATAGTCCATGGCGTAACCCTGCCACTCGCCTGACGCGGACGCTATTCGGGTCTGCGGTCGGCGCCCGTCAAGAGATCGTTTCCGGGGCACCGGCCCGGAGCTCACCGTCGCGCATGGACAGCACCCGGTCGGCGTGGTGCCACGTCTCGGGGTTGTGGGTGGCGATGAGGAACGCCGACCCGGTCCGCGCGAGCTCGCGCATCGCCGCGAAGATCACCTCGCCCCAGTCGGCGTCCTGATGCGCCGTCGGCTCGTCGGCGAGGACCACCAGCGGGCGGAGCACCAGGGCCCGGGCGACGCAGCAGCGTTGCTGCTCACCCAGCGAGGTCTGATGCGGATGGCGCCGGGCCAGATGGTCGATGCCCAACCGGGTCATGAGCGCGTCGGCCTCGGCGCGACCGGCCCGCGGGCCGTGGGCGAACCGGGCCGGCATCGCGACGTTTTCGGCGATCGTGAGGTCGTCGAGCAGGCCGAGCGCCTGCGGTACCAGGGCGAGTTGCGACCAGGCCAGTGCGGCCGGGTCACGCGTCGACCCGAGGGCGCCGCCGTAGCTCACGGCACCCTCCTCGGGATGCTCCCAGCCGCAGAGCACGTTGAGCAGCGTTGACTTGCCGGACCCGGACGGCCCGGCCAGGGCGACCAGCTCGCCGGGGTGCAGGGCGATGGTGACGTCGGCGAGTGCGTGCACTGCTTCGGTGCCGCGCTGATAGGTCTTCACCAGGCCCCGGGCGGTGACGAGGGTGGGCGAGGTCACCACGACTCCACCACCTGTCCGTGTTCGAGGCGCAGCAGGTGGTCGGCCGCGGCCATCACGCGAGGGTCGTGCGAGGCCACCACGAAGGCCACCCCGTCGGCGCGCAGGTCGTGCATCGCCTCGAGCACCCGGTCGGCGGAGGCGGTGTCGAGCTCGGCGGTGGGCTCGTCGGCGACGACCACCGCCGGAGCGCCCATCACCGCGCAGGCGACGGCGACCCGCTGCTGCTCGCCGCCGGACAGCTGGCCGGGACGATGATCGGCCCGGCTCCCGATGCGCAGCAGGTCGAGTACCCGGGTGATCTCCGCGTCGTCGACGCGCGTGCCGCGCAGCCGCGCCGCGAGTCGCAGCTGTTCCTCGACGGTGAGGTATTCGACCAGGTTGTCGATCGGGTCCTGGAAGATGTAGCCGACCGAGCGACGGCGGATCCGCCGCCGTTCGCGGGTCCCCAGCTCCGAGACGTCGGCGCCGCCGATCCGCACGAACCCTTCGGTTGGCCGGTCGACGCAGGCGAGGATCCGCAGCAACGACGACTTGCCCGACCCGGACGGGCCGACGATCACCGTGACCTGCGCGACCGGGAAGTCCTTGTCGATCCCGCGCAGCGCGGCGACCTCCTCGTCGACGGTCCGGTAGGTCTTCACCACCGCCGTACAGGAAGCGGCCAGCAGGTCGGGGGCGAGCCCGGCGAAGTCAGCCGTCAAGGCGCATCACCTCCGAGATGTCGGCCCGGTCCGCCGAGCGTTGCGCGGCGACCGCGGCCAGCAGGACGACCACCACGACCACGGCGGCGGAGGTGACGAAGACGATGACGGGGAGGGTCAGCAGCGGCGGCGGGCGGCGGGTGGGGTCGACGTCGAGGCGGGCGTAGACGAGGAAGACGGCGGCGACGGCCAACCCGGCCCCGAGCAGCCAGGCGGCGGCGAGCAGCGCCCCGAGTTCGACCAGCAGTGACCGCAGATGCGCGCGGCGAGTCAGCCCCATCCGACGGCCCATCGCGTAGGAGGCGATCCGGGACCGTTGCCGGGTGGCGAGGTAGAGCAGCAGGCCGCCGACCGCGATCAGGCCGACCAGCGCGGCGAGGGCCTGCAGGTAGCCGAAGCTCCACGTGACCGCGAGGTAGTTGGTCGCGTCGACGACGCCGTGCGGAGTGAAGGTGACGAACGGGCGGGCGTGCTGCACCGTCATCGCCGACTGCGCGGCGGCCGCGCTGTGGGTGCTCCACAGCTCGTCGGAGTTGACCACGAAATGGTCGATGGGGCCGAGCAGCGCGGCGTCGACGACGACGAGGTCGGCGGAGGCGTTCTGCTGGCCGGGGAACGCGGTCGGCCGGGCGACGATGTCGAGCCGGCGGGAGCTGTTGCCCAGGTGCAGGGCGGTGGAGGTGTTGGGCTGGTAGGTGAGCACGATCGCCGGCAGCCGGCCGTCGGCGGGCCGCCTGGTGAGCTCGCGCATCAGCGTCGGCAACGGGCGGTCGGCGAACCGGTCGTCCCAGAAGGCGTAGCGGGCGAAGGTCGCCGGGTCGACGGCGAGCACCTCGGCGTCGTCGGCGCCGAGCGTGACCTGGCTGTAGCGGGTGACGATCGTGCCGACCCGGTCCAGCGCCGGCGTGCGGTGCAACTTGTCCACAGTGGACACATCGACCGTGCTGCCGGCGTAGCTGCCGGCTTTTGCATCGACGGTGACCTGCGAGGTCCGGGTGATCGCGGCGGAGTAGACGAACACCGCGACCGGCAGGCTGGCCGCGACCAACAGGGTCACCGACACCACCACGGCGCCGGTGATCCGGCGTACGGCGAAATACGACGCCGGCCCCCACCCGGCGCTCCACCGCCGCAGCCACGGCAACGTCAGCGCCAGCAGCCGCACCAGCAGCACCGCGCCACCGAGCAGGAACAGCAGCGGGAACGCGACCAGCAGCAGGTTGACCTGGGCCACGCCCTGCCTGAGTACGACGGCCTGCTCGGAGTGCAGCCGCAGGTAGAGCACCCCGGCGGCCGCGAGCACGATCAGCTCCCACGGCACGACGGCGGCCCAGCTGCGCCCGTGACCCAGCGGTCGTTCGGTGGCGTCGCGGGCCCGCAGCCCCGCCACCGCCGACAGCAGCCCGACACCGACCACCAGGGCGATGAGCGCGGTCACCGCGGCGGTCAATGGTGCGGTGCGATCGAGGTCGGCGCTCGGACCGATCACCCGCACCAACTCCACCGCGAGCACCCAGCCCAGCGCCGTCCCGATCACCGCCGGGATGGTCAGCTCCAATGCCGCCTTCACCGCCAACGCACCCGGACCGACCCCGCGGGAGGACAGCAGCCGCACCTCGCGCTGGCGCCGGTCCGCCCAGTAGCTCCCCGCCGCACCCACCAGCAGCAGAGCCAGGACGCTGCCCCCGACCGCGATCGGCACCACCGGCCCGGTCAACCCACGCCGGATCAACGCCGTGCGGCTCGTCATCTCGGGCAGGGACTGCTGATAGCCGCCTGCCTGGGGCGCCAGAATCGCCCCCGCCCGGCTCGCGGCCGCCGCGGTGCCGCCGAGGTGTCTCATCGCGGAGCTCTCGGACGCATTGATGCGGCGGGCGGCCTCGAGGGTGATGCGGTGCGTCGTGATGGGTGAGATCCAGTTGGCGACCGGAAGGTCCTGGTTGCGGGCGGTGATCGACAGGAAGGTCTGCGGGTCGGTGGCCAGCACGAGGTGCGGAGGAGGCGTGTCGTTTCCGTAGCTCTGGTTGAGGAAGAGCGCGGTCTGCGAGCACCAGAACGGCGAGACCGGCTGGGTGCCCAGATCGCGGTAGATCCCGGCGACCCGGACCCTCGCCGTCCCGACGATCGCCGTCGACCCCACGTGCAGACCGAGCAGCCGGGCGGTCCCGTTGTGGATCCACACCCCTGGCGCGTTCGCCGACCCGGCGAGCCGGGTGACGTGGGCGAGCGCGCCGCTCTCGTAGACCAGCGCCGTGGTCGCCCCCGGCCCGACGGTTCCCTGCGTCACCAGTGCGTCGCTGTTCTGCAGCACGCGGTAGGGCGCGGGGAGGCCGTTCGCGGTCATCGCGGCAGGGACCTGCCGGTCCAGCGTCGCGGTCAGTGCCGCACCCGCCCGCCCGTCCCGGCCCGGAAGTCTTCTGTCGGCGGGCGCGCTCCTGATGGCCGGATAGGCCGCGTCCGGGCAGCGAGCCGCGATGAGCCGCTGCAGCGACGCGGACGACGCGGAGGAGAGGAACAGCGCGGCCGAGGAACTGGCGCAGGCCAGGATCGCGGCGGCGCCGATGACCGCGAGCAGTACGGCCGGCTGCCGCATGCCGAGCAGCGGGGCCCGGGTCCACGGCGGCAGCAGGATGGTGCCGCCGCCCGAGCGGCGCCGGGGCGGTGCGGCGGTCGGCCGGGTCATCTCGGCCCCACCATTTCGCGCCACGGCTGCTCCTGGAATTGCCTACCGCTCCGCTCAGCACCCTAGGGCCGGCCGCCGACCCTCCGTCAGAACGGCGATAACCCGGTGACTCAATCGTTACCGAGCGCGGTGGGACCGGGCCGGATGCATGGCCGTCCCCGGCGTCGGGTACGAACTGCGGCCATGGCATCTCTGCGGCTCGGTCCGGTCCTCCGCCACGTCGGCGAGACGAACGCCACGGTGTGGGTCGAAACCGACGGTCCGGCGACCGTCACGGTCCTCGACTCCACGACCCACACCTTTCGGGTGGCCGGCCATCACTATGCATTGGTGGTGGTCGAGGGCCTCGCCCGCGGCTCGAGCACGCCGTACGACGTCCGGCTGGACGGCGAGCAGGTCTGGCCGCCGCCGTCGTCGACGCGTCCGGCGAGCCGCATCACGACCATCGACCCTGACCGGCCGCTGCGGGTGATCTTCGGATCGTGCCGCTACGCCAGCCCCCGGACCGTCCAGCACGAGATGGCGGCCGACGCCCTCGACACCTACGCGGCCCGGATGGTGACCCGGCCGGTGCACGAGTGGCCCGACCTGCTGATGCTGCTCGGCGACCAGGTCTACGCCGACGAGACCTCTCCGGCCACGCAAGAGCGGATCCGCGCGCGCCGCGACATGAGCCGGCCGCCGGGCACCGAGGTCGCCGACTTCGAGGAATACACGCTGCTCTACGACGAGTCGTGGACCGATCCCGATCTGCGGTGGCTGCTCTCCACCGTCCCCAGCGCGATGATCTTCGACGACCACGACGTGAAGGACGATTGGAACACGTCGCATTCCTGGCGCGAGGACATGCAGGCCACCGACTGGTGGGAGGAGCGGATCATCGGCGGCCTGTCGTCGTACTGGGTCTACCAACATCTGGGCAACCTGTCTCCGGCGGAGCTGGCGGAGAACGAGCTCTACGCGAAGGTGCGCGCGGCCGACGACGCCGAGCCGATCCTGCGGGACTTCGCCCGGCACGCCGATGCGGAGGTCGACGGCGCGAAGGGCACCCGCTGGAGCTACCGGCGCGACCTCGGGCGGACGAGGTTGATCGTCGTCGACTCGCGGTGCGGGCGGGTGCTCGGCGACGGCCAACGGTCAATGGTGAGCGAGGACGAGTTCGCCTGGATCGAGCGCCAGGTCGAGGACGGCGATTTCGACCACCTGCTGATCGGTACGTCGCTGCCGTGGCTGATGCCCCGCGCGCTGCACGAGATCGAGTCCTGGGACGAGGCCCTGGCCGGCGGGAGTCGCGGGCCACGGCTGGGCTCGCTGGCCGAGAAGCTGCGCCGCGGCGCCGACATGGAGCACTGGCCGGCGTTCCGCAAGTCCTTCGACCGGCTGGCCGCGCTGATCGCGCGGGTCGGTCGCGGCGAGCACGGTGCCCGGCCGCCGGCGACGATCTGCGTGCTCTCCGGCGACGTGCACCACGCCTACGTGACCAGAGCCCGCTATCCCGAACCGGTCGAGTCCGCCGTCTACCAGCTGGTCTGCTCCCCGGTGCACAACCACGTCCAGGTCTACATGCACGTCGGCTTCCGGATCAGCTGGAGCCGCGCCGCCGACCGGTTCACCCGGTGGATCGGGCGCTACGCCCGCGTGCCGGCCACGCCGCTGTCGTGGGAGAAGCTCGCCGGGCCCTACTTCGGCAACGAACTGGGCACCCTGCTCCTCGACGGCCGCCGCGCGGAGGTGCTCCTCGAGCGCACCGGATCGCAGGCGAACCCGACCCTCACCGAAGTCGTCCGGTCGCCTTTGTAAGGATCGCTCCCGTGACCGAACCGATGAGGACCACCGACCGCCAGCTCGACCCCGACGCCGTACTCGGGCACCTGGGCCTCTCCAGCGGGCCGTGGTTCGACGACCTGGTGGCCACCGGGGCGCCCGAGCGCCCGCTGGTCCTGCCCGACGGTGCCGAGGCGCGGACGCTGCTGGCCGAGCTCGCCGTGACCGACGAGGACGCCGTCGAGGCCCTCGACGCCTGCCCCGACCCGGACCGCGACCCCGAGCTGTGGTGGCTGCTCGAGCGCTGCCATCAGCGGCTCGTTTCGGACATGGGCGGGTGGAGCAGCCTGCCCTGGCCGAGCCTGCCGGACGAGCACGGATCGCTCGGCCGGTTCTTCTACCTCTGGGTCTTCGTCTCGGCGGTCCCCGCCATTCGCGAATACCACCGGTCGCGCGGCGTCTCCGACGAGGTGTCCCGCGAGACCCTCACCGACCTCGGCGGAAAGGTCGCGGTTCACCGGCGCATCTACGGCGTCGGCGGGCTCGAGACGCAGTTCTGGTTCACCCTGCACTTCCGGGGCGTCATCTACGCCCTGGGCCGGCTGCAGTTCAACCTGCACGAAGTCACGCTGGACGACCCGGCGCTCGCGAGTGTGGTCCCCGACTTCAGCTCCGGCGACGTCGGGCTCGGCGTACACATCCCGGAGACCGGTGCGATGACGCCGGAGGCCTGCGACGCGTCGTTCGCCGCCGCGCGGGAGTTCTTCCCCCAGCACTTCCCCGAATACGACCTGCGGGTCGCGACCTGCTCGTCCTGGCTGCTCGACGAGCAACTCGCCGAATATCTGCCGGAGACGTCGAACATCGTCGCCTTCCAGCGCCGGTTCCACCCCGTGCCTGGCGGCAGCGACGGCGACCGCGCGGTCTTCGAGTTCGTCTTCCGCCGGGTGCGGCCCTCCCTCGACGAGCTCCCGCAGCGGACCACGCTCGAACGGGCCGTCGTCACCCATCTGCGCTCCGGCCGACATTGGCAGAGCCGCCTCGGCTGGGTCGCGCTCTAGCCAAATCGGCTGGGCATCCGAGGGCCCGTCGGGAGAGACTGGGCGTCGTGTCCGCATCCCTGCGAGCCCACGAGCTCACCGTCTCGCAGGGGGCGGTCGTCGTCCTCGACCGGATCGACCTCGGTGTCGCCGCCGGCGACCGGGTCGGCGTCGTGGGCCCCAACGGTGTCGGGAAGACGACGCTGCTGCGTGCCCTCGCCGGCGAGATCACCCCCGAGCACGGCCGGGTGACGCGGCACCCCGCGACGGCGACGATCGTGCGGGTCCCGCAGGAGTCCGCGGCCGAGCCCGGCGAGACGCTCCCCGACTACCTCGCCCGGTGCACCGGCGTCGCCGCGGCGGACCGTCGCCTGACCGCGGCCACCGACGCACTCGGGGAGCAGCGGCCGGGGTCGGACACCGAATACGCCGACGCGCTCGAGGCGTGGCTCGCTCTCGGCGGCGCCGACCTTCCCGAACGCGCCGCGGCGGTGTCCGAACAGCTCGGCTTGGCGGCCGGGCTGGTCGACCGCGGGGCGGGGCAGCTGTCCGGCGGCCAGTCCGCCCGGCTGCGGCTGGCGACGGCGCTGCTGGTGCGGGCCGACGTACTCCTGCTCGACGAGCCGACGAACGATCTCGACGATGCGGGCCTGCAGGCGCTGGAGTTGATGGTCGCCGGTTTCGGTGGCGGCATCGTGCTCGTGTCGCACGACCGTGAGTTCTGCGCCCGCACCGTCGACCGGGTGCTGGAGATCGACGAGTTCACTCACCAGGCTCGCGAATACGCCGGTGGCTGGCAGGCCTACCTCGACGAGCGTGCCGCCGCCCGGGCCCGCGCGGAGGAGGAGTACGAGACCTACGCCACGACCCGCGACGAACTCGTCGCCCGGGCCCGCCGGCAGCGGGAGTGGGCCCGGACCGGCGCGAAGACGGCGGCCAACCCGCGCCGCGAGCCGGACAAGCACATCCGCTACCGCGAGGTGCAGCGCGCGCAGCGCACCGGCGCGAAGGCCGCCATGAGCGAGCGGGCCCTCGACCGGCTCGAGGTCGTGGAGGAGCCGCGTGACCCGTGGGAGCTGCGCCTGACGATCTCCTCGGCCGGTCGGGGCAGCGAGGTCGCGTTCGCGCTGCGGGAGGCGGTCATCGAGCGGGGCGACGTGCGGCTGGGGCCGGTCGACCTGGTCATCGGCGCCGGGGAGCGGCTGCGCATCACCGGGCCGAACGGCAGCGGCAAGTCGACGCTGGTCGAGGCACTGCTCGGCCGGCTTCCGCTGGTGTCCGGCACGTCGTACGTCGGTCCGGGGGTGGTGATCGGCGAGATGGATCAGACCCGTCTCGCGTTGCGGGGGCCCGATCCGCTGCTCGACGTCTTCCGGGGGCTGACCGGCCTGTCGCCGGTCGACGCGCGAACGCTGCTCGCGAAGTTCCGGCTCGGCGCCGAGGCGGTGCTGCGCCCGGTCGACTCGCTCTCACCGGGGGAGCGGACCCGGGCCGGGCTCGCCGTCTTCCAGGCCCGCGGTTCGACCTGCGTGGTCCTCGACGAGCCGACCAACCACCTCGACCTGCCGGCGATCGAGCAGTTGGAGAGCGCACTCGAACCGTACGACGGCACCGTGCTGCTGATCACCCACGACCGCCAGCTCGCCGAGCACGTGCCGGTCGACCGCGAGCTCGACGTGCGCACGCTGTCCTCCCATTCGGCTTGAACGTCACCGTGGAAACGAGGGCCAGTGCCGGCGTACGAGACGGGTGCGGCCGACATCGTGCGTGCTCACCCGCATCATTCGGCTTGAACGTCACGTTCAAGCGCTCTGGCCGCATCAACGTCACGTTGATGTCGAACGGGGTGGCGTGAGTGGCCACCGTCTGGACCGTCGACGACCCTGCCGACCCGCGGCTGGACGACTTCCGGGACCTGACGCACGCCGACCGGCGCCCGGACCGGCCCGGCGGGCGGGGTCTCGTCGTCGCCGAGGGGCAGCCGGTCGTCGAACGGTTGCTGGCGTCGCCGTACCCGATCCGCGCCGTGATGGGTGTCGCCGCCCGCTGCGCCGCGCTCGCCGCCGACATGTCCACAGTGGACGTCCCGATCTACGAGGTGACCGCCGCGACGATGGACGCCGTCGTCGGGTTCCATCTCAACCGCGGCGTGCTCGCCACGGCCGACCGCGCAGCGCCGCCCGACCTCGGCCGGGTGCTGCGGGAGAGCCGGCGGATCGCCGTACTGGAGGGCGTCAACGACCACGAGAACCTCGGCGCGCTCTTCCGCAACGCCGCCGCGCTCGGCGTCGACGCGGTGCTGCTCGGCCCGCGTTGCGCCGACCCGCTCTACCGCCGCAGCGTGCGGGTGTCGATGGGACACGTGCTCCGGGTGCCGTTCACCACGCTCCCGCACTGGCCGGACGGCCTACGGGCGGTGCACGACGCCGGTTTCACCGTCGCCGCCCTGACGCCGCGGCCGGCCGCGGTGCCGCTCGCCCGGCTCGATCCGGCCGACCGGATCGCGCTGC
The DNA here is from genome assembly GCA_963775655.1 of uncultured Actinomycetota bacterium. GTDB lineage: Bacteria > Actinomycetota > Actinomycetes > Mycobacteriales > QHCD01 > DASXJE01. The sequence goes on along the minus strand of CAVZJT010000010.1, from coordinate 44,862 downwards.
TCCTCGGCGCCGAAGGGCCCGGGCTGTCCGAGCCCGCGTTGGCGGCGGCCGACGTGTGGGCCCGGATCCCGATGCCGGCCGGCGTCGACTCGCTGAACGTCGCGACCGCGGCCGCCGTCGCCTTCCACGCACTGCGCACCGGCGCCACCGGCTGACCGCACCGGCTGACCGGCCGCGGCGCTCAGACCAGGCTGTCGGCCCAGGCCTGGTGCAGCCCGGCGAACTGGCCCTCGCCGCCGACCAGCGCCTCGGGGCTGCCGTCCTCGACGATGTTGCCGGCGTCCATCACCAGCACCCGGTCGGCGATCTCCACCGTGGAGAGCCGGTGGGCGATGATCAGCGCCGTACGGTCGGCGAGGATCGTCCGCAGCGCCCGCTGCACCAGCCGCTCGCTCGGCACGTCGAGCGACGACGTGGCCTCGTCGAGGATCAGTACGGCGGGGTCGGCGAGGAACGCGCGCGCGAACGACACCAGCTGCCGCTGACCGGCCGACAGCCGGCCACCGCGCTTGCGCACGTCGGTGTCGTAACCGTCCGGCAGCTTGGTGATGAAGTCGTGCGCGCCGATCTCCTTGGCGGCGCGCTCGATCTCCGTCCGCGACGCCTCCGGCTTGCCGAAGGCGATGTTGTCGGCCACCGAGCCGGAGAAGAGGAAGCTCTCCTGCGTCACCATCACGACCGCACGACGCAGGTCGTCGTCGGCGATGTGCGTCAGCCGGATGTCGTCGAGGGTGAGGTATCCCTCCGTCGGCTCGTAGAAGCGGGCCATCAGCCGGGCGAGGGTCGTCTTGCCCGCGCCGGTGGCCCCGACCAGCGCCACCGTCTGACCGGCCGGCACCTGAAGGTTCATGTCCGGCAGCACGACGTCGTCGCCGTACCCGAACCGCACGTCGTGCAGGCCGATCTCGCCGCGCGCCTCCGGCAACGGCGTCGGGTCCTCCGGCTCCGGGACGTCGGACTCCTCCTCGAGCACGCCGGACAGCTTCTCCAGCGCCGCGGTGGCCGACTGGAACGACGTGTAGAACATCGCGAGGTCCTGCATCGGGTCGAAGAACCGGCGCAGGTAAAGGAGAAACGCAGTAAGGACGCCGATCTCGATGTGTCCGTCGAGGACCCGGAAGCTGCCGTAGACCAGTACCGCGGCGACCGTGGCGTTGCCCAGCATCGTCACCCCGGGCACGAAGACCGCGATCAGCTTCATCGCCTTGGCGTTGGTCTGCCGGTAGCCGGTGTTGAGCTCCTCGAAGATGTCCTCGTTACGCTTCTCCCGCCGGAACGCCTGCACCGCACGGATCCCGCCGAGTGACTCGACGAACTGCACGATCACCAGCGCGACGGCCTCCCGCGTGGCCCGGTAGGCGACCGTGGAGTGCTTCTGGAACCACCGCGACAGCCACAGCAGCAGCGGGAACGACGCCATCGTCACCAGCGCCAGCGGCACGTCGAGCACCAGCAGGATGATGCCGATGGTGACCACCGACAGCAGCGCGGTGATCAGGCCGTCGAGCCCCGCGTCGAGCAGTTCCTGCAGCGCGTCGAGGTCGGAGGTCAGTCGGGAGATGACCCGGCCCGACGTGTACTTGCCGTGGAACTTCATCGACAGGCCCTGGAAGTGCATGAAGACCCGGCGGCGCAGGTCGAGCAGCGCGGCCTGGCCGACCCGGCCGGCGCGCATCAGGAACTGGTAGCGCAGCAGCGAGTCGACGAGCGCGCACACCACCATGGCGACCACGACCGAGATCAGCGGGACGAGGTTGCCGTCCTTCGCGGCCGGGATGCCCTTGTCGATGCCGACCGACACCAGTGCCGGACCGGCCATCGACGCGGCGTTGTCGATCAGCACGATGACGATGATCAGCCAGACGGCCTTCTTGTGCGGCCGCAGCAGCGAACTGAGCAGCCGCCGGCTGCGGTCGCGCAGCAGCACGCTGATTCCGGTCGGTACGTCGTCGCTGTGCTCGGCGGCAACGCCGCGCCAGTCCTGCACCGGCACGGTCATGTCGCCACCTCCAAATCCGAGTCCTGGGAGAGGATCGCGCGGTAGGCCGGCACCCGCTCCAACAGATCGCTGTGCGTGCCGACCGCGGTGATCGTGCCGTTCTGCAGCAGCGCGACGCGATCGGCCAGGAGCACGGTCGACGCGCGGTGCGCGACGACGAGCGCCGTGGAGTCGGCCAGCACTCGGCGCAGCGCCTCCTCGACCAGCGCCTCGGTGTGTACGTCGAGCGCGGACAGCGGGTCGTCGAGCACCAGCACCCGCGGGTGGCCGATGATCGCCCGGGCCAACGCGAGCCGCTGCCGCTGGCCGCCGGAGAGGGTCAGGCCCTGCTCGCCGAGCCGGGTGTCCAGTCCCCACGGCAGGTCGTAGACGAACTCCGCCTGGGCGACCTCGAGCGCCTCCCGCACCTGCTCGTCGGTGGCGTCGGGGTATCCGAGGGTGAGGTTTTCCCGGGCGCTGGCAGAGAACAGCGTCGGGTCCTCGAACGCCGTCGCGACGATCTGGCGCAGGTTCTCCACCGGCAGGTCGCGGATGTCGTGGTCGTCGATGGTGATGGCGCCGGCGGTGACGTCGTAGAGCCGGGGGACCAGTGCGGTCAGCGTGGTCTTGCCGGTGCCGGTCGCACCGACCAGCGCCACCGTCTCGCCGGGCGCGATCGTGAGGTCGATGTCGTGCAGCACCGGCGTACCGCTGTCCGGGTAGGTGAAGCCGACACCGTCGAACCGCACCCGGCCCTCGGCGTTGGTCAACGCCGTCGCGCCCGGCCGGTCGAGGATCGTCGGCGGGGTGTCGAAGACCTCGAAGATCCGGTCGGTGGCGCTGACCGTCTCCTGGGCGGTCGCCAGCAGATAGCCCATCGACTCGATCGGCCACAGCAACAACAGGAACAGCGCGACGAAGGCGATCAGGGTGCCCAGCGTCAGCGCGCCGTGGGCGACCGCGAGCGCACCGACCAGCACGACCAGCGTGAGGACCAACTGCGGGTGCGCCTCGATGACCGCCCAGATGACGGCGAGGGTGTGCACCTTGTCCATCGAGAAGTCGCGCATGTCGCGGGCCTGGTCGTCGTACTTGCCGAACACCAGTCGGCGCCGACCGAAGGACTTGATGACCCGGATCCCGAGCGCGGACTCCTCGACCGACGTGGCCATCTCGCCCTGCTGGTCCTGCACCCGCCGCGCCTGCTTCTTGTAGCGCCGCTCGAACCGGAGCGACACCCACGCCAGCGGCAGCGCGCACAGCGTCACCAGGATGCCCAGCGGCGCGTAGACGACGATGAGCATCACCGACACGACGATGAACGTCGCGAAGTTGACGACCAGGAACACCAGCCCGAAGCCGATGAAGCGCCGGACCGTGGACAGGTCGGTGGTGGCGCGGGACAGCAGCTGCCCGGACTGCCAGCGGTCGTGGAAGGAGACCGGCAGCCGCTGCAGATGGTGGTAGAGATCACGCCGTACGTCGGTCTCCAGGCCCAGCGACGACCCCTGTGTGGTCCAGCGCCGGATGAAGACGAGAGCGGCCTCGGCGACGCCGAACAGCAGGGCCAACAGGCCTAGCGGGATGATGGCGCTGCGGTTGCCGTCGTGGATCGGGCCGTCGATCACCCGTCGGATGAGCAGCGGCACCGCGATCTGGGTGCCCGTGGCCAGCATCGCGGCCGCTGTCATCAGCAGCAGATGTCCGAGATACGGCCGAACGTAGGTACGCAGACGCCACAGAGAGGAAAGTTTCGACCGGCGGCCGACAGGGGAGCTCATCGCATGAAGCAGGCTACCTCCGCCGCCCCGGTGAGCTCACCTGGTTAAAGGCCGGTCAGCCCCGGCCGCCGCGTGTTCCGAACACGATGTCGTCCCACGACGGGACCTTCGGCTTGCGGCCGCGCTCGGCCTTGCCCGGCTGCTCCGATTGCTCCTGCTGCTCCATGTGCGCCGCGGCGCGCTCGGACCCGCTCGACGTGCTCGACCCGGTCGGGTCGGAACCGATGTCGGCGTGGCTGTCGGCGTAGTCGCCCTGGTCGTCCTCGGGCGCGTCGTCGGGCTCGGGGCTCGGGACCATGCTGATCGGGCTGGCCGGCTTCGCCTCGACCGGCCGCCGTGGGGTCGGCCGCGGGGCCTGCTCGGACCGGCGTGGCGCCCGGGCGCGGCGGGGACTCGGCCGGGCCGGGGGCTCGTCTTCCTCATCCTCCTCGGGGACGAACGGCACCGCAGCCACCGACCGCTTCTTCGGCTGCTCGGCCTGCAGCTCGGCGGCGAGGTCGTCGGCCGGCGTAAGCGTGCGTCCGGGCAGGTCGAACGCCCACTGGGCGCGCTGCTCGCGCTTGCCGGCCCGCCAGGACAGCGTCAGCCACCAGGTGCCGTCCTCGCGCCGGTAGGCGTCCCACGTCGTGGCGGACGCGTCGACACCCTGCCGGGAGAGCCGGTCCTCCACCTGCGCGCCGAGTCGCTGCGCGGAGTCGCTGCGCCGGATCCGGGTACGCCGGGCCTCGATGGTGACCTGCTCGCGCTCCTGCAGCACCGGGTAGGCGAACCGCAGCACCCGGCCGACCGGCACGTTGGCGGCCGCGGCGACTTCCTCCGGGGTCTCCCCGGCGCGGATCCGAGCCTGGATCTCCTTCGGCCGCAGCGTGCTCTCGAGCTCGATCTCGATCTGACCGAGCCGGCTGCGGTCGCCACGGGAGGCGACCCGCAGGCGTTCGTCGACGGGCAGCAGGAACTGCTCGACGCCGGTGCCCGCGTCGCCGGTCGCGTCGGCCTGCAGCACCAGATGGGTGCCGTCCTCCGCCACACCGACGAAACGGAGCTGGCGCATGGTCGGGCCCCCTGTCTGCCGGGCGTTGAGTTGCTCGGTAGGACCCTACGACAGCCGACCGCTCCAGTGACACCGGCCACGCGGGCGGGGTGCGATCAGATCCGCTCGACGACGTAGTCGATGCAGGCGGTCAGCGCCTCGACGTCGTCCGGCTCGACTGCCGGGTACATGCCGATGCGCAGCTGGTTGCGGCCCAGCTTGCGGTAGGGCTCGGTGTCGACGATGCCGTTGCGGCGCAGCGCGGCCGCGATGGCGGCCGCGTCGACGGTGTCGGCGAAGTCGATCGTGCCGACGACGGCGGAGCGATGCAGCGGGTTGCTGACGAACGGCTCGGCGTACGGCGTCTTGTCCGCCCAGGTGTAGAGCCGGCGGGCGGAGTCCGCGCTGCGGCCGACCGCCCAGTCGAGCCCGCCGTTGCCGTTCATCCAGTCGAGCTGGTCGGCGAGCAGCCACAGCGTGGCCACCGCCGGGGTGTTGTAGCTCTGGTCCTTCACCGAGTTGTCGATCGCGGTCGGCAGGTCGTAGAACGGCGGGACCCAGCGCGATCCGGCGGCGATCTCGCCCACCCGGGCCAGCGCGGCGGGGGAGAAGAGCGCCAGCCACAGGCCGCCGTCGGAGGCGAAGCACTTCTGCGGGGCGAAGAAGTAGACGTCGGCGTCGACGATCGACACCGGCAGGCCGCCGGCGCCGGAGGTCGCGTCGATGAGCACCAGGGCGTCGGGGTCGGCGCCCTCGACCCGGCGTACCGGCGCCATGACGCCGGTGGAGGTCTCGTTGTGCGGCCAGGCGTAGGCGTCGACGCCCGCCTCGGCGACCGGCTCCGGCCGCGACCCGGGCTCGGCGGTGAGGATCGTCGGGTCGCCGAGGAACGGCGCCCCCTTGGTGACCGAGGCGAACTTCGACGAGAACTCACCGAAGGACAGGTGCTGGATCCGGTCGCGCACCAGCCCGAAGGCGGCGATGTCCCAGAACGCGGTCGCCCCGCCGAGTCCGAGGACGACCTCGTAGCCGTCGGGCAGGTCGAACAGCTCGCGGAGACCGGACCGGACCCGGCGTACCAGATCCTTCACCGGCTTCTGCCGGTGCGACGTACCCATGGTCGTGGCGCCGTCGCGGGCGAGGGCGGCCAGGGCCTCCGGCCGGACCTTCGACGGGCCGCTGCCGAAGCGGCCGTCGGTGGGCTTGAGATGGTCGGGGATGAGCAGTGCCCGATCGGTGTTCGTCACCGGTCCAGTGTCCCAGCCGTCGGGGGAGCGTCGTCCCCGCCCCCGCCCGCTTCGGGCCATTCCCGCGGCTGCCCAAAACGCACTCCTAGTGCGTTTTGGTCCGCGACACGCCGTACGACGTGCTCAAAACGCACTCCTAGTGCGTCTTGATCGTGGGCCGCGGGAGGGCCGCCGCTCGCCGCCGGCGCGCCGCCGGGCGGCGTGGACAAAACCCACTACTAGTGGGTTGTGTACGGCGACACGCCGCTGCAGCTGTCCAAAACCCACTAGTAGTGGGTTTTGTCCACGGGGCACGCCGTCCGCGGGGCCGCGGAGTCGCGGAGCTGCGCAAGAAGCGTCAGATGGTGGTGATCTCGTCGAAGCCGTCGACGTCCTCGGGCTTGCGCGGGTTGGGTCCGACGTAGCGCGCGGAGGGCCGCACCAGCTTGTTGGCCCGCTTCTGCTCGAGGATGTGGGCGCTCCAGCCCGCCGTACGCGCGCAGGTGAACATCGCCGGCATCATGTGCGGCGGCACCTCGGCGAAGTCGAGGATGACCGCGGCCCAGAACTCCACGTTGGTCTCGATCGGCCGGTCCGGGCGCCGCTCCCGCAACTCGGCCAGCGCCGCCTCCTCGAGCGCCTCGGCGGCGTCGTAGCGCGGCGAGTTCAGCTCCTTGCACATCCGGCGCAGCACCCGGGCGCGCGGGTCCTCGGCGCGGTAGACGCGGTGGCCGAAGCCCATCAGCCGATCGTGCCGGTCGAGGATCTCGCGGACCACCCGGCCGGCGTCGCCGCTGCGCTCGACCTGCTCGATCATCGGCAGCACCCGCGCGGGAGCGCCGCCGTGCAGCGGCCCGGACATCGCGCCGATCGCGCCGGACATCGCCGCCGCCACGTCGGCCCCGGTGGAGGCGATCACCCGGGCGGTGAACGTCGACGCGTTGAGCCCGTGCTCGGCGGCCGACGTCCAGTAGGCGTCGACGGCCGCGACGTGCTTCGGGTCGGGCTCGCCGCGCCAGCGCACCATGAACCGCTCGACGATGGTCTCCGACCGGTCGATGCGGGACTGGGGAACGGCCGGTACGCCGATCCCGCGCGCGGACTGGGCGACGTAGGACAGCGCCATGACCGCCGACCGGGCCAGGTTGTCGCGGGCCTCGTCGTCGGAGATGTCCAGCAGCGGCTTGTAGCCCCAGATCGGGGAGACCATGGCGAGCGCGGCCTGCACGTCGACCCGTACGTCGCCGGTGTGCACCGGCAGCGGGAACGGCTCGGCCGGCGGCAGCCCGGGCCCGAAGCGGCCGTCGACGAGCAGTGCCCAGACGTTTCCGAAGGTCACCTGTCCGACGAGGTCTTCGATGTCGACCCCGCGGTAACGCAGTGCGCCGCCGTCCTTGTCCGGCTCGGCGATCTCGGTCTCGAACGCGACGACGCCTTCGAGCCCCGGGGTGAAGTCGGGCATCGAGCCTGCTCCGATCGTGGTCGGGGATCTTGCCGCGGATCATTGTTACCGACCCGCAGGCGCCCGCGCGGTGGGGGGCTACTCGACGGTATCCCCACCCGGGGCACCGCTAACCCGTCTCGGCGCTATGCGAGGATGCCGAGCGGAACAGGAGGCGATGTGAGCGGGGACGCGGGCGACCGGCCGGGTCCTGCCGACCTCGCATCCCGGGTGGCGGCCATGCGCCGGTCCTACCGGTCCCGGGCCCTCCACGAGTCCGATCTGCTCCCGGACTGGCACAGTCAGTTCCGGGTCTGGCTGGCCGAGGCGGTCGACAGCGACGCCTTCCCCGAGCCGACCGCCATGGTCGTCGGCACCGCCACCCCGGACGGCCGGCCGAGCGTGCGCACCGTCCTGCTCAAGGGGTACGACGAGCGCGGCCTGGTCTTCTTCACCAACTACGACTCCCGCAAGGGGCGGCAGCTGGCGGCCAATCCCCGGCTCTCCTGCGTGTTCCCCTGGTACGCGATGGAGCGCCAGGTGATCGTCGACGGGGAGGTGGAGCGGGTCGGCCGCGACGAGTCCGAGCACTACTTCCACTCCCGCCCGCACGGCTCGCAGATCGCGGCCAGCATCAGCGAGCAGTCGCGGGTGGTGCCCGACCGGGGCGCGTTGGAGGCCGAACGCGACCGGCTCGCCGCGCGCTACCCCGACGACGCCACGGTGCCGCTGCCCGACTTCTGGGGCGGCTACCGGATCCGGCCCGCCATGGTCGAGTTCTGGCAGGGCCGGGAGGACCGGCTGCACGACCGGCTGCGGTTCCGTCGTACCGGCGACGCCGCGGACGCGCCCTGGGTGACCGAGCGGCTCGCTCCGTGACCGGCCCAGGATGAGCCTGAACCTCGCCTCCCGGGTACGCGGAATCGCGGTCGACACCCGGCCGCTGTCCGTGCCGGCCTTCCGCCGGCTCTGGCTCGGCCAGACCGTCACCGTCATCGGCAGCCAGATGACGGTCGTCGCCGTTCCCGTGCAGGTCTACGCCGTCACGCACAGCTCGCTCGACGTCGGGCTGACCAGCATCGTCGCGCTGCTGCCGCTCATCGTCTTCGGGCTCTTCGGTGGGGCGATCGCCGACGCGATGGACCGCCGCACCCTGCTGCTCATCACCGGCACCGGGCTGGCGTTGACCAGCCTCGCGCTGTGGGGGCAGGCGCTGCTCGCCGGGCCGGGTTCGCTGCCGGTGCTGTGGACTCTCGTCGGCGTGCAGTCGGCGTTGTTCGCGGTCAACTCGCCGGCCCGCAGCACCGTCATCCCGCGGCTGGTGCCGGCCAACCAGGTGCCGGCCGCCAACGCGCTCAACCAGGTGGTGTTCAACGCCGGGGTCATCATCGGTCCGCTGCTCGCCGGCGTACTCATCGCCGCGGGCGGCCTGCCCTGGGGCTACTTCGTCGACTCGGCGACGTTCCTGGTCGCGCTCTACACGATCCTGCGGCTGCCGCCGCTGCGGCCGGAGACGATACGCCGCGCCGGGGTCGCCTCGGTCGCCGAAGGCTTCCGGTTTCTCGCCGCCCGGCCGGTGCTGCTCACCACCTTCCTCGTCGACATCATCGCGATGGTGTTCGGCTGGCCGCGGGCCCTCTTCCCGCAGTTGGCCACGACGACGTTCGGCGGCGCCGACGCGCTCGGCTGGCTCTACGCCGCGAGCGCGATCGGCGCGCTCGCGGCCGCCCTCTCCGGCGGCTGGCTCAGTCGCATCAACCGGCAGGGTGTGGCGATCGTCGGTGCGGTGCTGGTGTGGGGCCTGTCGATCACCGCGTTCGGGCTGGCTCAGTCGCTCCCGCTCGCGGTGCTCTGCCTGGCCGTCGCGGGAGCCGGTGACATGGTCAGTGCGGTCTTCCGCTCCTCGATGCTGCAGACCGACGCCCCCGACGAGATGCGCGGTCGGCTGCAGGGCGTCTTCATCGTGGTGGTCGCCGGTGGTCCCCGACTCGGCGACCTGCGGGCCGGCGGGTTTGCCTCGTTCATGTCCGCCGGCATGGCTTCGGTCGTGGGCGGCTTGATCTGCGTGGTCCTCGTGCTCTTTGTCGCCGCGCTGGTCCCCGCGCTGCTCCGCTACGACGCCCGCCATCCACCGGACGTCGCGGCCGTCGACGTCGACGAGGCCAACGTCGATTAGGCCAGCGCGCCGGCCGCCACCTTGAGGTCGTGCACGAGCGCGTCGTAGGCCTGCTTACGTTCTTCGTCCGGCGTGCGCAGGACCGCCGACGGGTGGGTCGTCGCCAGGATCCACGCCGAGTGCACCCCGGCTTCCTCCGCCGCCGATGGACTCTCGAACGGCATGAGGGTTCCGCGCGAGCGGGTGATCCGGAAGCCCTGGCCGAGCAGCGCGCGGGCCGCGGTCGCCCCGAGGCACACCACCACCTCCGGAGCGACGACGGCCAACTCCGCGTCGAGCCACGGACGGCAGGCGGTCACGTGCTCGACGGTCGGGGTCTGGTGCAGGCGACGCTTCGGGGTCGGCCGGAAATGGAAATGCTTGACCGCGTTGGTGACGTAGGTGAGCGACCGGTCGATCCCGGCGTCGACCAATGCGTCGTCGAGCAACCGGCCCGCCGGACCGACGAACGGTTGCCCGCGCCGGTCCTCGACGTCGCCGGGCTGTTCCCCGACGAACAGCATCCGCGCGGCCGCCGACCCGCTCCCGAAGACGGTCTGGGTCGCCGGCTCCCACAGCGGGCAGCCGTGGCACTCGCGGGCCGCGGCGCGCAGCTCGTCGAGTCCGGCGCCGTCGGGGACGTCGGCCGGGTGGATCGTCGCGTGGTCGGACTGCGGATGTTGGGTCATCGCACCTCGCCGGGATGTCTCCGGGTGAGGCTACGGTGTACGCGTGACCGAGGACCACCGTCCGCCCTCCGGGCGCCAGCATCCGATCGTGGCCGGCGATCACCGGGCCGTCGCCGTCGAGGTCGGCGGCGGGATACGTCGCTACGACGTCGAGGGCCAGGTCGTCGTCGCCGGCTATGGCGAGTCGATGATGGCGCCGAAGTGCGCGGGGTCGGTGCTCGCCCCGTGGCCCAACCGCATCGGGGGCGGCCGCTACCGGTTCGCCGGCGCGGATCATCACCTCGCGTTGACCGAGCCCGAGGCCGGCAATGCGATCCACGGATTGGCGCGGTGGGCACGCTGGACCACCGTCGACGAGCGCAGCGACTCGGTCACCCTGGCGCACGACGTACCGCCGCAGACCGGCTATCCCTTCGAAATCGTCGTGACGGTGCGGTGGTCCGTCGGTCCCGATGGCCTGCGTGCGGAGCACACCGCGACCAATCTCGGCGACCGTGCCCGCGCCGTTCGGGCTCGGTGTGCACCCTTACCTCGACCTGGCCGGCGCCGCCTTCGACGACGTCTGGCTGCAGGTGCCGGCCGACCGCCGGTTGCTCGTCGACGACCACCAGATCCCGGTCGGTGCGGAGGCCGTCGACGGGACGGCGTACGACCTGCGCGACGGCCGCCGGCTCGGCTCGCTGCGACTTGACACCGGGTTCGGCGATCTGCGGCGCGGCGACGACGGGTTGGCGCGGGTGCGGATGTCGGTGAGCGAGCGTCGCTCCGTCGAGGTGTGGATGGACGAGTCGTTCGGCTTCGTCCAGGCGTTCACCGGCGACAAGTTCGACGGTCGCGCCGACGCGCTCGCGGTCGAACCGATGACGTGCGCCCCCGATGCGTTCAACTCCGGCGACGGCCTGGTGGTGCTCGCACCGGGTGAGGAATGGCGTGGCGCATGGGGAATCAACCCGGGCTGAGCCGCCTGCCTGGCACGATGATCACATGACCGAACCGCACTATCAGAAGCCCGGCTGGTTCACGACCGCACGTCTTCAATCCGATGGTGGCGGCGCTGACCCGGGCCGGAGTCAGCGTGCTGGGCTCCCGGGTGCTGCAGGTGCGCGGCCGCAAGAGCGGGCAGGTGCGGGAGACGCCGGTGAACCTGCTGACTCTGGACACGGTGCGCTACCTCGTCGCTCCGCGCGGTACGACGCAGTGGGTGCGCAACATCCGGGTCTCCGGTGAGGGCGGCTTGCGGCTCGGCCGGCACACCGAGCAGTTCACCGCGGTGGAGATTCCCGACGCCGAGAAGCCGCCCATCCTGCGCGCCTACCTGCGCCGGTGGAAGGCGGAGGTCGGCGTCTTCTTCGGCGGTGTCGGGCCCGACTCCTCCGACGACGAGCTCCTGAAGATCGGCCCCGACCATCCGGTCTTCCGGGTCGATCCGGCGCAGACGCACCCGAAGGAGTCCTGATGGGCGCCGAGGTGTGGCCGATGCTGCACGCCGAGCGGTCCGACTTCGTCGACTACCTCCGTACGCTCGCGCCGGCCGACTGGGACAAGCCGTCGCTCGCGGAAGGGTGGCGGGTCAAGGACGTCGTCGCGCACCTGATCGCGGGCGCGAAGAGCACCCCGCCGAAATTCCTCCGCGCGATGATCGGCGCCGGGATGTCGTTCGACACGATGAATGCCAAGGCGATCAGCCGCGAGGTCGACCGCACGCCGGACGAGTTCGTCGCCGCGCTCGAGTCGCTCGTGGCGACCCGGACGAAGCCGGGTACGGCGCTGCTCGGCGAGATCATCGTGCACGGCGAGGACGTGCGCCGGGCGCTCGGCGCGCCGGGTACCTACCCCACCGAGCACCTCGCCGTCGTCGCCGGCAACTACCGGAAGGCCGGCGCTCCGATCCGGGGCAAGCAGCGCACCAAGGCCCTCGCCCTGACGGCCACCGACACCAACTGGTCGGCCGGGGACGGCGCCCCGGTCTCCGGGCCGCTGCTCGAGCTGATCCTGGCGATGACCGGTCGCCCGGCGGGACTCGCTGCGCTCACCGGCGACGGCGTACCGGTCCTCGCCGAACGTCAGAAGCTGTCATAGCGCGGATCCGCGCGGTCAGGCGTCACGTACCCGCAGCAGGCACGCCGCCGGCGCGTCCGGCAGCGTGACGTCGAGCGTGCCTTCGCCCTGATTCCAGTCGGCTCGTGCCTTGGTGCTCCGCGGATAGAGCACCTCGGTCGTGACTGCTCGGCCCCGGAGTTGGGGTAGCGGGAGGCGCGTCGTCTGCTCGCCGCCGCGGCGCCAGACCGCGATCAGGTCCTGGTCTTCCGTACGCAGACCGAGGCTGCACCAGGCGTCGTACCAGCCGGGCAGACCGAGCGGCCAGAACGGGTCGCTCTGCGGCAGCTGCGGCCGGATCTGCTGGTAGACGGCGATCGCGTCGGACACCAGCGACAGCTGGCCGTCGTCGAGCAGGTCGACCCGGCCGCTGAGGTGGATCCGGCCGAGCAGCGCGTTGACCATGGTGAGGGCGTTGACGTCGTCGGACCAGTCGGGCTGCGGGTAGGCCCAGTTGGCGGCCTGTTCCGGCGTGAGTGCCGACGGCGCCGCCGCCGCGATCGGGACGAAGTGCAGCGGGTCGGTCTGGTCGGTCGTCGACTGGATGGACATCCGGCTCAGCTGGCTGTAGTCGACGCGCATCCCGCCCGAGGAGCAGTTCTCGATGACGAGTCCGGGATGGCGGGCGAAGATGCCGTCCAGCCAGCGGCTGTAGGCGCGGTTGTGCTCGAGCAATGCCTGGCCGCGGTCTTCGCCGCCGACGTCGGTGCCGAGGCCGGGGTTGATGTTGTAGTCGAACTTGAAGTAGCCCAGGCCGAAGTCGGCGACGAGCCGGTCGACCACCTGGTCCATGCGCTCGATCACCGCCGGGTGGCGGTAGTCGAGTTGGTAGCGACCGCTCTCGACGATGCGCTGCCCGTCGCGCTGGAAGAACGCGTCGGCGGGAAGGACGTCGGCGATCGGGCTGTCGACGCCGACGACCTCCGGCTCCACCCACACGCCGGGACGCATGCCGGCCGCGTGGATCCGGTCGGTGACCGCGCGCAGCCCGCCGTCGGGGAACCGTCGCGTCGAGGGCTCCCACGCCCCGACGGAGTCCCACCAGCCGGGGCCGTCGGCGTACCAACCGGCGTCGATGACGAAGTACTCGCTGCCGAGCCGGCTCGCGGTTTCGATGAGCGGCAGCAGCTTCTCGGTGGTCGGATCGCCGTTCAGGCAGTTCATGTAGTCGTTGAAGATCACCGGCAGCGTGCGGTTGTCGTCGTTGGGACGACGGATCGCCCGGCGGTAGCGGTTGAGCTCCACAAGCCCGGCCGCGAAACCGCCGGTGGTGACGGCGATCGCCGCGGGCACGGTGGTGAAACGGTCGCCGGGACGCAACTCGGCCGACCACTGATGCTCGGTGTCGGTCGGCCCGCTGAGCCCGACGTAGACGTCGCCGGCCCGGTCGAGGGCCTGCCACTGCCATCCGGCGTTGTGCTCGATCTGCCAGGCCCACGTCTCGCCGGTCTCGACGTTGTCGATCGCACCGACCGGGAGGTAGTCACCGGTCGACCAGGTGCCCGTGCTCTGGATCGCGAACCGCCCCCTGGACGACCCGCGGCCACCGGGGCCGGCGATCTCCACGATCCCGGCCTGCTCCAGACTCACGTCCTGCCAGCGGAACTCGGCCGTCCACGCATTGCGCGCGTAGTGCAGCCGGAGGGTCTCCGGGAAAGCGCGGGCCGGCGGGTCGACGAACCCGGTCAACGTGAGCGTCGAGATGTAGTGCACGCGCACCGTGTAGCCGCCGAGGTTCTCCAGCGTGGTCGACGTACGCAGCACCTGGGCGCCGGCCAGATGCTCGAACCGGGTGGTCACCTCGAGACCGGTCGCCGGGTCGCGCTGGACGAGATCGAGGGTTTCGCGGTCATCGCTGATTGCGTGGCGGTGGTAACGCAGGGCGGCGGACCCGGTGTACTCGCGGTGCTGCGCAGCTGGACTGGAGCCGGATCGGCCGGCGGCGTCGAAGCTGAGCTCGACCAGTGGGGGAGCCTTGTCGACGGCGGCGTCCGACCACGTCGGCGCCTCTCCCGCGCGCAGCCCCACCAGGGCGACCGGTGCGTCCGGCTGCGCAGACAGCAGCAGCGATACGCCGCCGGCCGTCCAGGAGATGAGCCCGTCGCGGCCGATCCCGCCGGTGCGGTCGTCCAGGGCGAGTTCGGCTGATCCGTCGGTCATGAAACGTCTTCCCTCTCAGGTCGTCGATGTGTCGGTTGTGGTCGTGCCGTCGGTCGTGGTTGTGCGGTCCGTCGTGGTGCCGTCGGTCGTGCGCGAGGCGCTCATCTGGGCGAACCACTCCTGGCTCGTCGCGACGTGGATCAGCGCGGTGGCCTCGGCCAGCGCCTGGTCGCGAACCTCGAGCGCGGTCAGGATGGCGGTGTGCTGCTCGATGGTCATCTCCGCCGAGCCCGCCTGCACCGCGCCGCGCCAGGCGCGGGCCCGGATGGTGCGCCGGGACAGGCCGTCGAGCATCGACGCGAGCGTCTGATTCCCCGCCGCCTCGGCGACGAGGGCGTGGAACTCCGCGTCGTGACTCACCAGGTCGTCGCTGTCATGGGCGCACTCGCGCATCCGGTCGAGGCAGTTCCGTAGCCGGGTCAGCATCTCGTCGGACACGCGTTGTGCGGCCAGACCGGTCGCGACCGGCTCGAGCACCCGGCGTACCTCGAGGATCTCCAGGATCCGGTCTTCCTGCAGCAGGTCGATGGCGAGTCCGAAGCCCTCCAGCAGCAGCCGCGGGCTGAGGCTGGTCACATAGGTGCCGTCGCCGCGTCGTACGTCGAGCACCCGGGCGTTGGCGAGCGCGCTCACGGCCTCCCGCGCGGTGTTGCGCGACGTCCCGATCAGGGTCGCCAGGTCACCCTCCGGAGGGAGCCGGGATCCCGGTCGAAGCTCCCCGTCCTCGATCAAGCCTCGGATCTTTCGGATCCCCTGCTCGGTCAGGGTCGTTCCGGCCATGTCCACCTCCGCTCTGGGCAGCACCACATGCGCGTCGGCACGGTCGCGCACAACGAGCATGCTGTCAGAACACCCGATGTCTCGGGAAGGGGTGACCTCGCCGCGATCTGCCCGGTCAGCGCGGCCGGGTGTGGGCGGCCGGCCGGGGGCAGGACGGGCGGACGGGGCGACATCGATGGTGGTGGGCGGGGTGAGTCGACATCGTGCGCCGTACTCGCATCTCGGGGTCGAATCGGCGAGTGGGACGCACGATGTCGGCGGTGGTACGGCGGGTTGCATAGACGTCGGTCGATGTACTCGCGCTTTGGGCCACATTTTGCGAGTACAGCGTCCGATGTCGGCGGTGGTACGGCGGGTCGACGGGAGGTGGCCGAGCCGGGCGGTCAGGTGAGGCCGGTGACGCGCAGCGTGAGGTTGAGCCGGCCGGTGTGCAGCCCCGACTCCGGATCGGCGGTCCCGGGATAGACCTTTGGTACGCCGTGGAAGGCCATCCGGGACGGCCCGCCGAAGACGAACAGGTCACCGGAAGCCAATTCGAGGTCGGTGTAGGGCCTGCTGCGGTTGGTCGTGTTGCCGAACCGGAAGCGGCAGGTGTCGCCGATGCTGAGCGAGACGACCGGTTCGAGGCTGCGCTCGTCCTTGTCCTGGTGCATCCCCATCCGCGCGGCGTCGTCGTAGAAGTTGATCAGCGCGGTGTCGGGTCGGTAGCGCTCGGCCGCGGCCGGATCGCCGTACGCGGCGTCCACCGCCGAACGACCGAGGTCGGCGAGCCAGTCCGGCAATGCGGCGACCGGGCCGCCGCCGACGTCCTCGGCCGTACGGGTGTAGCGGTAGGGCTGCCAGTGCCAGCCGAGACAGACCGTCTTCACCGACATGGCGTGGCCACCCGGCAGCCGGGCGGCGCGGATCGGGACCGGTCCGGCCGCCCAGTCGCGGCAGGCCTCGACCAACTCGCGCTGCTGGTCGAGGGTCAGCCAATCCGGCACGTGCACCGCGCCGGGTGCGATCTCGCGGCGAGTACGCGGCAACGGCAGCGACATGTCCATCAGGCGGCGTCGTGGAAGACCAAACCGAGAGTATGCCGATGCCCCGACCGGATTGCGCTGACGCCATGGCGGACTGGCGCCGCCGACCAGCCGCGGGTGGAGCGCACCGGTCGGTCGCGCGTCGTGAAGATCAGCCCGTGGCCCTGCTGCAGCAGCGTGACGGTGCCGCGGGACTGGGCCCGCGGGCGCTGCTCGACGAGCAGGAACTCCCCGCCCGTGTGGTCGACGCCCGGCTGGTCGAGGCCGATGACGACCTGCAGCGGGAAGACCAGGTCGCCGTAGATGTCGCGGTGCAGCGCGTTCCAGTCGTTCTCGCCGTAACGCAGCAGTGTGGGTGTCGGCTTGGTCTGGCCGGCGGCATGGCACATGTCGAGCCACTCGGCCAGGGTGTCCGGCCACGGCGCGGGCCGGCCGAGCTTCTCCGCCCAGTCCCGGGCGATCGGGAGCAGGTATGGGTAGAGCTCCTCGCGCAGCCCGGCGACGAGATCCGGGACCGGGTCGGCGAAGTAGCGGTACTGCCCCGACCCGTACCGGAACCGGGCCATGTCGACGGTGGCCCGGAACCGCTCGGTCTCGTCGTACAGCTTCACGACCGAGCGGCAGTCGTCCGGGCTCAGCAGTTGCGCTGTCTGGGCGCACCCGAAGTCGTTGACCTCGTCGGTGAGCGCGGACCAGTCGAGTCGATTCACGGTGCTCATGCGGCCGCCTCCAGAGTCAGTAGGGTCTGTTTCGCGTCGGCGCCGCCGACGTACTGGCCGATCCTGCCGTCGCTGAGTATCACCCGATGGCACGGTACGACGACCGGCAGCGGATTGGTCGCACACGCCGAGCCCACCGCGCGCACCGCCTTCGGATTGCCTGCTGCAGCAGCGATCGCGGCGTAGGTCGAGGTGGTGCCGTAAGCGATCTCGGCCAGCTGAGCCAGCACGGTACGGCGGAAGCCCGCCGACAGCCGGAAGTCCAGCGGCAGGTCGAACCGGGTACGCCGGCCGACGAAGTACTCCTCGATCTCGCGGGCGGCCAGGTCGAGCCGGGCCGGTGCCCGCAGCACCCGGGGGCTCACCGTGTCCGCGAGCTGCTGGAGGACCCGGTCGTGGTCCTCGCGGGCGTAGGCGACCCGGACCAGGCCCTGGTCGGTGGCGGCGAGCAGCAGCGCACCGACCGGGCTGTCCATCGTGCGGAAGGCGACGTCGAGAATTCCGGCGTCGCCCGCCGCGCTCGCCAGTCGGGCATGCAGCCGGCGTTCGGCATCGTCGTCGACCCGGGGGAGCGCGGCGAGCAGCTCCTCTGCGGTCGGGACCTCGGGGGTGGTCATCATGACGCTTCTCCTTCTGCGTCTCGGTCATGCGGGGGTTGCAGGTAGGTCTTGCGCAGCGTCGCGATGCCGTCCGCGGCGGCCCGGCGGGCCGACTCGGCGGTGCCGCCGAGGATCGCGGCGATCTCGGCGTACGGGAGGCCGGCAATGTAGTGGTAGGCGACCGTCTCGCGTTGCTTGAGCGGCAGCTCCTTCAGCGCCGCCCACAGGTCGGACTCCCAGCCGCCCGGCTGCCCGTGCGTGGTCGGGGCGGTCCGGCACGCTGGCGGTCGGGACCGCCCGCCGGGCCTGGGTGCGCACCTGGTCGATCGCCTTGCGGTGGGCGATCGTGACCAGCCACGCCTCGACGTTGCTGTCGGGGCGCAGGGTCGGATACGCCTGCATCGCCGAGAGAAACGTCTCCGACCAGGCGTCGTCGGCGGCCGCGGGTCCCAGGACTGCCCGGCACACCCGCAGCACGGTCGACCCGTACCGCTGCACGACGGCTTCGAACGGTTGGTGTCCCACACTGAGCAAACGTGCCAGATCCGGCGGATGTGAGCCCGGCACATCGGCCGATCTTCGAATCGCGCCCAGGTCCTTGCCGGCGTCGACGACGACGCCTAGCATTACTAGGTATGACGAGGCGGGACAAGTCCGAGGGACCGCTGGCGCGCGAGCAGCTGAAGGGCCACCTCGATCTGCTGCTGCTCGCGATCCTGCAGGCTGGCCCGGCGCATGGCTACGAGATCATCACCGCGTTGCGCGACCGCAGTGACGGCACGTTCGACCTGCCGGAGGGCACCGTCTATCCGGCGCTGCATCGGCTCGAGGCAGCCGGGCGGCTCACGAGTGCGTGGAGCGAGACCGGTGGCCGTCGGCGCCGTACCTACCAGCTCACCGGCGACGGTGTCGTGGCGCTGCGGGCCGAACGAGGTGCCTGGCGTTCGTTCAGCACCGGGATCGGCGCGGTCCTGGCGGGTACGGCGTGAGCCGGGCTTCGTCGGCCGCCGACGCCGACCCGATCGAGTCCTACCTCGACGAGCTGCTGGGTTGGCTGCGCGGCACCCCCACCGACGTACGACGCAGCCTGCTGGAGTGTGAGAGCCACCTGCGCGACCGGGCGGAGGCCGAGATCCGCGCCGGCCGCGATCCGCAGGAGGCGGCGCGCGAGGCGGTTCGTGCGTTCGGACCGGCGCGGGCGGTGGCCAGTGAGCTCAATGGTGCGCACCGGCCGCAGGCGGTCCGGACGTTCGTCGCCGGACTCACGATGCAGGGGTGGCAGCTCGGGGTGGTCGGCCTGCTGGCGATCGGGGTCAGTGGAGTCCTCGCCTGGCTGCTGACGGTGCCGTTCGGGACGGTGGCCGTGTTCGCCAACGCCCCGGGTACCCATCTCGATCCGGTGTCGTGCGCGCATTACCTGTCCGTCCAGCCGCATGTCTCGACCTGCGTGCAGGCCGCTCTCGCGGAGGGCCGCGACGACGCGATCGCGCAGCGCGTCGCTGCGGGCGTGCTCGGCCTGCTGTTGCTGGGTGTTCTGTTGTGGTGGCGACGCCGGAGCACGCGGAACACATCCGCAGAGCTGTCGATGGGAGCGGCTCTCGTGGGCGTCGTACTCTTCGGCGCCGTTGGAGTCTTCCTCACCGGCTACGGCGTCGACCGCGCAGTCGTCAACACGGGCGCCGGGCAGTGGCTCGCGGCCGGCGCAGTCGCCCTGATCGTCGCCACGGGCTACCTCGTCGTACTCTGCCGCGGCCTCCTCGCCACGCAACGTGCTTGACCTCAAGCTTCGTTGAGGTCATACGCTCAAGACATGGCCTTCACCCAGGACGAGCTCGACTACCTGTCCAGTCAGCGGCTCGGTCGCCTCGCCACCGTGCAACCCGACGGAACGCTGCAGGTCAGCCCGGTCGGATTCCACTACAACGCGAAAACCGCGACGATCGACGTCGGCGGCTTCAACATGGCCAGGAGTCGGAAGTACCGCAACGTCGCCGACAACGGCCGCGTCGCATTCGTCGTCGATGATCTGCCGTCGATCGATCCGTGGCGCGTCCGCTGTCTGGAGATCCGTGGTCGGGCCGAGGCGATCGACGCGCCCGCCGACTCCGCGACGACCACCGATGGCGCGATCATCCGGATCCATCCGCAGCGCATCATCAGCTTCGGCATCGACGACCCGGACACCGAGCCGCACAAGCTCACCCCCAACAACCGCACGGTTGCCGGGTAGCACTGACGCCACCGCCGCCCGCCCCGCCGCCGCCATTCGGCTTGAACGTCACGTTCAAGCCTTCTAGTGGCATCAACGTCACGTTGATGCCGAACGGGGCGCCGTTCATTCCGCATCAACGTCACGTTGATGCCGAACGCGGCGCCACTCATTCCGCATCAACGTCACGTTGATGCGGCTAGAGCGCTTGAACGTCACGTTCAAGCGGAATGAGTGACGGAGTCACGCCAGGGGCCGTCGCGAGGACTGCATCGCCACCGGCTATATTGACAACGTGGTTGTCCAAGCTGCGGAGCTGGGTATCGGATCTGACGATGGCGCGTGAGCCGGCTACGGCGGCGGAACCGGGCTTCGTGCTCCCGCTGCTCCTGTTCGCCGGGTTCCGGACCCTGATCGACGAGCTGCACGCCGAACTCGCCGGGCACGGGCATCCGGACGTGCGGCCGGCGTACGGCTTCGCCCTGCAGGCGATCGGACCGGACGGCGCGACGGCCAGCGAGTTGGGGCGCAAGCTCGGCGTCTCCAAACAGGCCGCGGGCAAGACCGTCGACCGGCTCGAGGCACTCGGCTATGCGCGGCGAGCCGAGGACCCGGCGGATGCGAGACGCAAGCGCATCGAGCTGACCACCCGCGGTGCGGATGTCCTGGCCCGGTCTGCGCGGACCTTCGACGACCTGCGGGATCGACTGGTCGCCGAGGTCGGCGTCGCGAAGGTGCGCGATCTGGAGGCGACGTTGCGCGCGTTGGCCAAGCCAGGCAGCTTCCGGCTGGACATGCCGGGCTGGTTCGGTGGTTGAGTAGGCGTCGGAGGTGGCCATGTCGACGACGCGAACCGAACCTGAGGGTTCGGTCCTCTGCTGGTGCTGCGGTCGGGAGCGGCCTGCGGCCACGGCTGTGCATCTGGGCAGCCATCCCGAGGTCCAGATATGCCCGCAGTGTGCGCACTACCTGTGGCGGCGCGCCGTACAGCGTCGCGACGAGCTGCACCCGTCCGCGATGTCGCGGGTCCGCGGCGGCATGTGGTCGGTGCGCGACCTCGTGGTCCGAAAGGGCTGGCACCAGAAGCCGGTGGTCGGCGACGCACTCCGGTGGATCGGCCGGCACCTGCCCTGACGACGCCGGCCCCGCCTCCCCGCCCCATGATCAAGAGGGGATTCCGGTAGGCGGATTCACGGTCACTGCAACACCTGGCGGGTTGAAGGGTTGTGAGAGTAGCTCGTCGAGAGCTTCGGCGGGGGTCTTCCAGTCGAGGGTCTTGCGGGGCCGGTTGTTCAGTTCGGCGGCGACGTAGTCGAGGTAGCCGGCGCCGTGGACGGACAGGTCGCTGCCTTTGGGGAAGTACTGGCGCAGCAGCCCGTTGGTGTTCTCGTTGCTGCCGCGTTGCCAGGGTGAGTGCGGGTCGCAGAAGTAGATGTCCAGGCCGGTCGCGGCGGCGATCTGAGCGTGGTTAGCCATCTCCGAGCCCTGGTCCCAGGTCAGGGTCTGGCGCAGCAGCTCGGGTAGCTGGCTGGTCTTGGCGATCATCGCTTCCTGCACCGCGAGTGCGCCGTGCTCGGTCGGTAGGTGCAGTAGCAGCACGAATCGGGTCATCCGTTCGACCAGGGTGCCGATCGCCGAGGCGCCGGCGGCGCCGAGGATCAGGTCGCCCTCCCAGTGGCCGGGCACCGCCCGGTCGGCGACCTCGGCCGGGCGGGCGCTGATCATGACCATGCCCGGGATCCGGCCACGCCGCTCGGCCTCCCGGCGGCGGGGCTTACGCAACGCCCGGCCGGTGCGCAGCTGTCCGGCCAGCTCCCGCTTGAGCGCGCCGCGGCCCTGCACGTAGATCGACTGGTAGATCGTCTCGTGGCACACCTGCATCTCCGGATCGTGGGGGAACTCCACCCGCAATCGTCGCGCGATCTGCTCCGGGCTGTGCCGGCGCCGTAACCGGTCCTGCACCTGCCGGCGCAGCGCCAACCGGGTCGCCAACTTGGCCGGCTTGGGTCGCCGCGCCAACCGGTCCGCCTCGACCTGGGCCACCGAGGCCCGGTAGCCGCCCCAGCGTCCGATCGAGGGCCGGCGCAGCTCCCGGCTGATCGTGGCCTTGTGCCGCCCGACCCGGCGAGCGATCTCATTCACCCCGTGCCCGGCCGAGTTCAGGAGCGCGATCTCCTCCCGCTCAGCGAAGGACAGCCGGTACCCGGTCGGCTCCTGCACCAACGACGGAATCACCCCGCCAGCCTCACGAAACCACCGCTGCCCGAGCGACTCCGACACACCGAGGGCCCGCACCGCATCCACCGGAGCCAACCCACACCGGATCAACTGCCAATACCGACGACGCATCTCAACCGGAAACCGTGGACGCCCAGCCATCGACAACACCCCGAATCAGTCACGGTGTTGCGTTGACCCCCTGAACCCGCGTACGAAACGCCGTACGAATCCCCTCTTGATCATGGGAGGCGGCGGGCAGGGGATCGCCCGTCATTCGCGGAGCCCGATGGCGTCGACCGGGCGCATCCGCAGCACCCGCCGCACCGGGACGGCCGTCGCCGCGGCGCCGAGTACGACGACCCCGCCGATCACCGCCACCCACCCGGCCGGCGGGATGTAGGGGGCCGCCGAGCCGGTGACGCCCTTGACCATCGGGATCAGCGTGGCCGCGGCGATGGCGCCGCCCACCGCCAGTGCCAGGCCGAGCAGGAGGACCTGCTCCAACCCGACCATGCGCGCGACCTGTCGCGCGCGTCGTCCCGGCCAGCCGCAGGACGGCGAACTCCCGCCGCCGGCCGAGGGCGTACATGACCAGGGTGTTCACCGACCCGATCACGACATAGACGAGCAGTACGCCGATGAGCACCTGGTCGGCCCATGCGCTCTGCGCAAGGTCTTTGTCGAGGCCGGTCTGGTAAGCGCCGCGGGCGACCAGGGCGGAGCCCGGGGACAGCCGACCGAGCTCACCCCGCACCGTCGCGGCGACCCGCGAGGTGTCCCCAGCAGCGGTCGCGACCAGTACGGCGTCCAGCCTCGGTGCTGCATGCGGCATGAGTACGTCGCGCGGAACGGTCAGCGAGGCGAAGCCCAGGCCACGGCGGTAGACCGCGACCACGCGCAGGTTCGTCGCCGCACCGTCGCCGAACCACCCGGTGAACCGTCCACCGACCCGCAGATGCAGCGCCTGCGCCGTCAACGTGTCGACCGCGACGGTGTTGCCGCGCAGGTCGCTGATCTTGCCGCTGGTGACGCCGAGGTCCATCGTCTGCTGCAGACCGGTGGCGTCGACACCCTGTGCCGAGTAGTCGGTGATGCCACCCTGCGGGGAGAAGAGCGTGCTGCGGACGATTCCCGTCGCGGCCGTGACGCCGTCCGTACGCCGGACCGCGGCGGCCACCGCCGGCTGTATGCCCGCTGCCGGGGGAGTGACGACAAGTTGCGCCACCAGTCCCGCCTGGCTCTGGCGGGACGCGACGTGCTCCTCCGACGTCTGCACGAACCACAGCGACCCGCCGAGCGCCACCGCGAGCACCAGGGCGCTCACGACGGCGGAGACCTGACGGGCCGAGGTGCCGGTGTTGGCCGCGGCCAGCCGGCCGGTCACCCCGACGAGGCGCAGCGTCCGGCCCACCGTCGCAGCCGCGGCGCGGATCAGCAGCGGGCTCAGCAGCGCGACGGCGACCACGAAGGTGAACACCGTGCCGACCGAGATCCCGGCCGCGTTGTCACCCGTCGCCGACGCGGAGACACGGCAGAGGGTGACCCCGCCGGCCAGCCCGATCAACCCGAGTACGGCGCGGACGACGCCGAGGCCGCCCCGTTCGACGGTCGATTCGGCGAGCGCCTCGGTGGGACGGATCCGGCTGGCGCGCCGGCTGGCGACCCACGCCGCGACGACCGCGACCAGCATGGCGGACGAGACGGCGACGACCGGCGGGAGCCACGAGAGATGCGTCCGGAACGTGTCCGGCGCGATCCCGCGGGAGACGTACTGATCACGCAGCCACTGCGCCCCGGCCAGGCCCGGCCAGACACCGGTGGCCCCGGCGATCAGGCCAAGGGCCGCCGCCTCACGGACCACCATCCGACGGATCTGGCGAGGCGTCGCCGCGACCGCGCGGAGCAGGGCGATGTCGCGTCGGCGCTGCTTGACCGACAGGCCCACGGTGCCGGCGATGACGAGAACGGCGATGAGCAGGCAGGCTCCGCCGAAGGTGCTCGACACGGCGACGACGACTTCGCGTCCGTTGTCGACGTCGGGTGACCCGACGCTGCCGCGGCCTGAGCCGACGAAGACCTCGGGATGCGCTCCGGGGCGGGTGATGTGCGGCAGTGTTCGGCGTACCGCCGCTGCCAGGGTGGGTGTCGCGACGCCCCGATCGGCGAGCACACCGATGACCTGAGTCGCGTGGCTGGAGAGGGTCCGGGCCTCGCCGTCGTCGACGAAGACCGTCGGGGCGCCGGGAGTGGCACGGGTCGTGGCGGCGAGTCCGGCGACGGTGAACGTCCGAACCCCGGAGGCAAGGCCGAGCCGCACCGGCCGCCCCGGTCGGGCACCGATCCGCGCGGCGAGATCCTGGTCGAGGACCACCTGACCGTCGGTCGTCGGCGGCGAGCCGGCACGCACGGTGAACGGGGCGAGTCGCGCCGCCGACCACGGATGCACCTGCACCGCCAGAGGGTGACCGCCGGAGATGAGTTGGCCGGGCACGGCGACGTCGCTGACCGCCGCCCGCACGCCCTGCGCCGCGGCGACCCGACGCGCCAACGACGGATCCAATCGCCCGGGGGACACGAGCGGTTCGCCTTTCGTGTCCTGGTGGTCGCCGGAGCCGACGGTCTGTTGGAGGTCGGTGGTCGCCACCAGCACGGGCGCGGCGGCGTAACGCGCCGTCGTACCGTGATCGCGTATCCCCGACTCGAGCATCGCCCCGCACGTCGTCACCATCGCCACGGCGAACCACAGCGCGAGAAACGTCGCGATCATGCTCGCCGGGCGCTGCATCAGCATCCGCCAGGCGATCCTCAGCATGACGGGGTTCCGGCGCGGGTCCCGCCGAGTCGAATCAGCCGGTCCGCGATCGTGTCGACACCCGGGGCCGAGAGATCATCGACGATCCGGCCGTCGGCGAGGAAGACGACCCGGTCGGCGTACGACGCGGCGACGGGGTCGTGGGTGACCATGACCACCGTCCGCCGATCGACGTCGACCGCCTGACGGAGCAGGGTCAAGACCTGCGCAGCCGTGCCGGTGTCCAGCGCACCGGTCGGCTCGTCGCAGAAGATCACGTCCGGTCGCACCGAGAGCGCCCGCGCAATGGCCACCCGCTGTTGCTCACCGCCGGAAAGTTGCGCCGGACGGTGCCGCAACCGGCCGTCCAGCCCGACCCGCGTCACGACCTCGGCCAGCCAGCGGCGATCGGGTCGGGTGTGCGCAAGCCGCGAGGGCAGCAGGATGTTCTCCCGGACATTGAGTGCCGGGACGAGGTTGAAGGCCTGGAACACGAAGCCGATGCGGGTACGGCGCTGTTTGGTCAACGCCGTCTCGGACAGCTGCGACAGATCCGTTCCCGCGAGCCACACCGTGCCGGCGGTCGGCCGGTCCAGCCCGGCCGCACAGTGCAGCAGGGTGCTCTTGCCCGATCCGGACGGTCCCATGACAGCCGTGAAGGTGCCCGCGAAGAAGTCGAGGTCGCCGATATCCAGAGCGCTTACGGCGGACGCATTTCGGCCGTAGGTCTTCTGCACTCCTCGCAGCCCGACGGCGACGCCATCGGATTCCTGAATGACGGTCAAAGACGGGAATGGCGCACTCACGCAATCTCCGTTTCCTCTGCTCCCCGACGGTTCGAAGAGTTCGATGGAAACGCTAGGGATCGGCCCGCCCGCCCACGATGGAGTGAGCCGGTCAGTTCACCGGGGGCTACCCCCACCCTCGGCGGAGTCAGGAGATCAGTGCCGCTGGTGCGGGAACTCGGGCGAGCGCGACTGGAAGGCGAGGATGCTCGGGTTGCGGATGACTCCGTCGTGAATCTCGATGGCACGGCGGATCGTCTCATCGGCTTCCCAGGCGGCGGGGCCACCGAGCACGGCCGGGACGAAGGGCAACAGTGCTTCGCTGACCTCCCACGTCGCCGAATTCCAGAGGTACGACGGGCTGTGGTCGACGGCGTAATACTGGATGCCGTTTCCGACCGTGAACATCGGGTCGTTGAACGACGTCGGTCGCGCCCAGCTGAAGCCCATCCCCTCGTCGCAGGAGACGTCGACGACGAGTGTCCCCGGAGCCAGCGTCGGGAGATCGTCCTCGTCGAGAAACACCATGGGCTGGTTGGGGTCCTGCAGCACACAGTTCACGATGATGTCGTGCGCAGCCAGGAAGCCGGCCAACGGCGTCTTGCCCGACGTGGTGAACACATTGCTGCGCCGACCCAGTTCTGGATCACCGCGGTCGAACTGCACGATGCGGGTGGAGTGGATCGGCGACGCGACGGCGCTGACGCCGCGATGGGTGAGTACGTCGACCCGACTGATGCCCAGCGCGTTGAGCGAGGTCACGGCGCCGCGTGCGGTCGCACCGAAACCGATCACCACGGCGCTCAGCGGTCGTCCGTAGTCCCCCGTCGTACCCACCAGGGAGAGGGCATGCAACACGGAGGCGTAGCCGGCGAGCTCGTTGTTCTTGTGAAACACATGCAGGTTGAATGCGCCGTCCCTGGTCCAGTGGTTCATGGCCTCGAATGCGATCAGCGTCAGACGCCGGTCGATCGCGAGCTGGGTGATCGTCGCGTCCTGTACGCAGTGCGGCCAGCCCCACAAGATCTGTCCGTTGCGCATGTCTGCCAGATCCTCGGCCGTCGGCTTCGGCAGCACGATGACGTCGCACTCGGCGAAGAGAGCCGCCCGGGTGCGGATCTCGCCGGCCATCGACCGCAGCTCCTCGTCGGATACCCCGAAGGGTTCTCCGTATCCTTCCTCGAGGAAGATCCGCTGCCGGTGGCCGGCGTCGATGCGCTCGATGTGTCGCGGGTGGATCGGCAGGCGACGTTCGTTCTCCTTGCGGGAGGATCCGATGAGTCCGACGCTGAGCTCCGCCACGTGCGCCCCCTCTGCCACCCCACTGTCTAACACAGGCTGGACGTGGTCAGGGGAAGACTGTGTCGAGAACGCGACGGTGGCTCCGTCCCTGCTGTGAGCGCGGCGCGAAGGGCGTCGCTGAATCGAAGGGGATGACCATGAACCAGCAGGATGTCGCCGAGGTGATGAGCCGGCCGATCTCCGAGGAGCTGCTCGCATCCGGCATCCCGGCGCGGTTTTCCTACATCGGGCTGGACGGGGATCCGCGGGTGGTTCCGATCGGCTACTTCTGGAACGGGTCACAGATCCTGATGTTCACCGTGCCGAAGGCGGCGAAGGTAGCGGCGCTGCGGAAGAACCCGCGGGTCGCGATCACGATCGACACGGAGAGCTTCCCCCCGCACGTCCTGATGATTCGCGGGGCTGCGACCGTCGAATTGGTCGACGGTGTGCCGACCGAGTATGTCGATGCATCGCGAAGGATGGTCCCTGCGGAGGCGTTCGGTGCCTGGGAGGCGGGAGTGCGGGCGCTTTACGAGCAGATGATCCGCATCACCGTCGAGCCGGACTGGGCGAAGCTGCTCGATTTCGACACGACCATTCCGAAGGCTGTCGAGGACCTGGTCCGGGCGAACCAGTCACGCTGATCACGTGGCGGCATCCCGCTGGTAGAGCGGGGAACGCGTGGCGCTGTCCGGCGACGTGATCTCGTCGATCTGCTCGACGACCCGTTGCGTGGCGGGATCATCGGGATCGCCGAGCGCGCGGACCTTGACGAAGTAGTCGACCGCCGCAGCGGCCGTGGCGGGTGCGATGCCGTTGCGTTGCAGTACGTCGAAAACCTCGTCGACCGATTCGGCGTGCAGGCTCGACGCGAGCGAGTATCCGTCGCCAAGAAGCTGAAACAGTCGGATGACTTCGTCGCCGCCGAGGTAACCGCGCCGGCCGCGATGCCCGATCTCCCCGACGAGCAGATAGCCACGCGTCGCTGCCGCGGACAGGGATTCGACCTCAGCCTCGGTGCCGTCGAACTCCGCGCGGGGCAGGCTCGGCGGTGCCGCGGCGAGGATCGCGTTGGTCAGGGTCGTCTTGCCCGCGTTACGTGGGCCGGCGTAGACGAGGAAGGAGCGTCCGGTGGACCCGATGCCGCGAAGCACCTCCGCACCCTTGTCCGAGATCGTCCCATTCGCGGCCATGTCGTCCAGTGTGAGCACAGGACCTCCGTGTCTAGAGATATATCGTTACTGTATCGCGAACTAGTCGGTCGGGATAGCCTGTGCGATCCCTACCGGCGTCTAGACCACGCAGAAGCGGTTTCCGCTGGGGTCTGCTAGGACCGTGACGTCCGGTCGATACGGCCAATCGACGCGACTGGCGCCGGCGGCGAGGAGTCTCTCGGTCTCCGCGGCGCGTTCCTGTTCGCTTCCGGTGTTCAGGTCCAGGTGCGTTTGGTCTTCGCTGTTGAGCTGCAACGTGACCCCTCCGCCACTCTTGGGCGAGAAGGTCGACGAGTTGTGGTCCCGGTGGACCAGGTCGTAACCCGGTTCGAGTGCCTTGCGCCAGAACTCTGTGGCGCTCTCGATGTCGGCGACATGCATGACGACAGCGGCAACGGAGACGGGCATGTTGTCCCTTTCGAAACGTCGGCCACGTGCAGCAGTGTCCCGATCGCTCGTAGATTTACCGGGCAGGTTGGTCACGGTCAATCGAGCGAGGCGCGAGTGATACCGATGAGTTTCTGGGTTGCTGCGGGTCCATGACCTACGAAGCTTGTCGGTGAGTACGCGAGGCGACGAAGGAGAGCACATGGGCAGCAGCTTGACGGTCGACATCTTCCTCTCGGTCGACGGGTGGGCCGGTTCGGACGGGCTGCCGGCATACTTCGGCTACTTCGGTCCGGACCTCGAGGAGTGGATCACGACCGAGATGGCTGCGCCGCAGATCGTGGTGATGGGCCGGCGGACCTATGACGCTCTGTCTGCGCTCCCGGCGGAAGCCTATGGCGAGTCGTGGGGTCGGATGGCGGAGCTGGAAAAGGTGGTGTTCTCCAGGACCTTGCAGCAGGCGGCATGGCCCAACACGCGGATCTGCCCCGAGGAGCTGGTTGACGAGATCCCGAAAATGAAGGCCGATGGCGACCTGCCGCTGCGCACCATGGGAAGCCTCTCGGTCGCCCGGCAGCTCGCAAGTGCCGGGCTGGTGGACCGGCTGCGGCTGATGACCTTTCCCCTGATCGCCGGGGACTCAGGGCGCCAACCGGCCTTCGCAGACATGGCATCCGCCGATCTCGAGCTGGTCGATCACCGAACACTCGACGGCAGGGTGCTCCTCGTGGAGTACCGACCGACAGGAAAGGACATCCCACGGGGCTGAACCGCCGCGCGTAGCCCGATCTGCGGGTTACTTACGACAGTGGCGGATCTCCGCCGGGCAGCCCTGCGAGTTGTCGAATGAGTTCGAGACCATCGGGAGTGCCGGGCCAGTGCCGCTCCAGCGCATCGGGGCCGGCACTTCTCGTGACGGAGCGAAGGACCACGGCGACGATGACGGCGTCGTCGGCGTACCCCACGACCGGGATGAAGTCGGGGATGAGGTCGATCGGTGATGCGAGGTAGATGATCAGGAGCCCGAGTCGGATGCGTGCGCCTGTCGGGACGGTGGGATCGGCCACGAGGCGCCGAATGAGGCGAAGCAGGTCGGGTAGCGGCCGCAGAGCATCGCGCATAGTCACGGTGTCGGGGTGGTGGCGGGCGTAGCGCCAGAGCAGCCCGACGAGGACGGCATAGATCAGCAGGAGGCCGGTAACGACGCCCGTCGCTATGTGCCACCACATGTCAGGTGAACGCCGTCTGCTTGTGGGTGAGGGCCTGGTGGGCTTCGCGGGCGGCGTAGTAGACGATGACCAGCCCGGCGGCCG
Source organism: uncultured Actinomycetota bacterium (assembly GCA_963775655.1). Lineage (GTDB taxonomy): Bacteria > Actinomycetota > Actinomycetes > Mycobacteriales > QHCD01 > DASXJE01. The sequence continues at coordinate 14,979 of CAVZJT010000010.1, read as the reverse complement.
GGTCGGCCCACCACCACCCCAGCGCGTCGTTCAGGACCAGCCCGAGCAGCACGGCGGCGGCGAGGTAGGCGTCGATGAGGGTGACCCGGGCTTCGGTGCGCAGGACTGGATTGTCGAGGTCTCGCCCGATGCGCAGTTTCCCGCCGGCCAGGGCCACCATCGCGACGAACGTCAACGCGGTCCATGCGATGCCCAGCGGCGAGCCCGCCGGACGGCCGGAGCTGACCAATGTGTAGCTGACCTGCGCGATCAGGTAGAGCACGAGGGCGACGAACCCGACGCCGATCAATCGCATCGCCCGCGCTTCCCGGGCGGCTGATCCGCGGGTGAGCTCCCAGACGACGACCAGCGACGCGCCGATCTCGATCAGGGAGTCCAGGCCGAACCCGGCAAGCGCCGGCGACCCGGCCCTGATCGCGCTGACAGCCAAGACCACGACACCGACCACGTTCCAGCCAAGTGTCGCGTACTCCAGCCGCAGACCACGCCGGACCAATTCCGGGCCTCGAACCGTCACGACCGTTATCGTCGCAGGCTTCCCGGCCTGGTTGGACGTTGCTGCGGCGCGTGGGTGGTATTGAGGACCGGGACGGGCCGTGACCGGTCGGGCGGGCCCGGGTAAGGGGGCGAGGAGCAGCGGTGTCCGATGGTGAGGGAGGCTTCGAAGCGCGCGCGGTCGACCGGCTGACCTTCTTCTCCGACGCCGTGGTGGCCATCGCGATCACGTTGCTCGCCATCGACCTGCCGGTGCCCGCCGGCGGCACCGTGTCCGAATTCTGGTCCTCGGTGCGGCACAACGCCGATCACTATGCGGCGTTCGTGATCAGCTTCCTGGCGATCGCCGCAGCGTGGAACCACCATCACGACATCTTTCGGTACGCCAAGAGGATGGACGCGCGGTTGCGGTCGCTCAACACGGCCTGGCTCTTCATGATCATCCTCAATCCGTTCGCGACCAAGCTGCTCACGAGCCAGGGGAACAAGAACCTGTACGTGCATGCCTTTCGGTTCGGGTTTTACTCGCTGCTGCAGGCGGTGGCCTCCGCGCTGCTGCTGGTGATCCTGCGCCACCTGATCTCGCACGATCAGGTGGCTGGCCTGCGGGAGCCCGTCGTGACCGCTAACACTTGGCAGACCTACGGCCTCCTGGTCGGCTTCGGTCTGTCGATTCCGGTTTTCTTCGTCACCACCTACGGGTGGGTTGTCTGGATCGTCGGCCCGCTGCTCGTGCATCGGATCCACCGGTTCCGTCACGGCAGACCGCAGCGTCCCGACGCTACCTAGCTCCGCGTGTTTATTCGTAGCGGCCGGGCTCGACAGCTCCACTAGGCTGCCATGACCGTCTGCAGAAGCGGAGTTGGCTGGACGCATGGTTGAGCCAGAGATTCCCCTCGTCGCCGGTTCTCAGTCGCGAGTCCGCGTCCGAGTCGGTGAGACAGTTCGGCGCACCGGCAACTCCTGGTCCCCGGCCGTACTCGATCTGCTCCGGCACCTTGACCGTGAAGGATTTGCCGGTGCGCCGCGTGCGCTGGGCTTTGACGACCAAGGGCGGGAGGTCCTGACCTACATCGATGGAGAGGTCGGGCGGGGCGACAGCTTTGTCCCGGACCAAGGGGGCCGCTTCGACATCCGTCTCCCCGACTACGTGTGGCGTGACGACGTACTCGTGCATCTCGGTGCGCTCATCCGTGCGTATCACGATGCCGCAGCGACGTTTCCGTGGGCCGGGCGTGAGTGGATGCTCGAGGCCCGGCAGCCCGTCGAGACGGTCTGCCACAACGAACTCTTCCCGTGGAACACCGTCTTCCGGTCGGGTGTGCCGGTGGCGTTCATCGATTGGGACACCGCGGCGCCGGGGCCGCGCGCGTGGGACCTCGGATTCGCCGCGTGGCGTTGGGTGCCGTTCTTTCGTGACGAGAAGTGTCGAGCAGTCGGGCTCCCGCCCGGCACCGCCGAGAAGGCGCGCCGGTTTCGTCTTCTCCTCGGCGCGTACGGCGTCGAGCCGGACATTGGCGTCGTTCGCGCGGGGATCGAGCGGATGCGGGAACTTCTGGAACACATGCAGAGGCTCGCCGCCGATGGCTCTGCGTGGGAGGCGGAGCTAGCCCGTCGTGGCTTGCTCGACGAGGGGGAGCTGGAGATCGCGTGGGTGGAGCAGCATGCCGAGGCGCTTGCGGCGCCCAGTCAGTGAGCGTGTGGATATGAGCCAGGTGCCAGACCTTGGACCCCTCCCGACTCGCTTTCCTGCCGATGCAGACCTGGTACGCCGGCTCGTTTCCACGCAGTTTCCGCAATGGGTAGACCTTCCGATCCGTCGGGTCGCCAACGCGGGGTGGGACAACCGCACGTTCCATCTCGGTAGCCAGATGCTGGTGCGGCTGCCGAGTGCCGCGCCGTACGCGCTGGCGGTCGAGAAGGAACACCGGTGGCTCCCGCTGCTCGGCCCGCAGCTGCCCGTGCCCATCCCAGTTCCGTTGGCACTCGGCGCGCCCGGCGAGGGCTATCCACACGCATGGTCGGTGTACCAGTGGCTCAGTGGCGAACCGGCAACTCGTGCGACGGTCGGTGACATGCCCGAGTTCGCTGCCACCCTCGCGAGCTTCCTGGCCGCCCTGCAGCAGATCGATCCCACCGATGGCCCCGTTCCTGGACTGCACAACTGGTATCGAGGCGGGCCGCTTGCGACGTACGACAACGAGGCACAGCGGGCGCTTGAGACGCTTGACGGCCACATCCACACCGACGTCGCAAGCGAGATCTGGCAGTCCGCGCTGCGAGCGCCGTGGGACGAGCGGCCGGTCTGGTTCCACGGCGACGTCGCCCAGGGGAATCTTCTGGTGGAGGACGGCGAGCTTGCCGCCGTCATCGACTTCGGTACGTGCGGCGTCGGGGACCCTGCCTGCGACTTGGCGATCGCGTGGACGCTGTTTTCGGAAGAGGCCCGCGAGGCATTCCGCGACAGGCTGTGTGTCGACTCGGCGACATGGGCGCGGGGGAGAGGCTGGGCGCTGTGGAAGGCACTTGCCGAGTGTGCCGGTGCCCTGGACGACGGGGGATCCGGGTTTGCGGACGACGCGCACGTGCTGGACCAAATCTTCGCCGAGTACGAACAGTCGACCTGACAGCCGCACCGCTCCACGACCGCCCCATTATGACTGACTTTTCGGTATGCGGGACTCGCTACGGCTAAGTTCGGGAGCGGAGAGCGCCGCTGCACCAACGGCGTTGTGTGAACGCCGGCGTGCGCTTTGTGGATCGGGGGCTCGGATGGCGGGTCAGAGCAAGGGCAATGCGCTCGACCACGTGGTGGTCGTGGTGTTCGAGAACCGTTCGCTGGACAACCTGCTCGGCCGCCTCTACGGGCCGGACGATGACAAGACCTTCGACGGCGTTATCGGCAAGGACCTCACGAACCCGATCCCGGCGTGGGCAGAGCACGGCGCTGACCGCAAGGTGGTGCCCTACACCGTCGCTACCGACATGGACAGCCCGAACCCGGACTCCGGCGAGGAGTACCCGCACACCAACACCCAGCTGTTCGGCGTCCAGAACGAGCAGAACCGGTTCAAGGTCGGTGACGACATCACCGCGCCGTACAACGCCCCGGCACCGGGGCAGACGCCGACTATGGTGGCCGGACCCGGAACCGCGGCCCGTGCCGGAGTTCATGGAAGATTCGGCAGCCCTCGGCGCGAGCCTGTCCACGCTGGGCAAGACGCTGGCGCAGGGGATCCGGGAGTACGCGGAGCAGAACCACGTCGAGATCGAGGGGCCTACCCAGCAACCCCAAAGATGACGTGGCCCCCGAGCAGGTGCTGCCTGTACTGCGGAACTTCCTGGCCACCATCTTCCCGCTGTTGGCCCCAGCCGACGAGCAACAGTCCAGACGCGTTGCTGTCCTGCGCTGCTTAAGTGGGCTTGGCCGCTCGCGCGTGACCAGCGATCGCCAAGGCGACGTCGGGGACGGTTCGATAGTCAGTGGTTTCGATAACGCCGGACTCGATGACAGCCCCGTTGAACCGGCGATGGAACTCTCGCGCCCAATCCTCGTCGACGGTGCTGGAGCGCTCGTCCAAGTGGTGTTCGAGAGTTGATTGGTCGCACGAAAGGGACGACGACTGTTGTGTCAATTCCGGTCAGCTCTTGAGCGAGGCTCTCGCGATCGGTCTCGTCGAAGAGACCAATTTCGATGATCAAGGAGAATCCGGCATCTACGTAGGCGCGGGCGGCGGAGAGGGCAGCACGTCGCATGCGCCGGTCGGTTTCGATCGTCTTGAACTCTGGCCTGTCAGGAGCGGACGGTTGTGCTCGATCTACCTCGTAGAACAGCCACGGCTCGGGGAGAATCTGCTGGAGCCGCAGGCCGACGGCCGTCTTGCCAACGCCCGATGGCCCGGTGAGCACGAGCGCGCGACCAGCCACGGCAAGAGGGTAGCGACAGGGCACCGGCGGAGATGCTGCGGTTCAAAGCGTTGCTCCGTTTCTACGATGAGATCGGTCGCCGTGCCGGCGTCCCGCGTGTCGGCGTGTGGTGGTCGAAGGTCGACTCGAAGAGACCCTCGCAGTGTGCAGCGCTGTGGAGACCTCTTCGCACTGCGTCGACCGCGGGGGTGGGCAGAGTTGAATCTCACAACGACGTTCGGAAACGTGGCGCTCGCCCTAACTCGACCGTTGGTGATCAGCGAGTACGCGGTCGATGACCTGACGAGGGGTGTGCCGCCATCCAAACCGGGCTGCCACGGCGTTCACGTCTTGCTCTTCCGAACGGAGGATGGTGATGAGTGCCTTCCACAGGGCCCAGCCGCGGCCGCGAGCCCACGTGGCGTCATCAAGGCGCAGGTGACTTCGAAACTGCTCGCTGCTGTCCTCGGCGAAAAACGTCCATGCCATCACCAGGTCGCAGGCAGGATCACCGACTGCCGCGCAGCCGAAGTCGATGACCCCGTTGAGGGCACCGTCGGCGACAAGCAGGTTCGAGCCGACAACATCTCCGTGCACCCACACCGGCGCCCGCTCCCACGTGCTGGACAAGGCCGTCCGCCACACCTCGGTCGCCGCATCGGTGTCAATCTCATCGGCCAACAAATGAATCGACTCGGGGATCTCTTCGTCGTCGTAGTAGGCGAGAGGACCGCCGCGATGTGCGCTGTGCTGCCCAGCCGGAGGCCCGTTGGACCCGTCGATCGCATGAAGTGCGGTCAGAAATCCTGCCAGGTCGGCGGCGAATCCACTCAGATCCGCGATCCGGCCCACGCTCGCCGGCTCGCCGTCGATCCAGCGATAGATCGACCACGGCCAGGGATACCCGCCGCCCGGCCGACCCATTGCCACCGGCACTGGGATCGGCAGCGGCAGCCGGTCGGCCAGCATCGGCAACCAACGCTGTTCCTTTTCCACTGCCGCGGCGTAGCCGTCACCGCTCGGAAGCCGTACCAAAAGCTCATGCCCGAGCCGGAACGTGGTGTTGTCCCACCCACTTAGCGCGACTGGTTCCACGGCCAAATCTGCCCACTGCGGAAACTGCTCAGCAACGAGTCGAGCGGCCAGATCCGCGGTGATCTCCTCCCTCCTCATGCCGTGCATCATTCCGCACCGCACCCGGCGGAGCACCTCGTTTCCGGCCACCCGATGGCGCTCGATGAGATGGCGGTGCCGGGTTCCGATTGATCGGTTGCGGGCCGCCTACCAGCAGGATCACTCCGCAGGAGTAAGTGTTGCTCCGAGCTGCGCGTACAGGCTGTCGGCGTCGTAGTGGACCACCAAGGCTGCGATCTTGCCGTCATCGAACGTGAAGAAGGCCGAACCGGTATTCGAGGTCCGCTTCCCTGTCGGAGGCAGTCCCGCATATTCGCTTGTGTGCTTGCCGGCGACAGTCCAGAGGATGGCTACCTTCGAGTCCTCGCCGACCATTTCGTCCACCGTGAAGGTCCGCTCGCTGAATGAGAAGGTCTCCATGTTCGCCCGCCATTCCGTCGCGACGGCAGGCAGACAGATGTCGCTCAGGACGTTGAGGTCTCCGTCACTCTCCAGCGCGGCCATGAAGCGCCTAACTGTCTGGTCATAACTAACTTCAACCATCTCCGCTCCTTCGCATTCCACCCTGACCAACGCGGCGACAGGGCGAGGCTAACAGCCATTTCAGCCTGGTGAGAGATAGTCTTCGCAGTTCGCGGTCACGTCCGCGGAATGGTGTGGGAGTCGGTCTCTCCGTGATCTTGTTGGTTCACGCTATTCGGTGACAACGCCAGCACCGCCTCCTCGTCGGTGCTGGCGTTGTCATGTTCGACAAGGGCCGCCCGCAGTGACGGCGTAGCCGGTCTTGACACGCCGGCCTATCGTGGGGAAGTTCGAGGCCAGGGAAATGGGTGATCTGCAGGTCGCCGTGCGTGAACACCGGTGTCCACGGCCGGAGCGCAGCCTCGGCGACCTGGCGGTTGCGCGTGACCAGGTCGGTGGGAAGGACACCGTTCGTGACGAGCCACTCGCATTCGCCGTCGAGCCGTCTCTGGGACGGCGGCGAGCGCCAGTACCGATGGCTTCCGCCACAGGACCTGCGGAGTGGGGATCGGCGCGATAGCGATCGCCTCGACCTGGTGCCCCACCCGCCGGAGTCATACCAGCGGATCGAGGAGACCCAAGAACAGCGCCGCCGCATTGACGAACAGAGGCGGCGGGATTGCCAAGATCGTTACGGCGTGCCGGTAGTACAGCCTCCGCGAGTAGCGGTCGTACGCACGACGGTCCCAGCGGCGCCTGTGCGAACCTTGGGAAATGAACCTGCGCGTTCCCGATGTGGTGGCCAACGCTGCGGCGGCCTGCGGAGCCGGCGGGTGGCTGCGAGACCTTCCGGGATTGATCGCCGAACTCGAGGCCGAGTGGTCGGTCTCGGTGGGCAGCCCCTTCCCACACTCCAGTGAGGCATTCGTGGCCGAGGCCAGTCTCGGCGACGGGACGCCAGCAGTGCTGAAACTTCTGATTCCACAGGACGTTGCCGCTGGTCGTCACGAGATCACCATGCTGCGACTGACCGGTGGCCAGGGGCTGTGCTGGCCTGTTGCGCGACGACGCCGCTCGAGGGGCGCTGCTCCTGGAGCGACTCGGGCCCTCCCTCTACGAGCTGCGCCGCCCACTCGCCGCACGGCTGGAGATACTGGTGACGACGGCGGCCACGGTGTGGCGGCCGGCGCCGGGTTCCGGCCTGCCTACTGGCGCGGACAAAGCGCGCCAGCTCGTCGATTTCATCACCACTCAGTGGGAGGAGCTTGGCCATCCGTGCACCGAGGCGGCCGTCGAGCACGCCCTGGCCTGCGCGGCACGGCGAATTACTGCACACGACGACGAGCGGGCCGTGCTGGTGCATGGGGACGTTCACGAGTTAAACGCCCTTCAGGCCCCTGGCCGCGACACGTTCAAGCTTGTCGACCCCGATGGACTGCTCGCCGAGGCCGAGTGCGACCTCGGGGTGATGATGCGGAACGACCCCATGGATCTGCTCGACGGCGATCCCTGGGCCAGGGCGCATTGGCTGGCGGAGCGCTGCGGGCTGGACGCCACGGCGATCTGGGAGTGGGGCGTCGTGGAGCGGGTGACGAGTGGGCTGCGGTGCACCCAGATCAATCTGCAGCCGCTGGGTCGGCACATGCTTGAGGTCGCCGACCGCCTCGCCACCTTCTGAACAGTCGTGCACGCCCACATCCACGATGTGGGACTACGAGGAGAGTTCAGCCCGGCGCGACCACCAGGCCTCGGCGGCGGTCATTGCGCTCTCGGCCTCGTGGATGCCGCCGCCCACGAGCCCTGCGGTGGCAGCCCAGTGCAGGGGTATAAGAGCTACAGCCCCGGGGAGCCAACGGTGCTCGTCGCGAGTCAGTGGTTCCGGAGCCGTGCCTTCGTAGGCGTCGAGCAGTCGTCGCGGCTCGAGCAATTCGCCGCGCTGTGCGACGTGGTGCAGGCTGGCCGCGACGTCGTACAGCCGCTCCCTGACCCTTGCAAAATCCAGGTCGAAGGTGGCCCATGAGCCGTCTGACAGTTCTGCCGCGTTGCCCAATTTGTAGTCCCCATGAATCGGAGTGCAGGGCAGTTCGACCTCCTTCCGGAGCTTGGAGAGCTCGCCAGTCAGTTGGCGCATCCGATGCACCACCGGCTCGCTGCGGGGTCCGAGCGTGCGGCGTGTGAAGCCGACCGAGTAACGCAGTTGGCCGAAGGTTCTGTGGTCGTCGAGGGGTTCGGGCGGGCTGGGCTCCCAGACTGTTTTAAGCGCGGTGTGAACGCGTCCGAGCTCCTCGAATAGCCGGACGTAGGAGTCCTCGTTCGCCCGTGGCTGGACGTGATCGATGAACTCCTCAATCTCAGCCCAACGATCAGCGACCCTCAGGAGGTCGCAGCCGGAAATCCGAATCGGCTGAGCGACGCGGACTTGCGTCTGCTGGAGCCGCTCCCGCAGCCGCCGCAGTCCCGCTACCCGGCCGCGGCGGACCCAGGGCCGATGAACCCGGAGGATAACCGGGGGCTCAGCGTCTATCCGCACGTTGAGGTTGAACTCACCGCCAAGGTCTGCCCATCCGGCCCCTCGCGCGACGCGGGCGATCAGCGCCGAGACGGCCGGGTCATCGGGGCTGGCTCTAGGTCCGAACCAGCGCGGCAAGGGCGGGGGAGAGGTCGAAGCTTCGATTCCGGTCATGGCAATAGCCCACCAGCGCATTCGAGGGAGGGTCCGCCGGCGAGCATGGCGCAATCTTGCCGCGACGCGATGACGGGCGGCACCCCGCAGCCCTTTCAGCTCGGCTGATCACCATCGTGGAAACGAGTAGGTGGTCGGCGTCAACGCATTCCTGGTCCGCGCGGCGGCGGCCCTGGCGATCTCGGCCGGAGCGTCGGTGAAGGCGGTCCAGAGCATGCTCGGGCACGCCAGCGCGGCCATGACTCTCGACCGTTACGGACACCTGTTCGGTGACGATCTGGACGCCGTCGCGGACCGGCTGGACGAGGCGGCGCGGGTTTCTGTGTGCCCCGAGTGTGCCCCGAAACCGAGATCACGACGGTTACGGACCGTGTCTGCCGGCTCTGACCTAGGGTTTTGAGGGTGCCCTCGGCAGGATTCGAACCTGCGACACACGGTTTAGGAAACCGATGCTCTATCCCCTGAGCTACGAGGGCTGACCTGCACTTTCGTCCTGCGGCGGGGTGTTCTGACAGCCAACTTGACAGCCAGGGCGCCCGTCCAAGGGCACCACCGCAGCAGACAGCATCGTAGGGGACGCGGGGGGAGTACAGATTTAGGGTGATCCCGGTCTGAGTGTGGCCCGGCACCCGTCCTGGAGCATCGCCGCACGGTGCTAGCGCCACCGGCGACCCGCACGTCGCCGGCATCGGCTCCCTTGCGCCCGTTCCAGTGCGGCCTCAATGCCGTCAATGACGAAGTGGAACGGCGTGCCACCGTGAAGGGAGAAAGGTCGCTCACCACCGATGGACGTGAACCCGGCTCCGTGGACGGGTTCAGCCGACGGCGGCGAGCAGCTTCCCGATTGCGTCGAGCAGGCCGGCGGTGCCGGACTCGCGACCGGCCGCGGCATCCGGCCCGGGACCGTGCACACCGTCGAGGTGGACGCCCTGCTCGGTGAACGTGAGCTGGGTCCCCGGGCTCGCGAAGTCGTCGGTGGGCTCGAATACGATCGTCGTGATCGACGTCGAGGCGTGCGCCCCGTCGAGCCACATGTCGTACGTGTAGACGATCCGCTCGTTGGGCGTGATGTCGGTGTACGTGGCGCGGTACTGGGACAGCGGGCCGCCCTCGCCGTGACGCCCGTCGTCGATCATCACGCCGCCGACCCGGAAGTCGTCGCTGCGCTCGACGTAGACGAACTCGTCGCTGCCGAACCACTTGCGCTTGATCTCGGGGTCGGCGAAGGCGGCCCACACGCGGTCGACCGGAACCGGGTACTCGCGCTCGAGCACGAACGTGGCGTGGGTCTGGGTGTGGTCGGTCATGTCAGTCCTCCTGTGCCGGGTGATTGTTGGTGAGGTAGTCGCCTAGGCGGTCGAGCTGGCGTTCCAGCGGGCGGCGGTGGGCCACGATCCAGGCATTGGCCGGGACCATCGCATCGGGCACGAGTTGGTACGTACGTACCCGGCCGACCTTCTCGGACGACACGATCTGCGCCTGCTCGAGCACCCGCAGGTGCTGGAAGACGGTGGGCAGCGCCATGCCGAACGGTTCGGCGAGCTGACTCACCGAGGCCGGCCCGTGGACCAGCCGGGCGACCATCGCCCGGCGGGTGCCGTCCGCCAGTGCGCGGAACATCCAGTCGAGCTCGGCGTCACCGCTGGTCTCGGCCGAACGCTTAGGCATACGACTAAGTATGCGTGCTCGGGTCAGGATGTCAAGCGGGGCGGCGAACCTCGATCATCCGCCGTCCACTTGACCAGGACCGGCTTTCGTCTCCGTCGGCCGTGCTCGGCGCCAGCCGCATGTGGCGCAGCTCCATCCGATCGGTCATCAACGGGTGTCCAACCTTGGCTAACAGCTTCGCCAGACGGCGGTTCGCTGAGGTCTCACAGTCGAGGCTTGCCGGCAGCAACGAGATAAACGGAGGGAACCTTAGCCCCTGCTGTACCCAAGCCCGGATACATCTCCGGGTCACCGAACTCTTGCAGAGTTTCAACCCGCAGGCCCGCACTGATCAATGCAGTAACCACCCGGCCCAGGCCCCATATGAAGCTGGTGCTACTCGGCAAGGGCTCGGACCTACCACGCGTGATCTGCGGCGCTTTGAGTGCATCCTGGAATCCCACCCGGGACTCGGCGAAGTAGTCGGAGGTCACAGTCAGCAGGTTCTCACCCGCGACCGAAAGCGATTCCCACAGCGGATGATGCTCGCAAATGACGACTCGCCCACCGCTGACAAGCCGCGATGCTACGGTCGCAGACCATTTTTCAATGTCAGGCGCCCAGCAGAGTCCGCCCCCCGAGATGTAGATCAGATCGAATCGAGTGAGTTCCGGGTCTAACGCAGTCATATCGCCTTCGCGGAAATCGACTTCGACGCCGAGTTCCGCCGCCTTGGCTCGTGCGTATGCGATGTGCGTGGGGGATAGGTCTACGCCGGTCACCCGAGCGCCGAGCATCGCAAAACTCAACGACTCGTTTCCTACAGCGCACGCCAGATGAAGGACTCGTAGTCCTGTGGGATCACCGATCGCATCCATCTCGTAGGGCTCCAACGCGTTCCCACCGGCGCGAAAGAACTCCAGCGGCTCACCGTGCCGTTCTCCCGCGATCGCCTCCCAATACTCCCTGTTCTGGTTGACGACCTCCCGATGAGGCTCCGTAGCTGTCATGGGCAGCAACTTAGACCCCGCGCGCACGGCAGCGAGCAGTCTGCATGAAGGGCCGAAGAGCGGCGCGGCCCAATTCCTTGTGCCGCCAGTGAGCTGGCACCTGGCGTCCGGCCCAGCGAGAGCATGTCAGGATGATCCGGTGTCATCGCCCGCGCCTCTCGTCGATGCAGACCGCCTTGACCAGTGGTGCATCGAGCACCTAGGTAGCCCGCCAGCGGATGAGATCTTCCGATCCGGGCATCTCTCCGCGGTCATTGGGCTGCGCTCGGCTGACGGCCGCGAGGTCGTCGTGAAGGTACGTCCGGCCTCGCCGCGGATCGCAGGATGCGTCGAAGTCCAGCGTCGCATGTTCCGGTCCGGTTATCCGTGCCCCGAGCCGTTCACCGGCGTCACCCCTTTCGGCGACGACGTCGCAACGGCGGAGGCCTACGTCCCCGGCGGCGCGACGCTCCCGAGCGCGAACCACGCGGCTCAAGCCTTCGCGGAAGCATTCGCTCGGCTGATCACGCTTGCTCCCCGGCCGGAGGAGTTGCCTGCCCTTGACCCGGCACCGTCCTGGGCGTCCTGGAACCACGCCGAGAACGGGCTGTGGCCTCGTCCCGAGGAGGATCCTGACCTCAACCTCAACGAGGTGGCCGGCCCGCAATGGATCGACGACGCCGGGCGCCAGGCCCGCGACCGACTGCGCGCGGGCGGGTCCGAAGCTGTGATCGGCCATTGCGACTGGCTTGCCAGCAACCTGCGCTGGAGCGGAGACACGCTCTTGACAGTGCACGACTGGGACAGCATGACCGCTGACTGCGAAGACGTCCTCGCCGGGTTCGCTGCCGCGCTGTACTCGACCGTCAGCGCGAAGGAGTTGGCCACCGTCGACGACACGGAGCAGTTCCTCGTCGCGTACTGCAGTGCCCGCGGCCGGGATTTCACCTCCGACGAACTCGAGCGATTCTGGGCCGCCGGCGTCTGGACCAGGGCTTACGACGCCAAGTATCAGCACGCGGTCGGGCAGCCCATCTACTCCCTCTCGGAGTACGAGGCCGGCGAGCGCCTCCGCCGTACGGGGATGCTCTGACCCGGGTGCCCTGCCCCCTGAGCTACGGGAGCTGACTTTGACTCGGGCGATCGAAGTCGGGGGTCGGACAGCTTGCATACCGCCTGTTCGACCTCGGTGGTAAGGCATGCCGACCTGCCTCATCGTCATTCCGCTGGCGTCTTGCGCACCGCGTAGCGAAGCACCGTGGTCTCCCCCTCCACGTGGGAAGAGATCGCCTCAAGTCTGATCGGAGCGCCGCCGGCGCTGTCAAAGAAGCGGACGCCCGCGCCGACGAGGACCGGGGCGATGTGCACGATGATCTCGTCCAGAAGCCCCGCCTCGAGACACTGCCGGGCGACATTGGCGCCAAGGACGACCACATTCGCCTCATCCGCGGCCTTCCTGGCAAGGGTCACCGCCTCCTCGATCCGCATGTCGAGGAACTGGCCGGTCACACCCTTCACGACAGGGGGCTGCGCCGGCGGATCATGACGCAACACAAAGAACGGCCCGCGAAAGGCGCCTCCGTAGAAGCCCGGTTGCAGGCGATCCTCGACATCCTGCGTACGACGGCCGACCAGCAACGCTCCCGTCGATCGAACAACCTCGTCGGCGGTCTGGCCTGACCCGGAATCGACGTCGAAAACCCACCCCATGTCATCGTCCGGCCCGGCTATGAAGCCGTCCAGGCTCAACGGCGTGTGCCAGAGCAGCTTCCCCATCCTCACTCACCTTCCGTAAAGCAGGTATAACCCTGTCGACCGGGATCATCCCCAAAACTCATCGGCGTTCGGTGTGATCACCGGCGGGCGTGGGCAGGGCGAACGCTGCCCGCTGCGGCACTAGAGCGTGGGAAGGGACCACGAAGTGGAGACGCCACGACTGACCGCCGGGCCGTTGGTGCTGCGGGCTCCCCGCGAACGGGACGCCCCCGCCATCGCACGAGCATCCTCAGATCCCTTCATCCAGCTGTTTTCCGGCCGCCGCCAGACCGATCTTGACGGTGCCCGTGAGCACGTCCGGCGGCAGAAGCTCCGCACCGAGCTCGGGTTGGGGCTGTCGTTGGCCATCGCCGACAACCGGACGGACGAGGCTGTTGGAGGAATCGGGCTCTGGCTCCGCGCGGTTGCGCCGGATGGCACGACCGGGTACCGCGAGGAGGCCCATGGGCGAGCCAGTCTCGACTACTGGGTCGCACCCGAGTTCCGCAGGCGTGGCTATGCCACGGCCGCGCTCGATGCACTCTCGGCCTGGGCTCTCAACTTGAGCGATGTTCAACGGCTGGAACTCTTCATCGAACCCGCGAACGAGCCTTCCTGGCGTACCGCAGAACGCGCGAGGTACCACCGGGAGGGATTGCTCCGCAGTTGGCAACAACTCGGCGATTCACGTCGCGACATGTACGTCTACTCGCGGCTGCCGGACGATTAGCCGGCACGTCGTCCGCTTCCGCACTGAAACCTTGAGCGGGAGCGGATCCGTCAGGCCGTGGTCGCTCGGTGGGGCAGCTTCCAACCCGGCCGCGGGAAGTGGCAGGAGTAGCCGTCCGGATAGCGTTTCAGGTAGTACTGGTCGTCCGCCTCGGCCTCCCAGAAACGGCCGGCCTCGCTGATCTGCGTGACGACCTTGCCGGGCCATAGGCCGGAGGCATCGACGTCCATGATCGTGTCCTCGGCCACCTCGCGCTGCTCGTCGGTCGTGTAGAAGATCTCGGAGCGGTAGTCGGAGCCGGAGTACTTGCCCTGACGGTCCTTCGTCGTCGGATCGTGGATCTGAAAGAAGAACTCGAGCATGTCCCGGTAGGAGGTCCGCTCGGGATCGAAGACGATCTCGATGGCCTCGGCGTGGCCGGGATGGTCGTCGTCCGTCGGGTTCTCGTTCTCGCCGCCGATGTAACCGACTCGGGTGGAGATCACCCCATCACGCTGGCGGATCTGCTCCTGCATTCCCCAGTAACAGCCCCCGGCGAGGATCGCGGTCTCGGTGTTGTCGGTCATGGCGCCTCTTCCCCCGACGTTCGCACCCACCCTAGTCGCGGGAACTGGTCGCGGTGATGGGTAAAAGCAAGGGGCGACCGCCGCGATCGGGCATAACTCGCCCATCCAGCGACAAGGCCACCGAAGTCAGCGCGAGCGGATCCAGAAGTCGTAGGGATGGCGGCCGGATCGGAAGCCGTGGGCTTCGGCCATGGCTGCGGCCTCGGCGAAACCACGCGCCAGCACCGTCGGGTCATGCGCGTCACTCCCGAAGGTGATCGCGTCTCCGCCTTCGTCGTGCCACCAGCGGACGATCTCCGGGTGGAGCGGCACCTGGGTGTTGACCTCCAGCGCCCGACCGCTGGCCGCAAGGGCCTGCAGTACGCCGCGGAACTCGCCCTCGAACGCGTGCGGATCGAACGGCCCGGCCTCCGCCGGCCAGTAGCGGACCGGGTAGTCGATGTGAGCGAGCACCGCGAACACGTCGGAACCGATGACCAGACGGCGCAGCTCGGCCAGGTAGTCCCGCATCACCTCGGCCGCCGGGCGCTGCCGGAAGAGATCGGGCGGCTCAAAGAACCGTTCGCCGATCGGCAAGGAGTGCAGCGAACCGAGCACCCGGTCGAACCGGCC